>CANQQJ010000020.1 GCA_947625905.1 uncultured Clostridia bacterium | reverse complement strand
CCGGCCGCATTTGGGCGGGATGGACGTTACTTTTGTCCGTATTTTTCATCCACATACTCAAGCAGCCGGCCGCTGAAGCTGGTAATAACGCAGCGGTCCGCCATATCGAATTCCTCCAGCATGGCTATGACCTTATCACAGGATTCGTAAGCCCGATCGCCCTGAAGGTGCGGATAGTCTTTGAGCTCAATATTGAACATCAAATCCTTTCGGCTCTGCACAAGTTCCAAAAACTCTCGGAACGTGGGTACCTTTGCGCCCTTGAATTCCTCGCCCTTCCAACTGCCGGCGTCCAGCGCGCGGATCTCCGACAAAGTCAGATCCATAACCAAGCCTTTGCCGTCGGTGCAGCGATCCACCGAATGATCGTGTATAATGATAAGTTCGCCGTCTTTGGTCATATGGATATCGGTTTCGATCATGTCTATATCAAGTTCCAATGCCGATTCAAAGGCCGGCATTGTATTCTCCGGGAAATACTCGGAATTTCCTCGGTGCGCCGCGACCGGGATCTTATGTCTGTAATACTTTTTCATTTATTTTTCCCTCCTCGGTATTATTACGTTGTCCCAATTCTATTATAAAATGAAACATAGGGGTTTTTCAAGAAGAATATTGTGGTTAAAAACCGTAAAATTATGTGCCAACAAACGCGGCAAAAACAAGGAATAAAATGTGTAAAATGAGTAAATTTGTGCATAAAAATTCTTGAATCTCCCGAAAATACGCCTTTTTGCAATGAAATACCGCTCGTGTCCTTTTTGAATATTTCCTTGCTTTTTTACGGATAATTTGTTATAATTATATAAGGTTGTTGAAACTGTAAAAAATACAAACATTTAAATCGGGAGGGGATATGCTTTGCTTAAGATCATGTTTGTGGACGACGAGCCCGCCGTGCGTGCGGGACTTAAAAAAAGCTTTGACTGGAACAAACTGGGCTTTGAGGTTGTTGCGGAAGCCGGAGACGGCATCGAGGCCATGGAACGTTTTAAACAAACGCACCCCAACGTGATCATCGCCGATATTTGCATGGCCAAAAAGGACGGCCTCGAATTTATCGCAGAGCTTAAAGCTCTGGCACCCCACGTGGAGGTTATTATTTTTTCGGGCTATCCTGACTTTAACTACGCAAAGGCGGCAATTGAAAGCGGCGCCTTCGCATATCTGCTCAAGCCCCTGAAGATCCGTGAGTTTCTGACCACTCTTGAAAACGTAAAGGCAAAGATCCAAAACGATCAGGTTCTGACCCGCGAGCGGTTCCTGTTCCATCTGCTGCAGCACAATCCGCCCAGCAAAGAGACAATAGACGGATTATCTAAAAAATACGGTCTCTATATTCCCGACAGCTGGTATTTTATAGCAACGATTCAGCCTGATTCTCCATCCGGCAGTTTTGAGCCGGAAATTTACGACAAGCTCGGCGAACGCCTTCGCAAACAGCTCCTTTCCTCTTATCGAGCGCTGATCTGTCAGCCGCAGCATGACCATTTGACCCTGCTGTGCTTTTGTGAAAACGATAAGGTCCAGGATACAATTTGCGGGATCATCAGCGAAGTAAAGGAAAGCCTGTCGCAACAATGCGGCGTTACCTTCACTATCGGCGTCAGCCGACTGTTTCGCAGCATAACGCGCGTGCACGACGCCTATCTTGAATCGCTTTTTGCCGTTTCGCAAAAGGCGCTGCACGGCTATGGCTGCGTCATACATTATAATGAAAGCACCGACAAGATCAGCGACAAAAATCAGCTCTCCGCGTTGTTTTTGACATCCTCGGACCTTGAGGATCTTCTGGAAGGTCTGAAAATTCTTAACCGACCCATGGTGGACCGCGCGCTGAAATCGTATTTTGCCAAGCTGCGCCAACTGAAAAACGTCAACATTAACACTATTAAAAACGCGGTTTCGGCTCTCGCCATGCAAATCATCCATACTTGCGCGCCAAATGCGGAAGCCGTCAGCCTGATCTTCGGCTCCATTCCTATCCCGGCGGAGGAGCTGGGAAATATGGATCTTATATCGGATATTGAAAATTATATTCTGTCGATGGTAGATTCTGTCTTTGACCACGCGGGAGTCAGAGTGCCCCGAACGCACTCAAAGCTGGTGCGGGATGTGCAGACTTATATCATGTACAACTACCACCTCCCCATTACCATAGAAACCATCGCGGAAAATCTGCACGTGGACCGATATCATCTGATGCACACTTTTAAAAACGAAACGGGGACTACCATTAACGAATTCATCACGCGGCACCGTATCAATACAGCCGTAACGCTGCTGCAGGACGGAAATCACCGCATTGCGGACATCAGCCGAAACGTGGGATTTCGCGACGCGAATTATTTCAGCAAGGTGTTTAAAAAGCAGACCGGCTATCTGCCCTCGGATTATCCCGGCAGCCCGGAGGTATAGCTTATGTTTGATTATTTCAGAAAAAAGATCGTAATATCGGTGACCTCTATTATTCTGCTTGTCCTGTCTGTGTATTTTATCATAATTTTTACATCCTACTCCGCTCTGATGCATAGAGATTATACGGACAAACTCAGAAATATAAGCGAATTGTATTCCAACTATGTGGAGCTGCGCCTGAATATGATAGAGGATTCCGCGCTGCTGTTTATGGACGGCGACAAATTGTCGGATGCCATTTTGACGCATTCGCCGACTATTATGAAGGGCTTTCAGGAGTTTCTCGGCTCTAATGTGGAAATCGGAAATATTTTTCTCTATACCGATACCGAAGCGTTCTTTTATAACACGGAATACGAGGCGCTGTACCGCTCATATATTTCGGATATGCGGGCGCGTCCCCCGGCGGAGGCCGCAGATCAATGGATGGTGTGCGGCAGCCTTCCGAACTACTCCAAGCACCTCTTGTATTCACACCCGATCCAAGACGATCAAACCATTGTAGGATATTTAGTGCTTGACGTGTCATTTTCCTCATTTTTTGAGGCATTGGATATGTACACCAATTCTTTCACCGCTAACACGGTCGCTCTTATACGCTTTCCCGACAATACCTTCCTGCCGTTGGTTTCCGAATTGCCGCAGGATATTTTGAAATTAGACGCCCCGTTTTCCTCGGAAGCGTATACGCAGAGTTCCGGCGACATCTATATATGCAATCAGCCGCTTGAAGAGTTTGACCTCTGCGTCCAAATGATGAGCTCCCGCCTTCCCACCTATAAGAACTCCGCTCTGATGTCCTTAGCTCTTTTGCTCATTCTCGCGGCCGCGGCAGTCCTTGCTGTTTGGGGGATCTCTTCATACGGCAAATTTTTGACCCGGCGTCTCGAACGGCTTACACACAGGATCGAAGAAAGCGTTACCGACTACGGAGAGGAGGATCAGGCATGAGAAAATTTTTCGAAGGCTTAAAGATCAGAACTTTTCTTGCGCTCTTTATTCTGCTCTGCATTCTGGTACCCGCTTTTTCCGCTATGATCTTTGCCTATAATTTTACCCACAACACAATCGACACTCAGTATATGGAAAACTATACAACGCCCATATTTTCTGAGATCGACGGACGTCTGTCTATCATGCTCTCGAAAATGAACGTCTTTACTCTGCATCTTTTGGGCTACAGTGAAATACAGAGCATTGTTGACAGCGATCAGCTCGATTATGCGGAAAAGCAAAACCGTCTGCAGGATATTTTTAATAAATTAATGACCAACATCACCCTGGCTGACAGCATAGATTATGTCACAGCCAAAGGCGACTTATATCGCTTCGGCAGCCACAGCGCCGACTTTGCGCCGCCTTCCGACACGTTTTTGCGGAGCCTGAGCAACACGCAGTTTTCTTTCAGCACGGAATGTGCCAAAAAGGACGGTCAGTATTTTTGCATAGTCGGAAAAAATGTACGCAGTTATTCTACCAATTATAACCTGGGCAGTATCATATTTTATATTGACGAGGAGCAGCTCGGCGCCACACATTCCGTCATGAACTCCAACGAAAGCATCTTCTTTGTCTCCAATGACGAAAAGATCATCTCCCATCCCGACAAGCGCTATCTGGGTTCTCTGATGTATCTGCCCACAGAATGGTTCCAAGATACGGACGTCTTTCCCGGAACGTTCAAAAACTACAGGTTCGCTTCCTACGATGTCACAAACCCGTCCATTGCCAACCATATACAAATTTCGGGCATTGTTTCCAACCGCCTGCTTTATGCCACCATGAACACCATTATCCGCTATATTCTGTATTCATTTGTTCTGACGGCGCTGCTGGCGATAGCCGTCGCTACCCTTCTTTCCAAAAGCCTGATTTACCGCATATCGAGACTGAAACAAAACATGGAAAACTTCACACCGGATTTCAGGGCGCCTAAGCTCGCTAAACCTTCTAACGAAATCGCCGTGCTGGAACTGAGTTTTGATAAAATGGCAAGAGAGATCAAAGGTCTGATCTCCTCGATCGAGATACAAAAAGAAAAGCAGCGTATCGCTGAACTCAACGCGCTGCAATCTCAAATCAATCCGCACTTTATCTATAACGCGCTGGATTCTATCAGTTGGAAAGCGAAGGAAAACAAGCAGTATGAAATCGACGATATGCTGATAACTTTGGCCACATTTTTCCGTAACGGACTGCATCGAGGCGAAACACTGATAAAAATCTCGGACGAACTTGAGCATGTAAAAAGCTATTTGGCAATTGAAAGCACAAGATTTCCCGACCTGTTTGAGACTACGTATGATATCGACGAGTCTATTCTGGACTGTATGACCGTTAAAATTATCCTTCAGCCTGTGGTGGAAAATTCTATCAAGCACGGCTTTCGGAGTATGGAAAAAGACAGACTGCCGGGACATATCCACATTAAAGCATACCGCGAGAATGACGATATTCTGTTTGATATAACGGATAACGGCATGGGTATGGAACTAAAGGACGGAGAGCCGCCCCGCAGTTCCAAAGAAAAGGGCGGCTACGGCCTCTATAATGTCAATGAAAGACTTCATATGTACTATGGGGATGGCTACGGACTGCGCGTCACAAGCGAACCAAACCGAGGCACGCGCGTCGTCATTCGCATTTCGGTTACATCCCCGATAAAAACCGATCCACCACCAGCTGTCTGAATTCCGGAGACAGGCTGGCAAAGTACGCGGTGAATCCCGTCACACGCACTACCAGATCGGGATACAATTCCGGGTCCTTGTGGGCTTCCATAAGCTTTTCTCCGTCCAGTATGTTGATATTTATCAGGGTACCTCCCTGTTTGAAGTGGGTCTTAATCAGGTTCACGACCAGATCCACACCGCCCTCTTCCATGGTGATCTTCGGGTCAAATTCAAGCTGAAGGGGCGCGGTGTTGCCAAAGCCGCACTGCACCGAGGCTATCCCGTTGCTTTGCGCCGTCACTGCGCCGTCCCGGCGGAAGCCCGGATTGGGATTGGCGCCGTGCGAGATCGGCGTGCCCGCTTTTCTGCCATTGGGCGTGGCTCCGACTACCGAGCCGTATTCTATCGTTCGCGACCAGCTGAACCAGCCGGGCAGCAGCTTACGCCCATTTGGCATTTCCTGTCCGCGTATAGCCGACACAAAGCTTTCGGTCAGGCGTTTTGCCCATTCATCCGAAACCGTTCCGCCTTGGCAGTACCGCGGCGCGCTTTGCATCATGGCTCTTATCCGCTTGTCGGAGAAATCCTCCTCCAGCTGCTCATACATTTTGTCCCAGCTCAGCAATTTTTCACGCTCGATACGCGTCTCAAGCGCGCCGAATGAGTCGGCCACAACCGCCAGACCCGCGCCGTCAACCCCTACGGTAAACAGCTCAGCGCATTGACTGATGTCCTCGCCGCGCTCGATCGTATTGTGCATCATCAGGTTCATGACCAGCTCGGGTGTGACCTCCCACGCGTGATCAAGGTGCAGGTTGATGCCCGCAGCAGTCACCTCCACCGCCTTTTTCAGATGTTGATTATACAGCTGAAACAAGCGAGCTGTGGATCTCTTTTTTTCCTGCTTCATATCAAGAAGCGCCTGCTCCATAACCTTGGCGATATTGATCTTCACAAGGTCATTCATGGGGAATTCCTTGCCCGGCACGCACATCCAGTTACAGCCCAGGGCTATACGCTCGCGGGCGGTTTTCTTATCCGCGCCGTTGCGCATATATCCCTCGCAAAGCGCCTTGTCGTTGCAGAAGCGCGGCCACGCGTTTTTATTTTTAAAGAGATAGTACACCGCCTTCTTCAAAAACTCCTTGTCGCAGTTCTCATGGACACGCACCGTCAGATTGCAGGCGATATTGATAGAGTCCGCCGCCTCCAGTATCAGATACGAAAGATGGTTGGTGCGGTCCCGATCGTTCTCGTCGACTCCGGATACCTGATAGTAATGCGGGTCGATCAAAAGCAGATCGGCGATCAGGAACTTTGCGGTCTCATCATCCAAAACGCCGTCTTCAACATCCTTTCGGTAATACGGCCAAAGCAGTTCGTCCATTTGGAAGCCGGCTCCGTCGCGGGTGTATATTCGGGATGCGCAGTTGAAAAAGGCCGTCCACTGGCAGACCTGCCTGAATGTCGCGGGCGGGTCATTTTTTACCGCGCGGCAGGTCTCCATCATGGTTTCGAGGTTCTCCTTGATCTCCGGCCGCGTCTCGGCAGGGATCATCTCGCTTATCCTGTCGATATGCCTCTGTATAAAATCCTGTATCGCGAGAACTACGCGCTCCTCCGCGTCATAAAAGTCGGTTTTGTCGGGGTTGACGGTTCGATAGTGCCGTATTTTTTTCAGCAGTCCGCCAAAGCCAAGCTCAAATCCTATCCGATAATCACACGCAAAATGCGCGTCGCCGTCAATGCCTGTGGTGATGTTGTATTTCTCCTGCCACGGTTTCAGGTCGTCGTACGGGAAGCGGCTCTCATCCCAGCGTTTGCTCCATAGGTTGGTCGCGCCCTTACCCAAAAAATCCCACTTCTTGGCGTTCTCCTTCAGCCAGTCGGGCATATAATGCAGGTCGCCGCGATAGTTGACCAGCATATCCCGCCAGCGGCCGCAAAGCATCTCCATGGGGTCTATATACGGCTCGTGGGCGCTGATGACGCGGCAGAAGTTCTCGCACATACCTTCGTATCCGTAAAAGCTTCCGTTTTCGCTGTTGTACCACGGCTCCACGCAGTAGCCCTCCGAAATTGGGACCGTGCCGAAATCGTCCAGATCCGTATATCCGTTCTGTTTCTTTTTCTCAAGCGTGTGCCGAATTTTTGTTCTGCGCATTTCCGCCAGACGGTCAGCGTATGTAAGCATATTTACTCAACTCCTTCATTTTTTCCCGAGACGGGATATCGAACCGCATAGGTTTTTCGCCCAACGCGATCTGTTTGGTCACACCCAGCGGGTGATAGGGCAGCAGCTCGTATTTCACCGAGTGTTTCAGCCCTTTGGCAAATTCGGATATATCGGGGATCCCCTGCTCGATCCCGGGCACCACCGGGGTGCGCACAATTATCGGAACGCCCAGCTCGTCGGCGCGGATAAAATTTTCTTTTATTGTTTTGTTTGATACTCCCGTATATGCCTTGTGCGTTTCATCGTCCCATATCTTCAGGTCCGCCATCAGCAGATCCAATTTTTTCATGACCTCATCCGAGTACAGATACAGGCTCGTCTCGGCGGCGGTGTGTATGTTCTCATTTTTCAGCAAATCAAGCAGTGCGAACGCAAATTCGGGCTGAGCCATAGGCTCGCCTCCCGACAGGGTAACGCCTCCGCCGTTTTGATAATAATCTCTATCCAGCAAAAGCTGCTGCATGACCTCCTCTGGGGTCATCTCCGCGCCGCATACCACCCGCGCGCCCGCGAAGCAGCCCTCCTCGCACCGACCGCAGTGAATACACTTGTCGGGATAATACAAAGTCTCTCGGTTAAACGAGATACATTCGGGATTATGGCACCATAGGCACCGCAGCGGGCAGCCTTTGAGGAACACCGTGGTTCGGAGGCCGGGGCCGTCATGGATGGACGCCCGCTGAATATCCGCCACCATGCCTTTAACCATGGACGGGCACCTCTTTTCCGCAGGCGGAGCTGCGGACAGCCGCGTCCAGTACCGCCATGACCTCCATATTGGCCTTTAAGGTCAGCATGGGATGGATCGGCTCTCCGGTCTTTACGTGATTCGCGTAATGCCACGGCATATTTCTATACTTATCTTTAAGTTCAAGCTTCGGGACCTCCGCCTCGGCGCCGTACATATCATAGGCCTTTACGTCGGGCATATTCTCCGCGCCGCCCGTGCAGAGGATCACTCCGTCGCTGCACATGACCATGGGCCCCGACGGGATAACGGCTCTGGGCGTGGTCCATGTGCCCTCGATCACAGACATTTTGCCGTCGTATTTCACAACTGCGGCAAAGTTGTCCTCGGTATCTCCGTAGGGCGTATTGAGGTTTGCGCCGTACGCGAGAACGCTTTTCGCATCCTCGCCCATGAACCATTCGGTGAAAAGACAGCCGTAGCAGCAAATATCCAGGAACACGCCGCCGCCGAGCTCCGAGCGGTGCCACCATGTTTTGGCCCGCGCGTCGTCAGTCATTTCCTCGGCGTTTTCGGACACGCCGCGATGCTTCGCGCCCTTGCCCAGAGGACCGGTGTGGCCGTTGATATAGCGAAGCTTGAGCGGCTCGCCCACAAGCTTGGCGTCAAGCGCGCTCTTCATCCGATGAACATAATCCCTCCAGACCACCGGCCAGTTGACCACAGCCTCAATGCCGTATTTCTCAACGGCGGCGCTTATCTTAAGCGCCTCGCTGTAGCTGGCCGCGATAGGCTTCTCGATTGAAACGTTCACGCCGCGCTTGGCGCATTCCTCAACTATCTCCGGCTTTTGACCGTTCTCGCAGAGAATAAACGCGATATCCGGCTTTACCTCGTCAAGCATAGTTCTGTAGTCATCATACACATTATCACAGTAATTGCTTTTCACGTTATTAAGGTTCCATACCGGCGTGTAGCGATAGGGCGGGATAGGCTCCGCTTTGGAAGGTACGTCCGCGATCGCCGCCAGCAGAAAATCCGGCTGCTCGCTGATATACAGCGCCACCTCGTTGCAGTGCATATGTGAAAATCCGATAATAACCGCCTTTATCATTTATACCAGCTCCTTTGCTTGAATTTCACGCCCCTCGGCGGCGGAACGATAGAAGCACTCTATGGCCTTGGTGACCTCTAAATTCTGGTGCTTTTTAATAAGATACTCTTCTTTTCCCGCCAGAGTGTTTATAATATTTCTGTACATATACCGGTGCTGTTCAAAAGGAACCCCGCGGTACTCTCCGTTGTCAAACCATTTCATATCGCACTCGGTCTGGTAACGGCCGATATTCTTATACAGTTTTTCGCCGTTTACCGAAAGTCCTCCCTTATCGCCGCATATTACCATATCAAGGTTGGTCGTGGGCAGATTCAGCGCCCACGAGAACTTGAAATTCACGCTCATTCCGTCCTCAAGCCGCATGAATCCGGTGGCAAAATCCTCCACGTCGAACTCGCGGTAATCATAAGGCCGCGGAGTGAAGGTGCCGTCATACGCGCCGCTTTCGGCAATGCTCAGCAGGATGTCCTCTCCGCGGTTTGCGATCTTGGTATACGCGCTTCCGGAGACCGAGCGGACTTTTTTGTCGCCCACGATCCAGAGCAGAGAATCGATCAGATGCACTCCCAGGTCGCAGAACGGACCGCCGAAGTTGTGCTTTTTCATATGGAACATTCCCCAGGTCGGAATACCGATCCTGCGGATAAATTCTATGTCAGAAAAATAGATATCGCCCAATTCGCCGCTGTCGACCAATATCTTTGACTGCTGCATATAGTTGCGCCAGCGCATGCATTGGCAAGGAAAAAGCTGTCTGCCGCAGTCCTTGGCGGTCTGCCACATCTCCTCGGCGTCCGCCAGAGTAAGAGCGACAGGCTTTTCACAGGCAACATGCGCTCCGGCCCGCAGCGCCTTTATCGTCCATTCCTTGTGGTACATATTCGGAGTGCACACGGCCACAAAGTCCGGTTTGCACTCATCCAGAAGCTTCTGCGGGTCGGTGGTATAATAGGGCACGTCATGCCGTTTGGCGGTTTCCGCGGCGGCTTCCTCGCGGATGTCGGCCACGCCCACAACTTCAACCAGACCTTCCTTCCGCAGAATATTCAGCGCCGGAAAGTGAGCGCTGTTGGCTATCATTCCCGTGCCGATCACGGCGACTCTTAATTTTTTATCCATTTTAATTATCCTCGCAAATCAAATGTAGTAGTTATTATCGTCCCTCTCCAAGGACATATGCTTTTTTGTTTGTATTATCGGTGCTTCTTAAAGGTCGAATGGGTCATACGCTTTTTCGATCTGCCCGCTCTCGCACGAGCGCATTCCCGCGTCAAACGCCGCCATCGCTTTCATGTTAAAATCCGGAGTCAGCAGCTCGCAGACGGGCTCACCGCCGCGGAAATGCTTCATCAGATTCAGCGCGAGGCTCTCGCCGTTATCTTCGGGCAGATATACTTCGTTCGGCGTGGGCGACGGCTTATAAGGAACAAGATCCTTGTAGATCTTAACCTCCGGTTTGAACCTGTCCGCCACTATCACTCCCTCGCTTCCGTACACGACCGGGCCGGTGGCGATCTCGCCGTTGTTCATGGTGGACCAGGAGCCTTCGATCAGGCCGATACTGTCGCCGAAATCAACGGTGAACACCGAGTAGTCCTCCACGTCCGAAAAAGGCAGGAAAAAGTTCTTTTTCATGCCGCTGACGCGCTTGGCGGTTTTGCCGGTGAACCATGTGGACAGCACGCAGCCGTAGCAGGCGTAATCGCAGATCGAGCCTCCGCCGCGCTCATGCTTGTACCACCACAGGTTTGACAATTCTTTCGGCGTGTATTCATTAAGCGGATAAGGTCCGCGCGTCGACGGGCTGCGGTAGTGCACGCGCAGCACTTTGCCGACAATGCCGCTGTCCGCCAACTCCTTCGCCTTGTGAAAGCTCGCAAACCATGCGATCGGCCAGTTTATGAACAGCTCCGCGTCGTTTCTTTTAAACGCGCGGTACATCCGTTTCGCATCGGCCATGTTCATTGCCATCGGCTTTTCGGCGACGACACTTATACCCATATCCAAAATTTCTTCAACGACCGCAGCGTGGTCCTTAACATCGGTGCACACCACAGCGATGTCGATATCCTGTGCCAATAATTCACGGTAGTCGTCCCACAGCTTGATGTCAAGATCACTCGGCGCGTTCAGTTTGATGCGCGTCTTGAGCTCATCCTCGGTATAAGGCGGAACATCGGCCATGCCGACAATTTCATAAAACTCGGGATACGAGGCGAAGTCATGGGATAAATTATTCAAATGTATGTGCGCCATCCCGATAAACGCAGCTCTGAGTTTCTTCATTATTTCTGCCTCCTAAAATACAGTTTCAAGCGTAACGGTCTTGCCGCTTTCGACAGCCGTAGGTATCTTGCACATGATCTCCAGCACATGCCGCGCGTGCTCCGGCGAAAGCGTCGGCTGCGCGTCATTCTCCACAGCCTCAATGAGATCGCGAAGGCAGCAGCACTGGCTGAGCAGCTTTCGGGGAGGATCTACCCACTCCATCGGACGCATCCAGCCGCGGACCCCGCGCTCCGGCGCGTCTATATACACATCGGGGATCGGGTTTTCCATATACGGCCGAGTGAACGAAATTGTTCCGCTGTCGCCGAATATTTCCAGCTGCGGCGCACGGCTTGCCTTCTGAGAAAATCCCGTGTCCACCAGCGCCATTTTTCCGTCTCCGAAATCCAGCGTTATGACATACTGATCCGGTATGCTGTCAGTGGTTATCTTCTTGCCGTCAAACGCGCCCGAGCGCACTTCCCGAAGCGGCGTCGTCACCTTTGCCATACACGAAAGCGCTTTGGCGGGGCCGAAAATGCTTGTCACTATCTGCAAACCGTGCACTCCCATATCAACCAGCGCGCCCGCGCCCGGCTCAAAAAACCAGCTCGGGTCCGCGTCGCGGTACTGAAAATATTCGGGACCGCCGTGGGACAGATTGCACTTGGCGTAATACGGGTTTCCGATCGCGCCGTCCGCCATCATCTGCTTGGCGATATTCAGATCATAGCGCATGGGATGGATCGGCACGCATGAAAATTTTACATTGTGCGCCTTTGCCGTTTCGATCTGCTCGGTCAGCTGCTCCACCGTGGGCGCCGCGGGTTTTTGGGATATCAAATGCTTTCCGGCTCCCAGCACGGCCATGTTGATCTCATGATGGGCCTGGATAGACGCTGAATCGATCGCTATGTCGAAATCACATTGATCCAGCAGCTCGTACACGTTTTCATAACAGTCGGGAATGCCGTATTTCTCACAGGCATGCCGCGCCCGCTCCGGCACAATATCCACAGCCGCCACGCAGACCGCGTCGGCCTCTTTTTCAATATACGGAAAATACTGAGCGTCGGCGAAAAATCCGCAGCCGATCACAGCTACCTTCCATATCTTTTTTTTCATGGCAAATCACCTCAAAATGAAATAAATTTCTATTTACATTTTAAGATTTTGTGCTATAATTGTAAATAAACAATATGCTCATTTTTGTGCACTATATTAACATTTAACGCGCGCAGACAAACGGAGGAGATTTTTATGTATTACAGCCTCAGTCTTTCGGAGCTTCCCTTAATTAAGCGGTTTTATTCGGTGACCAGGACTACCGTATGGCAGATCGCGGAAAGAGAGCATCTTCTGATCTATATAAAAAAAGGCCGCTGCGCTGTCAGCGCAAACGGCACCGAATACATATTGGAAGAAGGGGATGTTTTCTATATTCCCGCGGAGACCGCTTATGTCCGCCGCCCCATAGACAATATAGAATGCAGCATGGTATATATTCATTTTACCACCTCTTCCCGCGCCGCGCAGGAAGAGCCCGAAGATCTGGTCCGCGCTCTTGATCGGCTTAAATTGAAGCTTGACACGGAAATTCTCAGCGGCGAAAACGATATATCCCTTCCGAACACGATCTGTCTGCAAAGCAAAAGCACGATCGCCGACCGAGAGCGCTTCGAGGAACTGCTCTCGGGAATAAACCTATACTCCGAGAACCGCATGTTTTTGTGCGGTCTGCAATCCTCGATAAGCCTGTGCGGAATTCTTTTGATACTGTCTCAAAACGCTTTGGATACTCTGCTGACCGACACCGGCATCCGCGACAGCCGACCGGTCCCCGTAAAGCTGAAACGCGCCTTGGGCTATATCGCGCGGAACTACTCGGCTCCGATCAGTTTGAACGATCTGGCGGCGTACTGCAGCGTTTCCAGACAGCAGATGATCCGCTATTTCCGCGCCGCGCTTAACACCACTCCGTTGCAGTATATCACGGAATACAAAATGTCTCGGGCTAAAGAAATGCTGTTTAACCATCCGCAGCTGACGATCAAGGAGATCGCGTCTGAGCTGGGATATGATAACCAGCATTATTTCAGCCGCGTCTTTATTCGCACCTGCGGCGAAACCCCCTCTCACTATCGATACCGCACAATTAACTACAGCAAAATCGCGCGGCAAGCGCACCCGCAGCCTCGCCCGTGAGAGCGCAGACCGGTATAACGCGAGTGATCTCCCATCCGTCGCCCTCAGCCGAAACGATGCGCCCGCACGCCCAAATGTTTGGATAATCGGGATGATACAAAATACGCTCGGGAAGTTCAAATCTCCGCCCCGCAGTCCTGAAATCGCCGCACCTGCCAATAGCGTCGGGGAAGGTCTGCCCCTCCTCCGAGCCGTCAAAGGTATACGCGCCGACAATATGCCTGATTGTTCTCAGCGGCGGTATTCCGGGGAGCGTCAGAACCTCACGGCTTTCTTTGGGCTGGTCCTTGATCTGATCAAAAAGCATTTTCCGACCGAGCAGCATAAACTCGGTTATGTCGTCCGCCGTATCCCCGCTGAATTTTCTGACTCCGGCGGGATGGCCGTTTCCGTCGGCTTCGGCGCCGACGCTCCACCATTTTCTGAGTGCGGCGCCCCTGCCGCATTTTATATAATTTTTAACGTCTTCCGTATCCGTTCCGTGAACCAAATATGTGAGATAATTCTCGCCCGACACAGTCGGGATCCCCGCCCTCAGGCAGACAAGCGCGTCGCCGGTAGCGTCGACCACCGCCTTGGCAGGAAAAAACTCTTTGCCGCCGCAGCTCTCGGTAATAAGACCCGCGCAGCGTCTGCCTTCCATGACGGGAGAAACGACATACGTATCAAGCCTCAGCGTCACGCCGTTTTCCGCAAGATAATTATCCAGTGCCATCGCAAAGATCGTCGGCGAAAAATGGCCCGCGAACCGCTCGTTTGTCCGCTTCTCGGCGCCGTTTTTCCAACTTTCCGGAATATTGTCAAAACCGTATTTGGCCGCGAGACGGATAAGTTCCTCAGCGATCCCGAAAATCATCTGAGTACCTTCGCCGTCGCAAAGCGGCTCGTAAAAGCTTATCAATCCGACAGTGGCAAGCCCGCCGAGGTTCAGACCTTTTTCGATCAAAAGCACATCCGCTCCGTTTCTTGCGGCGGACACCGCGGCAGCTATGCCGCCGATCCCGCCGCCGGCAACAATAACGTCATATCCGCGGCGCTCATTGATCTCACGCAAATCTTTTATCACAATCAACAACCTCACTTTCTGCCTCTAATTATAAAGCACGCATTGATTTTTGTCAACAAATCCGCTTGATTATTATTTTTTCAAAGCGCTAAGAAAACGCTTTGGGGCGGCAAATAAATACTGTTTGCGCAGGCGCATCGTTTGCGCTGTAAAGCGAAATAATAAAGGGCACGCGCGCTCGGAAATAACAGAGCCGGACGGAGCCGTCGGCTCCGCCCGGTTTGGATTTATTGGGAAGAGTAATTTATTTTATTCCTCTTGATAACGGATTCTAATGACAGCCGTCATGTTTCTTAATCTCACTTTCTGTCCTTTTTTATTATAAAATGAATCAGTGTGATTTTTCAAGAAGAATATTGTGGCTAAAAACC
The DNA here is from genome assembly GCA_947625905.1 of uncultured Clostridia bacterium. Taxonomy (GTDB): domain Bacteria; phylum Bacillota; class Clostridia; order Monoglobales; family Monoglobaceae; genus Monoglobus. The sequence goes on along the minus strand of CANQQJ010000020.1, from coordinate 41,344 downwards.
GTAAAATTATGTCTAATGACTTTGCCGCCTGCGAGGGCGGGGGGAACACGCTATTGCCGCCCGGTATATCCTTGCGCGCTTTGTGCGGGGGTGTAAGTTTCTCACTTCATACATATTCCGCGATAGCTTCTTTGGTATTTTCATATCGAAAAAACTGATTCATTTATCAAAGCCTCAATTTCCGCTTTTTCCGGCATTACCTTAAGCGCGCCCATTTTCGTCGTGATAAGCGACGCTCCGGCATTGGCGAACGTAAGCAGCTGCCTGAGCTTTTCCTCGGTAAGATCTTTGATTCCGCAGTCAAGTAAAAAGCTCAGCATACAGCCTGTAAATGTATCGCCCGCGCCTGTTTTTTCTATCGTTTTCACGTCGTTAAACGACGGCGCGTAAACCGCGATGTCATTGTAATATGCGCGGCTGCCGTCAGCGCCGAGCGTCAGGAACATAAGCGGGATATTGTATTTTTCGCGCAGCATGCGCGCCGCCGTGTCATAATCACTTGTGCCCGTCATAAACTCAAGCTCGTTGTCGGAGATTTTCAGTATGTCGCATACGGATAATCCGTATTCGATCTCGCGCCTTGCGTCGTCAAGCGAAGCCCAAAGCGGCTCGCGCAGATTGGGGTCAAAGGAAATAAACGCTCCGCTGTTTTTCGCAGCGTCTATCGCGTAACGCGTCGCGGCGCGTACTCCGTCATGCGTTGATGAGAGCGTGCCGAAGTGGAATATTTTTGAATTTTTTATTATATCCGCGTTTACCTCGTCTTTTACGAGCATCATATCCGCGCCGGGATCGCGGTAAAAGCTGAACTCGCGCTCGCCGTCGGGGTATGTGTGCACAAACGCGAGAGTTGTGTGAACACTTTTGTCCATAAGCAGATTCGTGACATCCGTGCCGCTTTCCTCCACGACGGATTTCAGCATATGTCCGAACGTGTCGTCGCCGACCTTGCCGATAAACGCGGTCTTTTTGCCGAGCTTATTCAGCATAGCGAGCACGTTGCACGGCGCGCCGCCGGGATTCGCTTCAAGCACGGGATTCCCCTGCTGACTTGTTCCGCTTTCGGTAAAATCTATGAGCAGCTCACCCAGAGCCGTTACGTCAAATTTTTTCATTTTCCTCGCCTCCCAAAAGAGTATAGATTTCGCACTCCCCGTCCGCACGGACGTATTTTCCCAAATCATACACGATATTGCTGAGCGTATACTCGCCGCCGTTTATGTACGTTTCGATAAGATTTTCGTCAACGTATATGTCAAGATGAATTTTGCCGCTCATTTCCGGCGTTTCAAACGAAGTTCCGATATCGCCATGTCCGCGGAACACATTCGAGCGGTCGGCGTGGATTTTTTGACCCGCGCGCTCAATCATATACCCGCCTATATCGACGCGCTCTCCGTCATTTATATCAAGGCTTACGAGGTATCCCGCCTTATCCGCCTCGCTTATATCGCTTATCCGCCGCGAAAATTGCTTTTCAATATCGGGATGAGGGCTGAAATATATGTGACCGTTTTTCACGCTGACGACTCTCGGAATACAGAACATACCGTTCCTGCCGCGCTCGTCCGCCTCGGGCATTCTCGCCCACGCGACTGTCACGCGTCTGCCCGCCGCGTCGGTCGTGCTCTGCGGCGCGTACAGATCAAGTCCGTAATCGAACATATTATATTCATCGGGAATTTTCATTTCGCAGCGTTCCTCGTCAAATTCTACCGTCATGCACACGGATAAATCGTGATACTTGCTCTCGCTTATTCCCATAGGAGAAACCATAAGCACCTGCGCGCCCTCTGCCTCGAAGTAATCGGGACATTCCCACATCCGGCCGAGATCATCGCGCGACGCGCAGTTAACATATTCCCAGTTTTTTAAGTCCGCGCTTTTATAAAACAGCAGTCTGCCCTTTCCCCCGCTCGTGCTGCCCACGACCATATACCACGCGCTTTTGCCGCGCCATACCTTCGGGTCGCGCGTGTGGGAGCGGCAGCCGATTTGCGGATCTTCAACCGGCTCGATTACCGTCGCTTTCCCGTTCATGTTGTCAAAGCTCTCGCCGTCGCCGCTTATAAGCATCATCTGCGAGGACGCGAAGTTATCGCCCGGGCAGGTGTGGATATCCTCCGGATTTTCCGTGAGATACCTAACGCCGGTGTAGTATATGTACATTTTGCCGTCGTGCTCGACGGCGCTGCCGGAGAAGCAGCCGTTTCTGTCGGCGCTCTTTGACGGGAACAACGCTAAATCCTTATGCTCCCAGCTTACGAGGTCATCGCTTACCGCGTGTCCCCAGTGCATCGTTCCCCAGCGCGGCTCATACGGAAAATGCTGATAGAACAGGTGGTATTTTCCCTTGTAATATATAAATCCGTTCGGGTCGTTAATCCAGTTTTTCGGTGATTTTAAGTGTATTTTATCCATGCAGCCCCTCCTAAATACAGCATAGCTCCGTGTCCTTGTCAAAGAAATGCATTCTCATCGGATTCAATACAAATTCTATCTCGTCTCCTATTTCGCTTACCTCATATTTTGACACTCTCGCGACCGACGACGCGCCGCCGAACGTGAAGTACAGATTATTTTCGTTGCCCATTACTTCCACGTTCTCTACGACCGCGCTCTGCTTATCCGCTTTGAAGATGTCAATATTCTGCGCGTCGAGCTTGATATCTTCGCCGCGTATGCCTAAGATAAACTCGCCCTGTCTGCCAAGCTTCGACGTTATCGACTCGGGCAGGGTGATTTTGCTGCCGTCCTCGAACGTCACAACATTTCCGCTTACCGTAACGTTATAGAAATTCATCTGCGGCGAACCGATAAAACCCGCTACGAATTTGTTCGCCGGATGCTTGTATAGATCCATCGGCTTGCCGACCTGCTGAACAATCCCGTCCTTCATGATAACGATGCGGTCAGCCATTGTCATCGCTTCTATCTGGTCGTGCGTTACGTAGATCGTGGTGCTGCCGATCTGGCGGTGGAGCTTGCTTATTTCGTTTCTCATGCTTACTCTAAGCTTCGCGTCGAGGTTTGAAAGCGGTTCGTCCATAAGGAACAGCTTCGTGTCCTTTACGATCGCGCGTCCGAGAGCCACTCTCTGACGCTGACCGCCGGAAAGATTTTTCGGCTTTCTGCGCCGGTACTCTTCAAGACCGAGGACTTTGATCGCCCAGTCCACCTTTTTCTTTATCTCGTCCGCCGGCACTTTCATATTCTTTAGTCCGTAGGAGATATTCTTCTCGACCGTCATGTGCGGATAAAGCGCGTAGTTTTGGAAAACCATCGCTATGCCGCGGTCCTTCGGCGCGACCTCATTCATTTTCTGACCGTCTATGTACAGCTCGCCCGCCGTGATATCCTCAAATCCGGCAATCATTCTCAGCGTCGTTGATTTGCCGCAGCCCGACGGACCGACAAACGCGATAAATTCCTTTTCTTCTATGTTAAGGCTAACATCCGATACCGAGTTCTTGTCCGCACCGGGATACTTTTTATATATGTTTTTTAATTCTATAAAGCTCATGATCTTATTCCTTTCTTTTATAATTTATCAAGCCGGCCCGGAGCCGCGAGAGAAAAGTGAAGCTCCGTCACGCCGAAAACAAATTAACCTTCTTTTGAACCGGTAGACACAACGCCCTCCACGATCTGCTTTGAGAACAGCGAGTATATTATGATTACCGGTATCGTTACCATAGTGATAAGCGCGAGCGTCATGCCCATTGTGGTGTTCACGTTCGCGGTAATTGAGTTAAGACCTATCTGCGCCGTTAAGAGGTCGCTCGACGTGAACACAAGCGAGGGCCAGAGATAGTCGTTCCAGACGCTTAAGAACGTGAACACGCTCACCGTCGCGACAACCGTTTTCGACATCGGCAGAACCATTGTGAAAAAGTATTTTATCGCGCTGCAGTGGTCAAGCTGCGCCGCCTCCCACACGTCGTCGGGCAGGCTTATGAACACCTGCCTGAACAGGAATATGTTAAACGGATTTACGATCATCGGCAGTATGTAGCCTACCACAGTGTTTAAAAGTCCCATTTTTGCGATGAACAGAAAATGGATCGTTATAATCGTTTCCGTCGGGACGATCATCAGCATCATGATTATAAGCAGCCATCTCTCGCGGAACGGGAAATCTATTTTAGCAAGCGCGTATCCCGCAAGTCCGTTTACGATTACGCTTAAAACTATCAGCGCCGCCGCGTAAAGAAGGGTGTTGCCCATGTATCTCAAAAACGACGTGTTTGTTATGATAGACAGGTAGTTATCGAAGAAATTACCGCTCGGCGCGGGCGGGATAAACGCGCGCACCGAGTTCATGTCCGCTGTTATAGCCGCGTCGGGCTTAAACGAGTTCGCTATCATCCATACCACGGGAAACAGGAATAACAGCGAAAGAAGTATCATAATTATGGCGAATACCCATTCAACGCGCCTTTGCTTTTTTGTAAGTATCATTTTTCTCCTCCTTATCCTCCTTGTCACGCGTCAGTATCGTCTGTATAACAGTCAGCACCACGACGAACGCGATGAACACTATCGCCATTGTTGACGCGAGACCGATTTCCCAGTTGACCGTGCCGGTTTCATATATGTCGTACACAAGCGTGTATGTTGAGTGCGACGGTCCGCCGCCCGTCATAACCATAGGCTGTACTATCATCTTGAACGCGCCTATCGTTATTGTGATAAACACGAACACGCACAGCGGCTTCAGCTCGGGCAGCGTAATATCCTTAAACTTTTTCCACGCGCTCGCATGATCCATCTCCGCCGCCTCGTAAAGTCCGGGGTTTATCGCCTGCAAACCGCCGAGGAATATGATCATCTGATAGCCCATGCCCTGCCACGAGCTCATGATAGCGATTGCCGGCAGCGCCTGATTTGCGCCGTGAATAAACGGCTGCGGCGCGATACCAACTTTTCCGAGCAGCGTGTTTAAAATACCCTCGGGACTATAAATCTGCATCCATAACGTCGATACGACCGCGAGTGACATTACAACAGGCACGAAAAACGCGACCTTGAAATATTTTTTACAGTATGTAGCTCTGTTGATCAAAAGCGCAAGAGCCAGCGCACCGCCGCCCTGGAGCGGCACTATTATAATCACAAATTTGACCGTGTTTATAAACGCCTTCAAAAACATCTCGTCCTTGAATATCGAGATGTAGTTGCCCAGCCCCGTAAAATGCGTAAGATCGGGGTTTAAGGCAAAGTAATCGGTAAAGCTGAATATCAGCGTCAATATCATGGGAAGGAACAAAAATATCGTAAGCAGCACGAGCGCCGGTCCGAAAAATGACATTCCCAAAATTGAGCTTGAATGTTTTTTACTCATTGTTCCTGTTGTAACGCGAGAGCTTCGCGTTTATCCTTTCTACAGATTTATCCAGTTCCTCGCGCGCGTCCATTCCGCTCAGCGCAACATCCTCGAGCGTCTGCTGGAACACCGTGCTCACCTGCGGATAAACAGGCGTTTTCGGTCTGGGATGACCGTAATCTCTCAGCTGCACATACAGTGCCCTGTAATTTTCGTCCTCGGAAAATTCCTGTATTCTTTCGTAGGCCTCATACGTTGACGGCAGGCTCTTGTATTTCTCAAACAGAAGCATGCTGCTGTCCGTGCCGCTTATCCATTTTATAAGCTCCGTCGACGCTTCGAGGTCTTTCGTGTTTGTTGTCGCGGCGTACGCCCATGAACCCGAGGGAGCGTATTTCCCGCCGTTCCAGTTATCGCCGACAACATACGGCGCAACGCCGAGATGTATGTCGTGATAGCTTTCGTAAATCGTGTTTACCTCCCACGCTCCGTCTATCTTGAACGCCGCTCTGCCGCTTTCAAAAAGCTGCTCTATCGGTGTTCTTGACATATATCCCTTGTCCGCGAGCATTTTGAAGTATTCCATCGCCTTTACGTTTGATTCGGAATTGAAATATCCGTCCGCCGTCAATCCGTCGGCGCTTACCAAATCACCGCCGTTTGCCCATATAAACGGCGCGTACAGGTAAATGCTCGTCTCGCCGACAGGGAACGTCATATCGATCGGATAACCGTTTTTCGCTTCCATAACCGGCTTCAGCTTTTCGAGGATCTCCGCAAACTCAGTCCATGTCCACGGGTGGTCCGCGTCGGGAACATCTATTCCCGCCTCCCGCAAAATGTCCTTGTTGTAGTAGAGTCCAACGCTCGATTCCATAGCCCCGAGCGCGTAGAGCTTTCCGTCAACCGTTCCCTGGTCTATGATAGACTCAAGATAAACGCCCTTTTCCTCGTCCGTAAGCTGCGCGAGCGGCTGAATGATTCCGTTCGCCGCGTACGCGGAAATGTTGGGACCGTCCACAGCGATCACGTCCGGCAAATCTCCCGACATTACAGAGGCGTTGATTTTGTCCGAATATCCGCCGCCGTTGTCGTTTCTCGGAATAAATTCGACGTTAGCGAAGTATTTTCCGTTAAACGCCTCGTTGAATTTTTCAATCGACTCCTTGCACGCCTCGCCTTCGGGAGTGTCTTCAATCGTGTAAGTCCACATTTTGATAAACTGTTCTCCTTCGTCAAAGCCCGTTATGCCTCCGGGCTCTGCTTCCTTTTCCGAGCATCCGCTGACCAATGCCGCAACCGCCAGCGCCGCCACTAATAAAATCGCCTTTTTCATGACTCCTCCTTCTCATTAAACACTTATTTTCAGCACATATGCAACCGGTAAAGTAACCGGTTACTTTATGGCTTTATTATATGCCTGTCATATACGTTTGTCAAGCCCCGATTTCATTTTCGTAACAATTGTATAAAAATCGAAAACGCGTTTTATACACATTCAACAAAACCGGTTTCAAAACCGGTTATTCTATTGATTTTTCGTGAGATATATGTTATTCTATAAGGCAATGACGGACATGAAAGGACTAAGTATTATGGAGAAAAAGAACGTCACATTCAAGGATATTGCCGAATACACCGGCTTTTCAAAGACGACAATATCGCGCTATTTCAACAACCCCGACTCGATTACTCTCGAGAACCAGGAAAAAATCGCCGACGCTCTCGAGGCGCTCGATTACAAGGAAAACAAGGTCGCCCGCATTCTCGCGAACGGACGGACGGAGTATGTCGGGATCATTATTCCGAATTTATATTTCCATTATCACGCCGCGATGCTCAACTCCATTTTGTCAACCTATGAGCAATACGGCTATAAATTCCTCGTGTTTGTCGGCAACGAGCATAAGGAAACGGAATTGAAATATATTTCGGAGCTTTTGGCGTATAAAATCGAGGGTATGATAATTTTGAGCTATACCATTCCATCGCGGGAGCTTGCGTCGTACAACGTGCCTATCGTGACGATCGAGCGCGAGGATAAATACGTATGCAGCGTAAATACCGACAACTATGCCGGTGCAAAGCAGGCGACCGAGCTTTTGATCGACAACGGCTGTGACGTTTTAATTCATCTCAATTCCGACGTGACCGATGAGATCCCCGCTTACGGCAGAGTTAAAGCGTTCAAGGATATATGCGCCGAAAGGGGCGTTAAAAATGAGCTTATAATAGTCGATCTCGGCGCGGAGCATAACACGGCAAAGGAAAGGATCACGCGAATCATAGAGGCGCTTGACGCGAAATATCCCAACCGCAAGAAGGGCATTTTTATGCCGAACGACACATACGCGAATATTATGCTGAACGTTCTGATACGCAAGCACGGTACTCTCCCCGACGATTACAGGATCGTCGGCTTCGATAATTCCCCGATTTCCTCCGAGGCGGTGATCCCCATAAGCACCGTTGACCAGCAGATCGACACAATGGCGCGCGAGGCTATGGAGCTACTCGTAATGCAGATGAACGAACGCAAAAAACGCCGCCCCGAGCCTTTGGAAGCGCCGGTGCACAGAATAGTAACACCGGTACTCGTAAGGCGCGAGACGACGGATTAAAATAGTCTGTTGTTTATTCTTTTTCGCCCTGCCGCTTGTTTCCCAAAAGCTGTCTGTACTGCATTGATGTGATACCTTCATATTTTTTGAAAGCACGGCAATACTGTCCCGTATCGGAAAATCCCGTTGCCTGCGCGATCTGCGCCACTGTCATGTCGGTTTTAAGAAGCACCTTCGCCTTATTGAGCCTGCACCTTATGATATACTCGGAAATGCTGACTCCCACTTCATCATGAAAATTTTTTGAAAGCCACGAACGGTTTATTTTGAATACATCCGCAAGCTTGTTTACATTCAAATCATTATCCGTATAATTTTCGCGGATATATTCCTCAATATGCCGATATTTGTCTCCGAGTTTTTTGGGAGTGCCTTTGCGGACCATATCACACATTTCTTCGGCATACTGCAAAATGCTTTTCCGAACCTCGTTGAGCTGCCCAAGGGTATTCAGCTGCGTAAGCAGCATATACAACTGTCTGGTATCCATTTCTTCGTCCGCGTCTATACGCTCCGCTGCCTCCAGCAGGATCAGGATAGTGTCAACGGTTATCATTCTGAGCGTTCCGAGCGACACATGCTGCTTCGTATTTGAAAAGGCAAGCTTTTCATTTATCATTTTCTCAACGCCTTGATAATCACCGAGAACAAACATATCTATCATGCGCTTTCCCGAATCGAATGTGAAGCTGTAACGCGGAGCGGCCTGCAAAACGTCGTCATATACAAAAACGTTTTTGCTGTCGCCCAAAAATCTGAAGCTGATCACTTCGCAAACCTGCTCATACGCCTTAGGCAGATCACTGATTTTATCTACCACGGCGCTGACGGCACAGCAAACGTCAACATTCAGCTCCGCGCCCAGCGACACACAAATTCTGTCAAGCTCCGAACTTATCCCCTCCGGATCCGCATCGGAATCCTGCCGCAAGATCCCGGCGCACATATCGTCAATAGTGCAAAATTCAACCGAGTACCCGGCGCTGATGTCTGAAATGCGTGCTGACAAATATTGACTGAAAATCTCAATATCAACACCCTCTTCATCCTCTTCATCCTCAAACAACGGCAAAACATCAAAAAGCAGCACAATATAGCTGTTTCCGGATAAAATATCCTTATACCCCTCCGGCACATCGCTCAGGCTGCCGAATTCTCCAAAAAGCGCCTGCCGCAAAACGTTAGGCTTCAAATATCTGCGCTGCTCGGCAAGCTCGGCTTCGATCCTGCGCTTCCGCTTCTCGCCGATCAGCGCGAACCACCAAGACAAGCCGCCCGCTAAAAGCACGCAAAGTAAATATCCGAGCGCAAACGCGTTACGCACGCGCTTAACTTGGCGCAGATATAACTCGCTGTCTACCATATGCACATAGCGGAACGGCGTGTTTTCGGAATCGGCAACAGTAACCATGTACTTGCTTGAATCAAAGCTGCGTATCTCGTTTCCTATCCCCTCTAAGTTTTCGATTTTCATGCAGTTCTCGCTGCCAAAAATAACATCTCCGTTTTCATCTATAACAAATGTTTGTTCGGTTTCGCTTCTGTCCGTCGTCAGATGCTCGGACATATATTGGCTGTCCAGTTTTAAAAGAACCACAATCTGTTGATTGATATTCGGAATTCTGTAAATCAAAAACATCTGGGTTCCGTCAAGCTTTACATGCCGGGCCGGTGTATACTGCTCCGACTCATCATCAAATGATATTTCAAGGGACTGATCCGTTCCGTTCGTGAAAAAAGGCATGAACTTCGCACCGGACACGCTGAATATACTGCTCAGCCATTCCTCTTTTGATTTATAATAATTGCTGTAATAATACTTATATGCCATATCAAAATCAAAGATCCCAAAGGAATTCTGAATACACATATCATTGTTTCGCACAAGAACGGCGCAGTCCTCTACTCCCGAGCTCATCACGCCTGCCATATCAAGCTGGACATCCCGGGTATATTTGATCCTTTCGTAATCACTGAGCGTTTCCTGCGCCGCGTGCTGCACCGAGCTGGACCGCAGCAAGCTGTATGCCGCGGACATCAGTTCGCTGTAAAATCCGTCGCAGGACAGCCGTATATTTTTAACTACGCTCACATTATTCTTTTCGACTTCGTTTTCCAGTACGCGCAGGGTAACTCCGTATCCGATCATATTTACCATAACAGCCAAAAACATAACCAACGCGTAGCTTATCAGCCGCTTATAAAACTGTTTGTGTTTTTCGAATCGAACTTGTATTTTCCGAAACATGATCGTACCTCCGAGTAATCATAATGCGCGGCGAATGACCCGACATTCATCGAAAAAATTTATTGCGTCACAGACTTCTATCTTTCAAGATATCTGTTATACATATTTTGCTCTATTTCAATGTATCTGTCAACATTAAATGTTGTTTTTAACGTATTTACAAAATTATCATAGTTGTCGAGCGAATCTTCACCCGTAATAAACTTCAAGAATGATTCATTGCAATATGTATCAATATCGGTGTAAAGCGCGGAAACCTCCTCGCTTTCTTCAGACGTCGCATACACGCCTCTTGGGATGAGTCTCAGTTTGGCGTCCTCCACGCCCTCTGCCCACATTTTAAAGCCTTCCTGCTGCTGTGGGTACTCATAATACTGTTCGAGATATTCCGGTGCCTGGTTAAAGCCCGGAGCGGGACCCGTCGCGCGGCTGTTCATACTGAGAGCCTCGGCAATGCTCATGCCTTCCGGGTTATGGAGGATCGTGTCGGTATAAACGTGTTTGCCGTCAACCATATTGTAGCTGACGCCCTCCACGCCGAAGTTCAGCATATCATATCCCTCGTCGGAATACCAAAAATCCATCCACTTAACGGCGGCTTCGGGGTCCTTGCAGGCCGTTGTTATCGCAAGGCTGCGCGACGCAACATCGAATTCCATTGTCGGGAACTCGTTTTTATCGCCCTTATTCCGTACCGGGTACGGAGCGCAGGCCAGATCGTAGCTCGGGTCTTCGCTCTCCATCTGCCTCAAATACATTCCGAGCTGACCGCCGAGAGTGCCCATAGTCGCGCCCGCATTGCCCTGAACTATCTTGGCGTCGACCGCCGTCTGCTTAACGCTGCCGAATTCCTTATCAAGCAGTCCGTTCTGATACCAGTCCCGCATAACGGCAAGGTATTCCTTCATCTCGTCTTGCAGCGGTCCGAATTTAACGGTGTCGCCGTCAAGATAGAGACGTTTTCCTATGCCGAACGCTCCGTTAAAGGCATTGTTGTCGCTGATGATGTACCAATAGGGAAGCGAGAGCGGCGCATCCGCGCCCTTCTTTTCCTTAAATGCGGTAAGGACCTTCGTCCAGTCGTCTATCGTTTCGGGCATATCGAGGCCAAGCTCCTCCAGCCAGTCTCTGCGTATCAGAGGGCCGCCAAATGTGCGGTACTGTCCGGTGTTGAGCGCGGGGAACGCGTAATATTCACCCGAATCCGTCTTTGAGCCTTTGTCATAGACTTCCGCCAGTTCACCCTCGGTGAGCGCCTTTTTGAGGTTCGGCGCTTTATCGAGGTAATCGTTCAGCGGAATAATTATACCTTCGTCGATCGCCGCCTGGGGACCTCCGCTGAATGTCGACCAATCGTACTCGATCATATCCGGCAATTCGCGGGAGGCTACCATAAGATTGAATTTTTCTTTTTCTTGTCCGAGCGCAGGATGCGTGAAATCTATATGCACACCGCTGTCCTTCTCGCGCTGTTGATAAATGCTTATGTCGTTGAACGAATTGACGCGTGTAGCGATTGTGGACAGCATCGGAGCCCAATATGTAAAATTAGCCGCTCCTCCTTCCGCGCTTCCGCTGTTTGCCGTCTTATCACCGCCGCACCCGCTCAGCGCCGAGACCGACAGCGTCATTGCCGCCGCCAGGACAATTGCCAACAACTTTTTTCTTTTTTTCATCATTACAATCCTTCCTTTCTGTACTTTAAAGTATGTGAATATTTATGTTTATATCTTTTATCCTTTAACAGCGCCAAGCATGATCCCCTTGACAAAGTACTTTTGAACAAACGGATAAATACACAATATCGGCACGGTCGCCACAATAATCGTCGCATACTTTATGCTTTCACCGATCATATACTGATCCCCGATAGAGCCCGTCGCGCCCATGCCCGATGTGTCATTTATCAGCAGTATCTCTCTCAATATCAGCTGAAGCGGATACTTACCGCGGGTGCTGATATACAGCATTGCCTGAAACCATGAGTTCCAGTGCTGAACCCCGTAAAACAGTACCATGACCGCGATTATCGGCTTTGAAAGCGGAAACAGTATTTTGAACAATATCACAATATCGTTGGCACCGTCGATCTTGGCCGCTTCGGTCAGGCTGTCCGGGATCGATTCGAAGCCGGACTTCATTATCATCAAATTGTATGTGCTGATCGCGGTCGGTAGGATCAGCGCCCACAGGGAATCTCCCAAGTGCAGCCACTTTTGCACGACCAAATATGTCGGTATCATACCGCCGCTGAAAAACATTGTGAAAATCATTAAATATGTCAGGATCTTTCGCGGCGCGAATTGCTTTTGGATTATAAGGAACGCGCCGATTGCTGTCATTAACACATTGATCGCCGTTCCGAAAACCACAACGATCAACGTTGTTCTGTATCCCGTTAAAATATTGGGGTTGTTAAACACAGCCTTATACGCGTCGAGGCTGAACCCTTTGGGCAGCAGCATCATGCCGCGCGCTCCCATCAGCTGATTACCGTCGGATATCGAGCAGGTCAGCACATAAACAATCGGATAAAGGGTGATCACAGCCAAAGCCAACATGATAAGCACATTGAACACGTCAAAAACCCACTCGCTTTTGCTTTTCTTTTTTACCATTGTTCCGCCTCCTCTCTAAAACAAAGATGTGTCGCTGAATTTCGTTGAAAGGCGGTTTGCGATCAACAGCATGACGACGTTGACAACCGACTGGAACAAGCCGACCGCGGCGCTGTAGCTGTATCGGCCTCCCGATATACCCATTCGGTAGACATACGATGAAATTACATCCGCGACATCCATAGTGGAAGTTGAATACAATAATATTACCTTTTCATATCCGACTGTGAGCACCTGACCGAAGCGCAGGATAAGCATGATCATGATCGTTCCCTTGATACCCGGGAGCGTCACGTGGATCAGCTGTTTGAACCGACCCGCTCCGTCTATTGTAGCCGCCTCGTAAAGATCGGCGTCAACACCGGCAAGAGCCGCGAGATAAATTATACTGTTCCAGCCGAAGCTCTGCCATATGTTTGTTGAAACAAATATCGTGCGGAACCATTTGGGACTCGCTATGTATGATATGTTTTCGCCGCCCAAACGCTCGATCAGCCTTGTGATAACGCCGTTCATGCCGAAAAAATCGGTTATTATGCCGCAAATTACAACCAGAGATATGAAATGCGGCAAATATGTCACGGTTTGCACCGTTTTTTTGAATATTCCCGAGCGCAGCTCGTTGAGCATCAGCGCAAATATAATAGGTATCGGAAAACCGAAAATTATATCCGCAATACTGATTACAAACGTGTTGGTGAGCGTCCTTTTAAAATATATTCCGCTGAAAAACTCTTTGAAATATTTCAGGCCGACCCACGGGCTTCCCAGCACTCCCTTCGGTATGCTGTAATCCTTAAACGCTATCACCACTCCGAACATCGGAAGGTAGTGAAAAAGCAGATAATAAAGCGCGACCGGTATCAGCAGCAGATACAAATATCTGTTGCGCACAAGTTCCTTTTTTATGCGCTTGCCGATCGGCGGTTTATTTATATGCGCGCCCGTGCTTTTTTGTTTTTTTAATACGTTAGTCATTTTTTGTTCTCCTATTTAGTCGCGAAGGATAAACAATTCACTGCACATAAGATATCGAGCGCTTGTGAATACCATATCTCCCTCCATCAGGTCCGCCGCGCTGCCGACCGTAAACCGTTTGCTTCTTCTCTCATAAATATATATCGACGTGTTGTTTATCGAATAAATCGAATATGAGCCGTCGTCAGCGTATTGAAGCACCATACGGCTGCCCGCGGTGTCCGCTTTGAGAACTTTTCCGCCGACAAAGCTTACAGCGTTATACGGATTTGAGGAACTGAGGCTGAATTCCTCTCCCGCCTCGTATCTTCTCTCAATATTATCGATCTCGCCGGTGCTTTTGTATGAAAACTGAATTATGTCTCCCGGATTTAACATATCAAGGCTTTGGATCTGAGAATTTTCGCCCAGTCTCACCGGAAGAGCAAGCTCCCGTCCCTGCCAATATCCGTTTATCGACTCGACGATCTCTTTATCGGAATTCAGCACCTGGCCTCTGCTTACCACCAGCATCATGTTTGATATTGCAGAACTGGTATTTATAACATCCGTAAAGCTTTTTAACACAAATATATCCGAAGAGCGGTATTGATTCGCGTCGTAAGCTTCAAATGTATACGTGGCGTCCTGTTTCAGCGAATCGCGGTGCAGGAGCAAAAAGCCCTCCTCATTGCTGCCCGAGCTCTGGTCAGGTATAACAAACAGCTTTGCCGAGCTCCCGATGCTCACCAAACCGTTAAACGACTGATTTGTGCTTCGATAGCTTAATGATCCGGACAGCGACAAACGGAATGTATCATTCTCCATTGCCGCCTCATCCTCGTATGTTCCCATTGTTATAGGTGACGCGGTATCGATCCTTATGATCTCGCCCTCGGAATTCACAAGATAGCGTATCAACTGTCTGTATTGCTCCGGCTCCTTTCCGAGACGTTTCACGACCTCTTCGTCCTGCAAAGACTCGCCGTTAAACATCACTCTGCCGCTCAGCGCAAGAGTTCCCCAGCGGCTGTTCTCGGTAAAGATCCGACAGATCACCTTTCCGAACATCTGCTGCTCCAGGCCGTTTAAATATCCGTACACAATGTCGAGCGTTCCGTCAAGATAAACTATGTTGCCAAAGGCGTCCAGATAAAACGCGCCTTCGCTTCCGGGCTTAAATCTGTCCGATAGACCCTCGACGTACCTATACTCAACGCCGTTTATCGTTACCCGCTTTTCCGCGCTGTTAATTTTTTCGATCGTTCCGTTTATGATATTTTCGGAAAGTATTATTGTTTTAACGATTCTCCCGGTATTCTCGGACTCGGCATAGGATAAGACCATGTTGGGCTTTATAGCGTCAAATCCAACGGTTTTGCCGTCTTTTTTGATTATCGTAAAATATGAGCTGTCGTTGGGGTCAAGGGTCAATGCCGCGCCCTGCTTCGTGCCGACGGAAAAAGTCGGTTCCGATATCGACGCCGCGACATAAGCGTCATAACTCATAACGATAATAACATCAAAAACGCTGTCTCCGTTGTTGCTAATCAGTTTTACCGTTCCCGATTTGGGTTTGAGCTTTTCTTCGTTCAGCACCGCCATTTTGCCGTTAAAGATCAGCGACGCGTTCTCGGCGATATTCAGCGAAGCGGAATTTCCGTTTTCGTCGGTATATTTAAGCCTTTTTGCGTCTAATCCTTCGATATCCTCCGCGTCGAGCTCCACGACCGTGTTCCTGAGGCTTGACGGTCTTATATAAAGCAGCTTCGGCAGCGGTTTTGAATCCTTGTCGTAATACAGCTCCGCTCTTATTCCGAGACAGTCCGCCGCGTCGGTGTCGCCGACGTCGTAAATAACACCGCCCGCCGATATCGTATTTTCGCCCAGATCGCTGTCGGGAGCCATAAGAGCGGTATACTCGTTCGCGTCGATCACAGCCTCGGTCCTGTATACCGAAAACCTCTCTGTGAGCAAGGTTTTGCCCGGCGTGCTCTGCATTCTCACGTAACCGCCCGTCTCGACAATATCCAGTATATCGGCGTTGACCGAATTTTCAAATAATATCAGAGTATCTCCCCAGGTCATCGGCGTGTCGTCCGACACGTTCAAACCCTTCGGCAAATTCATGCGGTTCGCGATTTTTATATAGCCCGTCGGATAGCCTCCGGTCTGCTCCGCGTACGGTCCGTACCCGAGGACGCTGACGACCAGTTTTACTGCTTCCGCGGCTGTTATCGTATTGTTGGGGAAAAACGTTCCTCCCGGCTCTCCGTTTATATAACCCGCGTCGCGCGCAGCCATAATATAAGCGGCATTTTTATCGGACGGCGGCACGTCGGAAAAAACTTGTTTGCCGGTATAAGCGCCGTTTGATTTGAATCCCGCAAGCTCCATGACCATCCGCGCAAAATCCCCGCGCGTGATCTCATCGGCATATGCGTGTTCTTCCTCCGCGCTGATCACACCCAGCGCCGAAAGCAGTTCAAAAGCCGATTCCGGAGCCGCTTGATCGTCCGTCTCCGCTGCCGAAGCAGCGGGAACGGACAAAATCAGCATACATAAGGTCAGCAGCGCGGCTGCGAATCTTTTCATGATCTTGATCCTGTTCATAACAGACCTCCTATATCAAAGCGTCAAGCAGACCGCATATTACCTTCGCCGCCTGCGCTCTGGCGGCATTTTCAAGCGGACGGAACGTTCCGTCTTCCATGCCGTTTATCACGCCTGCGCGGCGCATCGCGTCCACTGCCTCGATCGCGTAGTCGGAAATATCCGCCCGGTCTAAAAACTCCGCGCCGTCGGCGGCGGTTTTCAGCGACCTGTTTAAGGTCGTTACCGTCCGATACGCCGTTACGGCCATATCCTGTCTGCTGATCGGCTCGTCAACGCCAAAGCTTCCGTCGGGATAGCCCTGAATTATTCCCGCGGCTTTCGCGGATGACAGATACGGCTGGTACCACTCGTTCTCGACAGCGTCGGTAAAGCCGCTGTTTTCATATATAAGCTGCAAACCGAACGCCACAGTGAGCATCTTTACAAACTCGGCTCTGGTGATATTATCCTCCGGCCTGAAGCAATTGTCCGCCGCGGGCGATATAACTCCCGCTTCATAAAGCCGCGCAATACTCTCCTTTGCCCACGGGCTGGTGCTCAGATCAACAAACACAGCGTCGATCCCTGAGGCGCCTCCCGTTCCGTTTACATACTCATTGATCACATCGGGAGTGAACACGACGGATGTGCCGCCGCTGTTCGAGCCTCCGCCCAGGGTTCCGCCCAGGGTTCCGCCAAAGCCGCCTCCAAAGCCGCCTCCTCCGGAACCGCCGCCTCCGCCGGTCGTTGTTCCGCTGCCTATAGCGCCCGACTTGTAGTCGGCGACCGTGCGGCTGAACAATTTGCGGAACTGCTCGAAGCTTTCTATCGGCAGTGACTTTTGCATCTCCTGATTAAGCACGTTGCGGGTAACGGCGCTCAATCTCGAATAGTAGGCGTAATCGGGATTGTCATAGAGTACCATATCGCGGTTTTCCGCCAGGAACGATGTCATGCCGCTCCAAATCGTGGAGTTCAGCTCATCGAGCGTCGCCTCGGTCTTTTTGATCATAGCCTCAACATCGCTGTAGCTGTCATACGGCCTTTGCTCGTACAAGGTCTGAGAAATGCCGTCTATTTTCGCTTCGCTCATACCGCTCATGCCGAGCGAGCTTTGATTGTTTTTCAAAAATACCGAGAGCTTGTCAACTGTGGTCGAATTGTTGGACAAATCAAGCAATGTGTCGCGCTTTTCGGCGCTCAGATATTCTGTCTGTAAGGTTTTGGTCCGGCCTCCCGCGACGGATACTCTTACGGTATAATTGCCGCTGAGTGAATCATCGTCAAATATGTGGCTGCAGCTGAATTTTCCGTCGGCGTCCGCGTAGATCGGAATATCAAGAACGCTTGTGCCGTCCTGATACGTTATGCTTATCAGAACAGCGTTCGCGCCGTCGTATGTGCCGCTGATATCCAGCGTGTCAATATTGACGTCGGCGGCGCCTAAAGACAAGATGCCGGACGGAGCTTCTTCGGGAGCGAACACGCGTTGATTTTCGGAATTATCGGCTCCCAGCGCGCTGTAGTCGGTTCTGATAATATTTCCGTCGGCGTCGGTCACAAATGCCTTTATAAAAGCTGTTTCGGGCTTGACCGTGAGCGCCGTTTCCGCTGTACCGCTTGACTGCGCCGCCACGGACGCTTCTTTCTCAACAATTTCAAGCATCGCGCCTGAGCTGTCGTACTGCGCCAGTTTCAGCACGATACCCGACGTCAGGCCCGACAGATTCGAGTATCCGACCTTGGCGTTAACGACCTCGCCCGCAGACGGCAGAGAGTTTGTCTCGGCACCGCCGGCATTTTCAAACACGGGTCTTCCGACGCTGATGCCCGCTTCCTCGGTGGTGAAGCTGTATGAAGCCGCGCTTCCGAGCTGCTGGCCGATATTGTCGGAGATATTGCCGCTCAGTTCAACGTTGTATTTTGTTCCGGGCTTTAAGTCCTCGGTGAATTTCACCGTCAGCCGCTTTCTCTCGTTGTCCGCGCTGAATGCGCCAACTCGACTGCCGCTGCCGTCGGTTATCGTTACCGCGTCTTTCGGGAGCATAGCTATATTATCGCTGAACACAAACGACACTTCCATGTCCTTGATAGGCGCGCCCGTATAATTCTGCGGCAGACTGCTGCCCAAGTAGGTAAATTCGCCCGTTTGCGTCGGGCAGCCGTATACGTCATATATCGCTCCGTCCAGGAACGAAACGCTGTACTCGCCGTTGTCCAAAGCTTCGTCAAATATCAGGTCGATCTTTGTCTTGTCCGCTTTGGCCTTATATCCGCCTTCGACAAGCTCGCCGTCCTTCTTGACAATTATCTTTTCGGGACGCAGCGATTCGGGAATAAGCTCCCTATCCATTGTAACTGTGATCGTTCTGCCTCCGTTTAGGCTGTCAAGATTATCCGACGCCGCCTTCGGACCTCCGAGCTTGGGCTCATCCTTTGAAAGATAGATATAGTCGATCTTTATCTTTCCTCCGTCTGCCCAGCGCTTGCCGTCATTGCCCGTTCCCGACAGAGTATAATTTGTCGAGAACTCCAACTTTGTCAGATCGGACGGGAATTCCGCGACGGCGTTGCCCGTGGTACGGAAAGCGGTCGTGGGAACTGAAACCAGCTTCCAGCCGGTGTCCCAATCTATCGGCAGGCCGTATGTGATATTGTCACCGTTCGCTGTTATGTTCAATGTTGACGGATTGCCGTTAGTGTCTTTGGGCAGAGCGTTTGAATATATCCAAAGATTCAGGTATTTGCAGCCTTCGGCCGAAACGCCCGAGCTGTCTTCCAGCAGTCCGATAACTCTGCTCTGTCCGTAATTTCCGTTGGTCTGATCCCACGAGCCCCGGGCAACAGTGTATTTAAATGTTTGGCCGAATATTCGGGCGTCCTCCTCCGTCATTTCTATCGACGGAGCCGAGTCCGGGAAATGATTGCCCATGCTCAAAGTTACGCCGTCTTCCGTTTCTTTACTGAATCTGCGCAGGCTGATCACATCCGCATCGGCAGGTTTCGGCGTTTCGGTCGGAGCCGCCGCGGTCGGTGTGGGCGCGGGCGTCTGCGTCGGTGTCTTTGTGGGTGTGGGCGCGGGCGTCTGAGCCGGCGTCTTTGTCGGCGTGGGCGCGGGCGTATGCGTTTCCGCAGGAGTCGGCACCGGAGCGCCCTTTGTGGCAAACGACGCGTTGTAAGCTTGCGCGAGCGTGTATCCGTACTCGTCATACACGCATCCCGGCTCGAGGCTTATGCTGTATACCGAGTTTTCTTCGGGGCTCTCGTCAAACTTAAGTTTTATCGCGTTATCGGCGTCAAGCGAAACGCTGTATCCTCCCCGCATCGGTTGGCCGTTCTTTGTTACCGTCACCTTGTTCGCGTGCAGCGTCTCGGGCAGCAATACGCGGTCGGCGGTGAAGGTTATCGTGTTTTCGCCGTCCAAAGCTTCGCGCACTGTGCCGTCGCTCTCGGTCATAGATCCGATATTATCGCTCATTATAAGGTTGGCCGAAGGCGGCGCCTCTTTTGAGAGATAGATGTAGTCAATCTTTATCTCTCCGCCGACCGCCCAGCGCTTGCCGTCCTTGCCCGTTCCGGACAGAGAATAATTTGTTGTAAACTCCAGCTTTGTCAGATCGGACGGGAATTCCGCGTCGGTATTATTCGGGCCCTTAAAAGCGGTCGTGGGAACGGAAACCAGCTTCCAGCCGCTGCTCCAATCGATCGGCAGAGCGTATGTGATATTATCGCCGTTTACGGCTATGTTCAACGTTGACGGATCACTGCCGTTGGTGTCTTTGGGCAGAGCGTTTGAATATATCCAAAGATTTACGTATTTGTAACCTTCGGTCTGAATATTCGCTTCTTCACTCAGCAGTCCGTGGACTCTGCTCTGTCCGTAATTTGCGTTGTTCTTCCACGCTCCCTTGGCAACCGCGTATTTAAATGTTTTGTTAAACATGCGGACGTCTTTGTCCGTCATTCCGATGGACGGAATTGAATCGGAGTCTTGATTATCGCCCTTGGTCAAACTTACGCCGTCTTCTGTTTCTTCGCTGAATTTGCGCAGGCTTATCACGTCAGTATCGGCCGGAATCGGCGCTTTCGTCGGCGTCGCTGTCGGCGCGGATGTCGGCGTTTCGGTCGGTGTCATTGTGGGCGTCGGCGCGGGCGTCTGCGTCTCCGTCGGAGTATTTGCGGGCGTGGGCGCGGGCGTCTGCGTTTCCGAAGGCGCCGTCGGCACGGGGGCTCCCTTTGTGGCAAACTCCGCATCGTACGCCTCCGCGAGCGTGTATCCGTATTCGTCATACACGCAGCCCGGCTCGAGGCTTATGCTGTATACAGAATCTTCTTCAAGGTTCGCGTCAAACTTAAGCTTTATCGTATTATTGCCGTCAACCGAAACGCTGTATCCTTCCCGCATCGGTTCGTCGTTCTTTGTTACCGTCACTTTGCTCTCGTGCAGCGTCTCGGGCAGCAGAACGCGGTCGGCGGTGAACGTGATCGTGTTGTCACCGTCCAGATCTTCTCGCACGGTGCCGTCGCTCTCGTTCATTGATTTGATATTATCGCTCACTTTAAGGTCGGCCGAAGGCGGCGCCTCTTTTGAAAGATAGATATAGTCGATCTTTAACTCTCCGCCATCCTTCCAGCGCTTGCCGTCATTGCCCGTTCCCGACAGAGTGTAATTTGTGTTAAACTCCATCTTATTCAGCTCGGACGGGAAGGTCGCGGCTTTACCATCCGAAATTTTAAAATCGCTTGTAGGAATAGAAACAAGTTTCCAACCGTCTTTCCAATCTATCTTCAAAGCATATGTGATATCATCGCCATTTACGGCTATGTTCAATGTTGACGGATCAGTGTCGTTGGTGTGTTTTGGCAGAGCTTTTGAATTTATCCAAAGATTTACGTAATTATAACCTTCGGTTGAAATACTCGCTTCTTCACCCAGCAGTCCGCTGACTTTGCTCTGTCCGTAACTTTTTCCGCTATCATAGGCGCCCTTAGCAATTGTGTACTTAAACGTTTTATTAAACATACGGGTGTCCTCCTCCGTCATTTCGATCGACGGAGTTGAATCGGAGTATTGATTTGTGCCCTTTGACAAAGTTACGTCTGTTACCGGGTCTTCGTTGAATTTACGCAGGCTCAAGACGTCCTTATCGGCCGCGGCCGGTGTTTGCGTCGGTGTCGCAGTCGGCTCGGATGTCGGTGTTTCCGTCGGTGCCGCAGTTGTCGGCGCGGGTGACGGCGACTCGGTCTCGATCGGTGCCGCCGACGGTGTTTCCATAGGCTCCGGCACCTCTGAGGGCGTTTCTATCGGCTCAGGGGAAGGCGACTCGGTCTCGATCGGCGGCGCCGACGGTGTGTCTGTCGGCTCCGGCGCCTCTGGGGGCGTTTCTATCGGCTCCGGGGACGGTGCCTCGGTCTCGATCGGCGGCGCCGACGGTGTGTCTGTCGGCTCCGGCGCCTCTGAGGGCGTTTCTATCGGCTCCGGGGACGGTGCCTCGGTCTCGATCGGCGGCGCCGACGGTTCTTCCGTTTGCTCCGGAGACGGCGACGGCGGTTCGGTCGCAGCCGGAGCCGTGTTGAAGCTGATCTCTTCATACGCGCTGTTGGGATAGCCGTATATGTCATACACTGCTTCCGCGCCGAATGTTATCTTGTATTCCGTGTCCGCGTCAAGCTCATTGTCAAATATCAGTTTCGCTTCTTTTGGGTTATCGCCTACCTCTATTTTAAAACCGCTCTCAAGCTTTTGACCGCCCTTTGTGACTGTCACCTTGTCCTCGTGCACCGCCTCGGGCACCAAATCGCGGTCCAAAGTGAAAGTGACAGTGTTGCTGCCGTCAAGCTTTGTCGGGACCGTTTCTTCTCCGGCTTTCAAGGTTTCAATATTGGTATCCGTCACAGTCGGGCTGGCCGAGGGAGGCGCCTCTTTTGATAGATAAATATAGTCGATCATCACAGGGCCGACATTACTTCGCCATTTTTTGCCGCCCCATTTTGCGCTGGTATAGCTTGCGCCGAACTGGATATTAGATAGGTTTGCCGGCAAAACAGTGCTGCCGGTACTGTTATTCTTAAATTCACTTGTCGGGATCGAGACCAGCTTCCATTCAAAAGCTTCAACAGGTATCGGGTAACCTGTGTATTCAGCAGTTTTATCATAATTAAAAGCAAGATTAAGTGTTGATTTTTCACCATTATCCTGTGGAGAGCTATTTGAGTATAGCCAAACATTTACATAGTCATATCCGGATGTAGATATATTATCTAAAGGCATGTTATAGTAAGTCTGCCCATGGTTGCTGTTGCCGGAGTACGTAAATGTTGGAATAGTAAGCTTCATAGTCTGATCAAACATTCGGGCATTTTCGGATTCCATTGTTACCTCAGGATTTGGTGTTGACGCCGGTTTATTGCCATCGGTTTTCATTTCGGAAATGCTTTTTTCGTCATTAAATATTACCACTCTCTGCACGTTAGTATCGGCGGCGAGCGCAGCGGCTGCCGCGTATTCGGAACCGGGGGCGATTTCATCGGTTTGGTCGTTATTCTCGGCAAATACGGCAGCGGGGAAATAAACCGTGCCAAGCACCATGCACACCGTCAAAAAAGCCGCCAGTAGTTTTATCGGTTTGGTTTTTAACGTCATTACTATGTTCCCTCCTTTTGAAGTTGTATTTTATATTTTGGATCTTTTTTACATTTCTAATTTTTATTTCGCGCGTTCGATCCGCGTTTCCGGAAGCAGCGGGGCCATGCTGCCGCGCTCCCACAAAAAGGCTTTGACATACGCGGTGCCGGGCCCGATCATCACAGAGCCGGTCTCGACGGCGGCGTTTCCGCCGCCGAAGGGCCTAAGCTCCGCTGTCTCGCAGCCGAGCAAGGCGCCGTCATCGTTGTACCGGGCGAGGGTAAGGACCAAAGCTTTAGCGGGTATGCCGCCCGAGACCTCCGCCCGCGCTTTCACATCGGCGCCGTCCGAAAGCGCCGTGACCTCGCCGCCCGAACTATCGATCACGCTCAGCTCGGCGCTCGGGTCTTCGATTCATTCGGGCTCGAAATCAGCCTGCATCGGACGGCCCTGCGAATCCTTAAGGTCAAGATGTATGACCGCGCCGGCGGCGGAGTTTGTGACGCTCATCATGATGTCGCTGCTTATCGGCTTCATGGCGCGTTTCACCGTGATATTCGCCTCACTAAGCTTTTGCGTGGGATCGCTTGCCGAGATCTTGATCTTGCCGTCCGCTTCTTCCATCATCACTATCATCGGCTTGTCGACGGTAATATCGCCGTAGCTTCCGGCCTCCCAGAAAACGATGCCGGTCAGGCCCGCCTTTTTATCGCGCACCGCCTGGAGCTCGGGCGTGTTGCTCAGTATCTCGATATCGGGATCGGCCGCGTATGCCGCGGTCTCGTCCGGAGTCTTGTTCGGCAGCAGCGCGTAGGCGTATGTTCCGCCCTCGGGGTCGACTCCGTGGCTGAACCACAGTTCCATAAAGCTGTTGGTCTGCCTGGTGTAGCGCGCCTTCAGGTTTCCGCCCTGCGGGAAGTAGTATCCGCCGACGTTTTCAAAATGCGCCCATGTGGTCCCGGTAAGGTCGGTATCGTCCGCCGTCAGCTCTATTTGTTTGCCGTCGGCATAAAACGCGTCGGCGCCGACGATGTCCGCCGCCTGTATTCCGATGCTTCCGTCGGCGTTCGGCGGATACACCTTCGCCTCGCTCAGGCTGACCCACTCTCCTCCGTCGGAGTTGCCCAAATTGGTGAATCGTACAAAGCGGCCGCTTGTGTTGTTTAATGTGAAGCTCTCCTCCATCTCGGTCTTGCCGCTGCTGGAGCCGGAAAATGTCTCGACCCACTGCGAGCCGTTCGTTGATGTCTCGAGCGTGAATTTCTGTGTCCGCTTGGAGCCGTTCATAAACGCGAGCGTCACAAATCCGAGCTGCTTCTCTTCTCCAAGATCCCATGTTATCGTCGCATTATTCTTGGCGGCCCATCTGGTTTCATAGTCGTCGTCAACAGTGTGCTCCGCGATATTCTCTTCCTCGGGCGTATCGCTGGCATTCACTCCCACTATGGAGTAGGGCTCGCTCTCCGCCGCCGCGCTGTGCTTCACGGTCTTTGACGCCAGCTTGTTGTCGACCACCGTCAGGACCTCCGCGCCTGTGCTCGCGTTCACGTCGGTTCCCAGACATACGACATCGTCGTCAAACATGAAATATGACTTTTTGGCAGTGAGATCGCAGTTGTGCTGCGGGGCCGCGCCCGACACATTATCGGAGCTCTGCGAGTTGTGATAGGATTCCAGCCACATGGCCGCTGTGCCGTAGGTCTCGTCGATATTCGCCGCGCCCACGAAGTCCTTGCCGCTTAAATACGCATAACCGTTTGAAATGCTGACCGCCTCACGCTCTTGAGTGTCGACGGTCGTTCCGGGCAGACGGTACGGGTCGATATATTTCCAATACGTGCCCTCCGCCTGGCGGCTGTTGCCTTTGACGCGGTACTCGGTCATGCCGTCGCTGATATACCATCCGTTCATATTCATGCTGTTTATCGACTCGTAGTTAAAAATACGCGAGGACGACATCGAAACGCCGAGAGCATAGTCGCCGCGCTGGTGCACGACCTTGTCCTGATTATAATACACATGGTTCCCCATGTAATTTTCTCTCGGCTGTACCGATTCGTCATTCATAAGCTTATTAAGCCGTATCGCCTGCATCAGCTTCAGCGATGTGTAGAAGTTTACCCCGTTGTCGTCCAGAACGCGGCCTTTGATTATCGACTTCACCTTCGCTTGGTCCGCGGGGCTCAGGAAATCAAGAGTGTCGAGCATTCCGCCCACTATGGTCGTTCCGTACGTGCGCACTTCTTCGGGATAGCGTCCCCCGACCATTCTGAAAAACGAGCCCTGATAGATCAGCGGGTCAAACGCGTTGTATATCCAGCTTGCGACGTTGTTTGCCTGCGGCGTGGTGATCTCAAACGCGGTCCCCGCGAACATTGACAGGAACGGTCCTATCAAAGTAAACTGCTCTCTGCCGTAGGTTCCGTTGAGCGGGTGCAGGACATGGAACACATAGGAGCCGTCCGTATAAAAGCCCTGGCCCTTGGTCTTTGAGGGGTCCTGCTGGCACGTCATCGGGTTGCGGCCGTTGTCGACGAACAGATAGGAGCTTTCGACCAGATTTTGTATCTTGATCACCTTTTTCGCGTCGTTTTGAAGCAGAGCGGAGCCGATCGCGTATAAAGCCGTGTTGAGCGCGTTCGAGCCGGTATCATAGGGCACGGGGACAAGCTTGTCAAACAACGCCAGATAATCCTTTATCATGGCCGGCGTGAGCGAGTCTTCCAATATTATCATTGTGGGGACCAGATACTGCGGAGAACCGATCTTCCAGTCCCACCAGTTGAAATCGCTCGTGCTGCGCCAGCCGGTCCCGTTCATTTCCGCCACGCCGTATCGGTGTTTATACATCCAATCCAGTGCGTACAGAATGTCATTCTTTAATTCCTCGTTATGATACAGCTCCGTGCCGTAAGTTCCGTAAGCCAGCGCCATCTTATATATACGCTGGTACGTGGAGGTCATGTGTGAACTGGCCGTTGTGGTAATGCCTGTGAACAGTTCGGTCTGACCCTCGGCCCTGATCATGGTTTTGCGGGCGGCATCTCCCTCATCGTTTATAACCTTTATCTTGGCCGCGATATCGGGATTGCCGACGTCGTTGTCGGCTTCGCTTCCAACCAGCTCGTGACGCCATCTGTCCTTGACCGCCGCGCAGTCGTCCGCGGTCAGGGCGTTCGGATCGACGCTAATATGCGCCGCCAGATAAGAGGCGACCTCCGAAAGCTCATTAACGCCCAGGTCACGCTTTAGAGCCTCTATCGAGTCGTCGGGTCCGACTGCGGCGAACGCGCCGTCTTCAACCGTGAACCAGCCGAGCTCTTTCGCCGTTTCCGCAAGCGGAACATAGATCAGTCCGCCCAAAATTTGCGAAGGCTCTGTAAAGTTGTTTTGCTTGTCGCCTATTGTGTATCCGGTTTCGTTCGGCTTGCCGGCAAGCTCTTTACCGCCAAGCTTTACCTTATACGAAGTGTCCGTTTCTTCGACCTCGGCGCCCATATAGTCCTTGAAAAAACTTATGGGTACCAAAACCTTTTCGGCCGTTTGATACGCGCACACGTCCTCGTTTTCGCTGTAAAGCTTTTTTACTTCACCATCGCGCACGACAACATTAGGGCTCCCGGCGTACACCGCGGCGCCTCCGCCTATCGCGTCCTTTGCCGCCTGAACGGTATCATCGGTATATATCAGCGATAAGCTTGTTCCGTCTCCGGCGGTGATGCTCGCGTCGGCGATATACAGACTTCCCACGCAGCCGTTCGGGTTCATTTCCCATCCGGTCGAGCGAAGCTCGAACGATGTCACCTTCTCCCAGCCGGGGTTCCTTGTGATCGTAAGCTTATCCAAGGGAAGCGAGATCTTCTTCCAGCCCTCCCAATCGATACGCTGATCCGATCGGAAGTAGTTCCAGGAGTTATCCGCTCCGTAATCGGTGTTGATAACGACCTCGTATTGGTTCCCCTCCGAACCGTCGGCATACAGCCACAGGTCCAGACGCTCGTATCCCGTCCAGTCACGCGGCACGCTTCCGAACACTATTTTTGTCGTCTTGTTCATGTCGATCCAGCCTATTGAATACATATTTCCGTTTTTGACATGGCTGTCGTCGGGGATACCCCCGGCGCCGATTATATCAAACGCGGAATTAAAATTCAGAAGCGGAACGGTACTCTGAGCGCTCGCCGTCTCGTCGATGCCGTCCCAGGCCGCGTATGCCGACGCAGCGCTCAGGGCAAGCATGACTGCGGCTCCCGCAGCAATGATCCTTCGCAGCTTGTATCGGATCTTTAATTTTTTCATAGCCGCACCTCCTTTAAAATTTCGGCCCGCTTTTTTTCGGCAGGCACTATTTTCATACTTAAATTATACCAGGTTTTTTGCATATTGTACATAAGCTAATTGTTTGTTCCATTGTTTATTTGTTGGTTTTTATGGTAAATTTACCTATTTACATCATTTTCTTGAAATTTTATTGTCGATACTTATCATTGACAATTCGGCTTTCCGAGGATATAATTAGGGCGGATCTTGGGTCTAATTTTTTAAATCACGCAAAATTTTATTTTTTTAATATTTAATATCGGAGGTTTAAAATCATGGCGGATAATGAAAATATTTTTGAAAAGATCACCGAGGAAAATATGCCGTGGACCGATATGGTCCTGAGCAAAATCGACGGGAAGCTGAAACGTCTGAGCGTGTCGGCGCGGGGCAAGCTTCCGTACACGACCAAAAACGGCGTTTACAGCGATTTTGACGGATACCCCGATGGCAAGAACGTGTGCTGGTGGACGAACGGCTTCTGGCCGGGACTGATGTGGCTCATGTATGTCGGCACAAAGGACGAGCGGTACCGCGAGACCGCCGAGTATTCCGAGGAGCTTTTGGATAAAGCCTTTGATGTATACGACCTGCTGCACCACGATGTCGGCTTTATGTGGCATTTATCGGCGGGCGTAAACTATCGTTTGTTCGGCGGGCACAGATCAAAGGTCCGCGCCCTGCACGCCGCGGATATCCTGGCGGCGAGGTTTAATCCGAGCGGAAAATTTATCCGCGCGTGGAACGGAAAGGGCAACAAGGGCAGGGTCATTATCGACTCGATGATGAACATCAATCTGCTCTATTGGGCCTCAAGTGAGACAGACGACCCGCGATATGAATATATCGCAAGAGCGCACGCGGACACGGTCATGAAAACACATCTGCGTCCAGACGGCTCGGCGCATCACATCGTTGACCTCGATTTGGAAACGGGCGAGCCGATAGAGGCGGTCGGAGGTCAGGGCTACGAGACGGGCTCATCCTGGTCGCGCGGCCAGAGCTGGGCGCTGTACGGATATGTTCTCAGCTATATCCACACCGGGGACAGAAAATATTTGGACGCGGCAAAGCGCGCAGCGCACTATTTTATCGCTAATCTCGCGGAATATCCCGTGCCGCTCTGTGATTTTCGGGCGCCCGAAACGCCGGTGATCTATGACACCTCGGCGGGCGCGTGCGCCGCGTGCGGGCTGATAGAGATCGCGAAAAATGTGCCGGAGTACGAGAAGGCGCTTTACCTTAGGGCCGCTCTGCGTATTTTAAAAGCGCTTGAAAAAGACTTTTTTGACCAAAACGAAAACGAGGATCCCATTCTTAAAAACGGAGCGGTCGCTTATCACGTTTCCGAAAAAGAGCGGGCAATGCCGCTTATTTACGGCGACTACTTCTTCACCGAAGCGATTTATAAGCTTAAGGGAAACGATATGCTGTTCTGGTAAACAGCCGCGTAATATTAGAGCCTTCTCCCATCGGGAGAAGGCTCTAATAAATTGCCGCGCTTCGGACGTTTTAAAGATTGTTAAATTCCCGTATCCACTCGCGGGCGATCAGCTCGTGCCCGGCGGGCAGCGGATGCACTCCGTCTCTCAGCCACGCTTCGTCGGGAGAATTCTTTGCCGCCTCGTCAAATTTTTTAAGCAGGGGAACAAAGTGAAGATCATGCTTTTCGGCTATCCTTTTTGCAGATGCAGCTCTTTTTTCGACCTCGCCGCGGAATATATCCCACTTTTCCTCGGTCGCCGTTCCTTTCAGCAAAAACGGCTCGAGGATCATAATTTTGATATTCGGCAGCGCTTCCTGTATCTGACTCACTGCAGCATCATAATAAAGCTCGTATCTCGCGCAGTCCACGCCGTTTTGAAAATCAAGCTCGTGCCACACGTCATTGACGCCGATCAGTATGCTCATAATATCGGGTTTCAAATTGACCGCGTCGGTCTTTATCCTCGCAAGCAGATCAATGCTCCGATCTCCGCTTATACCGCGGTTTAGGAACTCAAATTGACCCGGCATCTCAAAACCGAGCTTTGCCGCCACCAACGTTGGGTAGCCGCTGCCCGGAAAGAACTCGTTTTCTCTGACGCGGCTCGCGTCTGTGATCGAGTCGCCTTGGAATAATATTCTTTTCATAATACATCTCCTTATATCGTTTGGGCAAGTTCATCCAAAAGCCCAAGATCCCAAGCCAGCCGGGATAAAACATATTTATCGCGTATATCCTTTGTCGTCTTGAATGTCATAGGCAGAATTTCGGCTCTCTGGCCTATTTCCTCCATAGTTTTAGGCGCCTCTATACAATCCAAAATCGCCTCTATCGCGCTTGAGCTCGGAAGCTCCTCATTTATTATTTCGAGCACCCTATCCCAATTGTTTATTATAACATCCAAACGCGCGCGGTGCTTTTCCACGCTGTACTTTTGTTCGGTTTTTTCAAGGGCGATCATGCTCTCGGCGCCTTTGCCGATAAACTCCCTCAGTTCACAATTCCAAGTCTCAAGATCAAACGCGTCAACATATTTCAGCGCGTTTTCCTTGTCGGGAACAGCGTTTTTGATTTTCTCATATAGTCTCGCGGAGATCAGAGTCCCAACCGCGCACTGAATGCCGTGCAGTTCTGTCGGTGTTCTGAAAGCCGCGCCGCGCATATCCCAGACATGCGACAAATAATGTTCCACGCCGGAAGCCGGACGCGAAAGCCCCGCGAGGCTCATGGCGGCCCCGCAGATCACAAGACCCTCAAAAACAGCTGCGGCCGCTTTCTCGTCACGCTTTAAAAGCATCGGCGCGAGATCAATACAGCGATCACGCGATATTCGGACCAAATTCGCGATATCCTCGCAATAATACTCGCCGTTGATCAAATGCGAAATCCGCCACTCGCAGATGCTTATGTATTTGGCCAGCATGTCTCCGAGCCCTGCCTTCATCATCTTGAGCGGAGCGCGGCGCAGAATATCGGTATCCCCAATAATCACATCGGCGCACTTAGACGGCAGCGATATCTTCAGGCCGCCGCGCGTCACCGAGGATGTCGCAGAGGCGTATCCGTCCATTGACGGCGCGGTCGCGGCGATAATATACGGTCTGTCGGAAACGGCGGCAAGAATTTTGCCTATGTCATTTACGACTCCGGAACCGACAGCGATTATAATATCGCATGAGTTATCAAAATTCATAACGGCCGACCCCAGATTGCTTTCGTCGGGCTCCAAATCATCTTTTTCAAAGGAATAATTCGAAAAAGCGGTCCCGTCTTTTTCCAATATTTCACAAATACGGCTCCCCGCCGCCCGATAGGTATTTTTATCGGACAGAACAAAGGCCTTTTTTGCTCCGTATTCTTTAATGACGCTCGGTATTTTTTCGATCACGCCGCTTCCCGAAATTATCCGCGGCAGCGGCGCGGAGTGTTCTTTGCCGCAGTCGCAGCCGTGTTTTTTTATGCGTTCAAGTTCATCCAAAAGCATTTATCTCACACCCAATTCCTTTAATATCTCATGCGCCTTTTGGGGATCGTTCGCGGTAAGTGCGGCCGCTCCGTTTAATGCGGCGCGGCGGTAAAGCTCCGGATCCTCGTTCGGATAATAGACCCACGGCTCAACGCCGCGGCTCAGCGCGTAATCAAAATGCTCTTTATCAGCTACGGTCTTTTCTTTGTCAAACAGACAAATGCTGTACATATAATCATAAGGGTCCCTTTTCATTCCGTCGTCCATCCAGTCAAGCGGGAAAAACCCTTCCAGCCGATATTTATGATCGTATTTCTCGTCGATATATTCCAGTATTTTGCCGCTGAAGCTGTTTAAGATAACATGATCCGCCATATTATACGCTTCGATCAGAGCGATCGTCTTATCGCAGCATTCATAGGCGCGCTCTCCATGCGAATCGGGGTAATCCTTAAACTCGATAATATACGTCAGATCCCTTCGGGTACTCGCAAGTTCCAAAAATTCCACAAAAGTCGGCACGCGCGTTCCCTTAAACTCATCGCCTTTATAAACGCCGGCATCCAAAGCCTTTATCTCCGCCAATGTATGATCGCTTATAGGGCCCGTGCCGTTGGTGGTGCGGTCAACCTTATCATCGTGCATTACGATTATACAGCCGTCCTTTGTCATATGCACATCAGTTTCGATCATATCAATTTCCAGCTTCAAAGCCGATCTAAAACCGGGCATCGTGTTCTCAGGAAAATATTTCGGATTCCCTCGGTGCGCGTCCAAAAGGACCCTGCGTTTTTCTGTTTGCATAGTATGATCCTCCCTTGATTTGAAATTAAGCCGCGCATACGCGGCTAAATTAATTATATCAAGCCTTATGCGTAAAGTAAATTGTTAAATTGTTTGTTTGATTGTATAATTGTTGGTTTTATCCGCGCATATAATACCCGAAAATGAATTCGATAACATTGCTCCCGGGACTTCATGCCATACACGGAAAGATCGGAATGAAACCCCACCAAGCGGCTTATGCCGGCAGTGGAATTTAACCCCGGGATCACAGTCGATATTGAAGCATAAAAAAGCTCCTCACCACCGAGTCATGCCGATAGTCCTGTTTATATGAGTATTTAACAAAAATAATATGTATCACAAATAAAGCATCCTATCCAATGAGTCTACAACATCAATAATAGCTGCTTTAGATATAGGTAGTCCTATAAGGAACGCTTTATTCTCACATTCATTCAAACTGCTGTGCACGGTTGTAGTATAATATTTAAACTCTTTGTAAGGATACGCAATAATGGTTCTTTTTTGTTGCACAGAGCTAAATGATGAATATGCTAGAACTTGATGAAAATCATTTCTAAAAACATCATGTAACTCCGTAGAATTGCTATCACAGTTATACATATGCGACTTATATTTTGCATCGATTACTACCTGATCACCATCTTTGATCATAACTAAATCCGGCTCCAAGTATTTTATGGCCCAAACCGGTTTTTTGCCACTGATTCCAAAATGAGGATTATTAAAAACTCGGGCACCTCTTTTATACGCCAACTGCGTGAAGATGTGTTGGACATAACATTCGAAGAAACGCGAGTAATCAATTTTCCAAGCACATCGAATATCTGATGTATTCTTAAGAATCAAATTCGCTGAGGTCTTCAATTCTTTAATAATTATTGGATCGGAAGAATGAATATCTATATGATCTGTTATCTTCAAATCATCTTCATAGCATACGCGTTCAAGGCGTCTGATAATGTCCGCATAATGTGATTTAAGTGATTTCGGTGTTGTACTCGCTCTTAATTCTGAAATCGCAAGTGACAAAACATATTTTAACGCAGCCCATTCAGAATGATTTGTCGTTAACTCATTAACATTATTTGGATATTTAAAGATGTCGTTTGGATTATATGATTTTAGAGAATACATGATCCAATCTGTATTTCTCGGTTTGGTTTGAGTGATTTTTCTATTTGAAAATTTCTGCCAATGAAATCGATCAGCACGCACATACTTATCAACATATTTAGCGCATTCTATGTATTTCGGCGGAGCCACAGCCACATCAGGTCCGATCAACATCGTATTATCAAAATCTGGAGAAAAGTCTTCATTTTTCAGAAGTGGTAATACTCCATCAATGTCTTCGCCATAGCGTCCAACCACCTTCAAATGGCCACATATTAGTCCGGTTCCAGCAGAGCGAATAGGTACTACTCCAGAATACTCCGATGCTCTTAAGCAAAGCGAAAAATTAAAGCTATCATCATATTGTCCACGAGCATCAATTTTCAGGTAATCAAATGCTTTTTTATTTATGCTTATCAGCCTTTGAATATCCCTCTCAAGTTTTCGTTTATCTCCAGATAAAAAATTTTTCAGCTTATCCATTGTAAATGTATTGCTACTAAGAACCTGGAGTGTCAAAATCGTATTATTATTCATATAAATCAATCCCTAATTTGGCATATACGTAGTCGCTAAACTCTGAAATTGCATTCTTTAAGTATCCTTCATTAAAATACTCTTTCATCAAAGGAACCAACTCATATCTTAACCGTTGGTTCCAACCTTCCGCGCTTTCAGCAATAAAATATGACTGACCAGGCTGCAAATTTAACTCTTCACTAGAAGCATATCTGCTAAATAATTCTGAAAAACGTTCAAACTCGTCAATCATAAAGTGTTGTCCATTTTTTGATTCTATTGCATGAGGTCGTAATGTAATCCAATAGAATCTTCTCCTAAGTGCAAAATCAACGACTGCCAAGCTTCGGTCAGCAGTATTCATCGTAGCTATTACATATAGATTGTCAGGCAATTTTGTTATTTTTTTGTCTCCGATCTTTATATAATTTGATCTTTCGCCAGCATTTTTCTCAAATAGATAGAAAACAGGACCAAGAACACTTGATAGATTTGCCCTGTTAATTTCATCAATAATTAATAACGTTGGTTTACCCGAAGCTGCAAAATCTATGGCATCGATGAGAATTCCATAATGTTCCTCATATGACAAAACTGTCCCATCAGTTTTGGGCCTAATTCCATAAACAAAATCTGAATATGTAGTTTCCGCATGAAACTGCTCAAAGAAGGTCTTTCCTTCACTGCCGCTAAAATGTTGTTCAGCAATTTTATTTGCGGTCCAAGTTTTTCCTGTTCCGGGAGCTCCCTGAAGAATAATGAATCGTTCTTTAATTAACTGTTTGTAAATAGCATCCTCAGAATAGTCGTCTAAATCCTTTTGATTAGGCAAATTTTTTCGTATCTCAGCTTTTTGGGCCTTATTATTTCCTACCTCTCTAAAAGCTGCATAGGTTGCCAGCCATTGCCAAACAATATCATATACTTCGTCTTCGGAGTATTTTTCAACTTCGACAATTTGGCAAGCAGGAAGGACAGTAGAATATTTGCTCATTACCTCACGCAAATCTTCCACACCATCCATGTGATTCAAAATAGCAGATGGTGATTCAATATCAGAAAAATCAACCTTAAAGAATTGATTTCCTGCATACTTATCGTCTCTGAGTCTGGAAAATGATCGTCTTAACCACGGCAAAGTGGCGACATTAAAGTCTTTGTTGAAACCTAAAGAACCAACACCAAGAGCGATAACAAAATGGGAACACTCAGCATTTGGAAATATAACCAAGCTAAAATCACTGTATGCTCCGGTTGGTTCTTCATCAGCATTTACTAATCCAAAATAAGCACCCTTTCTGAAATCCGCTTCTTTCTCCGGATGGATATTCTTCCGCCATACAGCGTTCTTCGGCTTTCTTGGTTGAGATTCAAAACAAAAACCAAAACTTTCACTCTTATTCTTGACATTCTCTATAAAATCATTTAATTTCATGTTTTACTCCTCCTATTTGTTTTCATTTACATTTTGATATATCGCGTAGATCTTGCGGCTCCGATTTTCCTGATCGAACCATTTTTAACCAATGCTCCCAGTACCGCCTCAACGGTCGTTGGACTTACATCCGGGAGTATTTTACAGATCTCCGCTTTGGAAATGGGCGTCAGGCTGTTTAGAACTGTTGCCTCCACGCGTGCCTTTTTTGTGATCCTTTTGCCGCTTATAACAGCGAACCGTTTATCCAATTCTTTATAACACATATACAGTGTGGAAAGAAAGTTCTGAATGAACGGAAAATAGCTGTTTTCACCCGTATTCCATCCGACAGAGGACTGCCTAAGCGCCTCGTAATAATAAGCTTTGTAATTGTTGATTTGTTCTTCAAATGACACGTATTTCCCTGCGTCATATCCGTTTTTATATAGTAGCAGAAGTGACAACAGGCGTGACATCCTGCCATTGCCGTCACGAAACGGATGAATGCAGAGAAAATCCAGAATTACGCAGGGAATCAGTAAAAGTTGATTAATACTTACGTTGTCACGCGCCTCAAGATAGGCAAACTCCAGTTGTTCCATGGCTTTAGGAGTATCTTTGGCTGAGGTGGGACGAAAGCGCACATGACGATTACCGTCTGTGTCTACCTCAAGAATCACATTGTCATCAGTTTTATATTGCCCGCCATATTCATAGCCGGCAAGCGACATCATCATTTTATGCAATCGTAAAATATCCTGCCGCGTGAAATCTATATGGTCAAATCCAAGGTGAATTTCATTCAGGGCATCCCTGTACCCGGCAATCTCCGCCTCGTTATGATTCAGCGGAGCACTGTTTTGATTTACAATGGCCGCAATACGCTCATCGCTGGTAACGATTCCCTCAATAGCATTAGAGCTTTTAACAGACTGCACTTTTGCAACCGACTCCAACTCCGTAAAAATCTGCGTATATTCTTCTTTTCGGACACTTGCCATTGTTTTCAGCGCCGATATATTGGCTGTTAAATTGATAAGCCCTGCCGGAAGCAAACCGTTATCTAAAAAAGAGTAATCGAACTTTCTCATACTTTGCCCTCCGTTTCTACATATCATTATATAATTATATCATTTTATATGCATAAGGTCAAGTATGAAACCGCTGTTTCTGCATATATTTTGTATATTTTATATGCATAAATATAACAAATTCTAAAGAGTAATCGTTTTTGCCTCAAGACAGAACGCTCTTGAAAATTCTCAAGGCAAAAATGCCCTTAACTAAAAAATCACCGGCAGGGTTCAAAAACCTTGCCGGTTTTGTTATATCACAGCCGAATTTCTCTGCCGGTCTCTGCGGAGGTGTAGACTGCCTCTATAATTTCGGCGGTGTTGATGACCTCCTCCGGCTTGACTATCAGTTCCGCATCTCCGCGCAGCACATCGCGGAGGTTTTTTACTAAATAAAAATGTCCGGAAAACGGCTCGTTCGGATAGAGATTCTCAAACGGCTCTAACCGAGTCTGTTCTGTTCCCTGATAAATCATACCTGTCGGCAGGGAGATACCCGCCTTTTTGCCGATCAGCAGAATATCAGATGCCTCTCTGTCGTTTGCGGCCCATGCCACACGAAAGCTGACACAAGAGCCCGTTTCAAAAAGGATCTGTCCGCAGGAAAAATCCTCCACATCCATTTCCGCCGGGTCAAAGGGGCGTTTATTGTGAACATCACCCGTCAGCGCGCCGCTGTCCTTTAAGGTCCCCAACTCACCGACATGGTTCCGCATAGCCACGCCGCGCACGCTCCGCGCCTTTGGATTACCCATGAGCCACAGCAGCGCGTCCAGCATATGTACGCCGATATCCACAAAGGCTCCGCCGCCGCTGATTTTTTTCATATGGAATGTTCCCCAGGTGGGGATGCCCCTCGGCCGTACCCGAACCAATTCGCCGTAATAGACGCTGCCCAATTCGCCCGCATCTATCCATGCTTTGGCCGCCAGCCTTTCGGGTGTAAAACGCATACTCTGGCATGCCATGAGAACGCGCCCCGTTTCACGGGCTCTGTCATACATTTCGCGGGCATCCGACACAGTGAAAGCCAGAGGCTTTTCGCAGAGGACATGACACCCGTAAGAAAGGGCCAGGAGCACCATTTCCTTGTGAAACGCATTGGGTACGCAAACAGACACCACATCGGGGCGCAGGGTTTTCAGCATTTCCTCCGCGTCGGTATACCAATGCGGTATCCCGTGCCGCGCAGCCGTATCCCGTGCCGCCTCAGGGCTTATATCCGATACCCCCACAATCTCAAATGAATCCGAAAAATGCCTATAGGCGGGAATGTGGGCGCTGTTGGCGATCATGCCGCAGCTGATTATACAAGTTTTATACATGGGGTACCTCCTTTAAAAATCCAAAGGTTTCATCATCCGCCTTTGTCGCGCGGTATTCCAGTCCCACACAGCCGCTGTAGGGCAGCCGCTCTATTTCTCCTAAAATGCGGGGATAATCCACCTTGCCCGTACCCGGCTCGTGCCGGCCCGGACAATCCGCCACATGAAAATGGCCGATCATATCGATATTATCACGAATTACCTCCATAGAGAAATCACCCATCATATTTTGATGGTAAATGTCATAAAGCATCTTTATGTTGGGACTTCCCACCTCGCGCAGCACCGAAAGCACCTGATCGGCATAGGGCATGGCATAGCCTTTTCTGTCGAAGGTGTTCAGCGGCTCGATCACAAGGGTAATATTCTCCTTTTCAACAAGTTCCCGAGCCGCCTTCAGGCACCGGCAAGTCTGTTTTGCCTGTTCTTGCTCCGGCATACCGTTATCCCGGCCTACCAAAACGATCATACCGTCGGCTTTTAAGCGCTTATATACGGGTATACTCTCTTCTATCGCGCCGAGGAACTCTTTCTGCCGCCCCGCATTAAGGATACCCTCGGACAGGTCATCCGACAGGGCGCTGTCCGATGAATCTATGTTAAAAATAGAAATTCCCATATCAAGCCGCTCTGTTTCTTCAGTCACCGCGTCAAGGTCCTTGTTTGACCACTTCCAGAATTCCACGGTGTTGATCCCGCAGTTTTTTACCGCCGCGAACCGCTCTGTAAACGGTAGATGCGAAAACATCATATCAACGCAAACACTCAACCTCATAATATTTATCTCCATTCCGACGCGCCGTATAGATTTTAGATTACAGCCTATCGGTTTCGTAATATCCGTTCATATCCTCATAGTTGTCTTTTAATTCGTAGGTAACACGCTCCCAATCCTCGGGCGCTCCGCCCAGATCGGGAATATCCATCACTTCGCCGTTCCGCAGCGCCGACTCATGCGCGATCAGTCCGGGGATCATATATCGGGCTGAATCCCACGCGTTATTGGGCGGCAGCTTTCCGGTCGTAACAGCCCGCACGAAGTCGTCCACCAGGAACGGATGGGAGTTGTAGTGAGAGTAGTTTGGCACATTTCTGAATTTTTTGGGCAGACGACTTCTGTCCTGAATACGCGCAAATCCCTCTATGTATTTTACCGAGATAGAGTCATGACGGGGATCCAGGGTCCCATTCTTCAAATCCTCATTGTAGTCGATGGTGTTTACCAAGTGACCAACATCTTCAAGGTAAGGCTCCTCGCCGCTTGCCACTCCTCTTTGGAAGGTATGGCTGGTCACCGAGCACTCATATGCGCCTTTTTCGCCGTATAAGCAGGTTATATATGATGACGGCTTATTTATGCCGATCCGCCGAAACTCGTTGATGCGCGCCACGCCGCCGCCCGACATCCGGAACAGCGCCGTCTCGTTGCTGAACGGATTGTCCCAGTTGTTCTTTCCGACCCCGTAGATGTTGTCTTCATTATTGTCACGATAGCCCATACATGACACCTTGAGAGCATATTCATCAATAGCGGAAAACAGCATTGATACCGAATGGGTGGGGTAAAACATTGGCGGTATCCCGGCGACTCTCTGCCAGTTCGGGCCGCCCGAGCGCGAAAAATCTCCGTACATTTCGCATATATCGTGATAATACTGCGATTCGCCGTAGACAAATTTTCCCATTTCACCGGAGCGATATTTCTCGCGGCAGTAAATGGCGCAGGGATAGTAATAGCAGGTTTCCCCCATCATATAGGTAAGCCCGGTTTTCTTAACCATTTCCGTGATTTCCCGAATTTCCTCAAGGGTGCAGCCGATGGGAACAGCGCTGTATACATGCTTTCCCGCCTCCAGCGCCCTTATAGCCAAAGGTCCGTGTAAATGCCGCTGAGCAAAAATGCCGATACTATCCACATCCGGCGCTTCCTTCAGCATTTCCTCAAATGATGAAAATCCCCTCTTCAGGCCGTGCCGCCGCATTGCCCGCTTCACTCTTTCCGGCTCCAGATCCGCCACCACAACTTCCTCCACATCGGGATGCATCTTAAACAGCTTAATAAAATCGTCCGCAAAGAATCCGGCGCCTACAAATCCGATCTTCATTTTTACATCTCCTTATCAGTTGAACAATTTTATAATATTATAGCGCAAAAAACCCGAAAATCCTATTGATAAAATAATTAACTTATTGTATAATATAATCAAATGAGGTGAGATAAATGGATCCGCTGATCAATATCCAAATCATGGATTTCCCCCGCGATAAGGTCAAAACCTTCGGCGCCTTTGCCGGCCGCGTGGCAACACCCGATTATTATGAATGTGTAAAAAACGAGCGTATGTTTTCACGTTTATTTTATATTCAGCAAGGTGAGATCGTATTTGACAGAGGCACCGACAAAATGGTCTCCGCTCCCGCAGGCACCATTGTGTATCTGCCCAACAATATCACCTATCGCTCTGAATGGCTCCCTGACCGGGATGGCAAATACATTGCCATTCACTTTATTGTGGACGAAACCTTTCTTCGGCTCCCGGATCATATATGTATTGCCGCCCGTGATAAAAACAGCATCTATCTGGAAATGTTCCGCAAGGCCTATGAGATCTGGAAAAACGGCGCGCCGGGCTACAAGCTGGAACTGCTGGCGGAGTTATATAAAATACTGCATCGTCTGTTTTTGGACTCCAACCGCAGCGAGATAAAATCCAAATACCAAACTGTTTACCGCGGGATTTTGTATATTGAGAATCATTATTTAGAGGAAATAAACGTGGGAGAACTGGCGGCTATGTGCTGCGTCAGCGAAAGCAGTTTTCGCCGCCTTTTTAAGGAATATAAAAAGATGTCGCCTATCACCTACAAAAATTATCTCAGAATAAAAAGAGCACGAGAACTGCTGCTTACCGGAGAATACAATGTTACCGAGGCGGCCAACGCGGTAAACATTCCCGATCTGTGTTATTTCTGCAAACTTTTTAAACGCTTCACAGGCCGTAACCCCGGTGAATTTATACTTAAGGAATAAGCCGAATATTTGACAATTCGGCGCGGCGCGGCAAAAGAGCGTATCGATGGTTCGATACGCTCTTTTGTTTTATTTATTGCTGCGTTTCCGCAGGGGGAACACATTCTTTTTAAATGTTCGAAAACATTTAATCCGATACATGTATTCTGGCCATTATCGCCACAGCCTCGGCGCGCGTCGCGGGAGCCTTGGGCATAAACATTCCGTTGTCACCCGTCAGTATTCCCCTCTGCGTCAGCGCTGAAACGTAAGGCAAAGCATATTGCTCTATGTCGGCTGCGTCGGTGTAATCTGCGGGCACGTCCGAACTCAAGTTCAGATACCTGCCAACTACAGCCGCTATCTGTTCGCGGGTGATATTGTCATTCGGACTGAACGTCGTCTCGCTCGTGCCGTTGATTATTCCGGCGCCTTGAGCCGCCGCGATATACGGCGCCGACCAGTCGTCAGCGGCAACATCGGTAAATGAGGTTACCCCGTCGGACGTGAGTCCGAATATCAGGACCGCGATCTTGGTAAACTCGGCCCTCGTAATGCTGTCGTCGGGAGCGAACAGCGTCGGTGTCTCTCCGCTTATGATGCCCGCGTTGTACAGTTCCATGATGTAGCCGTATGCCCAGTGCTCGGCGGGAACATCCTCAAATACCGGAGCTTCGCCGGCGGGCGCTGTCGGCGTATCCGAACCGTCGGCGCTGGGCGCTTTGGTTGAAGTCGGTTTCGGAGTCTCGGTCGGCTGCGCAGTGACGCCCGGCGTGGGAGTCGCGTTCGTTCCAAACGAATACGGACCTCGCATACTGCCGGTTCCGACGCCGCCGCCGCCTCCGCCGGGAGTGCTCGGCTTCTTTGTGGGCGTTGGAGTTGGCGCGGGCGACGGGGTCGCCTCAAACGTGTTGCTTACCTCGATCTTCACGGAATACGCGCTTTGCGTTCCGCCGTCCGATGTTTCGATAACTATCTCATGTTCACCGTTCGGAAGTGATTCAAGAAATTCCGGCGTGAATGTGATAACTCCGTTTTCGACGGTGTAGCTGTCCTTCGGGACAGGACGGCCGTTAAGCGTAACTCCCGTTACGGACCCGCTTGAGCTCATGTCGGGCAGCTGCACAACCACCTCGCCCGGCTTCTCTCCGTCAAACTTCTCGGGTTCCAGAGGCTTAGGCGTCGCCGTGGGCGCCGCTGTCGCTGTGGCCGTGGGTGTCGGTTCCTTGGTCGGAGATTCGGTCGGTTCGACCGCATTGTAGATATACTCCACCTTAAAATCGTCGCAGTATATTTTGCCATATCCGGAACTTGC
>CANQQJ010000019.1 GCA_947625905.1 uncultured Clostridia bacterium | reverse complement strand
CTTTGTTCTTTAACATTATATCATATTTGGAGTTCATTTTCCTTTTTATTTGTCACCCATCAATTGTATCGTAACAGGACGGACCGTCAAAACAGCGGCGGTTCCGTCCTTTTATGTAAAAACTCACCAAAAGCTTTTACGATATATATTTTAGTCCGTTTATATGAAATTTGGTCGCGCGGCGGGCGACATTTTAACAAAACCGCCGCAGCCGCGTATTATATATCGGGTGATCATTATGAAAAAACGGCTGAGGCGGTTTAAGTGGAGGTTTGGTGGAAAGAAAAGAAGAACAATACATAAAAGCCGCCCTCCCCGAGACCTTAAAAAAATCGGGCGGCGCTTTAAAATATTCGCCCTTGTTTTGGCCATGCTGGGCGCGCTTTGTTTTTTGTGGGCGAACATAGAAAAACGGCTTTATCCGCTGCTGACCGACATGGCGCTGTCGAATTTAAACAGTATTGTGCTCCGCGAGTGCAGCGACGCGGCAGCTGAGGCCGCCGCGAAGTGCGGCGTCGATTACGACGATCTCATAAACAAAACCGCTGACAGTGGAGGAAACATAAAAAGCATATCAGTCAACTACGCCGGACTTAATCGATTCAAATCAAGCCTGGCCAAAGACATCCAGAGCAGAATAGACAAGATCAACAGCGTGGACGTGTATGTGCCCGTGATGTCGATGTTCTCGGATTCGTTTTATTCCGCCCTCGGGTTCCCGGTAAAGATCAAGGTCATGACCGACGAGAACATACAGATCGATTTTGTGGATAAATTCGAGTCGGCGGGCATAAACCAGACGCGCCACTTTATCTGCGTGAAGATCACCGCCGAAATGGGCGTAAATCTGCCCGTGCGCAAAAGCGGCGACGACATAGTGACCGAGATCCCGATAGCCGAGACCGTGATCTCGGGCGAGACCCCGGCCGCGCTGTTCGGCGATTAAATTTTTCCAAAATAAAATTGGGCGCCGCGCTTTACTTTCTATTGACATAGGTCGAAAAATATATTATAATAATCAATTGTGAATAAATCCGAATTTACGAGGTGAAATATACCTATGGAGCAAACGGGTTATGTGGTTTCGGCGGGAGCGGACGGCGTAAAGGTCAGAGTTGACCGCGAGTCGGCCTGCGGCGGCAACTGCGTCAGCTGCAAAGGCTGCCCCTCGAGCGCGGTCATAGTCGACGCTGTGGACGACGAGGGCTTGGGCCTCAGAAAGGGCGACGTGGTGACTCTTTACGAGGACACCAAAAAAGTGCTTCGGTACGCCGCGATAGGCTACGGCCTTATGGCGGTGCTGCTGGTCGTGGGCGCGGTGCTCGGCTTCATGCTGACGCGGCGCGACTTTATGGCGCTTATCGGCGCGGCGGCGGCGCTTCTGATAGGCTTTTTGATAGTGAAGCTGTTTTTCAGAAACGTGCAGTCGGCCTTCACGGTGACAGAGATAAAGAGCCGCGCGGATGACCCGAAAGATCAAAACGACACGGGAGAACCGATATGAGCATGCTTGACGGACTTAAAAGAATAACGATAGTAACGGGGCATTTCGGCAGCGGCAAGACCGAGTTCGCGCTGAATTACGCGCTAAAGCTCCGCGAGGCGGGCAAAGACGTGCTGATGATAGACTTTGACATCGTGAACCCCTACTACCGCACAAAGGACGCGGAGGAGTATCTGAAAAGCCGCGGCATAGAGGTCATCGCGCCCGGCTTTGCCAACTCGAATATCGAGACGCCCACGCTGCCGCCCGAGATAATGCGCGCTTTTGACGATAAGTCAAAGCATATCATTTTCGACGCGGGCGGAGACGACGACGGCGCTGTGCCGCTGGGAGTATACCGCGAGCATTTTGAGCGCGAGGACTGTAACATGTTTTTTGTGCTCAACGAGCGCCGCATGCTGACGCAGGACATCGACGGAGCCTTTGAGATATTTTCGGATATCCTCGGCGCGTCGCGCCTTGAGTTTACGGGCGTAGTCAACAACACGCATCTTATGGGATATACCGACGAGGGCGTTATCCTGCGCGGCGAGAAGCTGGCCGAGGAATTTTCAAAAAAAGTCGGGCTGCCGCTTGTATGCACCTGCGTGAGCCGCGGCACCCTCGAAAAAATCGGAGGGGCGCCGAAGTTAAACAGTGAATTGTTCCCGATAGACCTGTTTGTGGGCCCGGGATTCAGCAAATAAAAACCAAATCTAAACGGAAAGAAGGAGAATAAATGGCAAAAGTTACGATAAACAAAGAGCGGTGCAAGGGCTGCGGTCTGTGCACGTCTGTCTGTCCCAGGAAAATAATTGTGACGGACACCGAGGCCCTTAACGACAAGGGCTACCGCCCCGCCAAAATAA
This sequence comes from uncultured Clostridia bacterium, assembly GCA_947625905.1. GTDB lineage: Bacteria > Bacillota > Clostridia > Monoglobales > Monoglobaceae > Monoglobus. The sequence goes on along the minus strand of CANQQJ010000019.1, from coordinate 59,789 downwards.
CCGAGCCGGACAAGTGTATTGGCTGCGCGTTCTGCGCCACCATATGCCCGGACTGCGTTATAACGATAGAGAAGTAGAGTATATAAGGCTTTGAAAGGAGCAAGCAAAAAATGGCAAAAGTATTGATGAAAGGCAACGAGGCCTTGGCGGAGGCGGCAATGCGCTGCGGATGCAGATTTTTCTTCGGCTATCCGATAACTCCCCAGACCGAGCTTGCCGCCTATATGGCAAAAAAGATGCAGAAAAACGGCGGGACATTCCTCCAGGCCGAGAGCGAGGTCGCCGCGATAAACATGGTATACGGCGCGGCAGGCGCGGGAGCGAGAGTTATGACCTCGTCCTCAAGTCCCGGAATCAGCCTCAAGCAGGAGGGTATCTCATACATAGCGGGCGCCGACCTGCCCTGTCTCGTGGTAAACATTGTGCGCGGAGGACCCGGTCTCGGCGGCATACAGCCGGCGCAGTCCGATTACTTCCAGGCCACCAAGGGCGGCGGCCACGGCGATTATCACCTGCTGGTGTTCGCGCCCTCGTCGGTGCAGGAGCTGGCGGACATGACGTCACGCGCGTTTGACAAGGCGGACGAGTACAGGATGCCCGCGATGATAATGGGCGACGGCATGCTGGGCCAGATGATGGAGCCCGTCGAGTTCAAAGACCCGATCGACCCCGCTACCCTTCCCGAAAAGCCCTGGGCGACCACCGGCACGGGCATGAAGCGCAAAAAGAACATAATCAACTCCCTCTACCTCACGCCCGAGGAGCTTGAGAATTTGTGCATAGAGCGCGAGAAGAGATACGACAAGATAAGGGCGACAGAGGCGCTTTATGAGGAGATCCAAACCGAGGACGCGGACGTTATAATCGCGGCTTACGGCACGATCGCCAGAGTGGCGATGTCGGCTGTCGAGGCGGCGAGAGCCAAGGGCATAAAGGCGGGACTGATACGCCCCATAACCCTGTGGCCGTTCCCCGAAAAGGTGTTCGCGAAGCGCGCCGAGACGGCCAAGTGCTTCCTCAGCGTTGAGATGAGCATGGGCCAGATGGTGGAGGACGTGCGCCTGTCTGTAAACGGCAAAAAGCCCGTTTACTTCTACGGCAGGACCGGCGGCATGGTGCCCGAGCAGGACGCCATCGTCGCGGAAATCGAAAAATGTCTTAAAAACTCGCAGTCGGGGATGAATAATTAAGGAGATGAATAAATAAATGGAAAAAATATTTGAAAGACCTCATTCCCTCAGCGACTTTGTTCTGTCATACTGCCCCGGCTGCACCCACGGCGTAATAAACCGCCTGGTGGCCGAGGTCGTGGACGAGATGGGTCTTGAGGGCAGCACGATAGGCGTGTGTCCCGTGGGATGCAGCGTCACGGCGTATAATTTCTTTGAATTCGATATGCAGGAGGCGGCTCACGGCAGAGCCCCGGCTGTCGCCACGGGAATCAAGCGGGTGCACCCCGACAAGCTGGTGTTCACCTATCAGGGCGACGGCGATCTGGCGGCCATCGGCACGGCCGAGACGATACACTCGGCGGCCAGAGCCGAAAACATAAGCATAATTTTTGTCAACAACACGATCTACGGCATGACGGGCGGCCAGATGGCGCCCACCTCGCTGATAGACCAGGTGACCCAGACCACGCCCTTCGGCAGAAAGGTTGAGAACCAGGGCTATCCGATACACGTGTCCGAGATGGTGTCAACATTAAAGGGCGCGTGCTATGTGGAGCGCGTGTCGGTCGACAGCGTGCCCAACATCAGAAAGACCAAGGCGGCCATCCGCAAGGCCTTCGAGTGCCAGATGGCGGGCAAGGGCTTCTCGCTTGTGGAGGTGCTCTCGAGCTGTCCCACAAACTGGGGAATGTCTCCGGTCGAGGCGCTGGAGCGCATCCGCACCGAAATGATGCCCGAGTTCCCTTTGGGCGTTTATAAAGACTGTACCGAAACCGGAGGTGTCAGATAAATGTATGAGCAGATAGTTATCGCGGGATTCGGCGGCCAGGGAGTGCTGTTCGCCGGCAAGATATTGGCGTATATGGGCATGGACACGGGCAAGGAGCTGTCGTGGCTCCCGTCCTACGGCCCCGAGATGCGCGGCGGCACCTGCAACTGCAGCGTCATAATCGCCGACACGCAGATCGGCTCGCCGGTCATCCAGCGCCCCGACGCGCTGATAGTTATGAACAAGCCCTCGCTTGAAAAATTTGTCGACGCGGTGAAGCCCGGCGGCGTGATTGTTTTAGACAGCTCGCTGATAGACACAAAGGTCGAGAGAGATGATGTGACCGTCGTTTACATCCCGGCGATGCAGATCGCCGAGAGCGCGGGCGCGGGAACGCTCGGCAATATGGTAATGGCGGGCGCTTACATGAAGGCGAGAGAGGATATGTACAACATCGAGGACCTCTACCAAAGCGTGCGCGAGCACACTCCGGCCAAGAGAGCCGGCCTCGCCGAAAAGAATATCGAGCTTTTAAAGGCGGGATACGAGTATAAGCAATGCTGATCTCGATCTCGAATCTTAACAAAAGCTTTGGCGAAAACGAAATACTGAAAGATATCAATTTGACCATAGAGGACGGAGGCCGCTATGGTCTTATTGGCGTTAACGGAGCGGGCAAATCCACCCTGCTCTCGATAATCATGGGTGAGCTCGACTACGACTCGGGAGAGCTTTACAAAGCGCCCGGGCTGACGGTCGGCTATCTCAAGCAAAACAGCGGCCTCGACCGCGGCTCCACCATAATCCGTGAAATGCGGAACGTGTTCTCGGACATTCTTAAGCTCGAGGACGACATGCGCCGCCTTGAGGAAAAGATGCAGGGGATAACCGAGCACGAGACAAGCGAGTATCGCGGCCTGATGAGCGAGTATTCCCAAAAGCAGGCGTATTTTGAGAGCCGAGACGGATATAATATCGACGTCAAGATCAAGACCGTGCTGAACGGAATGGGCTTTTCGGACAAGGATTCCGACACCGAGATCGCCACTCTTTCGGGCGGTGAAAAAACAAGGCTCGCAATAGCGGCGCTGCTCCTTCGGGAGCCGAAGCTGCTTATCCTTGACGAGCCGACCAACCATCTGGATTTCAGGACCCTTGAATGGCTCGAGAACTATTTGGCAAACGACTACAAGGGCGCGCTGCTGATCGTCAGCCATGACAGATATTTTCTGGATGTGACCGTTGAGGGTATGTTCGAGCTGGAGCGGCGCAGGCTGTATTCATACAAGGGCAACTACACCAAGTACACCGAGCTTCGGGCACAGAGGATAGCGCTGTGGCAGAAGGAATACGAGGCGCAGCAGCTTGAGATAGAAAAGATGCGCACCTACGTTGAAAAAAACATAACACGCGCGTCCACCTCGGCCTCGGCGAAGTCACGCGTCAAAGCTCTCGAGAACATGGAAATAATCGAAAAGCCTGACGCCGAGATAAAGCCTATAAAGCTCAAATTCGAGATAACCAAGGAGCCGTTTAAGGACGTGCTGACCGTTTTGGACCTTGACGTGTCGGTGGGCGACCCGCCCGAAACGCTGTGCGAAAACATAGATTTTTCGTTAAAGCGCGGCGAGAAGATCGCTGTAATCGGCGACAACGGGATAGGCAAATCCTCGTTTCTAAAGACCGCACTGGGGATAATCCCCCACAAAAAGGGCGAGGTCGTTTGGGGACGCAACACCACGGTCAGCTACTACGAGCAGGAAAATCTGAATCTCGACCCCGATAAGCTTGCCATCGACGAGCTGTGGGACAGATTTCCGCGCATACCCGAAGCGAGGATACGCGGCGTGCTGGGCAGCGTCAGACTGACCAAGGACGACGTGTACAAGCCGGTTCGGGTAATAAGCGGCGGCGAGCGCGCCAAGCTCGCGTTCTGCATTATCATGCTCGAAAAATCCAACGTGATATTGCTCGACGAGCCCACCAACCATCTTGACCTGCCCTCAAAAGAAGTGCTGGAGCAGGCTCTGCGCGACTATCGGGGCACGCTGCTTTTCGTGTCCCACGACAGGTATTTGCTGAACCGCGTTCCCGATAAGATCGTCGAGATGACCAAGGACGGCTTCGCCGTGTACGACGGCAATTTTGAATATTACAAACAGCGCCGCGCATACCTTGAAAAAAGGGCCGCGGAGGAAAAGCCCCGCGAGATCGTAAAGCCCGCGCACAAACCCCAAAGCGGGCACCGTTCAAAGGAACAGCGCAGAGCCGAGGCACAGCGCAAGAGGCGCGTTTCGGAGCTTGAAAACCTGATAGCGGAGGCGGAAGATCGCGTGTCCCGGATCGAGGCAGATATGACAAAACCCGAGATATTTTCGGATTACGAGCAAATGAACGCTTTGACTGACGAACTTCGAGAGATGAATGAAAATTTGGAAGAATACTACGCCGAATGGGAGGCGCTTTCGGAGGAATAATAAGATTAATCGTAAGAATAATAAAATTTAATGTGACAATTTTATTAAATTTTTACAAAAATTGTTGATTTTTTATTTTGTTTAAGATATAATACAGTTAGGATAATGCAAAAAATTTATGTTTAGGGGGTGTTGCTTGTGCAAGGAAGAGTATTTCAGAACACGCTTGTGCAGCTAAAAAGAGAAGTCCAGAGGACCTTGGGAGTTATTGACGACAGCGACACGATCATCGCGTGCAGCGATGAGGATAAAATAGGCAACACGGTTGACAATATTTTTACCGTGTTTTCGGCCACCGGAGAGGTTAAGACAGTAGCTGGCGCGTGCTACAAAAAGATCGAGACCTTCAGCAAATGCGAGTATATCGTGTTCTGCGAGGGAGACGACGATGTGGCCAGAAACGCCTGCTCGTTCCTCGCTGTGAACTTTCTCACGATCAAGCAGTATTATGACGAGAAGTATGACAAGTCGAGCTTTATCAAGAATATCATCGTTGACAACGTGCTGCCGGGCGACATACTTTACCGCACAAAGGACCTGCACATCAGCGTCGACGGCTTCAGAGCCGTGTATCTGATACGCGTTTCCGAGGAGACCGATCAGGGGTATCTCGACATACTCAACAATATGTTCCCCGACAAGGCCAACGACTATGTTATCCGCATTGACGAAAAAGACGCGGTCGTTGTTAAGGAGTTCCGCGCCGAGCCCGCTAAGGCCGAGGTGCTGAATGTTGCTCAGAGCATATTTGACACGCTGGGAGCCGAGGCCATGATCACGCCGCTTATCGGAGTTTCCACTTTGGCCGAGAAGATCCAGGATCTGTCCCAGTGCTACAGAGAGTCAAGGATCGCGCTGGAGGTCGGCAAGGTGTTTGACACCGAGAAGGATATAATAAGCTACGACAATCTCGGTATCGGCCGTTTGATATATCAGCTGCCCACCACGCTTTGCGAGCTGTTCCTCAACGAGGTTTTCAAAAAAGAGTCGATCAACGTGCTTGACAGCGAGACGATATATACGATACAGAAGTTCTTTGAGAACAACCTGAATGTTTCCGAGACATCGAGAAAGCTGTTTGTTCACAGGAACACGCTGGTCTACAGGCTCGACAAAATCAAGAAGCTCACGGGCCTCGACCTCAGAGAGTTCGACGACGCGATAATCTTTAAGGTAGCGATGATGGTCAACAAGTATCTCTCGTCGCAGCCCACGAGACTGTAAATTATTAAGAAAAATAAGGGTATAAATTTGTTTTAACTCAAATATGATTATTCGGGGCGGCTGAGGCGGCTGTGTTTTGCCTGTCCGCCCCGTGATTTTGTGCAGTGAGGGGATCTGAATGAACAGAAAAGCGGTTAAAATCACAGCGATAGTCATCGCGGCCGTATTCTTTTTGGGAATATGCGCGGGTCTTTCGGCCATGTTTTTTATGTGAGGCGGGGCCTGCCGATTTAAAAAGTATAATTCTCGGAGGATGCGAATATGTATATTAAAAAGAAAACGCTTATACTTCTGGCTGTTTTGCTGATCGCCGCAACGGCGGTCACCACAATAGGAATTGTGAATCCGTTCGGGTTCACGCATTTTTTAAGTTTCCTGAAATTCAATGTTCTGACCGACGCCATCGAGGACAAATACTACGCCGATGTGCCGGTCGAGGATTATGTGAACAGCGCCATATCGGGCTTCGCGGAGGGCACGGGCGACCCGTATACAGACTTTATATATGGTGAGGAAGCCGACGCCTACATGGAGGATATCAGCGGCAGCTTTGACGGTATAGGCGTTTATATCGAAAACAATACCGAGGACAACACGATAACGGTCGTTTCCGCGATCGCCAACACGCCCGCCGAGGAAGCGGGTATCGTCAGCGGAGACAAGATCCTGGCGGTGGCGGGCGTCAGCTACACCGGAGAGCAGATGAACGAGGCTGTCAAAAACATGAAGGGACAGTCGGGAACCACGGTCGACGTGACCGTGCTCAAGGCCGACACGGGCGAAACCGTGACATTGACGCTCGAGCGCAGACACATAGACGTGACGACCGTTGAGTCGAAAATGATAGACGGAACACGCACCGGATACATCGCGATATCACAGTTCACCGAGAACACGGGCACAGAGTTCCGCGACCGGCTGGTTTCACTGATAGACAGCGGGGCCAAGAATCTGGTAATAGATCTGCGCAACAACCCGGGCGGCTATATCGACGCGGCGGTGGACGTGGCGTCAAACTTCGTCAAGTCCGGAGAGGAGATAGTGTACACCCTCGACAAGCACGACAAAAAAGAGAGCTACACATCCAAGGGCAGCCAGTATTATCTGCCGCTGGTCGTGCTGATCAATCAAGGCTCCGCGTCGTCAAGCGAGATACTGACCGGCGCGCTCAAGGACCACGGCCTCGCGCATGTTATAGGCGAAAAGTCCTACGGCAAGGGCATAGTGCAGGAAGTATTCGAGGGCATAGACGGAATAGTGTCGGTAACGATCGCCAGATATTACACCCCGAGCGGCACCTGCATCCACGAGATCGGCATCGAGCCCGACGAGAATATACCGATGGAGCTCAGCAAGTACGCCCGCTTGAGCGAGCTGTCGCTCGCCGAGGATGAGCAGCTGTCCGCCGCGGTGAATTATTTAAGTAACAAATAAGCGAAAAGGACGCGGATTTTTATGCTATTTTCAAAAATTCCGCAAAAGATAAAAGCCGCTGTTCGGCGCGTATTTAAAGCGGGAGCCGAACGCGCGCCCGAGCCGATTTCCGAAGAAATAAAAACACCGCCGATAAAGCCTCTTGATCCGGGCAGCTTTCCCGCCGCGATAGAATTCGCGCTGGGCGCCGCGGGTATCTCCGCGGACAGCGCGGGAATCGGGGTCGCGCTGCCGAGCGGCCTCGCGGGCGCGGAGGGGCTCATAGATTATATTTGTCCGAGATTCAGACGGCTCGCCGTCTATACCGACGATCCGTCTGCCGAGGATATCGCCGACGGAGTTTATACAAAATTCGGCTTGCCGATCATGCTGTATAGCTTCGGTGATTTCGCGCGGTGCCGCCAGACCCTGACGGCGGATATCGGCGGCGGCGTGCTGCGCCTCGGCCGCGACCTTTGCATAGTAGGCACAGACGAAAGCGGCAAATTGGTCCGCGGCTGAAATTGGTGTTGACAATTGCTTGATATTAGAGTATAATTTATAAGTTAACTATAAGTCAAGGTTTGTAATAATTTTTAAAATATCGGAGGTAACTAAAAATGGAAAAGAAACAGGTTAAGTTAACTGAAGATGGTTTAAAGCAGCTTGAGGAAGAACTCGAATATTTAAAAACCAAAAAACGCAAAGAGGTCTCGGAGAAGATAAAGGTGGCTCTGGGCTTCGGTGATCTTTCCGAGAACTCGGAATACGACGAGGCCAAGAACGAGCAGGCTCAGGTCGAGGCGCGCATCGTGTCTCTTGAGAACATGCTCAAAAACGCGGTCGTTATCAGCGAGGAGGACCGCGACACCTCGATCGTGGAGATCGGTGCGAAGGTAAAGATTCTCGACGTTGAGTTTGATGAGGAAGTGACCTACAAGATAGTGGGCTCCACCGAGGCCGATCCCGACAAGGGCAAGCTGTCTGACGAGTCGCCTTTGGGCGCGGCCCTGCTTGGCAGGAGCACGGGCGAGACGATAGACGTCGAGGCGCCCGCGGGGATCATTCAGTACAAGATTCTGGGAATTTCCTAAATTTAATATACGGAGGAAAAAATGAGCGAAAATAACAGGCAGACAGAAAAGGAACTTAACGAGGTCCTGAGAATACGGCGGGACAAGCTGGGCGTTCTCAGAGAGAGCGGACGCGACCCGTTCGAGGTGACGTCCTTTGACCGTAAGGATATGGCGGCCGACATAAAAGCCGATTATGAGGCATACGAGGGCAAGATCGTCACGATAGCGGGCAGGCTGATGGCAAAGCGCGTTATGGGCAAAATGTCATTCGCCGATCTGTCGGACAGAAGCGGCAGGATACAGCTCTGCGTAAAGAGGGACGAGCTTGGCGACGACGAGTATAAGATTTATAAGAAATACGACATCGGCGATATAGTCGGCGTGACCGGAGAGGTTTTCAAGACCAAAATGGGCGAGATAACCGTCCGCGCGTCAAGTATCAAGCTGTTGTCCAAATCCCTGCGTCCCCTGCCCGAGAAGTTCCACGGCATGACCAACACCGACCTGAGATACAGACAGCGCTATGTCGATCTTATTATGAACGACGAGGTGCGCAGGACTTTTGAGCTGCGCTCGGTCATTATCCGCGCTATTAGAAGCTTTTTAGACGAGCGCGGCTTTATGGAGGTCGAAACCCCCATACTCAACACGATACCGGGCGGAGCGGCGGCAAGACCGTTTATCACTCACCACAACACGCTCGACATAGACATGTATATGCGCATCGCGCCCGAGCTTTACTTAAAGCGCCTTATTGTCGGCGGATTTGAAAAGGTCTACGAGATGGGACGCCTGTTCAGGAACGAGGGCATGGATGTTAAGCACAATCCGGAGTTCACATCGGTGGAGGTATACGAGGCCTACGCCGACTATGAGGACATGATGGACCTCACCGAGGACCTGTTCAAGTATGTGGCTGAAAAGGCGCTGGGAACCACCAAACTCACCTATCAGGGCGAGGAGATCGACCTGGGCGGAAAGTGGGAGCGGCTCACCATGCTTGACGCGATAAAGAAGTACGCCGGCATCGACCTGCGAGAGGCAGCGACAGCGGAGGAAGCTATAGATATGGCGAAAGCCGCCGGAGTCGAGTTTGACGACGACGCGCCCAAAATGTCAAAGGGTGAAGTGATCAGTTATGTGTTTGAGGAAAAAGTGGAGGAGAGTCTGGTTCAGCCCACCTTCATATATGAGTACCCGGTGGAGATATCTCCGCTGGCGAAACGCTACGCCGACAATCCCGACTTCACCGAGAGGTTTGAGGTGTTCATTACCCGCCGCGAGTTCGGCAACGCGTTCTCGGAGCTCAATGACCCGATAGACCAGAAGGAAAGGTTCATAAAGCAGGTTGAAAAGCGCGAGGCGGGCGACGACGAGGCCAACATGATGGACGAGGACTACGTCAACGCCCTCGAGTACGGTCTGCCCCCCACCGGCGGCCTCGGCATAGGCGTCGACCGCCTGGTAATGCTCCTCACCGACAGCAGCTCCATCCGCGACGTTTTGCTCTTCCCCACAATGAAACCGATAGAGGAGTAAACGGCGTTTTAATGCTTGATAAAGTGAAATTTGGATAAGAATAAGAGCCCGAAAATACGGGCTCTTTTGGTTTACTTAAATTCCAGAGTATATTTGTCCGAATCATACAGACCGCTTATTGATGACTTAATTACGGTTTTAGCGTTTTCATAAGCATTTGTCAGAAGGCCGCTGTCAATAGCCGACTGCTCCGCTTTTTGCTGTAAATCGGCAATACTGAGATTCATGTCTTCGAATGTGAAAGCGTTGAACGGGTTATTATTCTCGTCGTATACGTTAAGACTGTCATATTTTACCTCGGAAGATAAAATCTTTGTTTCCGGCAGAGTGCAAGTGATGGTTTTCGTTACTTTATTTAAGTCTACATCAATTTGTGTGAAATCAAATCCCGCTTTGATCAGACCGTCATAGCTGTAGATAACTTTACTGGCAGTCAAAGGTATGGCAAAACCAAACACTTCCTTTTTAGGCTTTTCGGATGTTTGAACCATTGTATAGCTATACTCGGAAGTTGCCAATTCACCGATATTGTTGATAGCGCTTTTTACAACGATGGAATTGTTTTTAACGCTGCCTTTGGAGAACAATGTGCAACAAAATACCACGGCAAATATGAGAACCGCTATAAACAGAAGTTTTGAAAACTTTTTCAACAGCTTTTCTGATGGGCGTTTGTCAGGATCCTTACTAAATGACATCATTTTTTAACCTCCCTAAAATGTATTATACTTCACGAAATTAAGCATACCATAAAAGTCGAAATATGTCAATATATATCATTTTTGATGAGAAAAGTCAACATGTAATTTTCGATTATTAGTCATTCCCGTCGGCGCTTACAGAGTCTGTTTTAATGATTTAAGTAAAATTCCTTACAGCGCAGGCGCCGAGGGGATATATTTTTGTGAACAATTTGGTAAATTCGTATTGCAAAATAAAATTCGGTATGGTATAATAGCAAAGTATGTATAATATATGATCGGAATTATTGCGGCCGCGGAGCGGCTTTGAAAATTCGATTTAAATGTGATCATAGGAAAGAGATGATTTTTATGGACAGTCAGGCCAGAGAGGCCAGAGAAATGACAAAACAGCTGCCTTTTAAAAAGCGGCTTGTAAACTTCTGGTTTTACAATAAATGGGTAGTTGTCGGAGTGATCTTTGTTATCCTCACGATCGCGATGACGATTTATGAGATCACCAATGTTCAGTCCTATGATTCGGTTGTGGCGGTTTATACCGGAGACGCGGTGCCCGAGGACACAGCGGGCAAGATACAGGCCGAGCTTTCCGAATACTGCAACGACGTCAACCAGGACGGAGACATTTCGGTCTCGGTGACGCCGATGTCCGGCAGCCATAGCAGGCTCAGCGAGGAGGCTGTGGCGGTCGAGACCCGTTTGATGGGCGAGCTGAATGCCGGAACCAACGATATCTATATTGTTGACAAGGAATATTACGATTTTTTGATGGACAACGACTATGGCGATTGCTTCTCGAACGTGTACCCGCTGAACGAAAACGGCGCGCTTATGGAGAAGATGGGGCTTTCGGGCGAATATTATCTTCTGGTCCGCGATCTGTATCCTGCCGACGACGGAAAGGCGGACAAGCGCGCGGCCCACAACAACGCGGTCGCGATCTACGAGCATCTTGCCGGGATCGCGCATGACGATCCCGTCGCGGAATAAAGGTGATTTTTGATGAATGAGAATATTCGAAAATGCGAGATCATGGACCCCGATCTGATTCGGCGCGTCACATCGTTCTTTAAAGTTCTGGGCGACGAGACCCGCGTCAAGATCCTGTACGCTCTGTACGGACGGGAGATGTGCGTGACCGACATAGCGGAGTCCTTGGACGCCTCGGGCTCGGCGGTTTCGCACCAGCTCAAGCAGCTCAAGCTTGAGGGCCACGTGAAGTCCCGCCGCGAGGGCAAAAACATATTTTACTCGCTTGACGACGAGCACGTTGTCGATATAATACATCAGGCGCTGACCCATGTCGAGCATAAATCAAACGAAAAATAAACAACAGCAATAGATCAAAGACTAACATTAAGAATTGGAGGGATATAAATGTATCGTAAGGTGTCAACCGAGCTTTCCTTTGTTGACAGAGAAAAGGAAGTAGTTGATTTTTGGAAAAAGAACGATATATTTAAAAAGAGTGTGAAAAACCGCGAAGGAGCGGAGATATATACGTTTTTTGACGGACCGCCCACGGCCAACGGCAAGCCCCATATAGGCCACGTGCTGACCCGCGCCATCAAGGACCTGATCCCCAGGTACCGCACAATGAAGGGCTATCTGGTTGAGCGCAAGGCGGGTTGGGACACCCACGGTCTGCCCGTTGAGCTTGAGGTCGAGAAGAGCCTCGGCATAAGCGGCAAGCCCGAGATCGAAAAATACGGCGTTGAAGACTTTATCAAAAAGTGCAAGGACAGCGTTTTCGTGTACCAGAGCGACTGGGAGGAAATGAGCGACCGCGTCGGATTCTGGGCCGATATGGACAACCCGTACGTGACTTACCACAACGACTATATCGAGTCGGTATGGTGGGCGCTCAGACAGATATGGGACAAGGGCCTGCTCTACAAGGGCCACAAGATCATGCCATATTGCCCGCGCTGCGGCACCGCGCTTTCGAGCCACGAGGTGGCGCAGGGCTACAAGGACGTCAAGGAAAACTCGATCATTGCCAAGTTCCACATAAAGGACGCGCCCGAGAACGAGTTTATTCTCGCGTGGACCACGACGCCCTGGACGCTGCCGTCCAATGTGGCGCTCTGCGTCAACCCCTATGAGACCTATGTCAAGATCGACACGGGCAGCGAGAAATATATTCTGGCCGAAGCTCTGCTTGAGAAGGTTATAGACGGCGAGTACACCGTGCTTGAAAAGCATGTCGGAACCGATCTTGTCGGTATGCACTACGACCCGCTTTATGATTTTGAAAAGCCCGAGGGCGACGCCTACAGGATCGTCGCCGACAACTATGTCACCATGGAGGACGGCACCGGAATCGTGCACATCGCGCCCGCATTCGGTGAGGACGACAACCGCGTCGGCAAGGATTACGACCTGCCCTTTATAAATCTTGTCAACACGCAGGGCAAGTTTGTTGACGGCTGCGGAGACTGGTCGGGTATGTTCGTAAAAGACGCCGACAAGCTGATCATCCGCGACCTCAAGGACAGAGGTCAGGCGTTCGCGGTCATTCCGTTCGAGCACAGCTATCCCTTCTGCTGGAGATGCGACACGCCGCTGCTTTACTACGCCTGCGACACGTGGTTCATCAAGATGACCGCGGTGCGCGACAATCTGCTTAAAAACAACGAGAAGGTCAACTGGCTGCCGGACAACATCAAGCACGGCAGATTCGGAAACTTCCTCGAGAACATAATCGACTGGGGCCTCTCCCGCTCAAGATACTGGGGAACGCCCCTGCCTATCTGGGAGTGCTCCTGCGGATACAGACACGTTATCGGCTCGATAGCCGAGCTCAAGGAGATGGGAATAAACTGCCCCGACGACATCGAGCTGCACAAGCCGTATGTCGACGAGGTCAAGCTCCGCTGCCCCGAGTGCGGCGGCGAGATGAAGCGCGTTCCCGAGGTTATTGACTGCTGGTTCGATTCGGGCTCGATGCCTTTCGCGCAGCTCCACTATCCCTTTGAGAACAAGGAGCTGTTCGAAAAGCACTTCCCCGCCGACTTCATAAGCGAGGCTATCGACCAGACCAGAGGCTGGTTCTACACTCTGATGGCGATATCTACCCTGCTGTTTGACGAGTCGCCCTATAAGAATGTTATAGTTATGGGCCACGTGCAGGACGAGCACGGCAAAAAGATGAGCAAGCACCTGGGCAACGTTATCGCGCCCATGGATATACTCAACGACCAGGGCGCCGACGCGGTTCGCTGGTACTTCTACTCAAACTCGGCGCCGTGGCTGCCCAACAGATTTTCGGCGAGAAACGTTTCGGAATCCCAGCGCAAGTTCCTGGGAACTCTGTGGAACACCTACGCGTTCTATGTGCTGTATGCCGAGATCGACAAGTTCGACCCCACAAAGCACGAGCTTGACCCGAAAAAGCTGTCGGTTATGGACAAGTGGATATTGTCAAAGTTAAACGGCGTTATCAAAGAGGTGGACGACAATTTGTTTAACTACAAGATAGTCGAGGCCACCCGCGCGATATCCGAGTTTACCGACGAGCTGTCCAACTGGTACGTGCGCAGGAGCCGCGAGCGCTTCTGGGCGAGCGAGCTCAACGACGACAAGATCAGTGCCTACATGACGCTCTACACCGTTCTGGTCGAGTTCTCGAAGGTTTGCGCGCCGTTTATCCCGTTTATGACCGAGCAGATATATCAAAATTTGGTGATGTCGGTCGATAAGGACGCGCCCGAGAGCGTGCACCTGTGCGACTATCCGATGGTTCGCGGGGAGCTCAGCTTCCCCGAGATCGAGACCGATATGGACGCGGTGCGCAAGGTGGTTATCCTGGGCCGCGCCTGCCGCAACGAGGCGAACATCAAAAACAGACAGCCCCTGCCAAAGCTCTATATCCAGTCAAAGACCAAGATAAATCCCGATTATATCTATATAATCTTGGATGAGCTCAATATCAAAGATGTCGAGTTTGTGGAGGACGCGAGCGCGTTTATCGCGTACAAGTTCAAGCCCCAGATGAGGACAATGGGTCCCAAGTACGGACGGCTTATGCGCCCCATATTCGACGAGATCGCCAAGATGGACGGCGCCGAGGTCATGGCGGTGCTCAATTCGGGCGAGCCCCTGCGCCTTAAGGTTCAGGACACCGACGTTGAGGTTTATAAGGACGACGTGCTGATAGAGACCGAGCAGATGAACGGCCTTGTCAGCGACAGCGACGGCGGCTTCACCGTGATACTAGACACCAACTTAAACGACGAGCTGATCGACGAGGGTTTCCTCAGAGAGATACTCAGCAAGATACAGACTATGCGCAAGGATTCTGGCTTTGAGGTCCAGGATCGGATAAGCGTGGCCTACAGCGGCAGCGAAAAGATCGCCGCGATCTTCGACAAGTTCGACTCCGAGATCAAGTCTCAGGCCCTGGCCGACACCATAGATTCGGCCGAAAACAACGGCAAAGAGTGGAACATCAACGGCGAAAAAGTCACGATAGAAGTCAAGAAAATATAAAACGGCTCATAAAAAATCAGCGGCTCTCCCGATCGGGAGAACCGCTTTTTGAATACTATAAATTATTTGCTTTCGCTTGTGGTGATGCCGTAGTGGCGCATTGCCGCGTTAAGCTGCTCGTCGACCAGTTCCTGCGTCTCAACCAGGGCTTTGTAAAGCTCGCGCTGGGTGGTGAGGTCAAGCACTCCGTAAGGGAACAGGCCGTGCATGGCCTGGAACCGCTGTATCGCGTCCGCCAGGTCGGGGCCGAAGCTCGGATCGTCGGTGCTGCCCAAAAATCTGTTCCAAACCGCCAGGATCTTTTTGGCCTTTGCTATATTCGGGTCGCTCATGCCCTGCTCGTAAACCGCTGCGTAGTCAAAATCGCTGAATCCGCTGTGGTCAAACGGGATGTAGGTGTTTTCAACGGTCGAGTCGGGCTCGAGACCGACTTGATCGATGTTGGTGCCTAGCGGCGTCAGGTAATAAGCGGCGGTGAATTTCATAGCTTCTCCGTCCTTGAGCGGCATGATCGACTGGACCGTGCCCTTGCCGTAGGTGCGCTTTCCGATAAGGATGCCGGCCTCGTTGTCCTGTATGGCTGCCGCGAGGACCTCGGACGCGCTGGCGCTGTTCTCGTTTACCAATACAACAAGATCATATTTTTTCTCGGACTTGTTGTCAGACTTGAAAACTATGTCAAACATATCGGATTTGTGGTCCTCGGACACGATTATGTCGCCGTCCTTTAAGAAATTATTGGCTATCGCCACAGCCTCGGACAGATATCCTCCGCCGTTGTCGCGCACGTCAACGATTATGTCGGTAATCCCCTCTTTCTCGGCGTCGGTCATAGCCTCGGCGAATTGAGCGCTCGCGTTGTCCATAAAGCTGTATATTCTTATGTACATGGCTTTGCGGGGCGAGCTGTCAAGGCTGTCGACGCCCTCGAGAACGGTGTGGGCGACCGAGAGCTTTTCCGCGATCTCCTCGCGCGTTATGGTAAAGTAAAGAGGCGAGTCGCTGCCGCCGCGGATGACCCCGATAACCACGGGAGTTCCGATCTCGCCGCGTATAACGGCCTGCGCGTCCTCTATCGTGGCGCCGAAAAGATTTTTTTCGTCCGCGCTGTACAGAATATCTCCGGGCAGTATTCCGGCCTTTTCCGCCGGGGAATCGTTATATATGGAGCCCACGACCAGCTTGCCGCCGACCTCGTTCATCGTTATGCCGATGCCGCCGATCGTGCCCTCAAGCTCGGATAGAAACTCGTTGGTCTCCTCGGAGCCGGGATAGAATACCGAGTAATCATCTATTGAAGAAAGTATCGCCGTCATTACTTTGTCGTACAGTTCGGGATCGTTTCTAAGCGCCTCGAGCAGACCCGCCTTATAGAGAGAGGCGGAGGTGACGCCGTCCTTCGCGAACACGGACAGATATTCCACGATCTCATCCACATATCCCGAAATGAATTCGCCGCTGTATTCCTGCGGCGCGGCAGCCGCCTCATCTGCGAATACCGCTCCGCCGAAGCTCATAAATACGCAGCTTGCCGCAAGTGCGGAGGCGAGAAACTTTTTAAAACAATTCATAATTATCATCTCCAAAATTTGTTAGCTGTTATTTATCAATGACTTTTATATGCTCAACGCGGTATGTTCCGTCGGCGAGCTTGACCGCGATGATCTGCACATCCATGTCCAGGAACCACGCGAGAGATTTCAGATCAAGCTCCGCGCCGTCTCCTCGGCCGTCCCAAACATTTTTGTCAAAAGCGGGGACCGCAGTGTATTCAAGGGCCTTTGAAGCCTCGGTGCCCACGGTGTCTGCCGCCCTTATCGGTCTGACTTTGGTCAGTATTATCTCGTTGTCGTTCCAGTCCGAAAGATAAAGCTTGGCGTTTAGGACGGATATATCCGTGATGAGCTTGCCGGGTTCGATGGCGTGCGCGCACCGTGGCGCGAAAACCGCCGACATCAATAAAACGCATACTATTATTTTTGAAATTGTTTTTTTCATATATTATCTCCTTTGTGTAAAGCCGATTCATTCACCAAGTTATAAGGGCTCCCGCAAAACGCCAACGAAGTGCAGGGCTCCCGAAAACGCTTGCGTTTTTGGGAAGAAGGAGCAAATTCGCAGCGATGAGCAAAAGCCGCATGAGGCTTTTGTGATAAGCGGAGAAATTTGCGACGAGGGAAAGAGGAGCAAACCCGAAGCAGGTGAGACTTTCACGCTTGCGTGAAAGCGAACAAGCGCAGGGATTTGCAAAGCGCCGGGAGGCGCTATAAGGCTCCCGCAAAACGCCAACGAAGTGCGTTTTGCGGGAAAGAGGAGCAAACCCGAAGCAGGTGAGACTTTCACGCTTGCGTGAAAGCGAACAAGCGCAGGGATTTGCGACGACGTCACATGTGGTTTGGAGCGTCTATCTTGAGCATATTAAGCACGCCCGCTATGACCCTGCGCGCGCAGTCGACCAGCTTCACTCTGGCGTCACGCAGCTCCTCGTCCTCAACGTTGACGCGGCAGTTGTTGTAAAATCCGTGAAACTCGGTGGCGAGTTCCGTGACGTAGCGCGTCATGCGCGCGGGCTCCAGCGTTTCGGCCGAGATTCTTATTTCCTCGGGCATGTCCGCAAGCTTTTTGAGCAGTGAAAGCTCGCTCTCGTGAGTGAGCAGCGACGGGTTTATATCGGCGTACGCTTTGGGAACGACGCCGTCCTGTTTCAATATCCTTAAAATTCCGCAGATCCTGGCATGCGCGTACTGCACATAGAACACGGGATTGTCGTTGCTCTGCTCTTTGGCGAGCTCCAGATCAAAGTCCAGATGGCTGCCCGCGCCGCGCATATTAAAGAAGAAGCGCGCCGCGTCGATGCTGACTTCGTCAAGAAGGTCGGTCAGGCTTATCGCCTTGCCGGTGCGCTTTGACATACGCACCACTTCGCCGTCGCGCGTCAGGCGCACAAGCTGCATAAGCACGATGTCGAGACGTTTTGAGTCGATGCCGACGGCGCTGAGCGCTTCCTTCATGCGCGCCACATGGCCGTGGTGATCCGCGCCCCAAACGTTTATCGCTCGGTCAAAGCCGCGTGTTTCCAGCTTATTTATGTGGTAGGCGATGTCCGCCGCGAAGTAGGTGGGTATCCCGTTTTGGCGGATCAGCACCTCGTTTTTCTCAAGCCCCATTTTTTCGCAGTCGAGCCACAGCGCGCCGTCCTGCTCGTATGTGTAGCCGCGCTCGCTCAGGCGGTCAATCGCCGCCTTCACGGCCCCGCTTTTGTGGAGCTCGCTTTCGCGGAACCACACGTCATAGTGTATTCTGTATTTCTCGAGATCGGTTTTGAGCGCCGCTATGTTTTTCTCAAGGGCGTAGTCGATCAGCGCCTGCGCCCGCTCTTCCTCGGGAGCGTCGAGGTACTTGTCCCCGTTTATTTCGATAAACTCTTTGGCGCGGTCAATGATGTCCGAGCCTTGATATCCGTCCTCGGGGAACTCGACCGCGTCCTCGCCGCGGAGCTGTTGGATATATCTGGCGCTTAGAGAGCGGCCGAATTTGTCGATCTGGTTTCCGGCGTCATTGATATAAAATTCGCGGGTCACGTCGTATCCCGCGTATTCCAGCACCGACGCCAGGCAGTCGCCCAGCGCGCCGCCTCTCGCGTTGCCCATGTGCATGGGCCCGGTGGGATTGGCGCTGACGAACTCGACCATGGCCTTTTTGCCCTTGCCGATGTCTATTTTACCGTAATCCTCGTCCTGTTCCTCAATGGCGCGCATTGTCTCATACAGCCAACCGGGCGTTAAGTAGAAATTGATAAAGCCCGCGCCCGCAACCTCGATTTTTTCGATATTCGCGCCCTTGTCGATCCTCGATGTGATCTCGGCCGCGATCTTGGCGGGGGCGCAGCGGAACACTTTGGCGAGCGCCATTGCCGCGCTGCACGCAAAGTCGCCGTGGCTCTTGTCCTTGGGGACCTCGAGCTTTATGCGGCCGCTCAGTTCCTCGATATCCGCGGCGCTGAGCGCGCCGTCGGCTATCGCGTCCTTGAGCGCCTGTTTTATTTTATCCGTGATCTCCTGTTTTATCTTGTCGGTAATGCTCATGCTGAATTTTTTCCTTTCTGATTTCTGTTTGCTGCTTGCTAATCTCTGCGGTAACACCTCATCAGTCGCCTTCGGCGCCAGCTTCCCCTCAAGGGGAAGCCTTTTTATGCCTTCCCCTTGAGGGGAAGGTGGGTTTTTGCCCGAATGGGCAAAAAGTCGGATGAGGTGTTCTAATCGCTATTCTCTAATCACTAATCTCTACGTTGACCGTCATGTTGTTTTTGATGAAGTTTTGGTTGTCGGCGTCCAGTAGGTAGTTCATCTTAAGGGTGCCGCCGTCCTTGCCGAATTTGTAGTCGATATTCTCGGTCGTCACCGCGGCGCCTATCTGTCCGTACGGGGTATTCACCAGGCACAGGCTTTTTTCGCCGCTTCTGTAATCCATCTTGGACGAGAACCTGCCCTTGCGCGAAACGCTGACTCCGGCGTCGCTGACCTTTATGGTGGTGGTCGTGTCCTCAAAGCCGGTCATGGCGCTCTCGTCGTATATTATGTATATTTTGTTGTTGCGTATGGCGTACCTGCCTCTGGTGTCGAGAGCGATGGTTTCCTCATCGCCGTCGATCTCCTGAGCGGTGCGGATGGAAATAAACGCGTTGTCTTTCATAAAAAGCAGTCTCCTTTTAGTATTTTTCGATGTCGATCTTGGCGACCTCTCCGTCGATTTTTTTCGACAGGAACAAGCTGCCCAGTTCCTCAAAGCCGTGGACCGTGTCGCTCACGTAGTATTTGGCGCGGCCTTTTTCGCTCCTGCCTGTCAGAAGTCCCCGTGACTCCATAATGGCTTTCGCGTCGTCGGCCGCAGCCGCGCCCGAGTCGATCAGACTGACGGAGCTTCCCGCGATTTTCTGTATCGTTTTTCTCAGCAGAGGGTAGTGGGTGCAGCCCAGGATGATCGTGTCCGCGCCGTCTTTCACTATGTCCTCGAGATATTCCTCAGCCAGCATTTCTGCGATCTTTGTGTCGGCATATCCGTTTTCGACCACCGGCACAAACATGGGGCAGGCCGTGGATATCACTTTAAATCCGGGGTTCAGCTTCATTAGCTTCTCGGCGTACTTGCCGCTGTTTATGGTGCCGCGGGTGCCCAGCACCCCGATGACGCCGTTTTTTGTCGCTTTTGCGGCGCGTTTTGAGGCCGCGTCCACAACGCCGATTATGTCGGTGTCATACTCGGTGGTTATATGGGGCAGAGCCGCGCTGCTGGCGGTCCCGCAGGCAATTATTATAAATTTTATGTCAAAGCTCCTGAGGAAGTTTATGTCCTGCCTGACATACTTGACTATTGTCGAGGAGCTTCGCGTGCCGTAGGGCACCCGTCCGGTGTCGCCGAAATAAATGATGTCCTCGCTCGGCATTATGTTCATAACTTCGCGCACGCAGGTCAGTCCGCCCAACCCCGAGTCGAATATTCCTATTGGTCTGTTGTCCATGCTCATATCCTTTTCTTATCCGCGGCGGGTCTCGGCGAGCTCGATCAGTTTGTCAAGAAGCTCTGTGCCGCTGAGGCCGCTCGCCTCCCAAAGTTTGGGATACATGCTTATGGATGTGAAGCCGGGCAGCGTGTTGATCTCGTTGAGTATCACGCGGCCGTTTTGTTTGTCAACAAAAAAGTCAACGCGCGACAGTCCTCTGCACTCGCAGATCTTATAAGCCGAGAGCGCGTAGTCTTTGAGTTTTTTCTCAACGTCTTTGTCGACCTCGGCGGGTATTGTCAGGACCGAGTCGCTGCTGTTGTACTTCGCGTCAAAGTCGTAGAAATCATTGGCTGGCGCGATCTCGCCGATTTTGTCGGCAATGACCGGATCAAAGTTGCCCAGCACGGCGCTCTCGGTCTCCGACGCGTTTATATATTCCTCGATGAGGACCTTGTAGTCATGCTCAAACGCAAGTTTGACGCCCTCGATCAATTCCTCGCGGCTGTGGGCCTTGCTGATCCCGACGGACGAGCCCGCGTTCGACGGCTTGATGAAGCAGGGATAGCCCAGCTTTTCCTCGATTTCGCGGACATCGAGCTCCTCGCCGTACTTGACGGTTATCCAATCGGCCTGGGGGATCCCCGCCTCTTTGAAAAGGATCTTCGCCACGCATTTGTCCATGCAGACCGCGCTGCCCAGAACTCCCGAACCAACATAAGGTATGCCCGCTATCTCAAACAGACCCTGGATCGTGCCGTCCTCGCCGTTCTTTCCGTGGAGGACCGGAACGGCGGCGTCGATCTTTATCGTCTCGACCGCGCCGTCCTTTTTAAAGCGCAGGATGCCACCGTCGTTTCTTGAGGGCGATATCACGGCTCTGTCGAATTTTTCGACCGCCGAATCGTTCGCGTCGGCCCATATGTCGCCGCTGTCAAAATATACCCAGTTGCCCGCCTTGTCTATAAAAATCTTATGTATTTCATATTTGCTTTTGTCAAGCAAATCGATAACAGTCGCCGCCGATATTTTGCTTATGTCGTGCTCGCTCGAAACCCCTCCGAACACCACGCACACATTTTTCTTTGCCATACAATCATCCTTTCATAGAGCGTCTGATCAAGTCTTAGATACTCATACTATTTTACCATAATTTAAAATAATTTCAATAGTTATAATAAATAAAATTTGAGCCTTGAGCGCCCCTCGTTTTATTAACGGCTTTGATATCCCGTCAAAACGTTGTTTTCGCGAAATTTTAATTTTTTGTAAACGATCCGATATACGGCAAATCGGGATTTATTTTACTTGATTTGCGGAAAATTTTATGATATAATAAATTGAATAATAACAGCAAAATTAATCGGACGTTTCGTTCGCGCCGCGAACGGGCGGCGAAAGGATATTGAAAATGGAATTATGGTATTCGGAAAACCACAGCCGCGACGTGCGCTTCTCGGTCAGGGTTGACAAGCAGTTATACAGCGCGGAGACCGAGTTTCAGCGCATTGACGTCATGACATCCGAGGAATTCGGCACGTTTCTGACGCTTGACGGATTGATGATGGTGGCGGAAAAAGACGAGTTCATATATCATGAGATGATAGTGCATGTGCCGATGGCGGTAAACCCCGAGATAAAAAAGGTTCTGGTTATCGGCGGCGGCGACGGAGGCACCGTGAACCGTCTCGTTATGTACAAGTCGATCGAAAGCGTTGACCTCGTCGAGATAGACCGAGAGGTCACCGAGGTCTGCCGTCGGTTTTTCCCGAAACTGACCGCGGGGCTTGACGATCCGCGCGTGAATATACATTTTGAGGACGGGCTCCGGTTCATACGCTCGTGCAGGAACAAGTACGACCTGATAATAGTCGATTCCACCGACCCATTCGGCCCCGGCGAGGGACTGTTCACGCGGGAATTTTACGGAAACTGCTCCCGAGCGCTGAGAGACGGCGGCATTTTGGTTAACCAGCACGAAAGTCCGTATTATGACGATTACGCCGAATCGCTTATGCGCACCCACCACCGCATAAAAGGCGTGTTCAATGTGCACAGACTGTATCAGGCGCATATCCCCACGTATCCGTCGGGGCATTGGCTTTTCGGCTTCGCGTCCGACCATTTTGACCCTGTCGCGGATTTCGACGCGGAGAGATGGGACGCGCTGGGGCTTAAGACAAAATACTACAACACCGAACTGCACAAGGGCTGTTTCGCCCTGCCCAATTATGTGAAGGAGCTGCTTAACAATGCTTGAAAATAACGGCGAGAATAATATCGCGCAGAGCGTGACAAAGTTTATCGGCTGCGACAAGACGCCCGACAAGGCTGACATCTGTCTGTTTGGCGCGCCCTTTGACTCGACCGCGTCGTTCCGTCCGGGTTCGAGATTCGCGCCTCAGTCCATGCGCGCCGACTCGTGGGCGCTTGAGACCTACAGTCCGTATCAGGACGGCGATCTGGAGGATAAAAAAGTCTGCGACTGCGGAGATCTTGAGCTGCCCCTCGGCGACACCGAGGCGGCTATTGAAATGATAAAGGGTCAGACTTCCGCCATATGCGGGGCGGGCAAGGTCCCGCTTATGATAGGCGGAGAACATCTGGTCACTCTGGGCGCCGTCGAGGCGTGCCGCGAAAAATTCGGCTTAAATCTCAGAATGATACATATCGACGCGCACACCGACCTTCGAGACGAGCTGTTCGGCGTCAAGCTGAGCCACGCCACGGTCATCAGACGGTGCGCCGAGCTTTTGGGCGACAAAAAGATTTATCAGTTCGGCATACGCAGCGGCGAAAAACAGGAGTTTGAATGGGCGGAGGATCATACGAATCTTCATAAGTTTGACCTAGGCGGCCTTGACGAGCTGATCGAAAAGCTGCGCGGATATCCGGTGTATTTCACGCTGGACCTTGATGTGCTTGACCCGTCGGTATTCCCGGGGACGGGGACACCCGAGCCGGGCGGCGTTAGCTATTCGGAGCTTCAGGAGGCGGTCATAAAGATCTGCGGCGGGCTCAACATAGCGGGCTGCGACATCGTGGAGCTTGCCCCGGACCTCGACCCGAGCGGCGCCAGCACCGCAGCCGCCTGCAAAATATTAAGAGAAATGCTGATAGCCATGTGATACGGGCGGATAATATCCGCCCCTACAACAAGTATGGCACCAAATTCGTAGGGGACGGCGCCCTCGACGTCCCCTCGGGGGAGCTGTCGGGCTTTGCCCGACTGAGGGGGGAAAACTATTCACTAATCACTAATCACTACGTTAGGAGGAACTTAAATGAGCAGAGCTTTAATTATCGGAGCCGGCGGAGTTGCCGGCGTGGCGGCGCACAAGTGCTGCCAAAATCACGAGGTGTTTACCGACATCATGATAGCAAGCCGCACCAAATCAAAGTGCGACAGGCTCAAACAGAGCTGTGAGGAATACATGAAAAAATTCGGCGGCAAGACAAATATCGAGACCGCGCGGGTCGACGCCGACAACGTTGACGAGCTGACCGAGCTCATCGGTATGTACCGCCCCGAGATCGTTATAAATCTGGCTCTGCCTTATCAGGACTTGTCGATCATGGAAGCGTGCTTAAGGTCGGGCGTCCACTATCTTGACACCGCCAACTACGAGCCTCCGGACACGGCGAAATTTGAGTACAAATGGCAGTGGGCCTACCGCGAAAAGTTCGAGAAAGCGGGGCTGACAGCCATATTGGGCAGCGGCTTTGACCCGGGCGTGACCGGAGTTTTTTCGGCGTACGCCATGAAGCACGAGTTTGATGAGATCAATTATATAGATATCTTAGACTGCAACGGCGGCGACCACGGCTATCCGTTCGCCACCAACTTCAATCCCGAGATAAACATCCGCGAGGTGTCGGCAAACGGCAGCTATTGGGAAAACGGAACGTGGATCGAGACAAAGCCGATGGAGATAAAGCGCGAGTATGACTTCGAGGGCGTCGGCAAAAAAGATATGTATCTGCTCCACCACGAGGAGCTTGAGTCGCTGGGACTCAACATCAAAGGCATAAAGCGCATACGTTTCTTTATGACTTTCGGCCAAAGCTATCTGACGCATTTAAAGTGCCTCGAAAACGTCGGCATGACCTCGATCGAGCCGATCATGTACGAGGGCAGAGAGATAGTGCCGCTGCAGTTTTTAAAGGCCGTGCTGCCCGACCCCGCGTCGCTGGGCCCGAGGACGGTGGGCAAGACCAACATCGGCTGCATCTTCCGCGGCAAAAAGGACGGCAAAGACAAGAACTATTATTTGTATAACATTTGCGACCACCAAGAGTGTTACAGAGAAGTCGGCTCGCAGGCGGTCTCATACACCACAGGGGTGCCCGCCATGATAGGAGCGGCAATGGTGCTGACCGGAAAATGGAAGGAGCCCGGCGTCCATAACGTTGAGGAAATGGACCCCGACCCGTTTATGGAAGGCCTCAACAGGTTCGGCCTACCGTGGAAGGAAGATCATGACCCGGTTTTAGTGGATTAAATTTTCGACATGTTTTTAATTAAGGGGGGATGTTTATGAGAAAAAAATTACTGTGTTTTGTTGTCGCCATATTTGTGATTTTTTCTGCGGCGCCCGCGGTTTTCGCGTCGGACGGCGAGACATCCGCGGCAGAGCCGCAAAAAGAAATTATCGGCCGCGGCGCGATAGGCGCGGTGAGCCCGGGCGGCGGCGTGTATCTTTCGTGGCGCCTGCTTGAAAACGAGCCCGCAGACAGCGTGAGCTTCAACGTCTACAAAAACGGAGCGCTGCTCACAAATGTGAAGAACACAAATTATACCGACGCGGACGGAACCAAGACCGATGTGTATAACGTTTCGGCCGTGGTCGGCGGAGCGGAGGGCGAAAAGTCGCCCGATATCGCGATACTTGACGGATACGCGAACCCGGGCCGGGAGAACGCGCCATATGCGTATTTTGACATTCCCGTAAACATTCCGCCCGACGGCAACGGAGCGACCTACAACGCGCCCGACACAAGCGGCGGTCAGAGCGGCGGCCCGAATGACGTTTCGGTCGGTGATGTGGACGGCGACGGGATTTATGAAATAATCTTAAAGTGGGACCCTTCAAACTCAAAGGATAATTCTCAGAGCGGCGTGACCGGAAACGTGTATATCGACTGCTACGAGTACGACGGAACACAGCTCTGGCGCATTGACCTGGGCAGGAATATACGCGCCGGCGCTCACTATACCCAGTTTCAGGTATACGACTACGACGGAGACGGCAAGGCGGAGGTCGTGATGCGCACCGCTCCCGGCTCTAAGGACGGCAGCGGAGCGTATGTGACCGAGGCCGGCGTGAACGACACGATAAAAAACGCCGATAACACAAAGGTTTACGTAAATTCGGACGGACAGGTCATAACCAATCCCGAATATTTGACGATATTCAGCGGCGAGACCGGAAAGGCGATGCAGACTATTGAATACGAGCCGAAGCGCGGCTCGGCGAGCGCGTGGGGCAAGGACAGCTACGGCGGCCGCTCGGAGCGTTTCCTGGCGGGAACCGCGTATCTCGACGGCGTGCACCCGAGCATGATCTTCGCCAGAGGCTACTATCAGCGTTCGTCAATTGTTGCGTACGACTGGGACGGCCAAAATCTTAAAAGGCGCTGGCTGCTCGACAGCGGAATGAGCACGAGCCATCCGTTCTACGGCCAGGGCAACCACAACCTGTCGGTGGCCGATATAGACAACGACGGAAAGGACGAGATAGTTTACGGCTCCTGCGCGGTGGACGACGACGGCACTGTGGCGCACTCGATGGGTTGGGGCCACGGCGACGCGCTGCATGTCTCGGATTTCGACAACGACGGAAAGCAGGAGATCTTCGCGCCTCTTGAGGAAACTCCCAACTGGGGAATAGGCTTCCGCGAGGCGGACGGCACCGAGATATGGCACTACAACTCGGGCAAGGACGACGGCCGCGGAGTTATGGCGTACTTCAGCAAAAAGTACGGCGTGCTTGCGTGGGACGGTATTTTGGGCATACGCACGATAGACGGAAATCTGATATCAAACGTTCCCAAGCAGGACGACCCTAACAGCCTCACATCCGCCAACTTCAATATTTATTGGGACGGCGACCTGTGCGCCGAGCATTTTGACGGCGACCGTATTCAAAAATTCAACGATGATAAGATCGCCTTTGAGCGGCTGCTCACGTTTAACGATGTCGCGTTTAACAACACCACCAAGAGAAATCCGTGCCTGCAGGCCGATCTTTTCGGAGACTGGCGCGAGGAGCTGATCCTGAGGCGCGCGGACAACGCGGCGCTCAGAGTGTTTATGTCGCTCGCTCCCTCAGATTATATGTTCACGACCTTCCTTCAGGATCACCAGTACCGAATGGCGGTTGCGTGGCAGAACACGGCCTACAATCAGCCGCCTCACCAGAGCTATTATATAGGCTACGACATGAATATCGCCGAGACGGTTATAACGGTAAAGGACAAAAACGGCGCGCCCGTTGAGGGAGCGGCGGTGACGGTCGGAGCCAAAAAAGAGGTGACCGATGAGGAAGGCGCGGCAAAATTCAAACTCGCCGCGGGCAGCTATGACGTGACAGTCGAAAAAAGCGGTTTCTTCGCCGCGGTCGGCAACGTGACCGTGGAGGATGAAAACGTCGGAGCGGCGGCGGAATATACGCTGATCCCCGAATACGATACCGGAGAAGCTTGGGACTTTGATGATTTAGCCGCAGGAAAGACGTTTACAGACGGGGAAACGGTCGAAAACCGAAACGGAAGGTTCGTTTCAGTAAAATTCGGCACGTCCGCGAGTCCGGGAGGAACGGCTCCTTCGATCGAGGTCCGGGCTGACGGCAACAACTGTTTGAAGCTGACCGACCAAAACAATATGCAGGACGGATGGAGCTATTCTCCCGAAACGCCCATCGACTATGACCGCCAGATCTTTGAGATCGATTTTAAGCTGGGTGAAACCGCAAAAGGGGCGCAGCTTTTGAGAGTTCTTGACGCGAATAATGTGCCCGCCTCGCTGGCTTACAGCGGAAGCGACGGCAGAGTGTTTGATGTGCTGTCAAGCGATGGCGGACTTACTTTCACGGATTATCTGTCAAAGGGCTCGAGCAGCACCGCGGCAAAGTCGAGCTCGGTTTCGGGATTCAAGCTGTCGGCAAACAAATGGTACACTCTGCGCCTTGATTACAACAGAAACGACAATAAGGTAAAGGTGTACACAAAGGCCGAGGCAGACCCGTCATTCACCCTTAATAACACATTCACATTGGGCTCGTCATCGCCAAAGGGCGCGGTCCCCAAGCTTTCGCCCACAAGCGTTTTAACAAACACCAGAGGCGGCGACAAAACGAACTTGAGCATCGACAACATATTTATCGGAACCGTGACGGATGTTCCGCCCAAGGCCGATCATCCTTATACGATAAATAATATTTCGGCGGCGGGCGGCGTGACCGTCAGCGTCACAAAGAATTATGCTTCGGGAAACGAGAAAGACATGCTTATCGCCGCGGCATACGACAAAGAGAGCGGAGCGCTCACAAATTGGAACTATGCGCAGCTCGATATGAATGACGGCGAGACAAAGGATATAGCAGTCGATCTGACTCCGTCTGATACCGACGAGATATCGGCATATATCTGGAACGGCTTAGACGAAATAAAGCCGCTTGTGAATAAAAAATAATATAACTCTAATCGCTATTCACTAATTACTAATCACTACGTTAGGAGGTAAAATTTATGAAGAAAAGGTTATTGAGTATCGTATTGGCGCTGTGCATGGTGATCGCCGCGCTTCCGGTTTTCGCGGCAGGCGAGACGGATGACGGCACGGCGCAGGCCGCGGCCGGCCCCGGGGCAAGACAAATGGAGTACCTGAACCGCGGAGGGTTCGCGGCGAACCTGACCTATGGCGGCGGAGTTTATTTAAGCTGGCGCCTTTTGGGCACCGAGCCGATGGACACGACATTTAAGATATACAAAAACGGCGCGGTTTTGGTTGAGAGCTGTGAGCTTACAAATTACACCGACCCCGCGGGAACCGCGAACGACAAATACGCGGTGGCTCCTGTAATAAACGGCGTCGAGGGCGCGAAAAGCGAAGAGTTCCCGATGCTGAACGGAAATCGAGACAGTAGTTGGAAAGATTCGCCCTACGCCTATTTTGACATTCCCGTGCAGATACCGCCGCTTAACACCGCCGGAAGCTATGAGGCGAACGACGCCTCGGTGGGCGATGTGGACGGCGACGGCGAATACGAGATAATACTCAAATGGGAACCCGATGACGCCAAAGACAGCGCCTCCGGCGGCGTTACCGACCGCGTGTATCTTGATTGTTATGAGATGGACGGCACAATGCTTTGGCGGATCGATCTTGGCAGAAACATCAGAGCCGGCCAGCACTACACTCAGTTTCAGGTTTTTGACTACGACGGAGACGGCAAGGCCGAGATGGCGGTCAAGACCGCTCCCGGCTCGATCGACGGCAGGGGCAATTACGTGTCCGATGCCGGAAATACCGACGAGATCAGGAACACCGACAACGAGGCAAGCTATATAGGCTCAAACGGCCATATAACGGGCGGTCCCGAGTATCTCACCATATTTAACGGAGAGAGCGGCGCGGCAATGCAAACGATAAACTATCACGCGCCGGTCGGAAACGTGCGCGACTGGGGAGACAGCGATTATAACCGTTCGGACAGATATTTGGCCGGAACCGCGTATCTTGACGGCGTGCATCCCAGCTTGATCGAGTGCCGCGGATATTACGGAAAATCTGTTGTCGCCGCCTACACGTGGGACGGAAAAGACCTGAAGCAGAGCTGGATAATCGACAGCACGAGCAGCTCGAGCAATGATTTCTACGGTCAGGGCAACCATAATCTTTCGGTCGCCGATCTCGATAACGACGGCAAGGACGAGATAATTTACGGCTCGGCGGCGCTTGACGACAACGGCAAAGTTTTGTGGTCGGCAAAGAACTCAAGCGGCAGAAAGCTGGGCCACGGCGACGCGCTGCACGTGTCCGACTTTGACAATGACGGCGAGCAGGAGGTCTTCAAAGTCCTGGAGGACAGTCCGACTTGGGGCAGAGTGTTCATAAACGGCCCCGACGGCAAGATCATCTGGCACGAGACCACCACCGACGACGACGGCCGAGGCATCATGGACTATTTCAGCAAGCAGTACGGCGTGCTGGCATGGGACTCCGGCCTTAACGCCAGAACGCTGAGCGGCGAGATAGTTAATTTCGGTTCATACAACGCGAGAAATGAGCTGGTCAGCGTGCAGGACGGACAGTATCCCAACTTCGCGATCTATTGGGACGGCGATCTGTGCAGAGAGCATTTCAGCGAAGGCAGACTGAGCAAATGGAACGACGGCGAATATAGGGTAAATGACTACAATAAACAGCCCGCTTCTGATAAAAACGGCAATCCGTTGATAAACAAGGGCGGTCTCAGCCGTATCTGGTCGACATGGACTTCAAATCCAGTTTCCACAAACAACAGCACCAAGGCTGTTCCCTGCCTTCAGGCGGATCTGTTCGGCGACTGGCGCGAGGAGCTTGTGCTGAGGCACAGCGACAACACGGCGCTCAGAGTATTCACATCACTTACGCCGAGCGATTATAAATTCACAACGTTTATGCACGACAGCCAGTACCGCTGCGCTATAGCGTGGCAGAACACCGCGTATAACCAGCCGCCTCACCAAAGCTATTATATAGGCTATGACAAAGAGCTTTCGGAATATGTTCAGCCGAATATCTATGTCAAGGAGCCTGATCCCGAGGTTGTGTTCACTGTGACGGATATGGAGGGCAATCCCGCGGAGGGTGTCAGCGTGAGCGTCGGCGGAGCAAGCAAGGTCACGGACAAAAACGGCGTTGTCTCGCTCAGAATCCCGGCGGGAACATATACATACACGGCGGATTCCGAAAGCTATAACCTTGCCTCCGGCGAGATAACTGTCGTTGCCGGACAGACAAACACTCAATCTATCCGGCTCGTTGAGATCCCCGACAGCGTTATCACGGTAACAAGCAGCGGCAGCCCCGTGTCGGGCGCGGCGGTCACGATAAACAAAAAGACCGTCAAGAGCGGAGCGGACGGCAAAATAACCATAAAGCTCCGCACCGGCGAGTATGACTACACCGCCGTATGCAGAAAATATAACACAAAGACAGGCAAGCTGACTGTCGCCGAGAACGGCTCACCCGATCTTAAGATCGAATTGGAAGCCATAGACTATGTATACGACAGCGATAAGGATGCAAACGGCGAAAAATTCGTATACAGCGGCGGCGAGGGAGCTGCGCTTTCGTTCAGCGGCGGACAGTGGACCTTCACACAGGACAGCGCCGACGGCGGCAGAAAATTCGGCGGCGGCTTTGATATGTCGGACGGCGGCAATATGACATTTGAGATGACATACAACACGGGCGGCGTTAAGGATGCGTCGAATAATTGGAGCTGGACCGGCAGAGCGTATACCCACCACATCGAGTTCCTTGACTACTACGGCAAGGTGCTGCTGGGAATCAGTCAGGAATACACGGAAAAAGGAGCGCAGGAGGTCCAGTATTATACCGGAGCCAAGTCGAAAACCGCCGTTAAAACCGGAAAGGTGGTCGGAGGCCCGAACATTACGGCCCGCAGCGCTTCGACCTGGACGATAACGCTCAGCGCCGACCTTAAAAACAAAAAAGCCGAACTGCGCCTGATGGATGAGACGGGCGAAAACGGATACATAATCAGCGATATCCCGATAGACGTTACCACGTTCTCAAGAGTCGAGATCGGCTCGACAGCCTCGGGGAATGTCACATGGTCGCCGAGAGTCGGCAAGGTTCTCTACAGATCCGACTGCGTAAACAACTCGACGCCCGCGCCTCCGCCGCCAACACTTGCGCCGACGCCCACGCCAACTCCGATCCCCATGAAGGGAGAGACATGGAACTTCAATAATGTAAACGCGGGAACAACATATGAAAACGACGCGAAGATCACAAACGAAAACGGCAAGGCGCTGACCGTGAATTACGGCACAAAAAATACAGCTCCTTCGATTGCGATTAGGAGCGACGGAGATAACTATTTCGCGATCGACGACAAGGGCAGCGGTCAGGACGGCTGGACATACACGCCCGAAAGCCCGATCGACTCCGAGCTTATCGTTGTGGAGGAAGAGTTTAAAATGGGCGACGCCGACAAAGACACGGTGCTTCTGAGATTCTTTGACGCAAATAACGTGAGCATGAACAATACGTATACCGATAAATCAGACGGCAGGGCCTTTGAGGTAAAGACCGGTACGGGCAATCTGAAATTCAGCGACTACTTCTCAAAGGGAAGCAGCGATACCAAGGGCCTTGATCAGGATGTTGCGGGCTTTACCTTTGAAAAGGATAAGTGGTACGGCATTAAAGCGGAATACGTCAAAGCTGATAACAGCGTGACGATCTACACCAAGCCCGCAGGCGGCGCATATACAAAGAGAAACACGTTCATTCTCGGCTCGGGAACAAAGAAGGGTGATGTTCCCGCGTTGGCTCCGACCGGATTTGGATGTTCGACTCGCGGAAGCTCTGCAAATGTGTTGGGAATCGACAATGTTTATGTAGGCTATGCGTCAAGCGAACCCGAGCCTGCCGCGACCGAGACGCCGACGGAAAATCCGTCTCCCGAGTACGCTTACACGATCAACAGCGTAACGCCGTCGGTCGAGGGTGAGACGAGAAGCGTCAATGTCAATATCACAAAGAACTTTGACGCGGGCGCGGACAACAAGCTGCTTGTCGCGGCTTACAACGCGGACGGCGTGATGACCGCGGTAGGCATCGGCGATATTAACGCCGAGGAAGGCGGAACGGTCGATGTAAACATCCCGATCGCGTACGGCGATGGCGATGTTGTGTTCGCCTATGTATGGAACGGTCTCAGCGAGATCGAGCCTCTCACAGACCCGTATAAAATCAAATAATGAGTTAAGAAAATCGGCTCCCGAAAAAGGGAGCCGATTTTTACGCGGTTTAGGAGATAGTTCCGGTAACTTCGATAGTGATGGTTCCGGGGCCGTTGTTCGATGCCGCGGGTACGTTGAGTGTGATCTGACTTCCGCCTTTGGGGAACGTGAGCGTGTTGGTCGGAGCCGCAACCTCGTAATCATCCGGCGTGGCGGCAACAGGACCGCTGCCGATGTCGTAGGAGATCGACGTCACGCTGAACTCGCTCGGGAGTATATCGGTCAGCACCACGTTGTTTGCGGGGCCCGTGCCACTGTTTATCAGCGTGAAAGTGTAGGTCAGGGTGTCGCCGGATACCACGCTGTCCTGATCCGCGGCTTTGAGGATGGCCACGTTTGCGTAGGGCTGAGGATTTATCGTCGCTTCGGCTGTCGCGGTGACGGCAGTTCCGCCCGCCGCTCCGCCGTTTGCCGTGGCGGTGATCGTGTTTGTCACGGACTCGCTCTGAGAAGGATCAAGCGTGGCGGCGTATACAATGATAAGATTGTCGCCGGGCTGCAAAACGGTTGTCGCCGAGAAGGTAACGTTTGTTCCGGCGGGAGCCGCCGTTCCGTTTATCGGGTCGCCGTTTAAATAGAACTTCGCCGAGCCGCCCACGTATATAAGGGGCTGTGAGCCGCTTGCGGCGTCGCCCAGGTCGTCGACCACCGACGGATTGTAAAGCGCTCCCGAGCCGGTGTTGTCAATGCGCACGATATACGATGCGGCGGAGCCGGGTACGATCGCGGGCGTGACCGCCGTCTTTGTCGCTTCCATGGTATATTGGTCAATAAGCGAGGTGTTTGTCTGATTGGAGAGCGCCGTCGCCTGCATGCCGTTGTCGCTGTAGGATATCTGCGCTCTGTTTGGAAGATTGGTTGCCATTTTTTATCTCTCCTTTTAATTTCTCATTTTGTATCATTTGGCGCGCCCGATAATATCCTATGCCGAGATTTTACAAAAAGTGACAATAAAATTTTATTTAAGTAGGAAAAATAAAAACACCGCCCATAACGGGCGGCTTAACTATTAAAACAGATCACTGTGAGAGCCTGTTCTTGTAAGATATAAAATAAGATTGTCATTGTCTATTTCATAAACCAACAACCAATCCGGCGTAATATGACATTCTCTCATACCATAATAGACACCGGAAAGCGGATGATCTTTGTTTTTTTCGGGTAACTGCTCGCCATTGGCAAGCTTTTGGATCACATTGGTCAACAAGGAAATATCAAATCCGCGTTTCTTTACGCGCTTTAAATCCTTTTGGAATCTTGTGGTTGGCTTTATCTTATACATCAGCAAGCAGTTCCTCCATCATTTGTTCAACACTTGAATATGTTTTGCCAAAACTTGGATTCTCTTTCATTCTTTTTACCTCATTAATGGCTTCAAGAGTTTCATCGTTTGGCATAGGTGCGCCTACTCTAAACGGAATAGCCTGCTCGCGAACTGCTTGACGAAGAAAGATATTTACCGCCGCGCTGAGACTTAACCCAAAACTCTCAAATAACTTTTGCGATTCCTGCTTTAAACCTGAATCAATTTTAATATTTGTGCTAACAGTTGCCATAATATCATCTCCTTCAACGTCTATTATACACCTATTATGCACACTTTGTCAATACTTTAGACGTCATTTTAATGAAAGAAAATATCTCAAAACTATCTTTCAATCAAAATGGTGTCAATCAAAATGGTGTCAAAATGGTGTCAAACTAATTTGCTTCATAAAATTTATCACTCAAACCAACGTGTTTTCGGGACTTTCAAAAATTTTAGAAATATTTTATTATTTGTTTATAAAAAGTTTATAATTGGGTTTTATAATACAGTCATAAGCTGAAGATAAGCGCTTAGATAACGGCAAAATATATTCTGAAAGTGAGGAATTACTATGAAAAGGAAAAACAGAAAGCTTCGGGCGGCGCTGTGCGTCTGCGCCGCGCTGCTGATACTCAGCATGGCGGTCTTCGCCAACTACGACAACGCGGGCGGTTACGCGGCGATCAAAAACGGAGTAAAGAGCCTGCTCTATCAGGACAACTTTACAATGAACGTGAATGCGGACGTGTCGCTCGACGGAGCGAGTATCGGCTGCGCGAGCGAGATGACATACAAGCTTGACAAAAACGGCGAGGCTCAAACCTACATGAGAGAAAGCTACGCTAACTTGGATGGCGTTCAAGATGTGTATGAGGTGACTGAGCAGAACGGCGACAGATATGTTTACAGCAAATACGTCGCGTATGATAACGGCGAAAAACAAGTGGATAAACTCATGTATCCTGACAGCGGCGACGGAACTTTTTTCGACATCGACGATGAGATGTTTGACAAAGGAGTGAATTTTGTCGAGACATTGAGCGACGTGCTTGTGGGCGATATCAAGAACAATATCGTGCTGGCGCAGACCGACGGCGCAAGCCGCACCTACAGCCTCAATATGTCGGGCGAGCAGCTGCCCAAGTATATGACGGCCGCGTTCTCGTTTATATGCGCGGGCTCCCGCCGGGACGGAATGTTTGACGCGGGCGGCGATATGGGCGCCGTAATGAACAACATGATGATCAATCAAAACGAGCCGTATATCAACAACGTGTGCGGCAATGTGACGCTTGACGACCGCGACAGGATCACGGCTTTTGACGGCAAGGTAACGGTCACGGGTTATGACGAGAACAATGGCGCCCACGATCTGTGCTTTACTCTGAGTCTCACCGCGGGCGGCTACGGCACCACCAAGATCGACCCCGTGAATCCCGAGGAGTACCAAAATGTGCGCGACCTGCCGAACTACGTCAAGACCGAAAGCGTTGAAGTAAGCGGCGATGATATTGAGGATTAGTGAATGAAAAAATTCATATTCTGTGCGGTATTGATAATCGCGATGGCGTTTGCGGCGGTCGGAGGATATTTTGCGCTAACGGATAGCGACGATTATTTTGCCGCACTTGAACCCGGCGGCGTATCGGCTGAACTCGCGGAGGAAAATATGGGTTCCGCGACCGAAATATCGGACGGCATTGTTTTAATACCAATGGACGGCTACGAGATACGCGCCGAAAAGACGGACGGCGGAGGCTGCCGCGCTCTGTCGGTCTCGGTTACCGACCCGAAGTATCGGTTCTGCCGCGGCAAAGTCGGCGTCGGTGACAGTGCGGATAAAGTCAAAAAGGCGTATCGCGGCCGAAAGCAAATCGCTGATTTGCCCGAAAACGAGTTCGGATTTATCGACAGAGGAACATGGGTGAGGTTTAAGACCGAAGACGGCGCGGTTTCGGAGATCAATTTATCCTACGGCCCGTAAAATCAGGCTCGCCCCTTGGGGCGAGGCAAACGGGCGGCCGAGTCGTCCGCCCCTACGGCATTTTGCAAACTACGGTCGTAGGGGACGACTATGGCCGGAGCCGCGCAGCGGGTTCGTTTAGCAAAAGTATTTCGTTTGCAGACACAAACAAGGCCACAAATTATTAACGATTTTGCTCTATGAGACCTCGGCGTCCCGTTCACTGTTTGGGGCGAGGCAAATAGGAATGAAATAAAAGAAAGGGAAAAAACAATGCCAAAGACAGTTTTATCAATCAGGAACATGCGTAAGCTCTACCGAAACGGCAGGGGCGTGCGTGACATCTCACTGGAACTCAAGGAAGGCGAGATAATGGGACTGCTGGGGCCGAACGGCTCCGGCAAGACCACCACCATGAAGGCGATATGCGGCATGTGCGGTATTGACGCGGGCGAGATACGCGTGTTCGGCGCAGACATAGACACCGACTTCGAGGCGGCGATGCGGGGCGTGGGCGCGCTGATCGAGGCGCCCGCCGTGTATGAGAACATGAGCGCCCGAAAAAATCTGCGTCTTGCGGCGAGATTTTATCCCGAGCTGAGAGGCAGAGCCGGCGAGCGGAGGATCGACGAGGTGCTCGAGCTTGTGAATCTGAGCGAGTACGCGGGCGACAAGGCGGGGCGGTTCTCGCTGGGCATGAAGCAGAGGCTGGGTCTGGCGCTGGCGTTTTTGTCAAGACCGAAGCTCGTTATACTTGACGAGCCCACCAACGGGCTTGATATTGAGGGCGTCGTGCACCTGCGCGGAGTTATCCGCGATATGGCCGAGCGCGAGGGAGCCGCCTTTCTGATCGCGGGGCACATCGCGGCCGAGCTTGAGAAGGTGTGCGACAAAGCCGCGGTTATCCACGGCGGACAGATCCCGGCCCGCGCGGATATGAAAGACATACTTGAAAACCACCCGTCGCTTGAGGATTATTTTCTGTCGGTGACCGGGCACGGCGAAGGAGGATATCATGAACGGAATAATAGCTAATATTAAAAACGAGACGGACAAGCTGCTGAGCCGAAAAAAATATATCGTGTTTCTTATTATCGAGCTGATAATCTGCGGCGGCGCCGTCTGCGTCAAGCTGCTGACCTCGCGCGTGTCGGACGGCGTGTTCACATTGAACGGCATAAACACCTCAATGAGCCTTATGAGCCTGTTTTTTGAGGCGGTGATCCCTTTTATTTCGATCATGGCGGCGTGCGAGCTGTTTTCGGCCGAGTTCCGCGACCGAACGATCAGAGCGGTCCTGGCGCGCCCGTGCCACAGATACAAGATATTTGTCGGCAAGGTCGTGTCGGTGTTCGCTTTGGCGCTGATAAATATGCTCGCGGTGTTTATTGTGTCCTGCGCCGCGGACCTTATAGTGTCGCACAAGATCGTAAGTCTCGGCTACGCGCTTGGCGCCTATATCCTGGACGCGTTCCCGATGCTGGTCGTTATTCTGATGGCTGTGATGATAAATCAGTTCACAAAAAGCTCGACAATGGCAATGTTTTTGTGTATAATAGTATACGCGGGCTTGAAGATCGCGGGAATACGCTTCAGCAGCCTCGGAGGTTTGATGTTCACGGGGTATATGCAGTGGCACAAGATATTCTTGGGCGGAGGCATGCCGTTTTTGGCGGCGTCGTTCAAGGCGCTTTTGATGATAGCCTACGCCCTGACGTTCACCGCGATCGGGTACTACGCGTTCAGATTTAAAGAGGCGTAAGTGAAATTTTAACGTAGGGTGAACACCTCATCAGTCAGACTGCGTCTGACAGCTTCCCCTCAAGGGGAAGCCTCTCTTGCCTTCCCCTTGAGGGGAAGGTGGGTTTTTGCCCAAACGGGCAAAAAGTCGGATGAGGTGTCGCCTGCCGTACACACGGTGTTAAAGCGAATGTAAAGGAGCAAAAATTGTCGGTCAAAACTAAGTTCTTTATCTCGTCAATAATAATGCTGGTGCTGCCGGTTTTTCTTATGGCGCTGATATCGGCGTTTATTTTGGTGCTGCTGGCGGGGTATTTCCCGGGCGTCGCCATTGAGATAAAGGGCCTCGCGCCGACTCTTTATAATCCCATACTGAGGCGCTACGCCATGCTTTGGATAATCGTGCTGATCATCGTTGTCGCGGGCTGCTGCGCGGGTGTCACGGCCTATTTGACCAAAACGATACTCCGCCCGCTCAAAGGCATGTCGGAGGCTATGGAGCACCTGACGAGCGGCGACCTTGACTACGAGGTGCTAAGCTCGGGCGACGGCGAGATCAGAGAGGTTTTTGACGCTATCGAAAGGCTGCGCCTCAGGCTCAAGCTTTCGGTCAGCGACGAGATAACGAGAGAAGAGGAGCATCGAATGCTTATCGCCAACATCTCCCACGACTTAAAGACGCCCATAACCTCGATCAAGGGCTACGTCGAGGGACTGCGCGACGGCGTTGCGGCGAATCCGGCCATGACAAGGCGGTACCTCGACACTATCCTTGCCAAGACCGACACGCTTGAAAACATGGTGAACAATCTGTCGCTCTACTCAAAGCTGAGCGCCGCCGCGGAATACGACATAGAGGACCGTGATATTTTGGATTTCGCGGCCGAGATGCTCAAAGAATATGAGATCGACTTGAAGAATGCGGAGATCTCACCGTCGCTCGGAGGCGAGCATCTTACGGCCGCCTTTGATCGGGCCAAGATGAAAAGAGTGTTTTCAAACGTGATAGAAAACGCGATAAAATATAAAATTCCGAACGAGCGCGGCAGCCTCGGCATAACGGTGAGCCGCGACGGCGGCTTCGCGGTTATCGCCTTTTCCGACAGCGGGATCGGCATAAGCGAGGATGAGGAAAAGCGGGTGTTTGAGACATTCTACCGCGCGGACAAGGCGAGGAACATGAATGTCTCGGGCAACGGGCTCGGGCTCTCGATATGCGACAGGATCGTGCGCGAGCACGGCGGACGCATGTGGCTCAGGAGCAACGGCGAGAAGGCGGGCGTCACCGTGTATATCAGACTGAAAATTTCGGATAAAAGCTCTATAGGTGAAAGGAAGAAATAATATGAAAATTTTGATCATAGAAGACGACAGGAGCATTGCCGAGCTTGAGCGGGATTATCTTATCGCCGCGGGATTCCGCTGCGAGCTGGCCTTCGACGGCGAGAGCGGCCTTGAAAAGGCGCTGAAGGGCGACTACGATCTAATCATAATCGACATAATGCTGCCGAGGCTGGACGGGTTCTCGGTCTGCGAGGAGCTGAGAAAGGCGAAAGACGTGCCCGTTATATTTCTCTCGGCGAGGTCGGAGGACGTCGACAAAATAAAGGGCCTCGGCCTTGGCGCCGACGACTACATAGCAAAGCCGTTCTCGCCATCCGAAATGGTGGCGCGGGTCAAGGCGCACACCGCCAGATATAAGGCGCTTAAGTCGGGCGGCGAGAAAAGGTCGCAAGAGCTCAGTATCAAAGGTCTCACAATCGACAAGGATTCGCGCAGAGTCTTTGCGGGAAAAAATGAGATCATACTCACGGTCAAGGAGTATGATCTGCTGTTGTTCCTGCTTGAGAACCCTAACATCGTGTTCAGCAAGGACCGGCTGTTCGACCGCGTCTGGGGCATGGACGCCATAGGCGACTCGTCCACCGTGACGGTGCATGTCCAGCGCGTCCGAGACAAGCTTGAGAAATACACCGACGAGAAGTTTATAGAAACCGTCTGGGGCGCGGGCTATAGGTTCGCAACGTAGGGACTAGGGAATAGCGATTACATGATGATTTGACAAAAATCATTCGCATATCCCCGCGGACGCAGGAATTAGGCTCGCCCCTTGGGGAGAGCTGGCGCCGAAGGTGACTGAGAGGGGTTCCTAGTTCCTATTTCCTAGTACCTAATCTCTAGTACCTATGTTGACCCCTCTCCGTCTTTCCGCAAGGCGGAAATCCACCTCTCCCCAAGGGGCGAGGCAGATGGGCGTCCCGCAGGGCGGATATTATCCGCCCGTTTGCCTTATTTTTTGGGGCATACCCGCATACAAATTCCGCACACGGCGCCGCGTCCGATCTTTTGGTACGCGGCTTTCATATACCTGCTGCACGCCAG
Organism: uncultured Clostridia bacterium; assembly: GCA_947625905.1. Lineage (GTDB taxonomy): Bacteria > Bacillota > Clostridia > Monoglobales > Monoglobaceae > Monoglobus. The sequence continues at coordinate 19,991 of CANQQJ010000019.1, read as the reverse complement.
GGCGTCCACGATGTTTTCTCTCGGCTCGCCGGGTTTCCAAATATTGCCCGATATTGCCATGGCCGGGCAGGCCTTCATGCACAGATTGCACTCTCCGCATCCGCACTCAAGTATATTTTGATTTACTTCAAACTCGGCGCAGTCGGTCAGTATTGTGCCGAGCCTGATGCGCGGCCCGTTTTCGCTTGAGATAAAAAGTCCGCTCTTGCCCACATATCCGAGCCCCGAGCGAACCGCGGCGTATTTGTGCGAAAACGCTCCCTTAAGCCCGTTCACCGACTGCGACGCGGGGATCGGAACGTACTTATATCCCGCTCGCCTTAAAATTGATCCGACCATAAGCGAGTTTCGGTCGATCAGCGCGTTAACGGTTCGGTAGTGGTGGAAGTAGGTGTGCGTGGGCGCGTCCTTGATGCCGTCCACTATCGCGTCTGACAGCGGAACGGTGTATGATACCGCGCGGGTCATTCCGAATTCGTTTTTGCCGAACTCATCATCGCCGAACTCGCAGAAACCCACTTGCCCCGCGCCGTTTTCGATTAAGAAATTTTTGATTTGGTTTTGGATATTTGTCATAATTTTACTTTAAAATCCTCGTAGCCGAATTCTTTGTGCAGCTCAAGCACTCCGTTTTGGCGCCTGATATAGATCGTCGGCAGGTTTATTCCGTTGAAGGTGTTGTTTTTCACGGTCGTGTATATGGCCATATCGCCGAACACCAGTTTGTCGCCTATCTTGAGCGGCCTGTCGAACGAGTAGTCGCCGATAACGTCTCCGGCAAGGCAGGTCGGCCCGCCGAAGCGGTAGGTGTGTTTTTTCTCGTTCGGTCCGCCGCTGCCGAAAAGGGGCGGGCGGTACGGCATTTCCAGCACGTCGGGCATATGGCACGCCGCCGACGCGTCGACTATAGCGATGTCGATGCCGTTGTTTATGATGTCCATGACCTCGGTGACGAGGTAACCCGCGTTAAGCGCCGCGGCCTCGCCCGGCTCCAGATATATCGTCAGACCGTATTTGTCTCGCATATACTCAATCGACTTGATAAGCGTCTCGATATCGTAATCGACGCGTGTGATATGGTGCCCGCCTCCGAAGTTGAGCCACTTGATCTGCGGCAGGCTCAGGATATGCCCGAACTTCCTGTCAACTTCAAGCACCGTGCGCCACAGAACATCAGAGTTCTGCTCGCACATTGTGTGAAAGTGCAGACCGCTTATGCCTTCGGGGAGCTTTTCGGGGAAATCGGAGATCTTCACGCCCATTCTTGAACCCGGGAAGCACGGGTTATACATATCGGTCTCTATCTCGGAGTACTCGGGATTGATCCTTATGCCGCACTCGATATCCGCGCATTTGCCTTTGTGCCGCTCCCATTGGGAGAACGAGTTAAACACAACGTGGCCGCAGAGCTTAACTATCTCGTCAAAGTCTGCGTCGCTGTAGGCCGGGGCGTAGATATGCGTCTCGGTATTCGGCATTTCCCCGCGTCCCAGCCGCGCCTCGTTGAGGGAGCTTGCCGTGGTGCCCGACAGATATTTTCCGATAAGCGGATAAAAGGCGTACATCGAGAACGCCTTTTGCGCCAGCAGTATTTTCGCGCCTGTTTCGCGCTCAACACTGTTGAGTATTTCAAGATTTCGTATAAGTTTTCCCTCGTCAAATATATAGCACGGGGTTTTGAGGTTTGTTATGTTCATAGGTTTTTTGTTATCGGTGATTCTACCCCTCTCCGTCTTTCCGCCGAAGGCGGAAAGACGGAGAGGGGTTTATTCGTGCCGTATGTTACTTCCGCTTTCTAAAACAATTCGCACACCAGTTTGGTGTATTCAATCGGGTCCTCCACGGGGAGGCCTTCGATGAGGCGCGCCTGGCTGTAGAGTATCTCGGCGTATTTTTTGAGGGTATCGCCGTCCGCGGCTTTCAGTTTTTCAAAAACCGGATGGCCGGCGTTGAGCTCCAGCACCTTGTCGCTGACCGGCTTTTCGCCCTCGTTTCCGGGCATCGACGCGAGAACCTTTTCCATCTCGATAGAGATCGGTCCGTCGGCGGTGATGCACACCGGGTGATCGGTGAGGCGGGTGGATATCTTGACGTCCTTTACCTTGCCGTCAAGCGCGTTTTTGATGGCGTCCAAAAGCTCGCGGCTCTCCTCTCCGGCTTTGTCGGCGGCCTGCTTTTCTTCCTCGGTCTCAAGCTCCAGGTCGCCGCTGTTTATGTTCTTGAATTCCTTTTCGTTATACTTGCGCAGGACTTGCAGACAGAACTCGTCAACGTCCTCGGTCAGAAGCAGCAGATCGCAGTCCTTCGAGAGAACGGTCTGCGCCGCGGGCAGCTTTGCCAGACGGTCGGCCGAGTCGCCTGCCGCGTAGTAGATGTATTTCTGCTCGCTTCCCATGGCGGTGACGTACTCGTCGAGAGTGATCATCTTTTTGTCTCTCGCCGAGTAGAACATAAGCAGGTCTTTAAGCTGCTCGGCGTTCTGGCCGAAGGCGTTGTAGCAGCCGAATTTGATCTGTCTGCCGAAGTTCTTCCAGAATTCCTCGTACTTGTCGCGCTCGGATGTAAGCATTGACTTGAGCTCGTTTTTGATCTTCTTTTCGAGGTTTTTTCGAATTATTCCCAGCTGTCTGTCCTGCTGCAGCATCTCGCGGGAGATGTTGAGTGACAGGTCCTGGCTGTCGACCACGCCCTTAACAAAGCTGAAGTGGTCGGGCAGCAGGTCGGCGCACTTGTCCATGATCATAACGCCCGAGGTGTAAAGCTGAAGTCCTTTTTCATATTCCCTTGTGTAGTAGTCATAGGGCGTTCTTGAGGGGATAAACATCAGCGCGCTGTAAGAGATGGCGCCCTCGGTGTTGGTGTATATAACCCGCGCCGGGTCCGAGAAGTCCATGAACTTGTCCTTGTAGAAGTTGTTGTACTCCTCGTCGGTAACGTCCTTTTTCGGGCGCTTCCAGAGGGGGATCATGCTGTTTATCGTCTCAAGCTCGGTGTACGTCTCATACTCGGGCTTGTAGTCCTCGCCCGCGTCCGCGGGGCGCTCTTTTTCGCGGGTCTTTTCGCGGTACATCTTTATGGGGTAGCGCACATAGTCGCTGTATTTTTTGATTATTCCGGAGATCCTGTATTCGTCCAGAAATTCGCCGTAGCTTTCCTCGTCGGTGTCGGACTTGAGTGTCATTGTTATCTCGGTTCCGACCGTGTCTTTTTTAGTTTCGTTTATCGTGTAGCCGTCGGCGCCCGAGCTCTCCCATATCCACGCTTCGTCGGAGCCGAAAGCGCGGCTCACTACCGTGACGGTCGAGGAAACCATGAACGCGGAGTAGAAACCCACGCCGAACTGGCCTATTATATCGACCTTATCCTCAAGGTCGTTGTCGGTCTTAAAGTCGAGGCTGCCGCTTCTGGCGATAGTGCCGAGGTTGTTTTCAAGCTCGTCGCGCGTCATTCCGATACCGTTGTCGCTGACCTTTATCGTGCGCGCGTCCTTGTCGAGCGTGACCAGGATCTCAAAGTCGTCCTTTGAAAGACCGACCGAGCTGTCGGTCAGGCTCCTAAAATACAGCTTGTCTATCGCGTCGCTGGCGTTGCTGACAAGCTCTCTTAAAAAGATCTCCTTGTTGGTGTAGATCGAGTTGATCATCAGGTCCATCAGTTTTTTGCTTTCGGTTTTGAATTGTTTTTTTGGCATTTTTCTGTCTCCTTGTCTTATAATTTAGGCGCTTTCCCAATCAAAACGGGCGGCAAAAAACCGCCCCTGCGCGTTTATTCATAAATAAGATTTTAGCACAACGCTTTGATAAAGTCAATAGATGTTATATAAGTTCGGATACCCGTTTTGCGCAGGAAGCGCAAATATAACCGTTATCCAGTTTTTTCAGATTTTTTGGCGAAGAACATATCGCGCAGCGCGCCTTTCTTCGTTTAAGAACGATCTGCTCAATATCATCCATAAGCAGCACATCCATTTCCTCTTCACTGTTTATGCCAATTTTCTCCCGCATATATTTAGGAATAACGATTCGTCCGTTTTTATCAATCAATTTAACACAATGCATGGCGGCCCTCCAAGAAACATCCGCAACAAAAATGCGCGGCAAAGCCGCGCATAAAAACGCAGCTTTGGTTTTAATGCTGCTACACATTATGAAAATCAGATCTATTAAGGACAATAGCCAATTCCCCAAACTCAAAGCATGCATTTTTTCAAAAAATACATATTCAGAGAATTGGCGAAATATTTGTCCTTTTGAAATTCATAATATGTAGCGTCTTATATTCTATCACATTCTGCCTAAAAAGTAAACAAAAATTTTTATTTTTCTATATGATTGTTTTTTGACATTAAAAATAATCCTTGCATTAACTAATTTTTTATGATATATTTATTATAAATAAGATAAATTAACAAACATTTCCGATAGGAGTGATAAAACATGAAAAAATTGATAAGCGGAATTGTGATCGGAGCGGTTCTCGGCACGGCGATAGGAGGATTCGCGGTCGGCACCGTGGTTGACAACAGGTTCCCCGTCAAGGTGAACGGCGTTGAGAAGAAGATCGAGGGCTATAATATCGACGATCGGACGTATTTTAAGCTGCGCGACATCGCCGACGCGGTCGGCGGCTTCACGGTTGACTTTAAGGACGATACTATCCTTATTGACTCCGCAGCTCCCGCGGCTCCGACGGCTGCTCCCGCCGCCACAGAGGCGCCCGCGGCACAGCCCGAGCAAAGCGCGAGCGTTGACCGCGCCAAGGTTTTCTCGGATTTTTTGGCGAATGATTTTGAGACAGCCACCGTTATGACCAAAACCGATCAGTTTAAGTCGATACAGGACGACGGAACGAGCACTGCCTGCAAAAACAAGCGCATATCGGACTATTACGCGGACATCGACGGCGACGGACAGGACGAGCTCATCGTGTTCTCCGACGTGACGCCCACCGGCGATCAGGAAATGCAGTCAACCAAGTGCATCTCGATATGGGATGTGAACGAAAGCGGCTCCATAGTTAAGATGCTCGCGAAAGTCGGCCTCGCTTCCCGCACCTCGTACAGGTACTTCGTCGTTGAATATAAAGGCAGAGACTATCTGGTCGAGGCCGTGGCGGACAGCAACAGCGAGTACAAAAACGGCGATATAAAGGTGCTGGATTACAGAGACGGCGAGTTTGTATCGCTGCATCGGATCAGATACTCCGAGACCGAAACAGAGAGTGATTACAGCATCGACGGCGATGACGTTTCAAGAAACGATTATCAAAAAGAGGCGGACGGCCTTGAGGATGCCATTGTATACTCGCCTTTCAGTGATTAGCTTAGAATTTGAGAAAAACGGGGCGGAGCGATTCCGCCTCGTTTTTTATAATTACACGATGCGCTTGCATAGGCGGACAAATTGTGTTATGATAATGCCATGAAAGAATACACGATAGCCAAATCGGACAACGGAATACGGCTTGACAAGCTCCTGTTTAAGATCATGCCCGGCGCGCCGTCGAGCGTGGTCTATAAGTCGCTGCGCAAAAAACGGGTCAAGGTAAACGGAAAGCGCGCGGCCGACGGCTCTGTCCGCCTGTGCGCGGGCGACCTGTTGGAAATATATATAAACGACGAGTTTTTCGCGGAGGCGGGCGTGCCGGCGTGGGAAAGCAGCGCAGTCAAGCCGCGGTTCCTTTACGAGGACGAAAACATAGCCGTGCTGATCAAGCCGTCCGGGCTGCCGTCGCAGGATATGCCCGACAGGCCCGGCTATTCCCTCGAGAGCGGATTCAGAAAAGCTTTGCTCGAGCGCGGAGAGCTTGAGCCGGGAGGCGCTTACATCCCGTCGCTGTGCCACAGGATAGACCGAAACACCTCGGGCTTGGTGCTCGCCGCCAAAAACCGTGGGGCGCACGAGATCATCGCGCAAAAGATAAAATCAAAAGAGATACGCAAGTTTTATATCTGCCGCGTCGAGGGAGAGCCCCGGCCGAAAGCCGCGGAGATCCGCGGGTATATCAGCAAAGTCGGTCAAAACAAGTTCGCGTTCTCAAAGTCCGACAAAGGCGGAGGAAAGGCGGCGTCGCTTAAGTACCGCGTTATCGGCAGTGAAAAAGGCGCGAGCCTCGTCGAGGTCGAGCTGTATTCGGGCAGGACGCACCAGATACGCGCTGTCATGTCATACCTCGGCTGCCCGATAGCCGGCGATATAAAATACGGCGCTGGGCGGCGCGAAGGCGGCTACCAGGAGCTTCGGGCGTATAAGATAAAATTTGAGTTTAAGTCTGACGGCGGCATTTTGGAGTACTTAAACGGAAGGGAGTTTGAGCATGGCGAACATTGATTTGCGCGGCGTGGTTACGCGCGAGGTCAAATACAGCGAGAACAGCCGCATACTCACGGTGCTGTCAAAGGATATGGGCAAGGTGTCGATCCTGGCGGGACGCTCGAGGCTGAGCCGTTCGGGCGCGCTTATCGCCACACAGCTTTTTTGCTATTCCGACTTTGAGGTGTTCAAAAACCGCGACGGCGGCATGCTGCGCCTCAACGAGGCCGAGGTCATTGAGCCGTTCGCAGACCTTCGATCTTCTCTTGACAAAATGGCCTACGCCTCGTATTTTTGCGACGTCGCCAACCACCTGTGTTATGAGGGGACCGAGCAGAACGGGATACTGAGGCTGCTTTTAAACACGCTGAGCAAGCTCAATAAGGACGGCGGAGACGGCGCGCTTAAGCTCGAGGCGGTCTTTTTGCTGCGCGCGCTCCGAGAGGCGGGCTTCGCGCCCGACTGCGGAGGCTGCGTTTGCGGCGGTGGAGGAAGGATCAAGCTGCTCTGCCCGGCCGACGGCGTGTTCTGCTGCGAGGAGTGCGCCGCCAAGAAAGAGGGGAAATTCTGTATTGAGGTGAATGACACCATATACAAGGCGATATCTTACATCGTGACCTCGGGCGACGCGGCGGCGTTTTCGTTTTCCCTGGGCGAAAACAGCACGCGGTACCTGGCGGAGGTCGCCGAAAGCTACATGACGGCGCAGCTTGAAAAACAGCTCAAAACGCTTGAGTATTTAAAAATGGTTCGAGATCTGTAAATAATTTTTCTTCCAAAAAATCACGCTTATATTTGGAAATTATTAGGTATAATAACATTGACACTTCATTTGATTTTGTTGTATAATTACTTTAATTAACAAGACGAAAGGCGGGAGAGAATTTGAATTCAAAATCAAGTGATTTTAACGCGGGAATGGAGAGCTTTATCGAGTTTATGAAGAGCCAGAACTCGCGCTGGAACAAGATACCCGAGCGATATTATGACATGTACAACGTAAAGCGCGGATTGAGAAATTCCGACGGCACCGGAGTGCTCGCGGGACTGACCTCGATCGGAGAGGTCCACGGCTATGTTTTGGACGAGGGAAACAAAATGCCGGTCGAAGGCAAGCTCAGGTACCGCGGAATCAATATAGACGATATAGTCTCCCATTGTCTGGCCGAAAAACGCTGCGGTTTTGAGGAGGTCGCTTTTTTGCTGTTGTTCGGCTTTTTGCCGAGCCGCACGCTGCTTGAGCATTTTGAAAATAATCTTGCGGATTTCAGAACGCTGCCGGCCGAGTTCACCGAGGATATGATCTTAAAAGCGCCCAGTAAAAATATAATGAACAAGCTGGCGCGAAGCGTGCTCGCGCTCTATTCCTACGACGACAACCCCGACGATATATCGCTGCCGAATCTGCTGCGCCAAAGCCTTATGCTTATCGCGAGACTGCCGATGCTTATCGCCCACTCGTACGCGTGCAAGCGCCATTATTATGATAACCAGAGCCTTATCCTGCACAATCCCGTCAGGGAGTACAACACCGCGCAGAACTTCCTGCATCTGATACGTCCCGACAACCGTTTCACGCCGCTTGAGGCCGAGATGCTGGACCTGACGCTGATGCTGCAGGCGGAGCACGGCGGAGGAAACAACTCCGCGTTCGCGGTCCATGTGCTGTCGTCCACCGGCACCGACACATACTCGGCGATAGCCGCGGCGGTCGGCTCGCTCAAGGGCCCCAAGCACGGCGGCGCCAACGACAAAATGCGCTCTCAGATGGATGAGATCAAAAACAATGTCAAAAACTGGAACGATAAGGACGAGATCTACGAGTACCTCAAAAAGATAATGCTCAAAGAGGCCGGAGACGGCAAGGGCCTTATCTACGGCATGGGCCACGCGGTCTACACGATGTCCGACCCCAGAGCGGTCATACTTAAGAAGCGCGCCCAAAAGCTGGCCGAGACCATGGGATACACCGACGAGTTCAATCTCTATTCCTCGGTCGAGGAGCTGGCTCCGATCGTGTTTAACGACGTTAAGGGCTTCGAAAAGCCTATGTGCGCCAACGTGGATTTTTATTCGGGATTCGTGTATCAAATGCTGCACATCCCGCAGGAGCTGTTTACCCCGATATTCGCCATGGCGAGGATAGTCGGCTGGTGCGCCCACAGGATAGAGGAGATAACCACCGGCAAGCGCATAATACGCCCCGCCTACAAGAGCGCGGTAAAGCGCCTCGAGTACATCCCGATAGACGAGCGCTTGGAGCCCTCGCCCGAGGACATTGAAAACACCGACATTAAAGAGGGCATCAACGTCAAGGGAAAGAAAACAAAATAATAATAAAGCAAAATAAATCAAAATAATTTGAAAAAAATTGTGATTTGCAAAAAAATACATCGGCTTATTGAATATAATCGGTGATATTGGCATATAATCCCAATTAAACGAATTTGATAAAAAATAAAATAAGAGTAGAATATAATTAGCACTCTCGAAGAGAGAGTGCTAACAAAATGATTAAATTTAAAGGAGGCATATATAATGAACATTAAACCGTTGGCAGACAGAGTTGTCACAAAAATGGCCGAGGCGGAGGAGACCACCCAAAGCGGCATTATTCTCGCGGGCTCAGCCAAGGAAAAGCCGCAATTCGCCGAAGTAATAGCGGTTGGACCCGGCGGCATGGTTGACGGCAAGGAGGTTAAGATGGAGCTCAAGGTGGGCGACAAGGTCATCATGAGCAAGTACGCGGGCACAGAGGTTAAGCTCGACGGCGAGGAATACGTCATCATCAGTCAGAAAGACGTTCTGGCGGTTGTTGAGTAACTTTGGCAAAATTTAATTTCAGGAGGTAATTTACTATGGCAAAAGAAATAAAATTCGGCGAGGACGCCAGAAAAGCGCTCCAGAGCGGCGTTGACCAGCTGGCTAACACCGTTAAGGTGACCCTCGGCCCCAAGGGCAGAAACGTTGTGCTCGACAAAAAGTACGGCGCTCCCCTTATCACAAACGACGGCGTGACGATCGCCAAGGATATAGAGCTGGAGGACGCGTTTGAGAACATGGGCGCGCAGCTCGTGAAAGAAGTCGCGACAAAGACAAACGACGTTGCCGGTGACGGCACGACGACGGCCACGCTGCTGGCTCAGGCTCTGGTAAGAGAGGGCCTCAAAAACGTTACCGCGGGCGCCAACCCGATGATCGTAAAGAAGGGTATCGCCAAGGCGGTCGACGCGGCGGTCGATAAGATAGTTAAAAACAGCAAAGCGATAGACGGCAAAAACGACATAGCGCGCGTAGCCTCGATATCGGCCGCCGATGAGACGGTCGGCACGCTTATCGCCGAGGCGATGGAGAAGGTCACAAACAACGGCGTTATCACCGTTGAGGAATCCAAGACTGCCGAGACATATTCCGAGGTCGTTGAGGGCATGCAGTTCGACAGAGGATACATCACGCCCTACATGGTGACCGACACAGACAAAATGGAAGCCATCATCGACGACGCTTATATTCTTATCACCGACAAAAAGATCTCGAACATCCAGGAGATACTGCCCCTGCTCGAGCAGATCGTTCAGGCTGGCAAGAAGCTTATAATCATCGCCGAGGACGTTGAGGGCGAGGCGCTGTCCACCCTTATCGTCAACAAGCTGCGCGGCACGTTCACCTGCGTCGCGGTAAAGGCACCCGGCTTCGGCGACAGAAGAAAGGAAATGCTTCAGGATATCGCGATACTGACGGGCGGCCAGGTTATATCCGAGGAACTCGGTCTTGACCTTAAAGAGACTCAGGTGGACCAGCTCGGTCAGGCGCGCCAGGTAAAGATAACAAAAGAGAACACGATAATCGTTGACGGTCTGGGCGACAAGGCTCAGATAGACGCCAGGATCCACCAGATCATGGCTCAGATTGAGGAAACCACTTCCGACTTCGACAAAGAGAAGCTCCAGGAGCGTCTCGCGAAGCTTTCGGGCGGCGTGGCCGTTATCAAAGTCGGCGCCGCGACCGAAGTCGAGATGAAGGAGAAGAAGCTCAGGATAGAGGACGCTCTCGCGGCGACGCGCGCGGCTGTTGAGGAAGGTATCGTCGCAGGCGGCGGCACGGCCTACATCAACGCTCTGCCCGCTATCGAGGCGGTAATGGAAGGCCTCGAGGGCGACGAAAAGACCGGAGCCCAGATCGTGCTGAACGCGCTCGAGGAGCCGGTGAGACAGATTGCCTACAACGCGGGCGTTGAGGGCAGCGTTATCGTCAACAAGATCAAGGACAGCGAGGAAGGCGTTGGTTACAACGCGCTGACCGGCAAGTACGAGGATATGCTTAAAGAGGGTATCGTAGACCCCACAAAGGTCACAAGAAGCGCGCTGCAGAACGCGGCGAGCATAGCGGCTATGATCCTCACCACCGAGAGCGTGGTAGCCGACAAGCCCGATCCTGCTGCGGACGCGGCAGCGGCAGCAGCAATGGCCGGCGGCGGAGGAATGTACTAACACGTCGCATCGCGCCTCTTGGCTTGTTCTGCCGCAAGCGGCAGAAGCTGCGCCTTGCCGGCGGATGCTCCTTTTCCCGCAAAGCTCTGTGAGCTTTGCGGGAGCCCTGAATAGTAATTAGAGAATAGAGAATACGCGGAGAAACCTAAGCGAAAAATGCTCGGTTATCTCCGCGTTCTTTGTTAATAGATACGGCTGTAATGCGCCAAATACGTACGGGCGGCAATATGCCGCCCGTTGTTTAATTGATTAGGCTCTCAGAGCACGTAAATAAAAAACGCGGCACACGAAGCGCCGCGGAAAATGCGGAACCTCGTTGTCGCCAAACAAACCCGAATTTATACCTTACTTATTTTAAGCCCAGCATAAAAATATTCCGCATTTTTTACGAAATAAAACTGAGCTAAAATAAAGCAAGGTTTTTAAAATTATTCGGATTTGCTTGGCAAATTTATATTACCACAAATTCGAGTCTGTGTCAAGGATAAATGTGGTTCAAAAATGCGGCACACGAAGCGCCCTTTCCGCCGCTATCGCGGTCCTCCGATGGGGGCCTGATTAACGTTTCGCAACATATTAATAAGGCCCGCCTAAATTGGCGGGCCTTACGCAGAATTATATTGTTTTTTACTTCAAATTCGGGCGTATAATTTTGTGCGACGATGTTTTTGGAAACGGCTCGTCTCGATATATGACGGCGTTTATCCTTTTGTACATCGGAATACCGCTGTTTATTTCCGTGATTTTTCTGTCGGTGCTGATCTTAGCCTCGTCTTTGTCCATGTTGGGGTTTATATATATTTCCGCGGTTATTACGTCGTCGCTTCCGTAAACGACGATTTCCGCCACCTCGGGAAAGCCGTCGAACTTGTTTTCAAGCTCCTCGGCGGAAACGTTCTCGCCGTTTGACAGAATGATCAGATTTTTGGCTCTGCCGGTCATAAACAGGAAGTTATCGTCGTCCAGAGTTCCCAGATCATCCGTCCTGAGCCAGCCGTCTTCGGTGAACGCCTCGCGTGTGCGCTCCTCGTCCTTGTAATATCCGAGCATCACGCTGGAGCCGCGCACCTGTATCTCGCCGTCTTTGATCCTGGCCTCGCAGTTGGGAACGACTTTTCCAAGCGAGTCGGGCTTTGACTCAAATTTTGAGTTAAAGCTGATCCTGGGCGAGCACTCGCTCATGCCGTAGCCCTGGAGTACCTTTATACCGAATTCTTTAAAACCCGTGACGATGTTGGGATTAAGATACGCGCCGCCGCTGTACAGCGTTCTGAGGCAGCCTCCGAACGCGGCCTTGGCAATGTCGGGCTTGGGTATGTTCGGCTTCTGCTCCGCGGCCGATTGAACGCCCTTGAGCATTGACGCGAATATCATGGGCACCGCCAGCATGATGTGCGGTTTAAACAGCAGCAGGTTCCTCGCCACCCTCATGATCGAGTCGTTGACGCACACGCACATTCCGCCGTGCATGCCGAGAAGTATGTCGCAGGTGAAGCAAAACGCGTGGTGTATGGGCAGCACGGTCATCATCCGATCGCCGGGCTGTTCGCCCGCGTCGATGCAGGTCGCGTTGTCGGCTATGTTCCTCTGCGTCAGCATAACGCCCTTGCTCTTTCCGGTGGTTCCCGACGTGTAAAGAATGGCGCACATTTTGTCGCAGTCTATGTCCTTGTTCGGGGCTTTGCCGTCAAAGGCCTTTATAAAACCGTAAAGCTCGTCTCTCATGTTGAGAGTCAGCTCAATTTTAGGACATTTGACCGCGGCTCTCAGAGCCTTTTCTTTAAGCGCGCCGTCATACACCAGAACGTTCACGTCGGCTCTCTGCATCATATCGTCGATGCTCTCCGACTCCTTGTCGAGAGGCACTATGACATTGCCGCTTATCGCGGTTCCCAGGAAAGTGATTATCCACTCATAGCTCGTTCCGCCGATCACCGCCACATGGACCGGCTTGTCCCCGAACTTTTTCAGCAGTGCGGCGCCGAAAGCGTCACTGTCACTCTTGGTGCGGTTAAACGACTTGTCAATGATCTCCCTTCCCGATTTGTATCTGAGATAGGGGTTGTTGCCGTATTTTTCGGCGGCGTCGTACACGATATCTTTTATCGAACTGATCCCGTCCAAAGCTATCCCTCCAATCAGCCCTGCTTTGACTTGACGTACTCCGCAACGTCTCCCAGGGTCCGCATATCCGCAACGTCGCTCTCGTTTACCTCGATGTCAAAAGCGTCCTCAAGGTCGCCGACCGCGCACATGATGTTGTAGGAGTTCATGCCCAGGTCCTCAATGAACCTTGAATCCTCGGTTATCTCGTCGGGCTCCGTCTCGGTGTACTCCTGAATTATCTCTTTGATTTTATCAAACATATCTATCAACCTTTCTTATTAAATTTATACCGTTTCAATTATTTCGTTTATCGTGCGCTCATCGTCCTCTATAACCTCAAATAATATCTTGCAGAGATAATAGTAGATATACTCGAGCTGCTCGGGCGTCGCCGCGCCTTTTTGATATTCCCAGAAAAAGTCCAGGCCGCGGGTCTCGGGATTGTGCATTACCGTCAGATAATACGGCTGCGCCGCGACTCCGTTTGTAAGCCATTTGGCCTCATAATCTATGTCCTTGAGCATATCGTTGCTCTCGCGGAAAGACATGGGCTGATACGTGAGTGATACCGAGTCGTAGCTCTCGCCGGGCATGTTCCCGAACCGCTTGCATATCTCGCCGTTAAGCTTTATGGGGTCATAGTCGGCGTGCCTGAAGATCTTGTTCTGCATCTCCTGTATTTTCCTGATCGAGTCGATGTACTTCATGCTGTTGCTGAACTTCATTCGGAACGGGAAGAAGTGTATCCTTGTGCCGCCGCTCTTTTTCTCGAGCACGGTCCCGCGCCGCGACACGGTCGTCTTTATGCTTATGTCCTCGGCGTACCTGTTGAATTTCGAAAGATAAGTGCGGAGCGCCGATATCAGCAGACAAACCATGGGAATGTTCTTTTGTTTGCAGTATTCCATCAGTCTGTTTGATGGCTCCTCCTCGAGCGAGAAGCTGCATATGTCCGCCACAACGGTCTGAGATGTGACCTTCGCGCTGCGTTTGTCGGGATCACCGCTTTCCTTGCGGGCGTTATCAAGTCTCGACGGGCCGAGAATATCGGTGAATATCGGCTCGTCCGACAGCACTGTTTCCTCCCAGAACTGCCTGTCGCGTTCCTCGGCTTTGCTGCCCGCGTATTTTAAGTCCTTCTCGAGAGACTGAATATACGAGCGCAGGTCCTTGGGGTAGGGCGTGTCATACAGAGCGTTGCAGTATATTTCGATAACATCGCTTATAAACACTATGATCGACGATGAATCCCACGCCATATGGTCGACCAAAAAGAACACGCCGGTATAACCGTTGGGCATTCTCACGTAGTAGAGCCGAAACATCTGCGAGTCAAAGCGCTCAATCGGTATCGTCGTCAGGCGCTTGAGCTCCGCCTCGGCCTCCTCTTGAGTTTTTCCCCATGCGGCGAAGTCCAGGAACTCGGCCTCGTTCATCGGCTCGTTTGAGAGGTACTGGCATATATCGCCGTTTTTGTCCTTGCGGAACCTGATGCGCGCGGCCTCATACCTCTCGTATGATTTCAGAAACGCTCCGCGCAGCGCCTCAAAATCCATTTCGCCGTTCATAAAAATGCTTGTTCCTATGTTGAGCACTTCGGGATGTCCCGTGCATTGCAGCTGCGTGTAAAAGTGCATTTTTTGAGCCGGAGTTAAGGGATAAGTTTTTGTTTTCACAGCCAAAATAATCACCTTGCCTTATTAAAATTATAAATTTTTCGTCTTGTCAATGAATTCCGCGACGGCTTTTCTGTATCTTTCGGTGTCGATAAAATAACTCTCCGCGTGAGCCGCGTTTTTTATTATCAAAAGCTTTTTGTATTTTGAATCGGACGCGTCATAAATCTCGGGCGCCATGTAAGACGGCACAAACGTGTCGTTTTCGCCGTGTATAACAAGCAGAGGAAGAGCCGAGCTTTTGACCGCCTCAAGCGCGATCGCGTCCTTGTAGCCGTACTTCGCGAAAACGCGGCAATATAAATTCGATATCTGCAAGAGCGGAAACGACGGCAGGTGATACCATTTGTTAAGCACATGCTTGAACACGTCGTATGCCGACGTGTAGCCGCAGTCGGCAATGATGCCCTTGACCGAATCGGGGAGCTTAAGACCGCTCGCCATCAGCACGGCCGCCGCTCCCATCGAAACGCCGTATAAGTATATCTTGCGCGTGCCGCCGAATTTTTCGTCGAGATATTCAGCCCATTTTTGACAGTCATATCTGTCGAGCGCTCCGAAACCGACATATTTTCCCCCGCTTTCGCCGTGGGCCCTGTCATCGATCAATGCGGCGTCAAAACCGAGTCCGTTTAAATATCGCGTTATATGGCTGAATTGGCTCCTCGAGTCCGAGCGATAGCCGTTAAATGCCGCGATAAGACACCCGTTCGGAGCCGCCGCGGGATAGTAAAATCCCGCGAGTTTTATTCCGTCAAAACTCGAAATGCTCATATCCTCGCGCTTGGCCGCGTCCAGCCATTCGCGGCTTTCTTTAAGCAAAATCCTGTGCTTGTCCCATGAGCCGCCCGACATTTTTGTCGCCGACTCGCTGCTGCCGCTGCGCGGTATGGTTTTTAAGAATAAAATTCCCGCACCTATCATAAAACCGAGAGCGATAAGGATAATTGCCGCAAAAATATATAACATAATGCCTCCGCAAATAAATTATTTGACAGATAAACAATATTCGATATTAACCGACTATTTATAATATCTGTTAATGTATATTATATTTTATAAGAATTTGTTTGTCAAGCAAAAAATAAAAAGACCCGCAATCGGGTCTTTGTGGAGAAAATTTTATTATCTGATAAAGTTGGTTTTTTCTTTCGGCTCGGGATCGGGGTGGTTTATGCCGCTTTGCTTGGCGGCGTCGATCGCCTTAACGAGCCACGCCATATTTCTGCCGAGCAGACGCATTGTCTGAACGCCCTCGGCGTCCTGCATTACCTCGTCGGGCGTGTTGCCGTGGACCATGTTCCAGTAGTTTGAGCTGACGACGGGCATCTGGTTGATCGTGAAATATTTGCTCAGTTGATCGAGAGCCGCCGAAGCGCCGCCTCTGCGGCAGCTGGCAGCAACCGCGCCGGGTTTGTATGTAAGCTTGCTTCCCGCCGAGTAGAAAAGTCTGTCGGTGAACGATTTTATCGCGCCCGACGACGCGGCGTAATGCACGGGCGTGCCGATAATTATGCCGTCTGCCTCGGCGCACTTTGCGGCGGTCTCGTTGACCGGGTCGCTGTCGAATCGGCATTTGCCGAGCTTGGCGCATGCGCCGCAGCCGATACAGCCGACGATAGGTTTTATGCCGACCTGAATTATCTCGGTCTCAACGCCGTTTTTGTTGAGTTCTTCGGCCGCGATCGAAAGGGCGGTGTATGTGCAGCCCTTCGCGTGGGGGCTTCCGTTGATCAATAAAACTTTCATGTATATCTTCCTTTCAATAACAAATTTTGGACATATTTATTATATACAAAATCTTCGGATTAGTCAACCTAAATGTATAATTATGGGAATGACGGCAAAAATATATTCGGTGATACAAGTGATAAACGCGTCAATAACCGAAAACAAAAGAATAATCAAAGAGATGTTTGACCCCGATAATAACATGGATTTCAATCTGCGCGAATTTAAGATCGGGTTTAAGGACGGGACCGCCGACGGGTTTTTGATATACTACGACGGCATGACTAATCAGAACTACTTAAACCGCGACATACTGCGCTCGCTTCTGACATGCGATAAGTTTGACGCGCCCGAGCGCGGACGCCGCGAGATCGTGAGCGAGAGGATAATCTCGGCGGCGCCGCTTTCGATAGTTAATGACTACGACGAGGTGGGGCAAAAGGTTTCGTTCGGCGACTGCGCCGTGTTTATCGACGGCTGCGCCTGCTGCTTTTCGGCCGACGTAAAGGGCTGGGACAACAGAGGTGTAGACGCGCCGACGCAGGAGGTCAGCCTCGCGGGGCCGCAGGAGGCGTTCTCGGAATCCATAATGACAAACATCGCGCTTGTTCGAAAGATACTGCGCTCGCCGAGCGCCACCGCCGTGAACATTCCCGTTGGAAACAGCAACAAGGTGCCGTGCGCCGTTATGTATCTCCGCGAAATAGCGAATCCCGATATTGTGGCGGAGGTCAAGCGGCGGCTCGAGGGAATCGACACCGAGTACATCTTCTCGTCGAGCGACGTTGAGATGATGATCGAGGACTCGACGTATTTCCCGATGACGCGCACACTCAAGACCGAGCGTCCCGACAGAGTGGCCGCGATGCTTGCCGACGGAAAAGTGGCGGTCGTGGTGCAGGGCAGCCCGTTCGCGCTGATACTGCCCACGACCACAATGGACCTTATCGAGGCCACCGAGGATAACTATGTCAGGGTCCCCGAGGCAAATCTTATGCGCCTGGTGCGGCTGTTCGGAATGGCCGTGTCGGTGCTGCTGTCCGCGCTGTTTATCGCCGTTATGCTCTATCATCAGGAAGTGCTGCCCACCGATCTGCTGATCGCCATATCCGCCACCCGCGAAAAGGTCCCGTTCCCGCTGATACTTGAGCTTTTGCTGATGGAGCTGTCGTTTGAGCTTATCAAAGAGGCGTCGGTCAGGGTGCCGAACCCGATAGGCAGCACGCTCGGCATAATCGGCGGCCTCATTTTGGGTCAGGCCGCGGTCGAGGCCAGCATAGTCAGCCCGCTGCTGATAATCATCGTATCGCTGGGAGGAATAGGTTCGTTCTCAACTCCGACGCTGTCGCTGTCCCGCTCGCTCAGCGTGCTTAAATTCATATACATTTTTGCCGCGTATTTTTTCGGACTGCCGGGGCTCACGGCCGCGGTCATAGCCACGCTCAGCCTGCTCGCCTCCACCACGACCTTCGGAGTGCCGTTTCTAAGCCGCTACAGGGCGGGCGGGCGCAGCTCCGAGTCCGTGCTTGTAAAGCCGATCTGGAAAAAGGAAAAGCGTCCGCCCGAGCTGATGCCGCAGGACGAGATCAAGCAGCCCGAGATCAGCCGAAAATGGAAGTATGAGAATAATAATGCCGAGAATAAGGATTGATGTATATGAGAAGATTTAATTTTAATCTGAGCTGTCTGATACTGAACTGCGTTACGGCAAAGCTGTTTCTCGATTATTCGGGATTTTTGCTCTTTGAAAACGGCAGCGGCGCCGCGCTTGCGCTCGTTCTGTCGGCTTTGCTTTTCTCGGTCATAACTGCGTTGATTTACTCGCTGCGCGGCGCGATTCTCAAAATGATCGGGCGGCGCGAGGTCAAAAAACCTCTGTTCGCTGTTTTGGCGGCGTATTTTATATGCGAGGCGATCTATTATTCATACTCGCTTATAAACGATCTCGGTAGAAGCGAGTATTTAAACACAACGTGGATACTTATACTTGTCGTGCTCGCCGCGGCCGTGTTCATTGTCGCGCGCGGAGGCAAGGGAGCGCTGTTTAAGCTGCACGGCCTGTGTGTTCCCGCTATTGCCGCGGGACTGATTTTTATTATCCTGAATGCCGTTCCCCGCTGCGACGTGTTTAACGCGGCGCCGATCTTGGGAAACGGGGCGGGAGCCGCCGCCTTATCCGCCTTCGGAAATGTTTTCGCGTTTTCGGGGATAATTCCGGCCGCCGCCTATTTGATTTTGTTTGAGGAAGAGCGAAGTTCAAAGCATGTTTTATCCGCGGCAATAATCGGAGCGGCGCTTTACGCTTTATACTATATCGTTCTGTTTCTGTCGATAAATTCGAAATACGCCGCGCTTGTCGGCTCTGACCTGATCCGCGGAATGGCGGGATTCTCGGGCATGAGCCGCCTCAATATGCGTCTTGACGCGCTTTATATAATTATTAAAACGGCCTCGGCGGTACTTTATATATCGGCGCTTTTGACAGCTGTCGGAAAACTGCTCGCGGGCTTGGGATTCCGCGGCAAAAAAGCTGTGAAAGGCGCGGCCGCGCTTCTGCTCTGCGTTTTGATCATAACTCCGCTCGCGGGCTGCGGAGACGCGCGCGATGTGGAGAACACCGCGTATATCATAGCGGCGGGCGTCGATCCCGCGTCGGACGGGCTCGGATATGAGTTCACGCTCCAGTTTTCAAATCCTCTTAAAAACGGCTCCGACACAAGCGCGGAAACATCGGATGAGACCGATGATGAAAGCGGCGGTTCGGGGAAAAAAGCAGTCAGCAATATAACCGTCGGCGCGCGCAATATTTATGAGGCGCTGGAAAAGTCAAAATCATATCTCGGCAAGTCCGCTGCTTTGTCGCACATGAAGCTTCTGGTGATCTCTGATGAGCTGCTGAGCCACGGCCCGGCAGAGGCGGAGGAGATATGCAAAAGCTTTTTGAGTGCCGACGAGGTCAGACCAGAGACAAAGCTGTGCGCCGCCGAAAACGCGAAAGAGTATTTGACGTCGGTCGAGCCCGCGATGGAGGAAAGCCCCGCAAGATATTATGAGCTGTTGTTTTCCGAAAAATCGGCGGTCGTCAGCTTTGAAACAAACCTGCTGGAGTTTATGACCGCTACAGACGGCTCCGCTCGCATGGCGGAGGTTACCGCGCGCGGACTGAGCGGCGGCGTGCTGTTTCCCGCGGGCGCTCCGCCGATATATCTCGGCGGCGAGGAATGCAGTCTTTTAAACACCGCGCTCGGGAAAACCGACGAGCCGATATTTTTTGAAACGGCGAACGGCGAGCCGTATTATATCCGTGGAAAATGCAAAGCGAAAGCGCGTGCCCGTATCGAAAACGGCCGCGTATACGGAAATATAAGTCTGCGCATCGCGTTCCCTCGGGACGCCTCGGGAAATATCTCGCAAAGCGGACGTGAGCATTTTGAGGAAAGTCTGAGAAATATCATAAAACGCTTATACGCCGAGGGCGCCGATATATTTGAGCTCAGAAAACGAGCAAAATTGAATTTCTTGACAGAAACAAAATACAATGATTTTATCGGAGCTTCGCCCGCGGTTTTTATTGAAAATCCCGAAATAAAATTTGACGCTATGTTATGATACAATTGATGGGTGACAAATAAAAAGGAAAATGAACTCCAAATATGATATAATGTTAAAAGCAAAAG
>CANQQJ010000018.1 GCA_947625905.1 uncultured Clostridia bacterium | reverse complement strand
TGAAGGGACTTGAACCCCTGGCCCACTGCTTAGAAGGCAGTTGCTCTATCCAGCTGAGCTACAGGCGCACGACAGCATAATAAAAGTTATAACCGGCTGTTATGCGGTTATAACAGTGGAGCGGGTGATGGGAATCGAACCCACGCAATCAGCTTGGAAGGCTGAGATTCTACCATTGAACTACACCCGCATATATTTCCTCCGCATTTGCGACTTTAACAGTATAGCAATTCTTGGGCTGTTTGTCAAGACTTTTTTTAAAAATTTTATTATATTTTTTTGAGTTTGCGGAAATAAAATAATATTCATCGCGGCGTTTTGCCGGATTTTTTTGACGCCTTATAACATCGGCGGATTTTATTTAAAAAAAGTTTGTGTCACATAGGTAATGTATGGTGACAGCGGATTGACAACAAAACGCCGTTTATGTTATATTGTTATGGAAATACGAGAATTACGGAGCTGTTGAAATATGACGATCGGAGAGTATTTGAGACAAATTATCGCTCAAAGAGGCATAAGTGTAACACAGCTTTCAAGCGAGCTCGATCTGAAAAGCAGAAATGTTTTGTACCGTTTGTTCGGGAACTACTACAGCGCACAAACGACGCGCGAGATGATCGAGCAAATTGATAAAAAGATAGTTTTTTCGAATGCCGAGAAAGCAAAAATTGGTGAGTTTTTAAATAAAGGCATGATCAGCCGCAGGTCCCTCGAATCGCGCGATATACTAAGCGGTATATACAGAGGCGCGTCGGTCGGGGGATTCGGCCTCTTGATAAACGGAGAGCATATGCGTTTTTCGGACGTGCTCAAGCGCGCCGCCGAAACCGAGTCGGTTGTTTTTATGTCGGGGATCAGCGACAGCAGATTGATCGGTGATATTGACAGCTTTCTCGGCAATTCCGAAAAAACCGAGGTTTTCAACTATCTGCAGTTCTCGCAGCAAGCCATGACCTGTCATGAGATAAACGCGCTGCTTGTTTTAAAACGGCACAAAAACTACACGCCTCTGCTCGCGCAGCATATCGGCTTTAGGGGCGTTTTTGTTTTGTGCAAAAACGGCTCGGAGCATTACGCTTTTAAGCTCGAGCTTTTCAGGGATGAGTATATTTATCTGAAAACGCCGATATCCGAGGCGATCTACGAACACATTATTTACAAAAAAGACAAATTCAACGAGACCTGCACGCCAATAAAAGAGCACGGGAGCCGCGTGACGGATTATATCGACATAGTAAGCGACAGCGCGCTTTTTGACAGCAGCGTAACATATTACAGCGAGGGCGCGCCCTGTTTCGGCAACCTTCCTTATGATATAGTGTGTGATATGTTTAAGGACATAAACTATTTTGGCTTCCCCAAAGACCATCCCTATGTGCAAAAGCTCATAAACGCTTTTATCGAGCGTCAGAAGGGCTTTCTGAAAAACAGCTCGGCAAAGAAACGATTTTTGTTTGATCACATGTCTATAAAGCGCATGATGCGGACGGGCCTGTCGTTCGACCACGCCGAGCATTTTAATCCCATGACGCCCGCCCAGCTTAGAAAATTTTTTGACATTCTTATCCAATATGCCAAGGAGACGCCGGAGAAGATATGCTTCCGCTTCACAAAGGAGCCGCTGAGGTACCCGTTCGTTTACGGAATAGACACCATGCTCTACAGCTATGTTTCGGACACGGGCTACATGGACGGATTTGTCATTAACCTTAAAAACAAAGCGATATTTGACGTGATGAACGATTTTATGCCGTATGTTTGGGATAATTATACAATATCCGAAGCGGACAGCATAAAAATACTTGAGGATATGAGCGAAAAATACATAAAATAAAGGCGCCGCGCGGCGCCTTTTTAAATTACGCGCTGCCGCAGAGGACGCGGGATTTTAGGAGGGTTATGTCCTCGGGGGTGGTTCCGGCGTAGCCCGCCACTATGGCGTTTGAAGGCTCCGTCCGCGGCGCGAAATAATAGTCGTCAAGGCTGTACAGTTTTATGTTGTTTTCGGCGGCTTTTTTTAAAATTTCGGAGGCGTGCGGTGATCTTAACACAAGATGCAGGCCCGCCTTTTCGCCGCTGACCTCTATGGGATAATTTGGCGACAAGGCCGCCTCGATCAGCATATCGCGGCGTTTTCTGTAAATGTTTTTCACGCGGTTTAGGTGCCGCGAAAGATAATTCTCAGATATGAAACGTGCCAGCGTGCGCTGCTCAAACCGCGGCACCGTGGAGGCGTAGCGGCTGAATTTTTTCTCAAAGAGGCGGAGGAGGAGCGGCGGCAGCACCATGTACGCAATCCTGACCGACGGCGCCAGCACTCTTGAAAACGTGTTGAGGTAGATGACCTTCTCGCTTCCGTATATGCCCTGCACCGCCGTGTGGGGACGCTTCAGAAAGCAGAACTCACAGTTTATGTCGTCCTCTATAATGTAGCGTTCGGGCTTTTCGTCCGCCCAGCGCAGCAGTTCCTCGCGCCTGTCTATCGGCATGACAATGCCGCTCGGAAATTGGTGCGACGGCGTTATGTACACCGTGTCGGCGCCCGATCTTTCAAGCTCATCGACGGATATTCCCTTTTCGTCAAGCGGAACATAGCGGACCTTTCGTCCGCTGTTTTTCAGTATCAGATCAATTTTTCCGTAGCCCGGGTCCTCTATGGCAAAGACCCTTTCGGCGCTCGACAGTCCGCACAGCAGCATAACGAGATATTCTATTCCCGCGCCCGTTATGATTTGAGACGCCGAGCAGTGCACGCCGCGGAACTCCCTCAAATATTTGGCGATGCTGTCTCTGAGCTCAATGTCGCCCTTAAAGCCGCCGTGATTTAAAAGCTCGGGATTTTGGTACATCACCTCTTTGGAAAGCTTTATCCAGGTCGAGTAGGGAAACGAGCTCACGTCCGCGCCCGCGGTCCTGAAATCGGCCGCGTAATTTTCCGTCGGTTTTTCCTCAAAGCACGGCGGGGCAGAGATAAGCTGCGGAGCGATGACGCGCCTCGCGTAATATCCGCTTCTGGGCACGGGCCGCAGGTACCCCTCCTGCGCGAGTATCTCGTAGGCGGTCTCAACCGTGTTCACGCTGACTCCCAAATGCGCCGAAAGCGCCTTTTTTGACGGAACGCGCTCGTTTTCCTCGAGACGCCCGTTTCGGATCTCGTCGGCTATGTGCTCGTATATTTGCATATAGAGCGGCTTTTTGCCGGTTTGATCAAGCTCGATCGTAAAGTTATACATAATCTGACCTCATAAAATATTTGCAATTTGACACTTTAAAAGGTGTCAGACGGTGGTATAATTATACATGTTTTAAATTTATATGTCAAGAAGACAGGAGGAATATTCATGAAAAACGAGAGATTCGAGCTTAACAAGAATTTGGCGCAGATGCTCAAGGGCGGCGTTATCATGGACGTGACCACGCCCGAGCAGGCGAAGATCGCCGAGGCGGCGGGAGCCTGCGCGGTGATGGCGCTTGAGCGCATACCGGCGGACATCAGAGCGGCGGGCGGCGTTTCGCGCATGAGCGATCCGAAAATGATAAAGGGCATCCAAAACGCGGTCACGATACCGGTCATGGCAAAGTGCCGCATCGGGCACTTTGCCGAAGCGCAGATCCTTCAGGCGATAGAGATAGATTATATAGACGAGAGCGAGGTGCTCTCTCCGGCGGACGACAAATATCATATCGACAAAACGGCGTTCCGCGTTCCGTTCGTTTGCGGCGCGAGAGACCTGGGCGAGGCGCTGCGGCGCATAAATGAGGGCGCCGCGATGATCCGAACCAAGGGTGAGCCCGGCACCGGCGATGTGGTGCAGGCAGTGCGCCACATGAGGATCATGCAGTCGGAGATCAGGCGTTTCGCTTCAATGAGCGCCGACGAGCTGTATGAGGCCGCAAAGGAGCTGGCGGTGCCGTATGATCTGGCCGTTTACGTGCATGAGAACAAGAAGCTGCCGGTGGTTAATTTTGCCGCGGGAGGCGTGGCGACCCCGGCCGACGCGGCGCTGATGATGCAGTTGGGCGCAGAGGGCGTGTTTGTCGGCTCGGGCATATTCAAGTCGGGAAATCCCGAAAAGCGGGCCGCGGCGATAGTCAAGGCCGTCACAAACTATGAGGACGCGGACATGCTGGCGGAGCTTTCGGAGGATCTGGGCGAGGCCATGGTCGGAATAAACGAGCATGAGATCGAGCTTATTATGGAAGAGCGGGGAAAATAATTACAGAAAGAGGAAAGCATTAACATGAAAATCGGAATACTGGCGCTGCAGGGCGCGTTCGCCGAGCACGAAAAAATGCTCGGCGGCCTCGGCGCCGAGACATTTGAGATCAGACAAAAAAGAGATATAGAGACCGCTTTCGACGGGCTTGTGATTCCCGGAGGCGAAAGCACGGTCCAGGGCAAGCTGCTGGCGGAGCTCGGCCTGACGGACAGGATAAAGACTCTTATAAAAAACGGGCTGCCCGTGTTCGGCACCTGCGCGGGGCTTTTGCTGCTGGCGAAGCGCATTGAAAACGATGAGCATGTGTATCTCGGGACAATGGACATAACCGCGGTGCGCAACGCGTACGGACGGCAGCTCGGCAGCTTTTCGGCCGCCGCGGAGTTCGGGGATATGGGCGAAGTGCCCATGACCTTTATCAGGGCGCCGTATATAAGCGGCGTCGGGGACGGGGTCGAGATCCTGTCCCGGGTCGGCGGAAGGATAGTCGCGGCGCGGCAGGGTAATATGCTGGTCACCGCCTTTCACCCCGAGCTGAACGATAACGAAACGGTCCACGCTATGTTTTTGGATATGATAAAAGCCTCGTAAATATTTTCGGATTTTATTCTCCCAAATTGTTGAAATATTGATCGAATTATGGTAGAATCTAAAAATGCCGCGGCGAGATCATGATTCGCGAAATTTATTTGGGGGAGCGGGAGTTTGTGTTAAAATATGTAATAAGAGGCCTCAGGCACAGCGATATCGACGGGATCTGCAGACTTGTAAACTGGGAGGTCGGGAGCTTTGTTTCGCGGACCGATCTGGCGGAAAGACTCAAAACGATCGACAGCGACGAAAACTATCGCATATATGTGGCGGGCTGCGGAGAGCGTGTCCTCGGATTTGTCGTGCTGCAAAAAGGAATAACTCTCGAATATCCGGGGCGCGTTGTGCGCGTCGTTTCAATGTCGGTGGATGTCGGCTGCCAGAACAAGGGCATAGGAGCCGATTTTCTGGAGCTGGCCGAAAAATTCGCGGGCGAGAAGGGCGCGGGCGTCGTCGCCCTGAACTGCGGTTTTGCCAGATACGGAGCCAACGCCTTTTACGAAAAGCGCGGCTATACCAAATTGGGCTATAATTTTTACAAGAGAGTATGACCGAGAGCGGCGTTTGATAATACTTGACATTTTAGTATAAATAATATAATAATACTTGACATTTTAATAATAAAATAATATAATTACGATATGAATTTTTAATAAAAGGAGGTAAAACTATGCGGGTATTATCAATCATCCTCGGAATTATTTTGATTATCGGGGGCATTGCGTGTATGGCGACGCCGCTTCGCACCTTTGTTGACGGCGGATATTTTCTTGCCGCTATGCTGCTTGTCTGGGGCATATACGGAATAATCGCCGGGATCTCGAAAAAGAAATACGGATTCCTGTTTGTATTCAGCATCATATCAACTATCATGGGATTTGTGGTACTGTTTGTGCCGAGCTTCAAGTTTGTCGCTGATATCGTTATTCTTATCACCATGGCGTGCTGGTTCATTGTTCGCGGCGTAACGGCGATATGCACCTCGATAAAGCTTAAGGACATAAGCAGCTCGTGGGGCTGGGGCGTGTTCCTGGGTGTGCTCGATGTGATCGTGGGTATATATTCCTTTGTGCGCCCGTTCGCTCTGGCGCTCGGTATCGGAATAATGCTGGGAATATACTTCATAATCTCGGGCATAAATCTGATCGCTACGAAATACGACTAAATTTTAAAGGCGCGGACACTTATAATGTCCACGCCTGGATCATGCGTTTGGCCGCCTCGCTTATGGCGGCCTTTTCAAGTTCGCCGAAGCCAAGAATAAAAGAATTTTCGGGTATGTTGTCGTTCATTGCGATCAGGCAGGCCGAAAGCGGGATCAGCTTCACCCCGTGTCGGTTAGCGGCGCTTTTCAGCTCAGGCTCGCTCATGCCGTTTTTGACTTCTATTATAAAATATGTGCCGCTGTCCGCGCCGTGCAGCTTTATGCGGGGCGCCAGCGGAGATTCAAGCAGGGCCGTTTTTAAAATACGGCGTTTTTCTCTGTACAGCTTGCGCAGCTTTTCGGTGTGGCTGCGGTATTTGCCGCTTTTTATGAACTCCGCCGCCACCTGCTGCTCCAGCCGCGATTTGAGGTTGGTGTAATAGGGCAGCCGACGGTCGAACCTTCGTTTCAGCTCATCGGGCAGTATTAGAAAGGCGCCGCTGAACGCGGGCGCTATGCTGCGGTAAAACGTGCCCAGGAATATGACTTTGTCGGGGCATTTTGATATCAAAGTATAGCCTGGATTTTCGGCAAAGTCCAGGTCAAAATCAGCCTCTATTATATAATTGTCGGGCGAGGACTCCGCCCAGTCGATGAGCTCTTTCCGCTGCTTGTCCGAAATTCTGCGCCCCGTGGGAAAGTGCATGTCGGCCGAGACATACATCACGTTAATGCCGCTGTTTTTTAGCTCGTCTATAGGAAAGCTGTCCATGCGCGCGTTTATCAGCTCGGTTTTCGCGGCGATGTTTTTTATCGGCACATAGCTCCTGGCAAAGCAGGGGTTTTCAAAGCCGAAAACCGCGTCCTCGCCCATAACGCACGCTATCTGCTGCAGCAGATAGTCTATACCCGCGCCGATTATCACCCTGTCCGGAGTACAGGTTATCCCGTGCAGGTCGTAAAGATTGTGCGAGATCGCCTTGCGGAGCGCGCTTTCGCCGTATTTGTGGCCGTAACCCAAAAGCTCGGGATTGTCGTAGCTTATGTCGCGGCGCAGTTTGGTGAGCGCTTGAGCGGGCACGGCGCCGAGGTCGGTGCCGTTCTGGCTCATAACGTAGGTGATGCCCGGATTGCCGTAAAAATCGGGCTCGGAGATATCCGTGTTTATCGGACTGGTGCGTCTGGCGTAGTAGCCGCTTCTGGAGCGGGCGACGGTGTAGCCCTCGTCGATCAGCTTGCGGTAAGCCTGCTCGACGGTGTTTTTGGAAAGCTTCAGTTCTTCCGCCAGTCCTCTGCGCGACGGAAGCCTCTCGCCATCCGGGATCCTGCCCGAGATGATGTCGGCCTTGATGTTTTCAAAAAGCTGAACGTAAAGAGGCGAGCCGGAGCTCTTGTTTAAACTGTATTTAAGTTTTTTCATAAAAATCCCTCTTTTGGCTTGTTATTTGCGGCGTTATGTATTATTATATATTTATATTATCACGGGTTTGACCGATAGTCAAGCAAATTGATCAAACTGGCCCCATAAAATTTAATGCAATTGGAGCTTTTATTGCGGATCATATTACAGTATAATATTGTATGCGGGCGCTTATGAGACGCGCGTCTGCTTGAGGAGGAAAAAATGAAACACGAATTTGATCCCGAAACGGTCATATGGACCGACAAGCCGATAGAGAGCGTGCTGGCGGAGGACGGAGTTTATGAGAACGCGGCTTTGATCGACCCCAACGCCGATAAAAACACATATGTAAAGAACAAAAACGGGGACCCGATCCAAAAGCCTTATATGGATGAGGGGGAAGGATTTTCGGACTGGTCGTATTCGGAGTATTTGTGGACGCATTTTTATCCGATAGGCTGCGGCAGACTGGCGGCCATGGCCGCGGGAGGGATCGACAAGGACGTTATCCAGATAAACGAGGACACCTGCTGGGACGGTTCGCCCTACGGGGATATGACAGACGAGAGCGGCATGAGGATAACCACCCGTGAGCAGGCTTCCGCGGCGCGGAAGATCACGGCAGAAAATCCGACGGGCGGAAGCGTGAGAGGCGGCTGGAGGTACCTCAGGGGCGCCGGTGCCGATGGCGCGCCCGCGCCGATCGGCGCGGGGGACGTTTTGGTCGGGGATGAGGAATTCAGAAAAAGACATCCCGAGTTCGCGAATAAGAGCATATCAAACATGTCGCTCAACATCAACAATTCCCGCGAGCGGCCGGCAGTTCAAGACAGATACGCTCTTAACGCCCTGGTTGAGACAAAGTTCCTCGGAAAGCCGAAAAAGCAGAGGGCGTATAAATCCTTTGTCGAGGTTTATCTCGACTTCGGGCACAGTTACAAAGATGCGGACAATTACGTAAAAAGCCTTGACCTTGAGACGGGGATCGTGACGGTCGAGTATGACTGCGGAGGACATCATTTCAGGCGCGAGTATTTCGCGAGCTATCCGGATCAGGCGGTCGTTATCCGCGCGGAATCAGACGCTGAGCTTTGCATGACAGCCGAGCTGCATACATATCATAATGACGCGAAATACTGCGAATACGAAAAGCTGAGCAGCCGCGAGATAAGGCTTGTGTCCGCGGTGACAAACGGCGGCTGTGACAATCGTTTGGCCGAGACTGACGCTATAAGGTTCGAGGCGAGAATGATACTCGGCGGCGACGGCTGTTTTGAGGTAAGCGGAGATCGAAGAAGCGTGACGGTCAGCGTCTGCAAAAACACCGAGGTCTGTATCGTCGGCGCCACCAACTATGTCAATTGGCTTGAGCTTGACAACTCAAAGCCCGAGCGCGACTGCGATATATACTCGGCGAATATAAAAAGGCGGACCTACGAGCAGATAAAAGCGCGGCACATCAAAGACTTTGCGGAGCGTTTTTCAAGATCAAGCCTTACAATAGACAACAAAGAGGGCCGCGAGTGCGCCGACATCCCCACCGAAAAGAGAGTGCGCAGGGACATAAACGGAAGGTCCGGCTATCTGGCGGGCTCGGGTTCGGATTTGGCGGCGGCCGATTCGGCCGGTGTGGAAACGACCTACACCGGCGGCGACTGCAAGCTGGCGGTGCTCGAGTTTAACTTCGGCAAATATTTGATATTGTCGGGCTCCCGGCCCGGCAGAGAGGCGGACGGGGACAACATCGCCGTGCCCGATAGCCGGCCCCTTAATCTGACCGGAAAGTGGAACGCGGCGATGACCGCGGGCTGGAACGGGAAATATACCATAAACATAAACACAGAAATGAATTATTGGGCGGCTCAGACGCTCAATCTTTCGGAGTGTGAAAAGCCGTTTATCAACACCTTCAAGGAGCTGGCGCGAAGCGGAAGCATAACCGCCGACTACCAGTACGGCATAGGCGACAGCGCGAACTACAAGCCCGGCGATCCTTGGGTAATGCACCACAATTTTGACCTGTGGTGCGGCACCCAGCCCATAGACAACGCCACGGCGGGTCTGTGGCCGACGGGCGGCGCGTGGCTGATGGAGCACGCGTGGCAGTATTATAAATTCAATAAAGACGAGGATTATCTCGCCGAGGTCTATCCGTATATGCTCGGTGCGGCCAAGTTTTTCGCCGAGTATCTGGTCGTTGACCCAAAGACGGGATATCTGATCACGGCGGCCTCCTGCTCGCCGGAGCAGGGCGGAGTTCAGCCCGGCCCCGCGATGGACACCCAGCTTGTGAGGAACCTCTATGACATGGTCCGCCGGGCGAGCGGGATACTTGACAAAGAGCGGGAAAACGCGGAGCTTCTGGCCAAGATAGACGAGCAGATGCCATCAAGCTATTTCGCCGACGAGAAGGGGAAGATCGCTCCCGATCTGACCGATGATTCGGGACTTATAAAAGAGTGGGCGCGGGGCGACGTTCTGTTTGACTTAAAAGTCCTTGACGATCCGAGCCGCGGAGACTACGATAATATAACGGACCCGTTCGGAGGCGGAAAGGTAGGCATTGAGGAGCATAAGGCGAGAGCCGAGCACAGGCACTGCTCGCATCTGTGGGAGCTGTATCCGGGAACGCATCTTGATCCCTGCAGCGCCGACGCGGATGAGAAAAAGCTGTTCGACGCGTTTTGCCGATCGGCGGCCGCCAAGGACAACGCCGACGGAAAGGGCTGGAGCCTGGCCTGGAGAATGAATTTAAACGCCAGAGCGCTGCGGGGCGATAAGGCGGAAAGAATGTTGATACAGCTGCTTCGGTGCCGAACCGCGCCTAATCTTTTCGACCAGCACCCGGATTTTCAGATAGACGGAAATTTGGGAGCCGCGGCGGGGATCGCGGAAATGCTTGTTCAGAGCCACCGCGGGGCCGTGGATATTCTGCCCGCGCTGCCCGAAAACTGGCAAAGCGGCCGCTTCGGCGGCTTCAGGACAAGAGAAAACGCCGAGGTCTCGGCGGCATGGAAGGACGGCCGAGTGACCGAGATATCCGCAAAGGCGCTGAAGGACGGGATCATCAAGATACGAGCCGATTTTTCGGGACCGCCCGAAGCCGTCGGCTCATCGGGCGCCGAAGCCGAATTTGATTTTGATCAAAAAAGCGGCGTCGTTTCGATAAACGCGAAAGAGGGCGAAACATACATAATAAAAGCGGGATAGCCTCCCGCTTTTTTGCGCGCGAAAATTTTTCTGGCCCCATAAAAATTAATACCGACTGGCTCTTTTTGAGTTTAAAAATATAATGTAAAATATAAGCATAAAAATATAAATTTCGGTGATTTGGCGAAGCGTATGATCGACACATTCCCACCTCCGTCTGCGGCAAGCCGCAGCCACCTCCTCCCGGGAGGAGGCACTAAATAGGCGCCCCTCGGGGATAATCAGCAAGCTTGCTTGCGGGTTCAAAGCTATCTTTCAAAATTGCTTGCAATTTTGACCAAGAGCTTCCTTAATGCTGTCGCGAAGCGACTGAGGGGGAACTATTCGCTATTCGCTAATCTCTAATCACTACGTTAGGAGGAATTTTTATGTTTAAAAGATTGTTGTCGGCGGCTCTGTCGGCGGCCATGGTTCTGACGGCGGCTCCCGCGGTTTTCGCCGAGACCGAAAGCGTTGACTATGCCGCGGCCGAAACAGCGGCGGCGAAGTTCGACCCCGAGACCACCATGTGGACAAACAGGACCATCGAGGATGTGCTGGCTCAGACCGGAAAGTACAAGACCGTGCAGGAGGTCAATCCCAACTCCGAGAAGAGCGAGGATCCTCTCAAGATCCAGAATCCCTACGGGAAGCCCAAAGAGTATTACCAGAGCTGGGATTATTCCGAGTTCGTGTGGACCAACTTCTACCCCATCGGCAACGGCCGCATGGCGGGCATGGTAGCCGGAGGAATCGATAACGAGGTCATCCAGATCAACGAGGACACCTGCTGGGACGGCTCGCCTTACGGAACTCTGGTTGACGAGAGCGGAAACGTTATCAGCACCATGCAGCAGGCCTATAATACAAACGGCAGGATCACGGTTAAGGACGGCACATTCACGAGCGGCAGCAAGGCAGAAAACTGGAGATACTTCCGCGGCGCGGACGAGAACGGCAATCCCGCCGAGATAGGCGCGGAAAATGTTCTGGTCGGCGATGAGGCGTTCAGGACCAAATATCCCGAATTCGCAAACAAGAGCATATCAAATCAGGCGCTTAACATAAACAACGCCGCGAATCAGGATGCTGTTCAGGATCGCTGGAGTATGGAGAAAATGGTCGAGGCGACCTTCCTCGGCACTCCCTCAAAGCAGAGAGCGTACAAGTCCTTCGTTGAAGTATTTCTCAACTTCGGCCACAACAGCGCCGAAGCGTCGAATTACTCCAAGAGCCTTGACATGAATACCGGTATCGTCACCGTTGAATATGATCTCGGCGGCAAGCACTATAAGCGCGAGAGCTTCGCGAGCTATCCCGATCAGACCGTGGCCACCCACGTTGAATCGAGCGAGCCGGCCGACTTTTCGGCGGAGCTTCACACATATCATGCCGAAAAACCGGGTTATTACACATATGAAAAAGTAAATGACAAAGAGGTAAAGGTTAAAGCGGCTGTTACCAACGGCGGCAAGGACAACAATATCGGTCAAACAAACATGATAAACTTTGAGGCGCATATGTATCTTGACGGCGACGGCGCTTTTTCGGTAGCGGACGACAACAAGACGGTCAACGTTACGGGCGGAACAAGCAATACGATATACGTAGTCGGCGCGACAAACTATGTCGATTACAAGACGCTTGACAACTCAAAGCCCGCGAGAGACTGCGAGTATTATATGGACAACGTGAAGTCAAAGACGTATGAGCAGATCAAAGAGCGCCATCTTGCCGACTTTACCGAGCAGTTCTCAAAGACGGACCTGACGCTCGACAACACCGAGGGCAAGGATTATTCAGATACGCCCACCGAGAAGAGAGTGCGCAAAGATATAAACGGCAAGTCGGGATTCCTGACAGGCGCGGCTTCCAGAACATCGGACGCCAACAAGAACGGCGTGAAGTCAACATATTCGGAAGGCGACAATCAGCTGGCGGCGCTTGAATTTAACTACGGCAAATATCTGATCATCTCCGGCTCGCGCGACGGCAGAACGGCGAGCGGCGAGGGCGAGATAAATATCCCCGAAAGCCAGCCCCTTAACCTGACCGGAAAGTGGAACGCGGCGTTCTCGGCGTCCTGGAACGGAAAATACACGATAAACATCAACACCGAGATGAACTACTGGGCTGCTCAGCCCCTTAATATAGGCGACAGCGAGCGTCCGTTTATAGACACGTTTAAAGAGCTGGCGGAGAGCGGAAGCGTCACAGCCGAGTATCAGTACGGCATAGGCGACAGTGCGAACTACGAGCCCGGCGATCCGTGGGTAATGCACCACAACTACGACCTGTGGCGCGGCACTCAGCCGATAGACAACGCCACGGCGGGTCTGTGGCCCACGGGCGGCGCATGGCTGCTCGACCACGCTTGGCAGTATTATAAGTTCAACAAGGACGAGGCTTATCTCGCCGAGGTCTATCCCTATATGGTGGGCGCGGCCAAGTTCTTCACGCAGTTCCTGGTTGTTGATCCCGAGACCGGATATCTGATCACGGCGGCGTCATGCTCGCCCGAGCAGGGCGGAGTTCAGCCCGGTCCCGCTATGGACACCCAGCTTGTGAGGAACCTCTATGACATGGTCCGGCAGGCGAGCAAGATACTGGGCAAAGAGCAGGAGAACGCCGAGCTGCTGGCTAAGATCAACGAGCAGATGCCCTCGAGCTATCTCGCGGACGAGAAGGGCAAAGTCGCCCCCAACGTGATTGACAAATCGGGTCTTATAAACGAGTGGGTACGCGGCGACGTGGCATTTGATATTTCATCAACTAACGATGCCAAGAAAATCAAGTGGACGGTCACAAATCCGTTTAAGAACAACGCGGAGACAACGGTTTACGACCACGAAGCCAAAAACACCACAAATCACAGACACTGCTCACACCTTTGGGAGATATTCCCCGGCACGCATCTGAGCGGTTACAGCGACGACCCCAACGAACAGAAAATATTCGAGGCGTACCAGAAATCGGTATCGGCCAGAAGTACCGGCAGCGGTCAGGGCTGGGGCCTCGCCTGGAGAATTAACCTGAACGCAAGAGCGCTTGACGGCAACGCGGCCTCCAATATGCTCGAGCAGCTGTTCACCACCAGGACCTCGCCAAATCTGTTTGACCAGCACCCCAACTTCCAGATCGACGGAAACTACGGCGCCGCATCGGGCATAATCGAGATGCTTATCCAGAGCCATGACGGCGCGATAACTCTGCTTCCCGCTCTGCCCGACAACTGGACGGGCGGCGAGTACAAGGGCTTCAAGACCCGCGAGGGCGCGACGGTAGACCTCAAATGGAGCGGCTCAAAGCCCACCGAGGCCAAGATCCACGCGACAGAGACAAAGGATATCAGCGTGCGCTCAAAGTATATGTCCGAGGCGCAGATCACCGACGAGAGCGGAAACGCGGTAGCGGCCACGCTGAACGGCGACAGGACCATGGCAACCTTCCCCGTTCAGGCCGGCAAGACCTACACCATCACAAACTTTGGCACAAACGTTGTTGAGGGCAACAAGACCTATAAAGCGGCTGACGTTAAAGAGTTCTACGCCAGCGACAACGGATCGAAGCCTAAAATTGACAGCAATGGTGTCGAAATAGGTTATATTTACAACAGAAGCGGCGTTAAAGTCGGCTACGCGGTAAATGAATTTGACTTTGACGGTCTCAAGAAGCTTACGCTAAAAATGCCTAAGGTAAGAGATAATAATATATATGTGTCAGTTCATGTTGACAAAGTTGACGGAACCGAGATCGCAAATCAGATAATCAGTACCGGTGATAATGTGCTTGAGCTTAAAAACCTAAACGAAATAAGCGGCGTTCATAAAATATGGCTGTTATACATTCAAGATCCGTACAGCAGCGGCCAGAGTTATTTGGGTAACGCGGGAGATCTGATCGCATTCTACAGCAAGACAATAGGCGGCGATCCGACGCCGGCAAGCTGCGACTACGAGATCACAAGCGCGGCATACGGCGCGGACGGCACTCTCGGCGTAAGTCTCAGCTACAGCGGAACCGAGACGAGCCCCAAGGCCAAGCTGATGGTCGGCGTGTACGACGAGAGCGACGGAAAAGTTATGCTCGACTCGGCGGTATACGACATAGAGGGCACGGACGTTAAAAATCTTGACTTCAAAAAGCCCTCGAGCGGCAAAGTAAAGCTGTACGTATGGGACGGCACCGACACGATCGAACCGAAAAGCGCGGTATACGAGGTAGGAACTGATGTTCCTGCCTCGACTCCTACAGCGCTGCCGACGCTCGCTCCCACAACAAAACCGACTACCGCTCCCACAACGGCTCCTACGGCAAATCCGACTCTTGCGCCAACGGCAAAGCCCACAGCGGTTCCGACCGCGGACCCGTCGGCCAAGGGCGCTTATATAGGCGAAACGAAATACAGTACCATATCCGAGGCGGTAGCCGCGGCCACGGCAAAAGCCCCCGAATCGGAGGCCGACCGAGTATATATCGACATAGCTCCGGGTACATATCGCGAGCAGATCGTTGTAAAAACGCCGTATATAACGCTGCGCAAAAAGGCCGGCAGCGAGGGAGACGTGCTTTTGACATGGTACTACGGACTGGGCTCGCTTTATGACAGCTGCAACGAAAGCGGTTACTATGACCCGCAGGCGATAGGCGACGGTAAGAGTTACGGTCCGAAGGACTGGGGCCCGGCGCTTAAAGTCGACAAGACCGCGACGGGATTCACAGCCGAGGATCTGATACTGGAAAATTCATACAACAGATACTATACCGAGGAAGAACTCACCGATATCACGGGCGTTGATCCGGACGCAAACAACGGAAATTTCCACAGAGTTGAATGGATAAATGAGCAGAAGACCGCGGGCAAGAGCGATGATGAGATAAACGCTTATTTGCAGTCCCGCGACAATATAACATATAAAGGCGTTACAGGCAGTCCCAGAGAGCGCTGCGCCGCTCTCCATTGCTCGGCGGATAAGGCTGTGTTCTTAAACTGCGAGATCATATCGACCCAAGACACGATAGGCATAAACAGCGGAAGAATGTACTTCAAGAACTGCAAGCTCGGCGGTACCACAGACTATATCTGCGGCAGCGCTACAGCCGTGTTCGATAACTGCGAGCTTTATGTCAACGCGGGCGGAAAAGGCGAGTCCGCTACTGTAACGGCTCCCAGCAATACCAAAGAGTCGGAAGGCTATTTGTTCTATAACTGCCATGTCACCGGCTCAAGCGCGGCTCAGCCCGGAAATATGGGCAGACCGTGGGGCGCGCCTCCCGGACCCGCCGCGGCGTATATCAACACCAAAATCGGAAACGCGGCCAAAGGCTCAAGCGGTGATCCGTATCTGATCTCAAGCTCCGGCTGGACCGACATGAGCGGCAAC
Source organism: uncultured Clostridia bacterium (assembly GCA_947625905.1). Lineage (GTDB taxonomy): Bacteria > Bacillota > Clostridia > Monoglobales > Monoglobaceae > Monoglobus. The sequence goes on along the minus strand of CANQQJ010000018.1, from coordinate 47,162 downwards.
AAGCCCGAGGAAGCAAGATTTTACGAGTACGGCAGCGTCGATGATTCGGGCAAGGCTGTAGACGTTTCAAAGCGCCGCGGACAGCTGCTTGACGAGTGGACAATGCTCCGATACAATCCCTACACCTTCACAAAGGGCTCGGATGATTGGGACCCCGCCGGAGTTAAAAGCAAATATGACGGCGTTGACAGCGTGATAAATTCCGCGAATATCGACACAAGCAACCAGACGGTAAATGAGATCGACCTCCCCGCCGCGCTGAGCGGATATGAGTTTAAATGGGAGAGCAGCAGCGAGTTCGCGGTAGTGAACGGAAACAAGCTGAGCCTTATCCGTCCCGCAAACGGCGAGCAGCCGATAGACGCCACCGTGATACTCTACGCGAGAACAGCGGCTGATAAGTCGATCGGCGACAAAAAGTCGATATCCTTTAAGATACAGCCCACAAGCGACACAGAGAATGTGTTCACATTAAAGGGCAATGTCACGCTTAAGCCCGCGAACGATAAAGCACAGACCGTCACGATCAGTGTCAAGAAAAACAACGCGGTGATAAAGACCGTAAACGTCAATGTACCTGCGAATCAGGAAAGCGCTAACTACACCGCCGAGAATATCCCGGTCGGCACATACACCGTGACTGCCTCGATCTCCGACACGGCGTATAATATAGACACAGCCGAGACGGAGATCACGGGAGCCAAGGGCGACACAAAGACCTTTGACGTGAGCGCGAAAAAGATGATAACGATCGCAAAGACAAGCGAAAACTTTGCCGGCATGGAGCCGACGATCACGGAGTCAAACGGCTTCAGCGCGGGCGTTTACACCGCGACGGGCAGCGAGACGGCGAATCTGGGCAAGGACAACGTTGTGTATAAGCTGACTAAAGACAGCGGAGCGACCGTTAAGAATAACGTCGGCGTAAGCTTTGACCTTAAAAAGCTTTTGGGAGACGGAACTTTGAAGAACAGCAAGACGATAAAGTTCAGCTATGATTTCCTGATGGAGACGACCGACTACTATCCGTCCGACCAGTCGTATTTCGACCTGGCGACAAGCACAACAAACGCCGGCAAGGACGCTGCCGATCAAACGCGCTTCGTCCGCTGGGCGGTAATGAAGGGCTGGGGCCAGATGAATCTGTTCGGGCCGGGCAACACCCGCATAAACGGCGACAACACTCAGTTCGACAAAAACAACACCATGAAGAACAGGTGGTACAGAATAGAGGCGCTGATCGACCTTGAAAACAAGAGCATCACATCGACTCTGTATGACCGCGACAAAGAAATGGAGATACTGAACAAAAAGCCGTTTACAATAGCCGCGGCAGGCTCGGCGGATTATCCCACAGATGTGAACCTCGATAATCTGTACTTCAATATTTACATGGACAGAACCGGCAACACGGCAAACAAGATGGAGTACTATTTCGACAACCTGACGATCGAGTATCAGGATTTTGAATAATAATTGTAAAAATTATTATAGATATCTTCCCAATTGATCCAAAAGAGCGGGCGCGCCCCGCTCTTTTGCTTTTTCCCAAACTCCTGTGTTGACAACATGAAAATATTGGGATATAATAAATCAGAAAGAATAAAAAATTTTGCCGCGGGGTGATCTTATGAGTGACGTTATACTTGAAAGACAGGAAATCGAAAGCAAGCTTAAAAAAATGGCAAAACAGATAGCGGAGAGAAACGAGTTTGAAAAAAGCATTTGTCTGATCGGGATCGTGCGCCGCGGCGCTGTCTTGGCCGACGCTCTGGCGGATCATATCAAGGAGCTTGACGGCCCTAACACCGAGGTTGGCGCGCTTGACATCACGCTGTACGGCGCGGACCACAATCTTATCGCGAAATTCCCGGTTCTCAACGGAACCAAGATAGATTTTTCGATAGACAACAAGACGGTAGTTCTGATCGACGACATTCTGTACACCGGAAAGACGATACACACCGCGATAGACGCGCTGCTCAAGCTGGGCTCGCCCGCCGAGATACAGCTGGCCTGCTTCATTGACCGCGGACGGCGCACGTTCCCGATAAGCGCCGATTACACCGGGGTCAAGATCAAGGGCACGGGCCTCGACCGCGTGGCGCTCCACGTCGACGAGGTGGACGGAAGATCAGAGGTCATAATCGAAAAGCGCAAATCACCGGCAAAATATTTGGGAAAATAATAACAAGGGGACACATATGATAAAAGATTTATTGGGACTTAAAGAAACCTCGGCCGAGGACATAACCGCGATACTCGACGACGCGGACAAGCTCAAGCGCGAGGTGCTGCTCAGCGAAAATAAAAAATCAAATCTGCTTAGCGGCAAGGGCGTGATAACGCTGTTTTACGAAAACAGCACAAGGACGCGAGTGTCGTTTGAGATGGCCTCAAAATATCTGGGCGCCACGGCCGCCAACATGTCGTCAAGCGGCAGCAGCGTGGCCAAGGGCGAGACGCTGATCGACACGGTAAAGACTCTTGAGGCCATGGATACCGACGTTATCATAATCAGGCACAGCATGTCGGGCGCGCCCCATCTTGTGGCGCGGCACTGCGGCTGCCGCATAGTGAACGCGGGCGACGGCATGAATGAGCACCCCACCCAGGCGCTGCTCGACTTTATGACCATGCGCGAGGAAAAGGGTGATATAAAAGGGCTCAAAGTGGCAATAATCGGTGATATAAAGCACAGCCGCGTCGCCCGCAGCAATATCTACGGGCTCAAAAAGCTGGGCGCCGAGGTAGCGCTGGCGGGGCCGTCGACCCTGCTTCCGAGAAGCCTTGAGGAAATGGAGGTCAAGGTGTACACCGACGTCGACAAGGCCATCGAGGGCGCGGACATAGTCATGGGGCTCAGGATACAGCTTGAGCGCCAGAAGAAGGGATTGTTCCCGTCGGTTCGCGAATACAACAAGTATTTCGGAGTGGACAAGCGCCGTCTGGCTCTCGCCAAGCCCGACGCGATACTTATGCACCCGGGCCCGGTCAACCGCGGTGTGGAGCTCAATCCCGACATAATAGACGGGCCGCAGAGCGTTATAAACAAGCAGGTGACCAACGGCGTGTGCGTGCGCATGGCGGTGCTAAATATGGTGGCGAACGGCAAAAGATACGAGTCAAAATTAAAATAGGAGAAAAGCTATGTCAATTCTGATAAAAGGCGGCCGCGTGGTCGACCCAAAAAACAATATTGATAAAATACAGGACGTCCTGGTGAAGGACGGAAGGATCGCGAAAGTCGCGGCGGATATAGACGAGAAGGCAGACCGCGTCATCGACGCGGGCGGCAAGGCAGTGGCGCCGGGGCTTATAGACCTGCACGTCCATTTCCGCGAGCCGGGCTATGAATACAAAGAGGATATCGAGACGGGCAGCCGCGCGGCGGCCCGGGGCGGCGTGACGACAGTTGTGTGCATGCCGAACACCGACCCGCCGATCGACAATCCGGCTCTTGTGAAATATGTTTTGGACAGAGGCAAAGAAGTAGGGCTCACGAACGTGCTGACCGTCGGCTGCGTCACAAAGGGCCGGCAGAGCAAGGAGCTGTCCGAGATGGGCGAGCTCAAAAACGCGGGCGCTATCGGCGTTTCGGACGATGGCAGCCCGGTCATAAATCCATCCCTCATGCGCAGGGCGCTGGAGTACGCGGCGATGTTCGATCTGCCGGTCATGTCCCACAGCGAGGACCTCGATCTGGTGGACGGCGGCTCGATGAACGAGGGCTATATGTCAACGTATCTGGGCCTTCGCGGGATCCCCAAGTGCGCCGAGAGCGTGGCGGTTACCCGCGACGTGCTGATAGCGGAGGAGGTCGGCGGCAGGCTGCACGTGTGCCACGTCAGCACCCGCAACTCGATCGACGCGATACGCAGTGCGAAAAAGCGCGGCGCGAACATAACCTGCGAGACCGCGCCCCATTACTTCTCGCTGACCGACAAGGCGGTAGACGGCTTTAACACCAACGCCAAAATGAACCCGCCCCTCAGGGATGAGGACGATGTGAACGCGGTTATCGAGGGCCTGATCGACGGCACGATCGACGCGATAGCCACCGACCACGCGCCCCATGACAAGGACGAGAAGGACATAGAATTCGAGTATGCCCTAAACGGCATAGTGGGGCTTGAGACCTCGCTTGCCTTAGGCTACACCAATCTTGTTATGAGCGGAAAGCTCAGTCTCAGCCAATTGATAGAAAAGATGTCGGCCAATCCGGCGGATATAATAAAGATAGACAAGGGCACCCTCGGCGAGGGAAAGACGGCGGATATAGTGATATTCGACACCGAACACGAGTACGAGGTCGATCCCGAAAAGTTCGCCTCCAAGAACCACAACTGCCCCTACGGCGGCATGAAGCTCCGCGGCAGAGTGGACATGACTATCCTCGGCGGAAAAATAGTATACGAGCGCGAAGCGTAGGGCCGGAGAGGTAGACGGGCGGCGATGATATATCGTATCGCCGAAACGTGCGAATTCAGCCAAACCTGTAGGGGCGGATATTATCCGCCCGCTGAGTGGTGGCCTAATCACTATTCACTAATCCCTAATCACTATGTTTGTAGGGGACGGCGCCCTCGACGTCCCGGCTCGCCCCTTGGGGAGAGCTGTCAGCGGAGCTGACTGAGAGGGGTCCTAGTCCCTAGTTGCTATTCCCTAATCCCTACGTTAACCCCTCTCCGCCCGCAAGCGGGCACCTCTCCCCAAGGGGCGAGGCAGACGAGAAATTTTCAATTCAAAAGGAGACAAATATGGACAGACTTATAGAAAAAATCATCAAAACAGGAAATCCCACCGTGGCGGGGCTTGATCCAAAGCTCGATTACCTGCCCGAATCAATGATAAAGGCGTCGTTTGACAAATACGGCGAGACATTCGAGGGCGCGGCGGACGCGATTTTTAATTTCAATAAAGAGCTGATCGACGCGCTGTGCGACATAGTTCCCGCGGTAAAGCCGCAGTCGGCCTACTATGAGATGTACGGCATCGAGGGTATAAAGTGTCTCGAAAAGACGATAGAATACGCAAAGTCTAAAGGCATGTATGTTATACTTGACGCCAAACGCGGCGACATCGGCGCCACCAGCGAGGCTTACGCCAAGGCGTACCTGGGCAAAACCGAGCTCGGCGGCAAAAGCGCCGCGGCCTTTGACCCCGACGGCATGACCGTAAATCCCTATTTGGGAACCGACGGCGTTAAGCCCTTCGCCGATCTGTGCGCGGCGAACCGAAAGAGCATATTCGTGCTGGTAAAGACCTCGAATAAATCCTCGGGCGAGCTTCAGGACCTGCTCAGCGGCGGAAAGCCGATATACGAGCACATGGCGGACCTCGTGAAACAATGGGGAATCGACAGCCTCGGCACTCGCGGATATTCACATGTGGGCGCGGTCGTGGGCGCGACCTATCCCGAGCAGGCGGCAAAGCTCAGACAGCTGATGCCGCACACCTACTTCTTGGTTCCGGGCTACGGGGCCCAGGGCGGAAAGGCCGAGGACGTGGCAAAGTCGTTTAACGGCGACGGGCTGGGCGCGATAGTGAACGCTTCGCGCTCGATCATGTGCGCCTATAAGAAGAACGGCGGAGGCGTCGGAGAGGCCGCCAGAGCCGAGGCGGAAAGAATGAGAGACGACATAACGGCCGCGATCAAATAGTAAATAAGCGGCGTCTGCCAAAGGAGATAATTATTATGTTATGCAAGCTGACTTACAAAAACGAGCTGCGGCCCGGACTGTTTAATTTCATAATCGACTGCCCGCAGATCGCGGCAAAGGCAAAGCCGGGCCAATTCCTGCACGTGCTGTGCGGCGGCTCCGCTTATCTGCGTCGGCCGATAAGCATATGCGCCGCGGTCGAAGGCAGGTTCGTGAGATTTATATTCGAGGTTCGGGGCAAAGGCACCGCCGAGCTGGCCAAGGCGCAGGCGGGACAGATGCTGGATATCCTCGGCCCGCTGGGCAACGGATTCGACACTGCGCTGCCGGGCGGGGGCAAGCCCCTTCTGGTCGGCGGAGGTATCGGAATTTTCCCGCTGCTTATGCTCGCCAAAAAACTGCCTCAAAAGCCCGACATAATGCTGGGATTCAGGGATGAGCAAAGCGCGGTCATGATACGCGAGTTCTCAAACGCCGCCGACGATATTTTTATCGCCAGCGACGACGGAAGCATTGGATTTAAAGGCTTTGTGACCGATATATTAAAATCAAAGATCGCGTCGGGTGCGAAGTATTCAAGAATTTATACCTGCGGCCCGTTGCCGATGATGAGGATCGCGGCGGACACCGCCAAGGAAAACGGCATTGACTGTCAGGTATCAATGGAAGAGCGTATGGGCTGCGGCGTGGGCGCCTGCGTGGCCTGCGCCTGCGCGATGACCGACGGCTCGAAAAAGCGGGTCTGCAAGGACGGCCCGGTATTCAGCGGAGCGGAGGTGGATTTCGATGGCTGATCTTAAAGTAAACATTGCCGGCGTTGAGTGGAAAAATCCCGTCACGACAGGCTCGGGAACCTTCGGCTTCGGCAGAGAATACGCCGAGTATTTCGATCTGTCCGAGCTGGGTGCGGTGTGCCTCAAGGCGCTTTCGGCAAAGCCGAGGCTCGGCAACAAGTCGCCCAGGATCGCCGAGACGAACGACGGCATACTTAACAGCGTTGGACTCCAGAACCCCGGCGCGGAGCATTTTCTCGAAAACGAACTCGATTGGCTCAGAAAGTTTGACACCAAGCTGATCGCCAACCTCTGCGGCTCGACCGTTGAGGACTACGTCGAGGTCGCCGAAATTCTGGGAGACAAACTCGACATGCTCGAGCTCAACATCTCGTGCCCCAACGTTAAGGTGGGCGGCATGGCCTTCGGCACCGACCCGAAAATGGTAGAGGAAGTGACGTCAAAGGTCAAGGCGGCCGCAAAGTCGCCGCTGATCGTGAAGCTGTCGCCGAACGTTACGGATATTGCCGAGATCGCCAAAGCGGCCGAGGCGGGCGGCGCCGACGCGCTGTCGCTTATCAACACGCTGCTCGGCATGAAAATAGACATAAAGACAAGACGTCCGGTGCTTAACAACAACACGGGCGGGCTTTCGGGCCCGGCGATCATGCCCGTCGCGGTTCGCATGGTGCACCAAGTGAGGCAGGCCGTTAAGCTGCCGATAATCGGTATGGGCGGCATCGCAAGCGGTGAGGACGCGATAGAGTTCCTGCTGGCGGGAGCCGACGCGGTAGCGGTGGGCACCGCCGGAATTGTCGATCCATACGCCTGGATAAAGGTCAGAAACGGCATTAACGACTACTTAGACCAAAACGGTTATAAATCCGTCAAAGAAATAGTCGGCAAACTTGAATTGAACTAAAAAGCCCGGTCGGGCTTTTTTTGTTACGCGTATTTGTTAATAAATGTAAATATATTTTGTTAAAAATATGTCACTCCCCTTGACAAGACGAGCCCGATATTATAAAATATTATAGATAGATTTAAAACTTATGAGAACAGGAGATGATGTCAGTGGGTTTGACACTTACGGAAAAAATCTTACGCAGCCACATTGTCGAGGGCGAGCCTGTCAAGGGGCAGGAAATAGGGATACGCATCGACCAGACATTAACTCAGGACGCGACCGGAACGATGGCTTATCTTGAATTTGAGGCCATGGGCGTGCCCAGGGTCAAAACCGAAAAATCGGTTGCGTATATCGACCACAACACGCTGCAGAGCGGCTTTGAAAACGCCGACGACCACAGATTCATAGGCAGCGTTTGCAAAAAACACGGAATCTATTTCTCCCGTCCGGGCAACGGAATTTGTCATCAGGTGCATCTGGAGCGCTTCGGCATTCCGGGCAAGACCCTGATCGGTTCCGACAGCCACACTCCCACGGGCGGCGGCATCGGCATGATAGCCATCGGCGCGGGCGGTATGGACGTCGCGGTGGCAATGGGCGGCGGAACTTATTATATTACATATCCAAAGATCGTCAAGGTGGAGCTTTCGGGCAGGCTGAGCCCGTGGGTAGCCGCCAAGGACGTAATTTTGGAGGTGCTGCGCGTCATGTCCGTAAAGGGCGGCGTGGGCAAGGTCATAGAGTATTGCGGAGAGGGCGTAAAGACCCTTTCGGTTCCCGAGAGAGCCACGATCACAAACATGGGCGCCGAGCTGGGCGCCACTACCTCGATATTCCCGTCCGACGAGACCACGAGAGAATTTCTCAAGGCACAAGGCAGAGAGCAGGATTACACCGAGCTCAAGGCCGACGACGACGCGGAGTATGACGAGATAATAAAAATCAACTTGAGCGAGCTTGAGCCTATGGCGGCGTGCCCCCATTCTCCCGACAACGTGAAGAAAATATCGGAGCTTGCCGGCATGAAGATTGACCAGGTCTGCATCGGCTCCTGCACCAACTCGTCGCTGCTTGACATGCTCAAGGTGGCGTATATACTGGATGGCAAGACGGTAGACCCCGGCGTTTCGCTGGCGATCGCTCCGGGCTCCAAGCAGGTGCTCAACATGATCGCCGAGAACGGCGCGCTGGGCAAGATGATAGACGCGGGCGCGAGAATTTTGGAAAGCGCCTGCGGCCCCTGCATTGGCATGGGCCAGTCCCCCAATTCGGGCGGCATCTCGCTGAGAACGTTCAACAGAAACTTCGAGGGCAGAAGCGGCACCAAGGACGGTCAGATATATCTCGTGTCCCCCGAGGTGGCGGCGGTCTCGGCTCTGGCGGGCGTTATGACCGACCCGAGAACATTGGGCGATATGCCGAAGTTCACCCTGCCCGAGGTGTTCACGATAAACGACAATATGGTCGTTCCCCCGATCGAGGCTGACAGAATGGACGAGGTCGAGGTGCTCCGCGGCCCCAATATCAAGCCGTTCCCCGTTTCCGAGCCGCTGCTCGACACGATCGACGCGAAATGCGGCCTCAAGGTGGGCGACAACATAACCACCGACCACATCATGCCCGCGGGCGCCAAGATACTTCCGCTGCGCTCCAATATCCCCAAGATATCGGAATACTGCTTTGCGGTGTGCGACGAGGAGTTCCCCAAGAGAGCCTTAGAGCTTGGCCGCAGCATAGTTGTGGGCGGCAGCAACTACGGTCAGGGCTCGTCCAGAGAGCATGCCGCTCTCGCGCCTCTGTACTTGGGCGTCAAGGCGGTGCTTGTCAAGTCATTCGCCAGAATACATATGGCGAATCTGATAAACGCGGGTATCATTCCGATGACGTTCGCAAACGAGGCGGACTACGACAGGATCGACCAAATGGATGATCTGCTCATTGAAAACGTGCGCTCTCAGATCGAGAGCAGCGACACGCTCAAGATCAAGAACGTGACCAAGGGTTTTGAGTTCGAGGCAAAGATAGACCTGTCGGAACGCCAGAGAAAAATGCTGCTTGCCGGCGGACTTTTGAACTACACCAAAAACAACGCATAAGGAGGAAATAACATGTCATATACAGCGCAAATCGAGGACGCTAAGAAAAAATTCGAGGAGGTGCTCGCCGAGCAGCTCAAAAGAGTGGAAAAAATGAAGGCCGAGAAGGACTTTATTGATTACGGAAAACTGGACCAAATAGTTATCGGCGTAGTCGGCGGCGACGGAATAGGCCCCGCCATAACCGAGCAGGCCGAGAGAATATTGAAATTCCTGCTCAAAGACGAGACGGAGAGCGGCAAGATCGCCTTTAAGGAGATCACGGGCTGCACGATAGAGCACAGAGCCGAGGTGGGCAAAGCTCTGCCCGACGACGTGCTTGACGAGCTCAAGCAGTGCCACGTTATATTAAAGGGCCCCACGACCACACCCAGACAGGGCGATCCCTGGCCGAATATCGAGAGCGCCAACGTTGCCATGCGCAAGGAGCTTGATCTGTTCGCCAACGTCAGACCTGTAAAGGTTCCCGACGAGGGCATAGACTGGACATTCTACCGCGAGAATACCGAGGGCGGTTACGCGGTCGGCTCAAAGGGCGTGAACGTGACCGACGATCTGGCGATAGACTTTGTCGTTCAGACGCATGAGGGCTCCGAGAGAATAGCGAGAGCCGCGTTCGACTACGCGAAAAAGGCGGGCAAGACCCGCGTGACCTGCGTCACAAAGGCAAATGTAATAAAAACCACTGACGGCAATTTCCTGAGCGTGTGCAAGGAGGTCGCCAAGGATTATCCCGGTATCGAGCTTGACGACTGGTATATCGACATAATGACGGCCAAACTGGTTGACCCCAAGAGAAGGACGCAGTTCCAGGTTCTGGTGCTGCCCAATCTCTACGGCGATATCCTGACCGACGAGGCGGCCGAGTTCCAGGGCGGAGTCGGCACGGCGGGCAGCGCCAATATCGGAAAGCGCTATGCCATGTTTGAGGCTATCCACGGCAGCGCGCCCAGAATGGTGCAGGAAGGCAGAGACAAGTATGCCGACCCCTGCAGCATTATCAGAGCGGCGGTCATGCTGCTTGAGCACATCGGGTACGCCGACAAGGCGAAAGCGCTCGAAAAAGCTCTCGACGAGTGTATGTACACCGAGAAGAAGCTGGTTATAACCGGCCGCGACACGGGCGCCACATCAGCCGAATTCGCGGACTACATTATGTCAAAGCTGGCATAGAAAAAACCTGAGAAGGAATAATCGGGAGAGGAACTATGGAAAAGAAAGTATCGGGCTCGGTAGTTAACCGCCTGCCCAGATATTACAGACATATTACTGATTTATACGAAAATGGGGTCGAGCGCATATCCTCAAAGGAGCTCAGCCGCCGCATGAACGTGACCGCGTCGCAGATACGCCAGGACCTGAACTGCTTCGGCGGTTTCGGGCAGCAGGGTTACGGCTACAACGTCGAGATGCTCAGATCCGAGATCGCCAAGATACTCGGCCTTGACCGAGGATACACGGCGGTAATGGTCGGAGCGGGCCACATGGGCAGGACCTTTGCCACAAACACCAAGTTTGAGAGCCGAGGCTTTAAGCTGATCGGGATCTTTGACTCAAGTCCGAGCGTTATAGGCACCGATATCCAGGGACATATCGTGATGGACTACGCCGAGATAGGTGATTTTGTGCGGGAGCACAAGCCCGAAATGGCGATACTCACGGTGCCCAAAGATGCCACAAAAAGCGTGGCGGAGGACCTGAGGGCGCTGGGCATAAAGGCGTTCATGAATTTTTCGTACACCGAGCTTCGCGAAATGGAGGGCGTTATAGTTGAAAACGTTCATCTGAGCGACAGCTTAATGCGGCTGTCCTACAAGATATCCGAAAAAGAGGACGGCGGCAGATAACAGCGGGGTAACAATTATGAAGGTATACGCTCTTGTCGGTAAATCCGGCACCGGAAAATCTCATCACAGCATGTGGGTGGCCAGAGAAAACAACATTGACTATATAGTGGACGACGGCCTGCTCGTGTCGGACAATCGGATAATCGCGGGTAAAAGCGCCAAAAGGGAGCCCACCAAGATCGCCTCGGTGCGCACCGCCATATTCAGCGACCCCGAGCATAGCGGAGCGGTCCGCCGCGCAATAGAGGAAAACAATATCGACTCGCTGCTCATCATCGGCACAAGTGACAAGATGGTGGGAAGGATAGCCGAGACGCTCGGAGTTGCGCCCATACAGAAAACGCTCTATATAGAGGACGTTTCCACGCCCGAGGAGCGCGAGATCGCGCGCGAGATGCGGCTCAAGCAGGGCAAGCACGTTATTCCAGTGCCGACCTTTGAGGTCAAAAAGCAGTTTTCGGGTTATTTTATCGACCCGATGGTGCAGCTCTTCAGCCGAAAGAACAAGACGATATCCGAGGAAAAAACGGTCATGCGGCCCACATACAGCTATCTGGGCGACTTCAAGATATCCCAGAAGGCGATCTTGGATATCTGCTCGTATGAGATGCTTAGATCCGCGAGCATGTACAAACCGCTGCGGATAAAGACCGGCACCGAAAAGGGCAACAGGCTGACGATCGACGCCGAGGTGTCGCTGCGGTATCCCTGCGATATCGGCGCCGAGGCGGACGCTATAGCGGCAAGAGTGAAGGAGTCGGTCGAGCGGCATACGTCGATCAACGTGAAGTCGGTCAATATCTATGTCCGCACCCTTCACGTTTCGAGAATTTATTTAAGGCAGTTGGAAAAATACAAAGATGATATACTTAACACGGAACTTTGATCAGGTACATACCTTCGAGTGCGGCCAGTGTTTCCGCTGGAACCCGGACGGAGACGGCGGATATATCGGCGTGGCGGGCGGCAGGGTCTGCCGCGTCAAGGACGGCGCGGTAATGTGTCCCGATTCCGACAACGGGTTCTGGGGAAACTATTTCGGCGAGGGCGACGATTACGACAAGATCAAGTCCGAACTTATATCAAGGGACCCGGAGCTTGAAAAATGCGTCGAGTACGGCTCGGGCATCAGGATACTGCGCCAGGACCTGTGGGAAACGATAATATCTTTTATAATTTCGGCGAACAACAATATACCGAGGATAAAAAAGATAATCGAGACCCTGTGCGAAAACTTCGGTGATGAGATAGAGGAGGGGCGCTTCTCTTTCCCGTCCGCGGAGAGACTCGGCGCTTTGGACACCGAGGATCTCGCGTGCCTGCGCGCGGGCTACCGCGACAAATATATTTTGGACGCGGCCCGCAAGGTCTCGTCGGGCGAGGTTGAGCTTTCGGCGGTCGCCGATTTGCCGACCGCCGAGGCGAAGCGCGAGCTCATGAAGATCAAGGGTGTGGGCGGCAAGGTGGCCGACTGCATACTGCTGTTTTCCTGCGCGAGATATGAGACGTTTCCGAAAGACGTTTGGATAAAGCGCGTGGTCTCCGAACTGTACGGCGTCGACGACAAGGAGATCGACGGCTTTATTGCCGAAAAATACGGCGATCTGGCCGGCTTTGCCCAGCAATATCTGTATTTTTGGGCGAGAGACAACAAAATCGGAATAAAATAAAAATTAAATAAATTTAATAGGAGGAATGAAAAATGTTAGTTTCTGCAACAGACATGTTAAACAAAGCGGTTGCCGGCAAGTACGCGGTAGGTCAGTTTAACATCAATAATCTCGAGTGGACGCGGTCCATCCTTGCCACGGCTCAGGAGAACAGTTCTCCGGTTATTTTGGGAGTGTCCGAAGGAGCGGGCAAATATATGACCGGCTTCAAGACGGTCGCCGCTATGGTAAAGGCCATGATCGAGGAAATGGGCATCACAGTTCCGGTTGCTCTTCATCTTGACCACGGCACATACGAGGGCTGCTACAAGTGCATCAAGGCGGGCTTCTCGTCGATCATGTTCGACGGCTCGCATTTCCCGATAGACGAAAACGTTGCAAAGACCAAGGAACTGGTAACGATAGCGCACGCCATGGGCATATCGATAGAGGCCGAGGTCGGCTCGATCGGCGGCGAGGAAGATGGCGTTATCGGCGCGGGCGAGATCGCGGATCCCAACGAGTGCAAGAGGATCGCTGATCTGGGTGTTGATTTCCTGGCCGCGGGCATAGGAAATATCCACGGCAAGTATCCCGCCAACTGGAAGGGACTCGATTTCGGGGCTCTGGCAAAGACCAAAGAGCTGATCGGCGATCTGCCTCTGGTTCTCCATGGCGGCACAGGCATCCCCGAGGATATGATAAAGAAGGCCATCTCTCTCGGCGTGGCCAAGATAAACGTTAACACCGAGTGCCAGCTTTACTTCCAGGAAGCCACCAGAAAGTATATAGAGGCCGGAAAGGACCTTGAGGGCAAGGGCTACGATCCCAGAATGCTGCTGGCTCCGGGCGCCGAGGCCATCAAAGTTGTGGTAAAAGAAAAGATGGAGCTGTTCGGCTCGATCGGCAAAGCGTAAAGGAATTGACAGATTTTATTAAAATATCGGGATTTTATTAAAAATCAGCGTATAATATGGTTGACAAACCTAAAAAAATCTGTTATTATATATTTGTATAATTATTTTATACACGTTTAAACACGCAAAAAAAATTAATTTCCTATTATGACACACATAGGTGTTGATTTTTTTAAAACAAAAGGCAGCCGTTGACCAAAGAACGGCTGTTTTTTTGCGCTTATCCGCTTGACAGTACGAAAAATTTACAGTATAATAGTTCTATATATGTTTAGGAGACCAAGTTATGGATATTTCATCGGTACGCAATTCGGGCGGCACCGGCGTGAACTGCGATTATCTCGGAATGATGGAGGACGGCGGCGTCGGCTGCTTCGCCGTGTGTGACGGCTCGCCCAGCTCCGACCCCGGTCTCGGCACAGCCGAGACGGTTATCGACTCATTTATGGAAGATTTCAAGGCGACATCCGACATAAGCGGCGAGACCGTGACCGAGTATTTCAAAAACGCCGACGAGAAGCTTTGGGGCAAGACCCACGAAAGCGGCGGCAGCGAGTACAAGGCCTCCGCCGTGTTGGTCCTGACCGACGGGAACGTGGTCGTAAGCGGACATCTGGGAAACTGCCGCATGTACTATCTGAGCGAAAATTATCTTCAATATATAACGCCGGACCATTCTCTGGCGTATCTGGCGCACGCCGAGGGCAAGTTCCGTTTCCCCGGCATACGCAAAAGCCGCGATCGGCGCAAGCTGACCGCTTATATGGGGGCAGACCCCATGTGCGCCGCCGAGGTCACAGAGCCGATCGCCGTGCACAAGGGCGACGCGGTCCTCATATGTTCGGACGGATTCTGGGAAAAAGTGACCGAGCGGCAGGTGGAGCGTACGCTGAAGCGTTCCGGGTCATCATCGGAATGGCTGCGTAAAATGCTCCGCATACTTAAGGGGCGCACGCCTGACGACAACTACAGCGCGGTTACCATTATTTTTTAAAGCGGCCAAACGGAAAAATTAAGAGCGGAGGGATCAGCATGAAAATATTATATGAGATACTTGGAGCGGCGGGCTTTTTGTTCGCGCTGTCCATGCTCTTTATATGTATCGGGCTTTTCAAAAAGCCCAAAATAAAAGACGAGCCCGAAAGCGTCGGCTACGCCGCGCCTGCGGGGAACCGTGTTTTTGCGGGCTCCGAAAGGCAGGCGGAGAGCGCCGCCGATGATGAGCAGATCGATGGTGACGAGGAAACTTACGAGGCCGACGGGGCCGACGAGGACAATGACTTGGACTTAGATACAGATAACGACGCGGGCGGAACCGAGGCGGAAACCGAAAACGAAGGCGAAGATGAAAACGAGGCCGGCTCCGAGGCGGGATCTGTGCGCTCCGGCGCGGGGATAGATGTTTCGGTGACCATAATAGAAACAAACAAGACATATAAGCTTTCGGTAACGGGCGAGGCGCTTATCGGCAGAAACCCCAAGTGCGACGTTGTGGTTCCGAAGCCGATGGTATCGTCGGTGCACTGCATATTGGTCAAGGATAGGAACAAGCTTATGGTCGAAGACAACAACTCGACCAACGGCACGCTCTTAAACGGCAAGCCGCTCAAACACGTGGTTGAGCTCAAAAACAACGATATGCTGACTCTCGGCGACCGCCAGATAAGAATTAATTTATAAATCAAAACAGCCGCCCGACGCGGCTGTTTTTTAAAACATTCTTTCTCTGAAGCTGTAGTATTCGGCGCCGGCGGATATTATGTGGTCAAAGAGTTTAACGCCGACGCACTTGAGAGCTTCCTTGATCTCGGCGGTAACCATTCTGTCGGCCTCGCTGGGGAAGGCTATCCCGCTGGGGTGGTTGTGGCTAAGTATAACATACGCCGCGCCGCACGTGACCGCCTCGCGCGCGATGACGCTCGTGTTGACCTCGGCCGAGTCGAAGCTTCCGCTCTCAAAAACGCTCTGCTTTATGATCTTGAGATTTGAACTCAAATACCAGACGATCACGCGTTCCTGATCGGTGTCGAGGTACTGAGAGCATATATACTCCCTGAGTTCGTCGGGACTTGAACCCTTTTTGGTGTATCCCTCGCGGAGATAAGAATTTTTTGCCGCCGCCACCGCCTTCATGGTCATGGGCAGGCTGCGCAGAAATTTTGCCGCGGCGGGTCCGACGCCGTCCACCTTCAAAAGCTCATCAAGCGGAGCCGTCAGGGCGCCGTATGCTGAGCCGAATTTTTTGATAAGTTCGTGGGCGATCACGTTTGTATTCGCCCTGGGTATCACCGAAAACAGCATTATTTCCAGCAGCTCATGCTCGGGCAGGCTGTCGTAACCGATCTTTTCGGCCTTTTCGTACATTCTTTGTCTGTGTCCCGCGTGGACGTTTTTTTCACTCATAATATCACACCGCTTGATCTTTTTTATTTAAAATATTATAACAATTTTCTGCGCGGGTGTCAAGCAAAGCGATCGGCGGGCAGCTGCTATACGGGATTTTTTTCTGATTTCTATAGAAATTTTGTTTATTTTCAGAAAAACCTTTATTTTTTTGCCACATGTGGTATAATAAGCATATTAATTAAGTTTATAAGGTGGCGACTATATGATACAGGATGATAAGATCAGGATATCAACGGTCCGCCGCGGCAAGCGCCACGGGACCCGCCCGCATTTTCACCGCGACAACGAGCTGTATTATCTTGAGGAGGGCAAAAGCAAAATGTTTGTGGACACAAAGCTTTACAGCCTGTCCGAGGGAAGCTTGGTGTTCATAAAAAGCGGAAGAATACACAAAACACTGTCGGGAGATAATAACACCCATGTGCGGACGGTTCTTATGTTTCCCGACAGCGCGATAGCCGAGCTCAAGAACTGCGGCGACGACGAGCTCAGCTTTGACAGTTTTGACTCGATAATAATCCATGTGCCCGAGATCATGCGGGGCCGCGTCAAGCAGATGTTCAAAGAGATCGAGGCCGAGCTCAGCGCGCCCGACTGCATGTCGGAAATCATGATACGCGGAGTGTTATCTACAATGCTGATACAAATGCTGAGGCGCTACAGCCGCCAGTCGTACGAGTACCGTTCCGACCAGGACACCCTCGACGAGGTTATAAGAAACGCGATCGATTATATCAGAATGAATTTCAGCGCCGATATAAGTCTCGGCAAGACCGCTGACCACGTCCATATGAGCTCGACATATTTCTCAAAGAAATTCAAAAAGGAGACCGGTATCGGATTTAAGGAATATCTGTGCAAGTTCCGTCTGCACAAAGCGGAGGACATGCTGAAAAGCCCGGATTTTGTATCGATTACCGATGTTGCCGCCAAGTGCGGATTCAGCGACAGCAATTATTTCGCCACAACCTTCAAAGGCGAGTACGGCGTTTCGCCGAACAAATACAGGCACCTGATATAGCGCGGGCTAAAACGCGGTGAATATTCCGTACAGGCTTTTCATCAGGCCGTGGCCTATCACGCTGTCAAAAAGCGCCGAGACGAGAGCCGCGCCGACGAACACCGAGAGGCAGACGGCGGCGGTGAGCAGCGCTTTGGGCTTTATTGAAAACCAAGAGATAAGACGCTTTTTTCCGCGTTTCGGCGGAGTCTCGCCTCGAGCCGCTCGGCACTCGAGCAAAAGCCACACCGAGGCGCAAAGCGGCAGAGCGCCGCACAGGACCACCGAAACAAGCGCGAAAGCGGCGCCCTTGGGCCCGTATCTCGCGATAAAAAACGCGGTCGAAAAGCCCATGCTGAACCCTTTGAATATCAGGCGCGCCAGCGCGATGGGAAGCAGCGGCGGAAGTATGCCGCCGAGCGCCATAATAATTCCGGTGATGAGAAGCGTCGGAAACGCCGCCTTGAAAATTTCGCCGGGCGACGCTCCCAGCAGCACCGAGCCGCTGAAATAGTTCTGCATATAGGCGAACACCGAGTTTTTGTTTTCAACGGACATACGGATATAGGCCAAAACTCCGAATGCCGCGCCCGCGGCTATAAGGCAGGCGCAAAGCAATATGCGCCGCTTGTTTTTGAATAAAAAGCGGCGGACGGCCGCCGAAGCTTTGCCTTTGCTCCCGGCGGAGCGGCCGTCTTTGAGAGGAACAACGGCCGGATAATACACATCGGACTTGACAAGCTTGTTCATAACACGCCCCCGTTGGTAATTTGATCAATGCTTAATAATATTCAAAGGGAGGCGGTTTTATGCAATATGAATTTTTGATGACAATATTTTAGGAAGGATTGAAGCATATGAATATCGAAGATCTGCTTCGGCGGCTGACCGAGCCGCGCGGCATAAGCGGAAACGAGAGCCCCGTGGCCGAGATCGCGGAAGAGTATCTCAAAAAATACTGCGGCGAGGTGAGACGCGACCGAATGGGGAATCTCCTGGGAATAAGGCGCGGCGGCGGAAAATCAAAGATCATGCTCGAGGCGCACATGGACCAGGTGGGTCTGATCGTCACCGAGATCGAGGAAAGCGGAAGCCTAAAGTTCGCGGCGGTGGGCGGAGTGGACGCCCGGATACTGCCCGGGCTGAGAGTGAGAGTTTACGGCAGCCAAACGATAACAGGAGTTATAGCGGTCGACGACGAGGCTCCCGAAAAGACGCCCGAGATCAAAAACATGAAAATATATATAGGATGCGGCAGCCGAGACGAGGCCGAAAAGCTTGTCAGGGTCGGCGACTTTACAGCCTTTGATTACGAGACCGAGAGTCTGCTCTGCGGAAATCTCTGTTCGGGCGCGCTGGACAACCGCGCGGGAATGGCGGCCATGCTGTCGGTGCTCGAAAAGCTCGACGGAAAACAGCTCGGCGCCGACATATACGTCCTGTTTTCAACTCAGGAGGAGGTCGGCCTGCGCGGCTCGTATACCGGCGCGTTTTCGATAAAGCCCGATATCGCCGTGGTCGTCGACGTGACCCACGGCACCACCGTGGATTCCGAAAAAGACCCCGGCGTGTTTGACCTTGGCTGCGGTCCGGTCATACTTCGCGGGCCGAGCGTTGACTATGACCTGAGCCTTGAGCTTATCGAGACCGCCGAGGCAAGCGGTATACCTTACAAGATCGAGGCCGCGGGGGGCGCGTCGGGCACAACGGCGTGGGCTATCCAGACCGCGGGCGAGGGCGTAAGGACCGTTTTGATCTCGATCCCGCTCAGATATATGCACACCAACGTTGAAGTCGTTAAAATCACCGACATTGAGGCTGTGGCTGAGCTGGCCGCGGCGGCGGTCGAAAAATTCGCGAAGGACGGTGAGAGCGAATAATGCTGAATATTAATATTGAATTGATAAAAAAGCTGTCCGAGGCGTTCGGCGTTTCGGGCAGAGAAAACGAGGTCAGAGACATTTTAAGGGCCGAGATCGAGCCGTTTTGCGACAGTGTGCGGCGTGACCCGCTCGGCAGCCTTATCGCCGAGAAAAAAGGCGCCGATCCGATATTGCTCATGACCGCGATGGACGAGCCAGGCTTTATCGTGACAAACGTCAAAGAGGGCGGCGGCGCGTTCTTGGATATCGCCGCGGTGGGCGCGGTGAAGCCCCACTCGGTGATGTCGCAGACCGTCGTTGTGGGCGATAAAAAGTTGCCCGGGATTATCTCACTCAAGGCGGTGCATCTGACCACCAAAGAAGAGCGCGAGAAGCCCGCGGCGCTCAAGGACCTGTATATAGACATAGGAGCCGACAAAAAATCCGACGCGGAGGAAAACGTCATGATAGGCGACTGCGCCGCGTTTAAAAGCGCGTTCGCCGAGCTGGGCGAAAATCAAATCACGGGCAAGGCGCTTATGAGAAGCGTATGCTGCGCCGTGCTTGCCGAACTGCTCAAGCGTGATTTCGGACGCGGAGTGACCTGCGTATTCACGGCGCAGAAGCAGACGGGGCTGCGCGGCTCAAAAACGAGGCACGGTCTCGACGAGACAAAGTTTTCCGCCGCGGTGACGCTCGACTGCCTCGAGGATGAGCGGGCGAAGCTCGGCGAAGGCGTGGCCGCGCCGAGCGTGATAGGCGAGACCTGCGCCGACGAAAGCGCGGTCCGAATGCTCAGAAAGTCAGCGGAAAAATCGGGAAAGCTGATCCCGTTTGCCAAAAAGAACAGCGCGGGCGATATTTCAAGCGTAAGCGTCACGGGCGAGGGGATCCGCTGCGCCGAGCTTGATATTCCGATAAGAAACAAAAACACAGCCTCGGAGATAGTCGACAAGCGCGATATAGCCGCGGCGTATGAGACATTGACGGATCTGCTTGAGACCGAATAAAAAGAGAGGGAAGGAAATGGAACAGAAAAAATTATTGATAATCGACGGAAACAGCATATTGAACCGCGCTTACTACGGCATAAGGCCTCTGACTGCGCCCGACGGCACGCCGACAAACGCGGTGTACGGATTTTTGAATATCATGCTCAAGTATCTGGACGATGAGACGCCGGACTATCTGGGCGTGGCGTTTGATTTAAAGGCGCCCACATTCCGTCACAAGATGTACGACGGGTACAAGGCGCAGCGCAAGCCGCCCGAGCCCGACTTTTTGGCGCAGCTGCCTCTTATCAAAGAGGTGCTGCGGGCAATGGACTGCAAGTGCGTGGAACTTGAGGGCTACGAGGCGGACGACATTATCGGCACAATATCCCGAATTTGCGACGAGAAAAACATCGCGTGCAGCATACTGACCGGCGACAAGGACGATCTGCAGCTGGCCTCGGACAGCACGGTGATAAAGCTTGTGGTAACGCGCGGAGGCAGCACAAACACCACGCCCTACGACGAGGACGCGGTCGTTGAGAAATACGGCGTGACACCGGCCGAGTATATTGACGTCAAGGCGCTGATGGGCGACCCCAGCGACAATATTCCGGGAGTTAAGGGCGTGGGCGAAAAAACTGCCTTCTCGCTGATACAAAAGTACAAAAGCCTTGATTATATCTATGAAAACATAGACGAGATCAGCGTCACAAGCTCGGTCAGAACAAAGCTTAAAAACGATAAGGAGCGGGCGTATCTCAGCAAGACGCTGGCGACGATCGTTCGCGACGTGCCGATAGATTTTGAGCTTGATGATTACAAATACCAAACTCCCGACGGCGTGAAGCTCAAGGAGCTGTTCACGCGGCTTAATTTCAAGTCGTTTATGAAGCGCTTTAATTTCTCGCCCGCGGCCGAAAAAGCGCCCGAGGCAATATCGGCCAAAAGCGTCGAAATCGAGGCGTCCGCGGCGCTGGGACTTATCAAAGACCGTGCGGAAATGCGGTTCCGTCTTGATCACGACACGGGACGGCTGACGTTCTCGACGGGGGACGACGGAAAGATCTATGTGTTTGAGCCCGACGCCGAGGCGCTGCGCGATATTTTCGCGGATAAGAATATCAAAAAGATCGGATATGACCTAAAGAGCGATATACTGTACTTACACTCAAAGGGCGTTGATTTTGAGGGGCTCGGCTTTGACGTGCTGATCGCCGCCTATATAGACGCTCCGACCCGAAACAAGTATGACATCGACCTGCTGTGCCTTGATTATCTGGGCAGGAGCCTAAGCTCGGACATCGGAGCGGCCGAGGGCGAGCAGATCTCGATGGACGCGGGCATGGGCGGTGATAAGCACAGCGCGGAGATGCTGGCCGCGGTGATCGGCCTTGAAAAAATATTCCGCGAAAAGCTCAAGAAGAACGGGCAGGAAAGCCTGTATTTCGATATCGAGCTGCCGCTTATAAAGGTGCTCGCCGATATGCAGATCGTCGGAATGTACGTCGACAGAAACGAGCTGTCGGATTTCGGCGCCAAGCTCAAGTCGCGCATAGAGGTGCTGACAAAGGATATATACGAGTACGCGGGCGAGGAGTTCAATATCAAATCTCCGTTCCAGCTGGGAGACATTCTGTTTGAAAAGCTGGCGCTGCCCCACGGCAAAAAGACCAAGCGCGGCTATTCGACCAACATCGACGTGCTGAAAAAGCTGATCGGCTCGCACCCGATAATTGAGGCTGTGATTGAGTACCGCGCGCTTACCAAACTCGATTCCACATACGTTGACGGTTTGATAGGCGTTATAAACAAAAAGACGGGACGCATACACTCGAGCTTCAATCAGACCGTGACGGCCACGGGCAGGATCAGCAGTACCGAGCCCAACCTTCAGAACATACCCGTCCGCACCGAGCTGGGCCGCGAGATACGAAAGATGTTCGCTGCCGAGGGCGACAGGATATTGGTCGACGCCGACTATTCGCAGATCGAGCTCAGAGTTCTGGCCGACATATCAAACGACAAAAACATGTGCGCCGCTTTCCTCGAAAACGACGACATCCACACCCGAACCGCGGCGCAGGTGTTCAAGGTCCCGATCGGCGAGGTGACGTCCACCATGAGATCGCGGGCGAAAGCTGTCAATTTCGGCATTGTGTACGGCATTGGAGCGTTCTCGCTGGCGCAGGACATAAAGGTCAGCCGCAAAGAGGCCGACCAATATATCCATGACTACCTAAGTTTTTACAGCGGCGTTGACGAGTACATGAAGAGCATAGTCGAGAAGGCGAAGGCCGACGGCTATGTGACGACAAAGTACAACCGCCGCCGCTACCTGCCCGAACTCAAAGCCAGCAACGCGGTGACGAGGGCGTTCGGCGAGAGGGTGGCTCGCAACGCGCCGATACAGGGCACCGCGGCGGATATAATCAAGATCGCCATGGTCAGCGTCTACCGCAGACTAAAGGACGAGGGACTCAAGTCAAAGCTGATCCTTCAGGTGCACGATGAACTGATAGTCGAGGCCGTGCCCGAGGAGCGGGAGCGCGTGGAGACTATTCTGCGCGAGGAGATGCAGAACGCCGCTAAGCTGCGCGTGCCCCTGATCGTTGACCTAAATTCGGGCAAGCGCTGGTACGACACTAAATAACAATTTGGTTACAGTATGCTAATTATTGGGTTATATTCGCAAAACCGCGGGCGCTTTGTGGTATAATCCATAATAGGGTACTATGTTTGGAAGTGAGATAATGCTGAGACTTGGGCTGACCGGCGGAATAGGCTCGGGCAAAAGTGCGGCAGCCGGAATTTTTAAGGCGCTGGGCGCATATATTATTGACGCCGACAAAATATCGAGAGAGATATTGGTTCCCGGTACCGAGGCGTACCGCGAGACCGTCGCGCAGTTCGGGGATAAGATATTAAATCCCGACAGGGCCGTGGACCGCAAGACGCTGGCCGCGATAGTGTTCGGCTCCGAGGCCGAGCTCGAGACGCTGAATAATATCACCCACAAGCATATTTTCGCCGTTATGGAGCGTGAGGCTCGTGACGCCGAAATCGGCGGGAAATATAAAAATTCAATGATCGTGATCGACGCGCCGCTGCTGTTCGCGCCCGATTTTAAAATGCGGTACGACAAGTCCGCGGCGGTCACAGCCGACGACGAGATTCGGATAGAGCGCGTTTTAAAGCGCGACGGGACGAGCCGCGCCGAGGTAGAAAACAGGATAAAGAGCCAGTTCACAAACGCCGAGCTTGCGGCGCGGGCGGATTATATTATCGAAAACAACACAAACGACATAAAGGACCTTGAAAACAAAGTGAAAGCGCTTTATGAAAGGCTGATCAAAAAAATATGAGAGAGTCAACCCGGGGCCGGGCCCCCGCGCGGAGAAGAAGAGCGAAAAAAAGAGGCGGCTGTCTAAAGGCGGCGCTGATAATAGTTATATTGATCGGAGTCGTGTACGGCGGATTTCGGCTCTACCTTATGGCAGACGACCGCATAGCCGCGTGGGGCAATGAGATCATGCAGCGGCAGTACCCCGTGAAATATGAGAGCATTGTCGAAAAGTACGCCGACAGATACGATCTGGACAAGTATTTGGTGTACGCGGTGATACGCACCGAGAGCAAGTTTGACCAATACGCGGTGTCCGATTCGGGAGCCTACGGATTGATGCAGCTGCAGACCGAGACCGCCTCGGACTGCGCGAAGAAGCTCGACATCAAGCCCGACCTGCCCGACGATCTGTACGAGCCCGACATCAACATACATATCGGAACATATTATCTGTCGTGGCTGCTTAAGCGGTACGACCAAAACATCAGCGTGGCAGTGGCGGCCTACAACGGCGGCATCGGAAACGTGGACGAGTGGCTCGATGACAACAGCTATTCCGACGGCAGCGGCGGCCTTGAAAACATTCCGTTTCCCGAGACCGCGGGCTACGTGAAGGGTGTCAACGAGTCATATCAAAAATATAAAGAGTTATACGAACGCAGCGATTAGAGATTAGCGAATAGCGATTAGAAAACAGAAAGAATAGGGGGAAAATATAATGGCAAAAAGTTTGCTTAACAAAAACAACAATAACAAGCTCTCGGAACTCGGCAAGGCGGAGACCAAGACGATGAACGCCTATTGCGAGGACTACAAGAGCTTTCTTGACCGCGCCAAGACCGAGCGGGAGTTCGCCCACGAGGCGCAGAAATATCTTGAGGAAAACGGCTTTAAGCCCCTCGATGCGGCGGACAAGCTGAAGCCCGGCGACCGCGTGTACACAATAAACCGCGGCAAGGGCGTTCTGGCGGCGGTTATCGGGCGCGAGGCGGTCACCGAGGGCGTTTCGATCGTGGGCGCACATATCGATTCGCCGCGCCTTGACCTTAAGCCCAATCCCCTTTACGAGGACGGCCACTTCGCCTACTTCAAGACCCATTACTACGGCGGCATCAAGAAGTACCAGTGGACGACAGTGCCGCTGGCGCTCCACGGCGTTGCGACCCTTGAGGACGGAACACAGATAAAAATAAGCGTGGGCGAAAATGACGGTGATCCGACGTTTATGGTGAGCGATCTTCTGCCGCACCTCGCGAAGGACCAGATGCAGAAAAAGCTGTCCGAGGCTATACCCGGCGAGAGCCTTAACATAATCCTGGGCAACGCCGAATACTCGGGCGATATCAAGGACGACGAGACAAAAGAAAAAGTGAAATACAATATCCTGAGTCTGCTCCACGACAAATACGATATACGCGAGGAGGACTTTATAAGCTCCGAGATCGAGGCGGTCCCGGCATACAAGGCGAAGGACCTGGGCTTTGACCGCTCGATGGTCGCGGCTTACGGCCACGACGACAGAGTGTGCGCGTTCGGCGCCATGAAGGCGGTCGCGGCGCTCAAGCGTCCCGCTTATACCGCGGTTTGCCTGTTGGTCGACAAGGAGGAGATCGGCAGCATCGGCAACACCGGAATGCGCTCGAGATATTTCGAGAATACCATGGCGAAGATCGTTGACAAATGCGTCGAAAATTACAGCGACCTGAAACTCCGCGAGGCTGTCTCGAATTCGGTATGTCTCTCGGCCGACGTGTGTGCGGCGTTTGACCCGGGCTTCCCCGACACCGTGGAGAAAAACAATATCCCCGTGATAAACGGCGGCATCGGCGTTATGAAATACAGCGGCTCGGGCGGAAAGAGCGGAGCCAGCGACGCCAACGCAGAACTGATGGCAAAGCTCAGAAAAATATTCAACGACGCGGACGTCAAATGGCAGGTCGCGGAGCTCGGCAAGGTCGACGGCGGAGGCGGCGGAACGATCGCCGCGTATGTGGCCAACCTTGATATCGAGGTTGTGGATGTGGGAGTGCCTCTGCTCTCGATGCACGCGCCCTACGAGACCGCGGGAAAACTGGATATTTATATGGCGTATAAGGCGTACAAAGCATTTTTCGAAAGATAAATAAAACGCGGGGCGGAAGTGATTCCGCCTTGCTCGATGTATATTGAGAGGTGAGATAATTTTTATGAAAAACAAAAAGACGCTTAAAAGAATTTTTGCCGCGGCGCTGTCGTCGGCAATGCTGTTTTCGGCGGCGTACGCGGCAGAGTTCAAGCTGCCGTACGCGGCGGACACGGGTATAGAACTGTCTTTGACGAACCCCGTTTCAAACATATCGGTCGGCGACGAGGCATACGCGCGGGTGGAGCTCGCGGCGGGCAGCGCCGACGAGCTGTGGGGATACGAGTTTGAGATAGAATACGACGACAATTATCTTACATACACAGAGACCGACAGCGGTATCGACGGTGAAAGCCTGTCGGCCGCGGTCGAGAATAGCGGCAGGGTCAAGCTCGCATTTTCCAAAACGGACGAAGAGAGCAGAGCGAAAAAGGTCCTCGCGACGCTCAAGTTCAAAGCCCGCCGCGCGGGAAACGCCGCGGTGCGGCTTAGCGGCGGCGCCGTTGTGAACTCCGATATGGGGTATGAGGAATTTAATAATATAAGCGCCGGAGTGACAATAAACATCAAGTCAAACGCGCCGTCGGGCGGAGGCTCGGGCGGCGGAGGCGGCTTTGGCGGCGGATATTCGGGCGGATATTCCGGCGGCGGAACCTTTTCGGTGGAAGGCGGCTCCAACACAGTGACCGCGTCCTCTCAGACTCTTGAGCCGGGCGACATGGCTGAGCCTGTCGCTGCGCCCGAGGTTTTTAACGACCTTTCGGGATTCGAGTGGGCAAAGCCCGCCATAGAAAAGCTGCACGCCCTTGGGGCCGCGGCGGGCTATGACGACGGCGGGTTCCACCCGGGAGACAAGGTCACCAGAGCCGAGTTCTGCAAGTTCGCGACCGCGGCGCTGGGCATAGAACCGCAGGCCGAGCCCGAAATTAAATTCGGCGACGTTTCGGCGGGCGACTGGCACGCGCCGTATATCGCGGCGGCGGCCGATCTGAAAATAGCAAACGGCTACGAGGACGGAAATTTCAGACCCGACAGCGGCATAACCCGCGAGGAAGCGGCGGCGATGGTCTGCCGCGCCGCCGACGCGCTTGAGCTTCCGCTCAAAGAGATGAGGCTCAATATAAACTTCGGGGACGAAAGCGATATACAGGAAATATTTGTGGGCTATGTGGACAAACTCTACACCGCGGGCATCATAAACGGCGACGACGACGGGAATTTCCGCCCCGCGGACAGTCTGAGCCGCGCCGAGACCGCGCAGATGCTGGCCAACCTGCTCGGCGAGCTTGAGCCGGAGCCTTCGGAAGTCCCGAGCGGGTCCGAGGCAGCGCCCGAGCCCAAGGCGGGCAGAAAGATAAAGGCGGCGGAGGCCGAATCGTCGGCCGAACCCGAGGCTTCAACCGAGCCGAGCGAGACGGTCGAGCCGACCGAGATCCCGACCGTGACCGAGCCTCCCGTTCAGACCGAGCTGCCCGATGAAGCTTTCCGCGAGGACGCGGTCTTTGACTGCGCGGGCCTTGACGAGCTTTGCTCCTACGAAAACATTTACGCCTACGAGGTGCCCGACGACGGCAGCCGCGCCGCGTTTTACGACGATTTCACCACGTTCCAGCGCCCGGCCGCGGGCGGCGCGTATATCGCTTACCGCATACCCTACGCCGAGAAGGTCCGCGTCGAGTCGTATTTCTACGCGGGCGAGCCTCTGCGCGACATGAGCTTTGAGACCTCAAAGGACGGCGGGAGCTGGAGCGCTGCCGAGGCGTCCTGCTCGTATCTCGAGGCCGAGGGCAAGTGGACGCGCGCGGTCTACGAGATAAACACGAGCGACGACAGCCCCTATATCAAGATAATATATCCCGACACGGTCAACAGCTGGACGCCGCTGGTTTCGCGCGTTTCGGCGCAGCTCGGAAAAGCGCGCGCCGTCGGCATAGAGATAAGCGGCGAAGCGCGGCCGATCATACCGATGTACGACAGCGCCGAATACAAATATTCCGCGAATCTTATCGACCAGATCGGCGGGGTCTATCCGGGCGATGTGAAGCTTTCGGTAAAGCAAAGCGATATACCGGGACTTTCGCTCTCGGAGGACGGAACGATAACGGTCGGCAGCGATATGAAGGACGGCGCGGAGTTCACGCTCTTGGCCGAGTCGGGAGAGTTTGCGGCGGAGCTTAGAGTGAAGCTCAGGGCGGCGCTATTGGGCGACCTTAATCTTGACGGAGAGGTGAGCCGAGACGACGCCGTGATCGCCGCGGCGCGCTACGGAGAGACTTCGGCCTCGCCCGACTGGACCGATGCAAGAGACGCGGACATAAACCGAGACGGAAAGATAAGCGTGATAGACATCGCGTATATATCAAAAAAGGCGGCTGATAACAATGAGTAAGCTAAAAATCGCGGGGATCGTTCCCGAGTCGATAACCGACGGCGAGGGCATAAGATACGTGCTGTTCGTGCAGGGCTGCCCCCATCACTGCCCGGGCTGCCACAACCCCGAGACCCACGACTTCTCGGGCGGGACCTATGAGGACACCGAGAATATATTTAACGAGTTCAAAAAAAATCCGCTGCTCAGCGGAATAACGTTCTCGGGCGGCGAGCCGTTCTGTCAGCCGGGGCCGCTGGCCGACCTGGGCGAGAAGATCGTAGAAAGCGGCAAAAATGTCACGGTCTACTCGGGCTATACCTTTGAGCAGCTTTTGGAAATGAGCCGCGAAAGCAGCGATATCCTGCGTTTGTTGAATTTGGCGGACGTGTTGATCGATGGCAGATTCGTCATGAGCGAGCGAAGCCTTCTCACAAGGTTCCGCGGCAGCAAGAACCAGCGCATGATCGATCTTAAGAAGACCATGAAGGACGGAGGAAAAACCGTCTATACTTTTGAATAGCGGGAGAATGGATATTATGAGTTTTAAACCAAAAAAATACATAAGAATAATAATCGCGGCGGTCATGGCGGTCCTGCTTTCGGTTCCGTGCATCAACATCGCCGCCGCGGAGGAGAGCGGCGCTTCCGATTTCGTCATGTTCGACGATCTGGCCGACTTTTCGGTATCGACCGCCCACAGCGAGGGACTGGCGATAGATATAGTCACCGATGAAAACAAATACGCCTTCAGCGGCGACGACACCCACCTTATAAGAGTGACTTCCGACGCCGAACAGATAGAGTACGATGTGCCCCAAAACGGCTATCTCGTGTTCCACACGGCCTACGCGCCGAACGAGGCGATATCACACTTCACCTTCGAGTATTCCTCAGACGGCGAAAATTACAAAAAATTCAATCCGATAATAACAGAGGATTCGGTTTCGGGAAAGTGGATACCCGTGCACTACAATCTCAAAAAACTGCCCGAGGAGGCGGCTAAGCTCAGAGTGACCTTCGGCAACGTGGGCGGAACGCCCTGGTCGCCCTGCATAGAGAGCGTGGAGCTCAAAAGCCGCGTCACCGACGATATCGGCTTCGCCGACTGCGTCGGCACGGAGTTTTACGGCTCCACCGCAAAACTCAAGAACCTGGGCCTCATAAGCGGCTACAGCGAGACCGAGTTTGGCCCCGAGGGCACGATAACCCGCGCCGAGTTCAGCGCGATGGTGTCAAGGCTGCTGGCGCTGAGCGAGACCGTGGACCCGAGCGGATATAAAAAGGTGTTCTCGGACGTCACCCCCGATTACTGGGGCGCGGGCGCGATATACGCGCTCTATTCGCTGGGCGTTGTGAACGGCGACGAGAACGGAAAATTTAATCCCGAGGATAATATCACGCTCCGCGACGCGCTCAAGATAATGGTATCGTCGCTTGGATATACCGCGTCGGCGCTCGACCGCGGCGGCTACCCCGAGGGATTCCTGCGCGAGGCCTCGAGGCTGTCGCTGCTTATCGGCCTCGGCGATGATTACGAAAAACCGCTGATACGCGGCGAGGCGGCCAAACTTATGGACAACGCCCTCGATGTGCCCGTCGTGGCGCAGAATACATACGGCGGAAACAATGTGTACAGCTACGGCGGCGAGACGATCCTCGGCCGTTATCACGACATCGTGACCCGCGTCGGGGAGGTGACCGACGTGGGCGGAGCGGGCGTGTACGCCGAAAGCAACACAAGCGGCTCTCGCTTTATGATCGGAGGCGAGATCTATGATCTCGGCGGTTTCGATATGCTTCCCTATTTAGGTATGCGCGGCACGGTGTATCTTAAAAACAACGGCGGCAATTACACCGCGGTGTATTTTGAAAATGGAAACGGAACGACCGTGACCGATATAGATTATAACGATTTCGACAGATTCGAAAACGGAGCGATATACTTCGAGGCGGACGGCAGCGATCGGCGAGCGCCGATCGGCGGCGACGCGAAAATAATATATAATTATCAATATCTGACTAGGGCGAGCCTTTTGGACGACGGAAAGCTGCCTTTTAAATGCGGATACATGAAACTGATCTCCAACAGCGGCGGCAGCGCCGACTACGTTCTGATATACGATTTCGACACGTATATCCCGAGCGGTTCGGCGCGTCTCGGCGGCGTGATAAGCGATAAGAATATCGGCGCGGTAAATCTGCGCCTTGACGAGGCGGAAAAAATAATGCTGAGCCGAGACGGCGAAAAGATCGAGTACGACCCCGACTTCATGCTGAGCCGCGGTCAGGTCGTGAATGTCGCTAAAAGCCCCGACGGAAAAATCGCGGATATAAGGATTTCGCTCGACACCGCCGTCGGTGAGGTGAGCATGGTGAACCGAGCGGAAAACGAGTATATTGTCGGCGGCGAGAGCTATGCTCTGTCGGAGTATTTCAAAAACAGCGGCCGCGAGCTGAGCGCCGCGGGCGGAGAGATCACCGCCTATCTTGACATAAACGGAAACATCGCCGACACATCGGAGTCGGCCTCTGCCATGAGGTACGGCTATCTAAAGTCGGTCGATCTGTCGGGAGACTCGTTCTCAAACGCGGTGCTGCTCCAGGTAGTGACCGAAAGCGGCAAGGCCGAGACGCTGAACGCGAAGGGCTCTTCGATCTTAAACGGCGAGAGGTTCGCGCTCGACAAGTTCGCGGAGCTTAAGCCGCAGCTCGTGAAGTTCACGGCAAAGACTGACGGCTCGATAGGCGAGCTGCAAACGGCCGACGACGTAAACGGAGTGCCCGAAACGGGCAGATTTGCCAGAAATTACGTCTCTGAGTCCGCGAAGTATTACGACGGTTTGAACGTGTTCGCGTCCAAGTATCAGCTGGATTCCTCAACCAAGGTATTCACGGTCCCGAGCGATGTTTCGGACATAACCAAGTACAGAGTGGGAGGAAGGTCCGAGCTGCTTTCCGACACCGCCTATAACGTTCAGATATTCGATTTAAGCGACGAGTACAAGGCGGGCGCGGTTGTGATAAAAAGCGCCGACGACAGCGGCTCGGTGTATAACTACAGCCCGGTCTGCGTTATCGAGAGCGCAGGCAAATTCATAGCCGAGGACGGCACAGAGCAGCTAAGCCTCAGCGCCTACGTAAACGGCGAGAAGCGCGAAATCAGATTCAGCAGCGAGGGCGCCGCCGACAGGACCGGCTCGTGGATCGCGGGATACACCGAGAGATCTGCCAAAAACGGTGAAAATCCGTTCAGCGCGGGCGAGGTAATGCAGTTTTCGGAGCGCGACGGAGTGTGCTCAGCCTTCCGCATGCTGCTGACGCGCGACGTTATAGAGCAAGGCGCTCATTATGAGAAGAATCTGGGCGATTACGGTCCTCTCAGCGCCGAGCAGTATTACAGCGAGCTGTACACCGCCTTCGGCACGGTCGAGCATAAGTTCGCCGACAAGTTTTTGTTGTCGGCCGGCGGTGAGAATATTTTAAGAACGGTGCCGGCCGCGGGCGCGGTCTATATCTATAACAAAAACAGCCGCAGGCTTTACGTCGGCGACGCGTCGGATATAGAGCAGGGCTGCGAGGCGTTCACGCAGATGCGGCTGGGCGCGACAAACCTGACCGTTGTCATGAGATAAAGATAATTATAAAAGATTTAAAAAAACACTTGCATTTTTTAAAATATTTGATATAATATACTATGTATAATATTTAAACAAATTGAAAAACAAATGCAACTTTTTTGAAAAAATGTCGTCTAATAATATAGAGACATAAAACGCGGATAAAAGGCGATACGTCTTTGCATATAAAACTGTGAAAGGAGATGCGTTATATGAAAAAGATTGTATCCAAAAGACTTATTTCGGTTTGTATAGCCGCCGTTTTGCTGGTTTCGCTGTTTGCGGTTCCGGTTTCGGCCGACTACAAAGCCATACAAAAACCCGGCGAGTATGTGGGTCAGGCGCAGTATACGGATATTGTCACATACATTAATCATTACGCCATCCCCTCGTGGATCGTCAACGGTTACCCTATGGTGGCGGTCGAGGATCTGAACAAATACGGATTTGACGTGCTGTGGGACAGCGTGAACCGCACTCTGCGCATATTCAGGAACTCGAATACATACCCCAACCCGATCCCGGTCTATCTGCCCAAGGACAGCCAGCTGGGCACCAAGCAGTGCGACGTGTACGCATCCGACGTCAAGGTTTACATAAACGACTATGAGTATCAGGTCCAGGGCTTTTCCGGCATTGCGGGATACACCTTCATTTATGTGGGCGACCTGACCGCTTTGGGCGCGACTATGTACTATGTCAGCGAGAACAAGGCGGTAAATATCTGGATAAACGGCATGAGCATAGCCGAGTACCAGAGGCCCACCGCCACAAAGCCGACCGAATACAAAATACCCGTTCAGCAGGTTGCGGCGAATACCGCGGCCGACACAACGGTGTATTATGATTATATCGACGCCAATATGCCCGACTGGGCGGTGCCCACGGTGACCAAGCTGGTCAACAAGGGCTATATAAAAGGCGACGCTTACGGACGGCTCAGGCTCACCGAGGAGGACCTCAGATATTTCGTTGTGAACGACCGAGCCGGAATATACGGAGATTAAAATTTAAGTCAATAAAAAAGCTCCCGAGATAAAATTCGGGAGCTTTTGTGTTGCGCATCTACAGCAGTCCGCATATCATTTTGGCGGCCTCGGCGCGGGTCGCCGGGGCTTTAGGCTCAAACATATTGTTTTCCTTGCCGCCGACTATTCCCATACACCGCATTTTTAGAACGCCGTCTGCCGCGTAGTCGGATATCTCGTTTTGGTCGGCGAAAGGCTCGCCGGGCCGCGCGCCTCCGTCTTTTCCAAGGACGGCGCATATCCTCGCAAGTATCACGCAGATGTCCTCGCGCGTGATGTCACTGTCGGGAAGGAAGCTGCCGTCGGGATATCCGTTCACGAATCCCACGCTGCTCGCCCACGCGATATAGCCCGAGTGCCAGTCATCGGCGCTTACATCCGAGAACAAACCGTTTTGATATTCGGCGGCAGTGCCGTTGCCGAACGCGCGGCAGAGGACTGCTGTCAGCTCGGCGCGTGTGATATTTCCGTCCGGCATAAAGCTGCCGTCGGGATAGCCGCTCAAAATTCCGCCGGCGCTGAGTTTCATTATATAGTCATAAGCCCAATGCTCGGCGGACACATCCGTAAAGCCGCTTTTCTCCGCGAAATCGGAGGAGGAAGGAGCGGAAGAAGGAGTTTCAATCGGCGCTTGCGTCGGAGTCGGCGCAGCGGTGCTCTGCGTTGATGAGCCTTCGAATGAGCCGCCGCCCGACCAACCGCCGCTCGATCCGCTTTCCTTGGTGTAGTCGTCGCTGTAATACAGCACGACGCGGTCGCCGTCCTTTACGGTGTAAGAGCTGATGCCCACCGAAGGCGAAACGCCGTTCACGGTGTACAGCCAGCCGCTGTTTTTGCCGTTGTCAAATTCGCTCAATTTCACGCCGTCCGGCGCGGTGACCGATCTTATATATCCGCTGTCGATGCCGTCGGCGGTGTAGCCTTTCGCCGAAAGCGCCGCCTTGACCGCGTCCGAGGCCTTGCCGCCCTTTGATACGGTCGTCGCCGTCTCGGCGATCCATGTGGGATAGCCGCCGCTGTGCTTTCCGCTGCCGTGAACGGTGTCGCCCTTCAGCGTGACATAAACCGTTATCTTGCCCGAGTCAAAGCCGCCGGAGCCCGATCCTCCGCCCGAGCTCGAACCGCCGCCCGAGCCGCTCGGAGCGGTTATTTTGTCGGTATAAATATTGAACGGCTTATTGCCGCCGTTTTTAAACGCGCTGTACGCGATCAGGGCGCGGAAGCTCTGCTCGGTGGCGAGAGCGTTGAATTCGGAATTGTCCGAAAATCCGAATCCGCTGTTGTCGCCTAGTGCGTAGCCCGTCAGACCGTCTATCGCGCTGCCGCCTTTAACAAAGCGCGCATCGCTTGACGGGTCGATCCCGACGGCGGCAAGACCGATCACTGCCATTGCGTCGGTGTTCGAGCTGTAGAACGTGCCGCTTTCGCTCTGGGCCGCGGACAGGATATTGATTATATCCGAAACGGCAGACTTGATTTGGCCGTAGGTTTCCTCGTCCAGCCCCGCGGCTTTGGCGGAGCTTGCGCTATAGTATTTCGCCAGAGCGTTCAGCGCCATGGCGGTCGAGTCATAATCGGGAAAGCTCTGTCCGCCCCACTCGTACCCCCAGATGCCGTCGCTGTTTCGGCTCGTGAGTATGTAGTCAAGCAGAGCCTCGCGCGTCAGATTGCCGCCGACGGCGTAATTTCCCGAGTCGTAGACCGTCATAGCGAAAACCGCGTCGGTTATATAGGATATATCCGAGGTCTCAAAGGACGAGAGTTTGTCGATCAGGTCAAATTGTCCGCCGTCCGATGTGGTGAGCTTTTTGAGATTTCCGCCGAGGGCGCCTATAGCCAGACCGTATTTGGAGACCGCGCCTATAGTGTCGGCGGAATACGCCTCATCGGTCAGCTTTTGGAGCGAGGCGGCCTTGTCAGTTAGAGTTTTTTCATATCCGCCGCGCGCCATGTCAAACAGCGCCCACGGGTCGCTCGTGTCCGCGTATGATCTTGAAATGTTTTCAAGCAGTATTGGAATTCTGTCCTTAGTCTCGATATCCTCGGATGGCGCTTTCGAGGGTTCGGCCGACGGAGCTGCCGAGGGCGTTTCCGAAGGCTCGGCCGTAGCCCGGTTATCCGCAACGGTGACGCGGCACCAAGGCGGTATAAAATACGTGAAACCGTCCGAGGCGCTTTCGGCCGAAATATAATATGTGCCCGGCTCGTCGAAACCGATCGAGAACGCGCCGTTCTCGTCCGTCGTTATGCCGCTTGCGCTCAGGTTGTTTTCGTCGGTTCCGCTGAGAATCGCGATGTCCGCCAGCGGCTCGGTGGATTCCTCGATCATGTCCGCGGGGTACGCGCCATAAAATGTCATATAGCCGCTGAGACTAAGGGTTATTTTCTCTCCGGGAGCGGCGGTTATTTCCGACCTGTCAAAGACTGAGTAATAATCGCTGTAGAAATCTTGGTCCTGATAGAAGAATATGTCAATGGTCTCTCCGCCGTTTAGGTATGCCTTGTCCGCCGTGTACGCGCCGTATGAGCCGTAAAGCGGGTTCAGCACGCCGTCATTCGGCTGTATGCCGTCCGTGAGAAAGCCCGACGCTCGGTTGTCGCCGAGTATCAGGTCCACAAATCCCGATTCGGTGATGTTCAGGTAATTTTTCGCGGTGTCTGCCGTGAAGTCTCCGCCCAAAAGATACTTGTGTGCGGCGGTCATCGCGTCAAAAACGCTCACCGTCGTCGGGTCGTCGGGATATCCGTACTTCGCCGCCTCGTCGGGGCTGACCGAGATCTCGGTCGGGGGCATGATCACGGCCTCGTCCGAGATCATAACGGTGATCGTCTTTGCTCCGCTCTCGTCCGCAGCGGCGGCGCCGAGGCAAAATATCTGCATTGCCATGATGACCGCCAGCAGGACGGCGGCGAGTTTTGTTGTCGTTTTCTTTGGTGTCATAAAAAGTCCTCCTTTAATTATAAAAAAATACCCGCGCAGGGCGCAGGCACAAAAACACCGCGGACCGAAAAACGGCTCGGTGCGATTGCCCAATTCAAGACCCTGTGAATTATAATAGGCTGATTAAAGGCAGGTCTTCCGGCTAAGATTCATCGCGCCGCGGCGTCTTCCCGATATAAAATCAGTGGCGCGTTGCCGCTGCGCTCCCCATCACGGCAGCAGGACTGCTCGGGATTTTCACCCGCATTCCCTATTATCGGGCGCCTCGGCGCCCGCACCGTTTAATCATATTCAATTTATCTCGGTTCCAAAAGCTTTGCTCTGAGCTATGAGACCGATCCTTCATATTTTTTGACAAATTCCTTGAGGCGCGAAAAGCTTTCCTCGCTGATAACATGTTCGATACGGCACGCGTCGTCCAGCGCGGTCTCTTCCGAAACGCCGATCTTCATAAGATATTTGCTTAGCAGTCTGTGGCGCTCGTAGATCTTTTCGGCGATCTCTCTTCCGGAATCGGTCAGATCAATATGGCCGTGCTCGCCGACGGTTATGTATCCGTTCTCGCGCAGATGCTTCACGGCGCGGCTGATGCTCGGCTTGGTGAATCCTGTCTCAGCCACAATATCAATAGAGCGGACGCTGCCGCTTTTGTTTTTCAGTATCAATATTGTTTCAAGATAGTTTTCCGCCGATTCCATTATCTTCATCTTTATGCACCCCAACCGAGTTATCTTAATAATAAAATTTTATCATAACGGCAAAAAACTGTCAAGTGCCGAGTTTATATTAAATAATTTTTAAAATTGTCCGAAACACATTGACAAAAAATTGATACTGTATTATGATGTTTGTGATATTTAAACAAGGAGATTGTTATGATCAAGAAACTTTACAAAAAATATGAGGAAATTATTTTGTACTTGGTTTTCGGCGTGCTGACGACTGTCGTGTCGGTGGGTCTGTACGCGCTGCTGGTTTTCGTTTTTGACAGGATAGCGGCCGAGGCGGGCAATGATAACCTGAGGCTCGCCAATAACCTGGCGCTTCAAAACGGCTGTCTGATTTTTAAAAACATCGTCGCGATATTGTTCGCCTATGTAACGAATCGAATTTTTGTGTTCAAAAGCAAGGTCCGCGGCGCGGCGGCGATATTCAAAGAAATGGTGCAGTTTTTCGCCGCGCGTCTCTCGACCCTCGTATTTGAGATGATATTTATGTCGGTAACGGTAAACGGACTGCACTACCCTGAGCTTATTATGAACATAATCGCCCAGTTTGTTATCGTGGTGCTTAACTACGTGTTCAGCAAGCTGTGGATTTTCAAGAAAAAATCGGAGTGATATTATGAAACGATCGTATGCTATTATTCTGGCGCTGGCGCTGATTTTCGCCGCGGCTCTGACCTGCCTCGGCGTCTACGGCTACAGAAACGGGATAATTATTTCCCGAGGCGCGGGAGGAGGAACCGAAAGTGAAAAAGAAAATCAAGAGATTGCTGCGGATATCGAGGATAGCGCTGAGCCCGCCGATACTGATAGCGAAGGAAGTGATCTCGGAACTGATACTTCGCCGGCTGAGGACGAGGTAGTCCCCTTCACCTATATCGCCGAGAAGGACGGCGTCTTGTACACCTCCGAGTCGGTGTCGCGCAGGATGGCCATTGAAGGCGCCGAGATAATCCCGATCGATTCCGAGCTGTTCGCGATCCTGGGCGAGGACGTGTATTACGTTACCGAGGGCGACGAGGAGTACGCGCCCGAACTGCGCCGCTGCGGGACCGACGGCAACAACGACGTCTCAATAACCGAGTTCGTGTCGCCGATCGGCTCTCCGGCCTATGTGAACGGCGGTATATACTCGGCCTACTACACCGAGGCGGACGGCGGCCTCAACAACGGGATATACAGATACGACATCGGCACCGGAGAGACCAAAAAGGCGATCGAGGGCGAATATGTCATATTCGGCTACGACAAAGACCATATATATTACGACAACATCGAAAGCTCGGTCAGCGGAACGGAGCTTTTCAGAATGGACTATGACGGAGACGATCAAACGCAGATACTGAGCTTTTCTGTTCCCACCGACAGCATAGTGATCGACAAAAACTACGTGTTTTTTTCGGCGTTTGACGACGCGACCCAAAGCTACAGACTGTACCGCTCGCCGAAGGACGGAAAAGGGAATATTGACCTCTACGCGTTTTTGTGCATGAGCAACCGCTTTGATGTGATAGACGGGAGAATATATTATCAGGCGGACCGCGCGATATACAGCGCACGCATAAGCGGCTCAAATGAGTCGCGTCTGGCGGAGCTGGAGCAGGGCTCGCAGTACGCATATAATTTCCTGAGCCGCGGCGGTCGGCTGTTCTTCACCGAGCACGCCGAATCCGACAGATACTTCCAATACGACGAGCCCTCAGGCGAAAAAACGGAAATAACCAAATAACCAGAATTTTTACGTTCCCACCTCCGTCTTTTCGCCGATGGCGAAAATCCACCTCCTCCCGGGAGGAGGCAAGTATTAGGCGCCCCTCGGATTGAAGGCAATAATTAGGCTCCCCTTCCTTTAGGAGGGGGAGCTGTCAGCGAAGCTGACTGAGGGGGAGGCCTAATTACTATTCACTAATCACTAATAGCTACGTTCCCCAGTCCCTACTTGACATTGCGCGGTAAAAATGTTAAGATATAGGGTACAAAACACGGAGGAAATTATTATGAAGATCAAGCGGATATTTATTTTATTTTTAGCGGCGGTTCTGGCGGCGGGGTCTGTTTCGGCGTTTTGCGCCGAGGACGAGGCCGATATTGCGGAGACCGCGGCATATATAATGTCGGCGGCGCCGAATCCGTCTCCGGGATCGGTGGGCGGCGAGTGGGCCGTTATCGGCCTGCACCGCGCGAATGCCGCGAGCGGCGCTTATTTTGACGCGTATCTCAGAAATCTGGACGCGCGCATGAGCGAGAGCGGCGGCGATCTGGGCAGACGCTACACCGAGTATTCGCGTATCGCTCTGGCGCTGGTCGAGCTGGGCGAGAGCGGCAAATTTGATTTGCTCTCCCGCATAAACGACTTTGACAGCGTCACCTCTCAGGGCATCAACGGCGCGATATTCGCTCTTGAAGCAAAATCGGCCCTCGGAGATACCGACACAAACACTCGCGACAGATACATTGACTATATTTTAAGCCGCCAGAACAAAGACGGCTCTTTCGGTCTGTCCGACGATAAACCCGACGCCGATGTGACCGCAATGGCGATCTCCGCGCTCTGTCTGCAAGATAGCGGCGTTGACATCGACCGCGCGATAAACCGCGCGTTTTTGTATCTCTCGTCGGTCCAGAACGGAGACGGCAGCTTTTCCGAGACTTTGGGCGAGGCGGCCTGCTGCGAGACCACTGCGCAGGTCATGATCGCCATGCGGCGGTACGGCCTGCCCGACGACAACAGATTTTTCACCAAAAACGGAAACACCACAAAAACGGCTCTCGAGCGTTTTCGCTCCCGCGGCGGCGCGTATCTTCACGTTATCGAGGGCGGCGCGCCC
Organism: uncultured Clostridia bacterium; assembly: GCA_947625905.1. Taxonomy (GTDB): domain Bacteria; phylum Bacillota; class Clostridia; order Monoglobales; family Monoglobaceae; genus Monoglobus. Next base: position 8,069 of record CANQQJ010000018.1, on the reverse strand, counting down.
GACCAAATGGCGGCCGAGCAGGCGCTGCTGGCTCTGACCGAGCCGCGCGCGGATCGGCGGACGCTGATCTATGACACCCTGTGGTTCGATGCGAATCAAATGTACCTTGAGAGCGCGAGAGAATAACCTATGAAAAAAGCGATAATAATTTTTTTGAGCGCCCTGCTGTGCCTCGGGCTGTGCGGCTGCGGCAAGGACGGTGGCGAGACGGTGAGCGGCGCTTTTTCGGCTTCGGCTTTAGGCGGAGATTCGGACGGTGACAGAGCCGAAAGCCGGTTTTCGGCACAAAAAAACTCTTCTCCGGCTAACGCGGCGGTTGAGACCGCGTCTCCATCGAAAAGAGCGGAGCAGCCGACCGAAGAAAGAGACGAAAATGAACCGGAGCAAACTCAAAGTGAAAGTGCGCCCGAGAGAGTCGGCGCGGCGGACGGCGATTCCGCGGAGGACAGCAATTCGGAAGAGAGCCGAACCGAGAAAAACGCGGCTCCTCCGAATCAAAATGCGCCCGAGCAGTCAGAGCCCGAAAATAAGCAGAACTCCTGTGCCTTTCTGATCGACTGCTCAAAGGCGCTGAGCTCCCCGAATCTGCCCGAAAAGCTGAGAGATGCGCTGCCGCGAAGCGGCGTCATATTCTCGGGGAGCGTCGAGCTTTCAGAGGGCGACAGCGTGTTTGACATACTGGCGCGGGTGACGCGGAGCGGCGGCATACCGATGGAGTTTTCCTCGTCGGCGGGCTTCGGCTCAAAATACGTCGAGGGCATAAACTCGCTGTATGAGTTCGACTGCGGCTCAAACTCGGGCTGGGTCTACTTCGTGAACGGCGAGAGGCCGAGCGTCGGCTGCGACAAAACACCCGTGAACCCCGGCGACGATGTGCGCTGGTACTACACACTTGATCTCGGCAATGATATAGACCTGTAAAATATATAAAAAGGAGCGAATTATGCGCGATGAGTTCTCGCGGTTCCATCCGCTGATCAACTTCATATATTTCGCGGCGGTGATAATCTTTTCCGCCGTCTATATGAGTCCGCCTCTCGTGCTGATATCGCTGGCGGCGGCGCTGATCTACTCGATATATCTGGACGGCAAAAAGTCCCTGAAATTCAGCTTTTTGATGATACTGCCGATCGCGCTTTTCGCCGCGCTGGTGAACGTCGCGTTTAACCACAACGGAATGACGATCCTGTGCTATCTGCCGACCGGCAACCCTATAACGCTTGAGTCGATAGTCTACGGCGTAACCGCCGCGGCGCTGCTGGCCGACGTTATTCTTTGGTTTTTCTGCTTTAACCGCGTTATCACGTCGGACAAGTTTATCTATCTGTTCGGGCGGATAATCCCCTCGCTGTCTCTGATACTCTCGATGGTGCTCCGCTTTATACCCATGCTGCGCAGGCAGCACCAAAGCGTGGCGGCCGCGCAGTGCAGCCTCAGAAAGGCGGACGGCAAAAACGGATTTTTCTCAAAGATCAAACGCGGCACGAACGTGTTTTCGATAATGCTCACATGGTCGCTTGAAAACTCGATAATCACGGCCGACTCGATGAACGCACGCGGCTACGGCTTAAAGGGGAGGACCGCGTTTTCCCGCTACCGATTTTATTCAAGGGACGGCATTGTGCTGGCCGCGCTGATAGTTTTGATAGGCGCGCAGATCTTTCTGACGGTGATAGGCTGCGCCAAAGTTTCATACTATCCCTACTATGAGCTGAGCGTCACGCCGATCTCGATATACGGATATATATGCTACGCACTGCTGTGCGTGACCCCGATGATAATCAACCTTACGGAGGATATAAAATGGAACTATTTTCGATCAAGGATCTGAACTTTTCCTACACCAACGGGCGGAACGGCTTCGCCCTGCGGGATATCAGCTTTGATATACACAGCGGAGAGTTCATAACCCTGTGCGGAAAATCGGGCTGCGGAAAGACCAGCCTCTTAAAACAGCTCAAAACGAGCCTCTTACCCGGCGGTTACCGCTCGGGCTCGGTCAAGTTCCGCGGTGCCGAGCTTGACAAGGTCCCGCCCGAGGTCCAGGCGTCGGACATCGGCTTTGTCATGCAGAAGGCCGAGAACCAGATAGTGACCGACAAGGTCTGGCACGAGATGGCGTTCGGGCTTGAAAGCCTGGGCTACGACACCGACGAGATCCGCCTGAGGGTCTCGGAAATGGCCAGCTTTTTCGGGCTGCAGTCCTGGTTCTACCGCGACACGTGCACTCTGTCGGGCGGACAGCGGCAGCTGCTGAGCCTGGCGTCGGTCATGGTGCTTGAGCCGAAGATCCTGATACTTGACGAGCCCACGGCGCAGCTTGACCCGATCTCGGCGGGAGACTTCATGCAGATGCTGCTCAAGATCAATCTTGAGTTCGGCACCGCGATACTCATATCCGCCCACAATCTTGAGGAGGTCGTGCCGATATCCGACCGCATGATCGTCATGGAGGACGGCAGGATCATAGCCGACAATGAGCCGAGAAACGTTATCATGCAGCTTAGGAACGAGGGCAGCGAGATGTTTCTCGCTATGCCGACCCCGGCGCGCATTTTCGCCTCGGTTGACAGCGGCAAAAACTGTCCGCTCACGGTCCGCGAGGGCAGGGAGTGGATAAGCGAATACGTCAAAAACAAAAAGATACGGCCCGTCCCGGTGAAAAAACTCGGCTACAAGACCGACGAGACCGTGCTGGCCGCCAAAAATATTTGGTTCAGATACGAAAAACGCGAAAACGACATACTGAAAAACATCTCGCTGACGCTGCACAGCGGCGAGTGGCAGGCGCTTGTGGGCAGCACCGGAGTTGGCAAGACCACGTTTTTGTCCATACTCTCGGGCAACAACACGCCCTACCGCGGCAAGGTCTACGACATGGGCAACCGCGTGTGCCTGCTGCCCCAGGACCCCACGACAATATTTGAAAAAGATACCGTGGCCGACGATCTGATGCAGGGTGTGTCGCTCAAAGACGACGGCTATCTCCATAGTGTGATAAAGCTGTGCGATTTAAACGATCTTCTTTATATGCACCCGTACGACCTGTCGGGCGGCGAGCAGCAGCGCGCGGCTCTGGCAAAGGTGATGCTGAGGCGGCCGAGGATACTGCTGCTGGACGAGCCCACAAAGGGCCTCGACGCCCACTTTAAGAAAAAGCTGGCGGGTATACTGCTGAGTCTTAAGCTCCGCGGCATCTCGATAATCATGGTTTCGCATGATATCGAGTTCTGCGCGTCATACGCCGACAACTGCGCGTTTTTGTTTGACGGCGAGATAATATCAAAAGACGAGCCGCGCGCGTTTTTCTCGGGCAATAATTTCTACACCACCGCGGCCAACCGTATTTCAAGGCATATCATAGACGACGCCATCACGGCCGACGACGTGATCTACGCCATAGGCGGCTCTCCCGCGCCGACCGACGCAAAGCCCAAGCCGCCGAAAAAAACGCAGCCGCCCAATACCGAAAAAATGGAGCGGATAAAAAGCGGCACCATGTCGGACGGCGCAGCCAAAGGCTCGGTTTTCTTTTCGATACTCTCGGTGCTGCTGATGCCGCTTGTGATATTCTTGGGAACGAAGTATATCCCAAGCAGACCGTATTACTATATCAGCGCGGCGCTTATCATTTTGGCGATACTGCCGTTTGTCATCATGTTCGAGGGGCGAAAGCCCAAAGCGCGCGAGCTTGTGACGATATCTGTGCTGTGCGCGCTGGCGGTGGTCGGCAGAGTGGCGTTTTACATGGTGCCGCAGTTCAAGCCGACGCTGGCGATAATCATAATCGCGGGCATGGCGCTCGGGAGCCAGCGGGGTTTTATGATCGGCGTGATAACCGCGTTCGTGTCAAATATGTTCGTGGGTCAGGGGCCGTGGACACCCTGGCAGATGCTGGCGATGGGCGCGGTCGGACTGTTGGCGGGATTTATGTACAAAAAAGAGGCGCTGCCCAAAACGCCCGTTCCGGTGTGCGTGTTCGGGTTCCTGACGACGGTGATAGTGTACGGCGGAATAATGAATCCCGCGTCGCTTATCATGGCGGGTAGCGAGATAAACGGCACGGTTCTTGCCGCGTGCTACCTGACGGGCCTGCCCTTTGACGCGATACATGGCCTTTCAACCGTGATCTTCCTCGCCCTTCTCGCAAAGCCAATGCTTGGCAAATTAGACCGAGTAAAGAAAAAATACGGCCTTCTTCTAAAAGAAAAAAATTCGTTTATATAAACGTAGTGATTAGTGAATAGCGAATAGGGCGGGCGGATGATATCCGTCCCTACGGGCTCTTGGAAAAATACCCCTCCTTTAGAAGGAGGGGTATTTTATTTAATTTATGCTGCCGGCGCTGCCGGAGGAGGACCATTGCTGCTCAAGCTTGACCCAGTCGGGGTTGTCGCCTATCTCGGTCCAGGTCTCGTACTCGGTGTTGCGCGAGCGCTTGTAGTTGTGGGTGTTGGTCGCTTCCTGCACCGCTGCGTAGTACCACTCGCTTGTGTTCCTGTTGTCGGACCATGTCGCCATGCCCGAGATCAGGCCGCTCGCGTGGACTTTTCTCTCAAGCACGTTGTTGACGATGGTCATCGCCTCGGCGCGGGTTATGTTCTGGTCGGGCTTGAAGGTGCCGTCCTCGTAGCCCTGTATCCAGCCTTCCTCGGCGGCGATCTCCACGTATTCCTCCGACCAGTGTCCGTTCACGTCTCTGAACTTGCCGCTGCCGCTTGAGACCGCGTCGCTGAATCTGGCGGCTATCGTAGCAAACTCGGCGCGGGTGATATAGTCGGCGGGTCTGAAATATGCCGTGCCGTCGCCGCCCAGGATCCCCGCGTTGGTCAGCGTCGATATGGCGTTGTTCGACCACAGGTCCTCGGGAACGTCGATATAGTGGTTGACCCTCGTCCAGTAGATATCGCGTGTGCCGTCGGTCAGGAGGCGGAAGAATATAGTCGCAACCTCGTCTCTGGTGATGTTGTTCTCGGGTCTGATCTTTCCGTCCGGATAGCCCACGATGTAAGCGAAATGGTCATAGGTGTTGAGCGCGGGCCTGGTCGTGGGTCTCGGCGCGCTGTCGCCCGTTGAGAAGTTCGAGTTGCTCAAGGAGCCGCCCGGCGCGTATGTCCTGGGGAACAGATATACGGCGGTGAGCTTTTTGCCGTCCCCGCTGATATTCTCGACCGATGCGGGTCTGTCGTTCACTGTGACCGCCATGGGGCTGTCCTCGGTGTTTGAGAACGTGAAGCCGTCCTTGGCGGTAAGCTCGATCGTCACATAGTATATCGTGCCGTAGTTATAATTGCTGCCGGGGTATATCGTCGGGCTCCAAACCGCCTCGGCCGCAGTGTAGCAGGCATTTTCGGGAACGGTCACGGCGCTGCTCGCGATCTTGTTGACGTCGGGAGCGGTCACGTATGCCGCGGCGGCGCTCAGGATATAGTCAAGAGTTATCTCGGCCGCCCTGTTGCCGTATATAACGGTCATTGTTCTGCCGCTGTCGTAGGGGTTGGAGTTCGGCAGCGCGGCGTCGAGAGCGGGGACAAAGGCGAAATCCTTCGCGGTGCTGTCGTCGTATTTGACGACAGCGGGCGGCGTGTTTCCGTCGTTATATGTCACGGCGAGTTCAAGACCCGCGGGCTCGAATTTCTCACCCTCTTTGTATGTCAGCTTTGTCGGCGGCGAGCTGATCGCGATCTTGTCAATATTTCCCGCCTCGATCGTGGCGACCGCCGCGGACGCGTCCCCACCGCGCACAAGGAGAGTCAGACTGCTGTTTTTGAGATCTACTTCTTTGCCATCTGCGGCCTCGGCCATTATTTTATAATATCCGTCTCTGACCGCGCCCTTAAACGCGCCGTCGGCCTCGTCCTTCATGAGCGGCAGTGAGTTTGAGGGATCGTTTATATCGGTGATCGTGACAGCGGTCACGTCGCTCGAGGCGAGTACCGTGACAGTTCGCAAAGGCGCGGGCGTCTCGGCCGCTTCGGGCCCGGGCGCCGCGCTCGGAGCCGCGGAAGCTTCGGGCAGCGCCGAAGGCTCGGCGCTTATCTCCGGCGCCGGCTCGACAGTCGGTGTCTCGGCGGGTATTTCCGTCGGTAAAACCGTGGGAACAGCGGTCGGAACAATTGCGGGTGTTTCCGTCGGAGCGGCGCTTTCCGCGCCGCTCTCGGATGTGACAGCGGGCGTTTCGGCTGCCTCGGTCGGGGGAATTGAAGCCTCCGCGGACGCTGAAGGCGGTTGTACGGTGTTAAATACGACCGTGGGCATATTATCGGGAGGATTTATAACGCCTCTGCTGTTTACTATGTATTGGCTGGGCTCGTTGCCTTCGGCGACTTTCCGGGAAGCGCCGCATTTTAAGTTGTTTATCTTTATGGTGTAGCCCGTGAATATCTCGTGCTTGTCCGCGCCGTTGTCGTTGAGCGTCACGAATCCCGCCTCGGCGGTCTTTGAGTTGCCAATCATATCAAACGCGGCGGCGACTTTTTCATATCTCATGTTGCCCAGCAGCACGGGATTTGAGCAGCTTTTAAAGCTGTTGCCCGATATGCTGATATTCGCATTTGTGTCAACGGCGAACACGCTTATCGCGCTTCCGGGCACGTTGCCGAACTTGTTGTTTGAAAACGAGCTGCCGTTTTTCACGCGGTACTGTCCGCCGTAGCCGCTTTCAACGCAGTTGTAGTACGCGCCGTCGGCCGCTTTTGAAAAGTCGTTCCCCGTGACGGTCAGCTTTCCGTTAACGGCCAGCGACACGGGGATCGCCGCGCCCGTCGCGGTGAACGGTTTTTGTGCCGCGAAAACGCAGTCTTTCAGCGCGAAGTCGTGATTTCCCGTAACCTTAAGATATCCGCCGTCGCGGAACGTGAAGCCGCGCACTTCGGCGTTTCCCGAAAGCGCCGCCTCGCAGCCGCTGTCGATAACGACCGAGCCCTGCGCGGGCTTTATAACGTCGCCGTCTTTGGCGCTCTCGATCGCCGCCTTGAGCGTGGGATAAACTGTGTCTCCGATAACCGCGGCCCCGTCGGCCTCGGCAAGAGCCGCGCCGCAGGATAAGACGGACGCGATCACGGTGATAACAAGCGTGAGTGATAATCGTTTAAGCAAGCTTTTTGAATTGTTGATCTTCATTTTCCAAAACACCTCTTTCAAATAATTTAGTATGACAAAACAAAAAACGACCCTTTTTGTAACCGCTGATCAAATACCGTTTTAATCAGAGGCTGCCTTTTGGCCGTTTATGAAGGGTTATGTTCCGGGTCGGTTCCGCGGCGGATATACCGCCGCGAGAACAAACCCAAAGTCTATCATATAACAGCCATTCACTATATATGACGACTGCTTCACTAAAAAAGTTCCCGAATTTTTAAAAAATTTCAAAAAATTTTTGTTTTTTCTGTTTTATGTTGATTTTTCCGCCCGTCTGAGATATAATTATGGTGTAATTTGAAACGAGGTTTTGTTATGAACAAATTTGGTCTCAGAGACGAGATTATCGAATCCGTAACGGATTTTGCCAAAAAGCGAGGAATTGAAAAAATTATTCTCTTCGGCTCCAGAGCGAGAGGAGATCACTCGCCGCGCAGCGATATTGACATCGCTGTAAAGGGCGGGGACATAACTAACTTCGCGTTTGACGTGGAGGACGAGACGCCCACGCTTTTAAAATTTGACGTGGTTGATCTTGACAGACCCGTGCAGGATGACTTGCTTGACTCGATAAGCAAAGAGGGAGTTGTGATTTATGAAAAAATATAATAAATTACTATATTTGTGTAACTGAATTTTAACTTGAAAAAATTGTTGCTTTGTGCTATTATATATTTGGCAGTTAAAACTGCAAGTGCGGAGTATTCCGGGTGGAGAAACATTTGGGTATAAATAAAATATGCCTATCTAAAAGGCAGAGCCAAAACGTAAGGACGGTTGGTCGCTTCATTCCTTTCTAAACACAAATTGTGTTTAAGGCAAGTAGAAAGGAGTGATGCTTATGAAAAATTATTTTGGCACTATCCCGAATTTTGTGTAAACTCCAAAACGGTAATATAATCTGTTTTACCGAGGCAGAAATTGACTTG
>CANQQJ010000017.1 GCA_947625905.1 uncultured Clostridia bacterium | reverse complement strand
TGATTACGCGGAGATGATTCGGCAAAAATCATTTCTATATCTCCGCGGCCGTAGGGGACGACGACCTCGGCGTCCCGCGTAAAGCCAATGAACGCATTAAAAGCGGGCGGATAATATCCGCCCCTACGAACGTAGTGATTAGTGATTAGTTAATAGTGATTACGCGGAGATGATTCGGCAAAAATCATTTCTATATCTCCGCGGCCGTAGGGGACGACGACCTCGGCGTCCCGGGCCGGAGCCGCGAAGCGGGTTCGTTTAGCAAAAGTTTTCCGTTTGCAAGCAAAAACAAGGCCGAAGAAGAATTTTTCTTTTCTCGGCGTGTCGATCACGCGCACGGGTTTTATCTGGTTCTCGGAGATACCCTTCAGCATCATCATGTCGCGGTAAAGGTAATAGGTCTCCTGCTGCAAAAAGCAGAGCTTTAGCGGCAGCAGCAGCTTATCCTTTATCTTCGCGCCATATGACGGGTTGGCAATTCCCATCTTTTCATCGCATATATCGCGGTAATAATCATGTTTCTCTTTGGAAAGGTGCTTCTCGGGCTCCAAAAACACAACATAGCGTCCGGGAAGGTCGTCGGTGTCGGCGTATAGGCTGAAATCCGTGATCGCCTCTCCCGTAGCTTTTTCAAACTCGCGTACTACCCATGCGACGCAAGCCTCGTTTGTCTTTTCGCCCGCAATGTTGACCATCTGGTTATTGCGGTACTTGAACAGCAGTCTCGGGGATTCGCCGTCGTAGCCCGCGACCTCGACAACATCGCCAAGGCGGTAGCGGTAAAGGCCTGCGAGATTCGTGACGATTATCTCGTATTCGCGTCCGACCTCAAGCTCGTCAAGGTCAAGGGTTTTGGCCGGGTCGCCGCTTTCGTCATCCAGCGGAATAAACTCAAAAAAGCCGTTTGCCGGTATCACCGTGCTCTCTGTTTTTCCCATCTCCATACTGGTTGAAATCGGTCCCTCGGACGCGCCGTAGCTGTTAAAATATATCGGTATGCCGCCCGAGTAGCGCTTCATCTTTTGGGTGTACGAAGCAAATCCGCCGCCTCCGATCGCCGAAAGGTAATCACAGTTCGGCCAGATTTTCGGGATAACGGGCTCGTCAAAGCCTTTTTCAAAAACCGCTCTAAGCTCCGCAGCCCTCTCGGGATCGGGTTTTAGCTGTTTATTCGCCTCCGCGCGGAAATCCTCGTCCATATCCATGGCGGGGTCGAGCCTTCCGACTTCTATATCATGGACCAGCGAGCGCCAGTTCGTCTCTATATAGTACATGCTGTCCACGAGGGCGGTCATAAACGGCGCGACCATGCATACGATATCGCGCTCCTTGAGCGCGTAAAACGCGCGCAGATACTTTTGATTGAATTTTTTGCCCTCGGGGTACATAACCTCTGTGGGCAGCGGAAGAATATAGTGCATAAACGGTTTTTTCTTAATGAATACCGCCGACGATATCGGTCCTCTAAGCGTTCCGTCTTTCACGTAATCGGTTTTTACGACAGCGGTCATAAACTGTTTTCCGAATTTCGGCGGACGTCTCTTTATTTGGCGTATGCCGTGGTCGTATACGCACTGTGCAATGCTTGAGGCGTATTTCATGTAGGCTTCCATGGTGCGGTCAGACACCGGAACGTTTTTGGGATTGTCAACGCTTCCCGAAGTCACGGCGTAATGGACGATCTGGTAGGCGGTTATTATGTTCTTTTCGCCGCGAGTCATACGCTCGATCGCCTCGGCGTAGTCGTCATATACCGAGAAGGGGACCTTTTTTTTATAGTCCTCGACCGAATGAATTTCGCTGAATCCGTGCTTTTTGCCGTACTCGGTGTTCTCGTTATCACGCACTATACGCATCAGCAAATCACGGCTGTACGCTCCGGCATTCATACACATGTCAACCGCATCATTATAATTGTTGTACTCCTCGTACAGCGGATTTTCCGGTGTTATATCCTCGGGGATTTCTAATCTATGTAACATTTTTCCTCCTGATTTTCGGCTTTAAAAATTAATCCAGTCCCAAGTCTATGCCGTTGTTCTTTATAATCGAATAATACGCCTCTTTATTCTTGTCATCTGGCAAGCCGCCGGGAGTTGCGTTAACTTCGACAACCACATACTCGTTGCCGCCTATCAGTAAATCAATGCCCAAAATCGGTAAATTGAACAGCGACGCGACCTTTTCGCACAGTTTCTTGGTCTCGTCGTCGATAGGATACTCGGTTATTTCACCGCCCTGATGCACATTGGAGCGGAATTCGTCGGGATTATTTGAGTTACGCATTGCCGAGTAGAAGTATTTTTCGTTCAGCATAACAACGCGGACGTCTCTGCCGAATGACGTTGATATGTATTCCTGCGCTATATAAGCAATGCCCGGCTTTACGTTTGACAGAAATTCGTCAAATTCCTTCGAGTCATGGATAAGCTCCACACCGGTGCCGCCGAAGCCGTTGTCGGGCTTTACGATAAACGGAGGCTCTAAGTTTTCCAAAATATATTCCCGATCGGTGTGGTGGAAGAAAACCAGGGTTTTGGGGATTCTTATACCTGCGGCGGCCAGCCTTCCGTAAGTTATGATCTTACTTCTTGTCGCCGCGACCTCGTCAATGTTTACAAGGCATTTTGAACCCGCCGCGATCAAAAGTCTCTCTACTATAAGTCCGTCAGTGTTTGAAACCGACGGCCAGAACGATTCGGGAATGTCAATCTCTTTTCCCCTGTAGCGCAGCTTGAGCTTTTGACCCGACTCGATTGACACGTGAAGAAAGTCAATAACCATAGGGTCAAACATTTTATCGCCGTTGTCGAAAATATGATCGCCGTATTTTTCCAGCAAATCGTCCACGTTTGAAAATAAAGTATAAGGCTTTTTATTCATCTTTCTTCCTCCGGAAATATATTATTTATTGTTTTCCGCCATATATACGGCGGTTTTCATTACGTCCTCGGATACGACGCCGGGGAAATCGTCATTGATTTTTTTGAGTCCGGCAATCAAATCATCCGGCGTTTCAAATCCGCCGATAATAATTTCGCAGTATTGAATGATTCTGTCCGGCAGACGCGTCATGCTGTGAAGCATTGATTTAACACAGTCGCACTCGCTGAGCTTGTTGAAGGTTTCCTCGTCAATTTCGGGTATTTTGAAGTTGAGCGTGTATTTGAGGCTTTTGATATCCGAATACTCGCAGGAGCTGCCGAATACCGACTCCGCGTATATGACAAGCGGGTTTCTGCCCTCCGCCGCTGCAGCCGTAGTAGTCATTCCCGACCACCTGGGGTTGACCTCGATTATGTACCACTTACCGTCCTTAAAAATCAAATCGACATTAGCTCCGGCGCCGAACTTAAAATCGTTGGCAAGCTTAATAAGCGACTCCTGCATTTCCTTAAGATTATATCTTTCCGCCGTTACCGGACCGAATTTAATCTGATGGTACGGATCGGAGATATTTTTATCGGTAGTGGAGTTGAAATACGCTAAGGGAACATGGTATTGTCCGTCCGCTCCGAAAATATCGGTGCCGATATTCTCGCCCTGTATCATTTCTTCGACTATGAGGTCGGCATTGTTGTTTTCGGAATTAAGAACCGCCTTCGCCTCCTCGAAGTTTTGGGCGATTTCGATTCCCGTGGAGCCTGCGCCGATGGTTCCCTTTATGATAACGGGATAATTAAGACGGCTGATTTTGTATAAAATATACTCCTTATATACGTTGTTCGTCATGTTTTTGATTTCTCTTTCCGCCCAATACTGGTCGTTGTGGACGAAAACGCTTTCGGCGACGTTAAAACCGTAATTGCGCAGTGCCATGGACGAACGCCACTTGTCATAAAACGCCAGCGACGAAAACAGCGTTTGCGATATGGTGCGTATGCCCTTCGCGCGGAGCTTTTCGGCTACAAGGGAATCCTTGATAAAGTTCCAGTCAATAGGCGTGGTTGCCGTCGAAATTTCTATCGCCGCGTCGGGGTTCAGACTGATAATAATATCGGCAATCGTGTCCGCACTGTCCCGGGAGTTGGTAATGACGTACTTAACCTTTTTCGGATAAACCGCAATTTCTCCGTTTGTAATATCCAAGAGAATGCCGCCGCCGTTTGACGTCACAAAATAAAACTCGTGCTCCGGATAATGCTCCGCGAGATCGTCCCATAAGTCGGCTCTTTTGGGATAAAACATCGCGGATGAACGCGACGTAACGTCCTTTGACGATGTATTGTAAAACACTATTCTCATAATTTCACCTCATTATTTGTATATAAAATTATTTTTCTTATTTTAACCCGCGAACTGCGCTCTGTACAAATTCGCGTACTCTCCGCCGAGCTTCAAAAGCTCGTCATGGCTGCCCTGCTCAACGATATGTCCGTCTTTCATGACCAAAATTATGTCCGCGCCGCGTATTGTTGACAGGCGGTGGGCGATGATAAAGCTCGTCCTGCCTTCGCGCAGCCTGTTGACCGCCTCTTGAATTTGTGCCTCGGTTTTGGTGTCGACCGAGCTTGTCGCCTCGTCGAGGATCAGGATATTCGGCTTGGTCAGAAACGCTCTGGCTATTGTTATCAGCTGTTTTTCGCCCGCGGAGACCGATGTCTGCTCATTATCTATTACAGTGGCGTAGCCCTTGGGCAGCGATCTCACATAATTGTCGACAAACGTGGCCTTGCACGCGTCCAGAAATTCATCGCGGGTTATTTCCCTGCCCTTCGGGACTCCGTATATGATGTTTTCGGCGATCGTGGCGTTGTACAGCCAGGTATCCTGCAGCACCATGCCGATGTTGCGCCTGAGAGCCGCGCGGCTCAGCTTGCGGATATCAATGTTTCCGTCAAGAATGATCTCGCCGCTGTCGATCTCGTAAAACCGCTCGATCAGGTTGACCAGCGTCGTTTTTCCCGCGCCCGTGCCGCCCACTATCGCCACGGTCTGACCGGGCTTTACGGTGAGGTTCATGTGCTCGATAAGCTTTTTGTCGGGCGTGTAGCTGAACGACACGTCTTTAAACTCGATTTGTCCCTTGAGCTCATACTCGTCGTACGCGCCGCCAATATCGGCCGGCTCGTCGGGGCTGTCAAGCAGCTCGTAGATCCTGTTCAGAGAGACAAGGCCCGACTGCAGAGTGCCGATCATCTGCGACAGCGATGTGAAAGGCTGCTGGAACTGTCTGGCATACTGAATAAACGCCTGCACTTCACCGACGCTCATGCTTCCGTTTATTATTTTGAAGGCTCCGACAAGCGCGACAACAATATAATTAATGTTTGTAACAAAGCGCGACAGAGGCTGGATCATATTAGTGACAACAGACGCGCGCATTGACGTTTTGTACAGCTCCTCGTTTTGCGCGTCAAAATTTTCGATAAATTCATTCTCGCGGTTATACGCCTTTATTATATTGTGTCCCCCGACGCTTTCCTCAACGTTTGAGTTGATCTTTCCCATGTACTGCCACTGTTTCATAAAGGCGGGAGCGGAAAGGGCGGACATTTTTTTCACGATAAATCCCGACAGCGGGATCAAAGCTATCGTCACGAGAGCCAGGTGCCACGAAAGAGCGAGCATCATAACTACCATGCCGACAAGCATAAGCAGCCAATATATAAGGTCTCCGCCGGTTTGATTCAGCGTCGCGGCCACATTGTCAACGTCGTTTGCAGCGCGGCTCATCATGTCTCCGCGTCTGTTTGTGTCGTAGTAGTTAAGCGGCAGGGTCCACAGCTTTTTTTCGACTTTTTCGCGCAGGTCTGCCGCTATGCGCGCCGTTATGCGGGCCGACATGCGGCCGGCAAACCATTTGGTGACAAACTGCATGAAATATATCAGTACGGCAAGGCCCGCCCAGAAAAAGAATGTTTTTTGGTCTATGCCGCCTGCGCCGAGCCCTCTCACGATAGTGTCGGTCGCGCCTCCCAGCACGCGCGGTCCTATCGCGGTGAACACACCCGAAATTATGAGCGCGGCTATCATCAGAGCGCACCTTGATTTATAGACGGCAAAAAGACCGATAAGCCTTTTTACGGAGCCTTTGTTTATCTTTTTATTCTGATTTTTCTGATTTTTCGGCGTTTTTGATTTGCTCATGCGCTCGCCTCCGTTTCATCCGACGGCTGGGTCGAGGCGATCTCGATATAAGCGGCGCAGCGCCCTATCAGTTCGCTGTGCGTTCCCATGTCCTCGATTTCCCCGTTGTTTAGGACGATGATATTGTCCGCGTCCTTGATCGAGGCGACGCGCTGGGCCACAACGATAACGGTAGCGTCCGAGGTGAGCTCCTTTAGCGCGGCGCGCAGCTTTTTGTCTGTCGCGTAATCCAGAGCCGAAAACGAGTCGTCAAAAAGATATACCTTCGGCCTGCGGACGATCGCTCGGGCGATCGCCAGTCTCTGGCGCTGGCCGCCCGAATAATTCGCGCCGCCCTCCGACACGCGCATGTTTATGCCGTCCTCTTTTTCGCGAATAAATTCCTCGGCCTGAGCCACGCGGAGCGCGTCCCATATCTCATCGTCTGAGGCGCCGCTTTTGGAGTACAGCATGTTCTGCTTAAGACTGCCCCCGAAAAGAAACGCCTTCTGGGGAACCATGCCGATAACCGAGTCAAGCTCGGTTTTTTTAAGCTCTTTGATATCAACGCCGTCAAGCAGAACTCTGCCGCTCGTTGCGTCGGTCAAGCGGGGGATAATATTCAGCAATGTGGTTTTTCCGCTGCCCGTTGAGCCGATTATGGCGGTTTTGGTTCCGGGCTTTGCCGTGAACGAAATATTTTTAAGCACGGGCTTTACGTCCGGGTCATCGGGCGCGTAAGAATAGCTGACATTTTCAAATGTTATCTCTCCGCGCGGAGCGTTGAGCGAAACGGGAGCTTCGGATTCTTTGATCGAGCTTTCGGCGTCCAGCAGCTCTATTATGCGTTTTGCGGAAACCTGCGCTCTTGGCAGCATGATGAACACTGCCGAGGACGAAAGCGTGGCCGTTAATATAAACGATAAATATGTGATAAAGGCGATGATCTCGCCGACCTGCACGCCGCCGCTCAGCGCGAGGCGGCCGCCGTACCACAGAACCGCGACGGTCGCGGCGTTTACGATAAACATAAACAGCGGGATCATCAGCGTTGGTATTTGCGAAGTTACCAGACCGATTTTATACAGGTCGTTATTGACCTTGCCGAATCTCTTTTTTTCGAAATCTTCCTGCACAAAAGCCCGAGCCACGCGCACGCCTGTGATCTGGTCTCTAAGAATTTCGTTCGTTTTGTCGATACGCGCCTGCTGTTTGGAAAAGTACGGTACGATGTATAACAATAATATGACTGTGATAATAAAAATGATAGGCACGGTTATCAGCACCACAGCGGAAAGCGCGACACTCTGCGCAAGTGCCATAATAACTCCGACAACAAACATTATCGGAGTGACGACTATCACAGTCAGCGCAACAGTGAGAAACTGAATGATCTGTTCCACGTCGTTGGTCGCGCGCGTGATAAGCGTCGGCGCGCCGAAAACGGCGACCTCTTTTTGAGAGTAAGATAATATCTTTGTATATATTTTTTTGCGCAGATCGCGCCCCGTCGACAAAGCCGTATTCGCGCCTAAAATGCTCGCTCCTATGGCGCACGCGAACTGGATGACCGACAAAGAGAGCATAAGTATGCCTTTGCTTATTATGTATCCGATGTCGCCGTTTGCGACTCCGTAGTCGATAATTCCCGCGTTGATCCTGGGGAGATAAACAGAAAGCAGCGTTTGCCCTATTTGAAAAGCAATAACCAAAACCACAAGTTTGACGTAGGGCTTCAGCTGTTTTCCGATAAACCCGAACATTGCAATTCCCCTTTCAAAAATTCGGCGCTCATTAATGAAAAATAATAAGCATTTCCCGAATATTTTACGCCAAATTGACCGAGCGTGTCAATAGCTGTGACACGAACAGTGCGTTTTTGGACACGAATGGTCGCCGCAATGTTTTTGTCAGCGCTTTTACACGCCGATCTTCGGACACAGATGGGCGATCGGGCATTCGCCGCAGCGCGGGCGTCCCGCCGGGCAGTATTCCCGTCCGTGGTATACCAGCCGGTGGCAGAACGCGGTCTGGTGCTCCTCGGGCACGATTTTTAAAAGGTCGAATTCTATCTTAGTCGGGTCGCTGTTTGCCGTCAGGCCCATGCGGTTTGAGAGCCGTTTGGCGTGGGTATCGACCACTATGCCGGGAATTTTAAAATAATCCCCCCGAACCAGATTGGCGGTCTTTCTGCCCACTCCCGGCAGGCGCAGCAGGTCGTCCATCGCCTCGGGAACTTCGCCGCCGTAGTCGCTGATAAGCATTTTGCAGCAGCCGATTATGTTTTTGGCCTTGTTCCTGAAAAATCCCGTGGAGCGTATGTCCTCCCTGAGCTCGAGCTCGTCGGCGCTTGCGAAGGCGTACACGTCCGGATATTTTTTGTATAAGTCTTTGGCAACGATGTTCACCCGCTTGTCGGTGCATTGGGCCGCAAGCTGGGTGGAGATCAGCAGCTGGAGCGGATTTATGTAATCCAGCGTGCAGTCCGCGTCGGCGTAAACCTCGTCAAAAATATCAATAATCTCCAAAACTCTCGCTTTTTTGTCCGCAATTTTTTCTCTCATATCTCAAAATACCCCTTGCAAATTTTTATATTTAACATTATAATAGAAAAGTATATTTTTTTCAACATAAAATATTAAAAATCTATATTTGGAGGATTAACCAATGTTTGAATTTGAGAACCTGAGCAAGACCGACCCCGAGGTTAAGGCGGCGATCGAGAAGGAGATCGGCAGACAG
Source organism: uncultured Clostridia bacterium (assembly GCA_947625905.1). Lineage (GTDB taxonomy): Bacteria > Bacillota > Clostridia > Monoglobales > Monoglobaceae > Monoglobus. The sequence continues at coordinate 54,916 of CANQQJ010000017.1, read as the reverse complement.
CGCGGCAAGATCGAGCTTATCGCGTCCGAGAACTTCGTCAGCCCCGCTGTTATGGAAGCGATGGGCACGCCCCTTACCAACAAGTACGCCGAGGGTTATCCCGGAAAGCGCTACTACGGCGGCTGCGAGTACGTTGATATAGTCGAGGACCTGGCGAGGGACCGCGCCAAAGAGCTGTTCGGCGCCGAGTTCGCCAATGTTCAGCCCCACTCCGGAGCAAGTGCGAATCTGGCGGTGTTCTTCGCCGCGATGGAGCCCGGCGACACGTATCTCGGCATGAACCTCTCCGAGGGCGGACATCTGAGCCACGGTTCGCCTGTGAATATTTCGGGCAAGTATTTTAACGTCGTGCCCTACGGCGTTGACCCCGAGACATGCAGAATAGATTACGACAAGGTGCGCGAGCTGGCCCTTGAGCACAAGCCCAAATTGATACTGGCGGGCGCCAGCGCTTACGCGCGCGAGATAGATTTCAAAAAGTTCCGCGAGATCGCCGACGAGGTCGGCGCCTACCTGATGGTCGACATGGCGCATATCGCGGGTCTGGTGGCCGCGGGCCTGCATCCCAGCCCGGTGCCCTATGCCGATTTTGTTACGACCACGACCCACAAGACCCTGCGCGGACCCAGAGGCGGTCTGATCCTCTGCAAGGAGGAGTACGGCCCGATGATCAACAAGGCCGTGTTCCCCGGAAGCCAGGGCGGCCCCCTTATGCACGTTATCGCCGCCAAGGCGGTCTGCCTCAAGGAGGCCCTGTCGGATGACTTCAAGGCTTATCAGCTGCAGGTCAAGAAGAATGCGGCGGCCCTCGCCGAGGCGCTGCAGGCGCGGGACATAGACATCGTTTCGGGCGGCACCGACAACCACCTGATGCTCGTCAGTCTGATAAAGCAGGGTCTGACCGGCAAAGAGGTCGAGCATATGCTCGACGAGGTGGGCATAACCTGCAATAAGAACACGATCCCCGGCGATCCCAAGAGCCCGTTTGTAACAAGCGGAATAAGACTGGGCACTCCCGCCGTGACGACCCGCGGCTTTAAGGAGGACGATATGGTCGAAGTCGCCGAGCTTATCTCAATGATAATCAAAGACTTCGAGGGCAATCGCGATGAAGCCGCAAAGCGCGTCCAAGCCCTCTGCGCCAAGCACCCGCTCTATGAATAAAATCAACCGCACACAGCAGACGCGCCGTGTTCCGCAGACATTTATGAATAATATGAATAATAATTACAACAAAACCCCATCGGCGGACAGGCTGTGTCCCGTAACCATTTTTATGAATAACTATGAATAAAAATAATTACAATAAAACCCCGCTGGCGGACAGGCTGCGCCCCGAGTCTCTTGACGAAGTCGTGGGCCAGCAGCATATTTTGGGCAAAAACCGAATACTGCGAAACATAATCGAGAGCGGGAATATCCCTAATATGATATTCTACGGTCTCTCGGGCACGGGCAAGACCACCGTGGCGAACATCGCGGCCAAGGCGTCGAACAAGACGCTCTATCGGCTCAACGCCACAAACGCGTCGGTCTCGGATATCAAAAATATCGTCAAAGAGAGCGACGGCATATTCGGCCAAAACGGGATATTGCTGTATCTGGACGAGATCCAGTATTTCAACAAAAAGCAGCAGCAGTCGCTGCTCGAGTACACGGAAAACGGTAAAATAACGCTTATCGCCAGCACCACCGAAAATCCGTATTTCTATATCTACAATGCCATATTGAGCCGCTGCACGGTGTTCGAGTTCAGGCCGCTCACCGCGGAGGACATCGAGTGCGCCCTCCGCCGCGCGGTGAAGTGGGTCGGAGAGCACGATTTTCCCGATTCGAAGATAATCTGCGGCGATGATGTGCTGCGGCACCTGGCAGAAAAATCGGGCGGCGACGTGCGCAAGGGGCTGAACGCCCTCGAGCTGGCGGTCATGTACTCAAATCCCGGCCAAAACGGAGACATCGAGATAACGCTCGAAACAGCCGAGCAGTGCACACAAAAGAAGGCATTTCAGTTTGACAAAAAAGGCGACAATCAATATGACGTGATGAGCGCGCTCCAGAAGTCGATACGCGGCAGCGACCCGAACGCGGCCGTCCATTATCTGGCGCGGCTTATAGAGGCGGACGATATACAGTCGATCTGCCGCAGGGTCATGGTGACGGCCTGCGAGGACATCGGCCTAGCCTATCCGCAGGCGATCTCGATCGTTAAGGCCTGCGTCGACAGCGCGCTGATGCTCGGGTTTCCAGAGGCGCGGATCCCGCTGGCCCATGCGGTCATCCTGCTGGCCACCGCGCCCAAATCCAACTCGGCGATAACAGCGATAGACGCGGCGATAAAGGACATCGAGAGCATAGACGTAGGCCCGATACCGAGGCAGCTCCAGAACAAGCACTACGACGGCGAGGGCGAGATAGCCAAAGGGCAGAACTACCTGTATCCCCACAGCTTTCCTAACCACTACGTCGAGCAGCAGTACCTGCCCGACAACATAAAAGACAAAATATACTACGAGTTCGGCGAAAACAAAACCGAACAGGCAGCCAAAGAATATTGGAAAAGAATAAAAAATAAGCGGAAATAAAAATTTCTGCTTATTTTTTAAATTTTTTGAAATTTTTGCTTGACAAGGAATTTATTTTGTGTTATCATTATAATCTGTTTAAAATGAGTTACTGTGCTTATTTTGCGATATCGGGGTTTGTCCGAAGGGTGGAAAATGCCCGAAAAACTGCGTGTATACGCGGATTTTGAGAGGATAATAACTTTTCGCGGTACGCACGTGACATTAACAATTTTTCGGAGGTAATCGAGAAGAATTGTTTTTGCGAACTTTATATAATTTTAGTAAAATTAAAAATCGTATAATCGCCCGGCACGCATTATAAATTGCGCGGATATACCGGGCTAAATGTGCGACTTTATATAAATTTTTACGAGAGGTGATCAGTTTATGCCACATCCTGTGAAACTTGGCGAAAACACGCGCATGAGCTACGGAAAGATCAATGAGGTCCTTGAGATGCCGAATCTCATTGAGATCCAGACGAATTCCTACAAATGGTTTTTGGAGGAGGGACTGAAGGAGGTCTTTCATGACGTCTCGCCTATAACGGATTATACAGGAAATCTAATTTTGGAGTTTATCGACTATCACTTGGAGAATACACCTAAGTACGATATCGAGGAATGTAAAGAGCGTGATGCGACATACGCGGCGCCTCTCAGAGTAAAGGTAAGGCTTATAAACAAGGAGTCGGGCGAGGTCAAGGAGCAGGAGATCTTTATGGGCGACTTTCCGCTCATGACGCCCTCGGGCACGTTTATCATAAACGGCGCCGAGCGCGTTATCGTCTCGCAGCTGGTCCGCTCGCCGAGCGTTTACTATTCCCAGACCTACGACAAGCTTGGCAAAAAGCTGTTCTCGTCTCAGGTTATCCCCAACCGCGGCGCGTGGCTGGAGTACGAGACGGACAGCAACGATATATTTTACGTAAGGATCGACCGTACCAGAAAAATTCCGGTGACGGTGCTTATCCGCGCGCTCGGCATCGGGACCGACGCGGAGATCAAGGAGCTGTTCGGAGAGGACGCCCGCCTTACCGCCACAATGGATAAAGACACCGCTAAGACCCACGAGGACGGACTGCTCGAGGTCTACAGAAGACTGCGCCCGGGCGAGCCGCCCACGGTCGACAGCGCTCAGTCGCTGCTTACAAGCACGTTCTTTGACCCCAAGCGTTACGATATGGCGAAGGTCGGCAGATATAAGTACAACAAAAAGCTGATGCTCTCGGCGCGTGTCAAAGGCCAGATCTCAGCCGAAACCGTTGTCAGCCCCATAACCGGAGAGATACTTTGCGAGGCGGGAGACAAGATAACTCCCGAGACCGCCCGCGAGCTCGAGGCTCACGGCATAAACTCGCTTGTCCTCGAGTGCGACGGCGCTCAAACCAAGGTCATCTCGAACCACATGGTCGATATTCGCGACTATGTTTTAAACAAGACGGGCGAGGACTTGGGCTACAGCCCCAGAGAATGCGGGATCACCGAGCGCGTCAGAAGGACCGTGCTCGATGAGATCATCGACAGCGCCGGGGACCCCAATTCCGACGAGTTCAAAGCGCTGCTTGAGGACAGACGCGACGAGCTTCAGCCCAAGCATGTGCTGATCGACGACATAATCGCCTCGATCTCATATATAGGAAACTTGGCGAACGGCGTCGGCTCGGTCGATGATATCGACCATCTGGGCAACAGACGAATCAGAAGCGTGGGCGAGCTGCTGCAGAACCAGTTCAGGATCGGCCTTTCCAGAATGGAGAGAGTTGTGCGCGAGAGAATGACCACGTCGGACCTCGACGCGATCACGCCCCAGTCGCTTATAAACATCAGACCCGTAACATCGGCGATAAAGGAGTTCTTCGGCTCCTCGCAGCTGTCCCAGTTCATGGACCAGATCAACCCCTTGGGCGAGCTGACTCACAAGAGAAGGCTGTCGGCCCTCGGCCCCGGCGGACTTTCGAGAGAGCGCGCGGGCTACGAGGTGCGCGACGTTCACCATTCCCACTACGGCCGCATGTGCCCGATCGAGACGCCCGAAGGTCCGAACATCGGACTTATCAACTCGCTGAGCGGATTCGCGAAGGTCAATGAATACGGCTTTATCGAGACGCCCTACAGAAGGGTGGACAAGGAGAAAAAGCTGGTTACCGACGAGGTATCGTACATGACCGCCGACGAGGAGGAAGGCTACTATGTGGCGCAGGCCAACGAGCCCCTCAATGAGGACGGAACATTCAAAAACAGAAAAATAGTAACGAGATTTAAAGACGAGTTTGTTGAGATCGCCCCCGAGCGCGTTGACTACATGGACGTTTCGCCGAGGCAGGTAACATCTATCGCCACGGCGATGATCCCCTTCCTTGAGAACGACGACGCGAACCGCGCGCTGATGGGCTCAAACATGCAGCGTCAGGCGGTGCCTCTGCTGGTGCCCGAATCCCCGATCATCGGCACGGGCATGGAATACAAGGCGGCCAAAGACTCGGGCGTCTGCGTTCTCGCAAGGCGCGCCGGCACCGTGTCGTACGTTTCGGCCACAACGATAAAAGTCACGACCGACGACGGCGAGACAGACACATACAATCTCATAAAATTCACGCGCTCCAACCAGGGTATGTGCGTTAACCAAAAACCCATTGTCGAAAAGGGCGAGAAGGTAAAGAAAGACCAGATAATAGCCGACGGACCGTCTACCAGAAACGGCGAGATCGGCCTGGGCCGCAATATACGCATGGCATTCATGACCTGGGAGGGTTATAACTACGAAGACGCTATACTGATCAGCGAGGAACTGGTCAAGGACGACGTGTTCACCTCTATCCATATCGAGGAATACGAGGTCGACGCGCGCGACACCAAGCTGGGTCCCGAGGAGATCACGAGAGATATACCCAACATCGGCGACGACGCGCTCAAGGACCTTGACGAGCGCGGCATAATCAGAGTCGGAGCCGAGGTCGAAAGCGGAGACATCCTGGTCGGCAAGGTAACGCCCAAGGGCGAGACCGAGCTTACGGCCGAGGAGCGTCTGCTCCGCGCCATATTCGGCGAGAAGGCCAGAGAGGTCAGAGACACCTCCCTCAGAGTGCCCCACGGCGAATACGGAATCATAGTAGACGTAAAGGTGTTCACAAGAGCGAACGGAGACGAGTTGCCGCCGGGGGTGAACCAGGTGGTGCGCTGCTACATCGCTCAGAAGAGAAAAATATCGGTCGGCGACAAGATGGCCGGACGCCACGGAAACAAGGGCGTTGTGTCAAGGATCCTCCCTGTTGAGGATATGCCGTTTTTGCCCGACGGAACGCCGCTTCAGATAGTGCTCAATCCTTTGGGCGTGCCGTCGCGTATGAATATCGGACAGGTCCTTGAAGTCCATCTGGGATACGCCGCTAAGGCTCTCGGCTGGAAGGTGGCGACGCCCGTGTTTGACGGCGCCAACGAGGACGATATCATGGACGCGCTGGAGCAGGCCGGATATGAGCGCGACGGAAAGAGCGTGCTTTATGACGGCAGGACCGGCGAGCCGTTCGACAACCGCGTTACGGTGGGCTACATGCATATGCTCAAGCTCGCGCATCTGGTTGACGACAAGATCCACGCCCGCTCGACGGGTCCCTACTCTCTGGTAACACAGCAGCCTCTGGGCGGCAAGGCTCAGTTCGGCGGCCAGCGTTTCGGAGAGATGGAGGTTTGGGCCCTTGAGGCATACGGAGCGGCTTACACGCTTCAGGAGATCCTGACGGTAAAATCCGACGATGTTGTGGGCAGAGTAAAGACCTACGAGGCGATAGTAAAAGGCGAGAACGTGCCCGAGCCGGGCGTTCCGGAATCCTTTAAGGTGCTGATCAAAGAGCTGCAGAGTCTGGCGCTTGACATTAAGGTGCTGGACGGCGACGGAAACGAGGTCATTCTCCGTGAGAACCTTGATGATGACGACGTATCGGAGCTTCCGGTCAACATCGCGGGCTTTGAGAACGAGGAAAACACCGAGAAGAATGCCGAGGAACCCGAACAAGACGAGGAAATCGAGGATGAACTTCTGGGTGAGGGCGAGTTCGAGGAAGAAGATGAGTCCGAGGACAGCATAATCGCCGAAGTCACGCAGATCCTCGCGGGCCAGAGCGGAACCGAGGCGGATCTGTTCGACGAGGTCGACGATCTGGAGTCCTATGAGGAGATGAAAGACGCGGAAGATTTCGACGACGAGGAAGACGAGTTTTAATTTAGGCTTGAGATACGACAGAAAAGGAACCGTGTTCCCCCGAGGCGGCCGTTGATCGCCAAAGGGAAGTGAATTTTAAAGAAAGGCGTGGTCTTTAATGGGCGAATATCAAAATTTTGAAGCGATTCAGATCGGGCTCGCTTCACCCGAAAAGATAAGAGAATGGTCAAGGGGCGAGGTAAAAAAGCCCGAAACTATAAATTACAGAACTTTAAAGCCTGAGAAGGACGGTTTGTTCTGCGAGAGAATTTTCGGTCCCCAAAAGGACTGGGAGTGCCACTGCGGAAAATATAAGCGCGTGCGCTATAAGGGCGTAGTGTGCGACCGCTGCGGCGTTGAGGTAACAAAAAGCAAGGTAAGACGCGAGCGTATGGGCCACATAGAGCTCGCGGTGCCCGTGTCACATATCTGGTATTTTAAAGGAATACCCTCGCGCATGGGCCTCATGCTCGACATATCCCCCAGAGCTCTTGAGAAGGTGCTGTATTTCGCGGCGTACATCGTTATGGACCCCGGCAGCGCCAGAGAGCTGCAGAAGAACCAGATCCTCACCGAAAAGGAATACACCGAGTACAGAGAAAAATACGGCGACGCGTTCCGCGCGGGTATGGGCGCCGAGTCGATACTCGAGATGCTGCGCGAGATAGACCTTGAGGCACTTTACGCCGAACTCAAACGCGAGCTTGAGGAGGCCAAGGGCCAGAAGAAGATCAGGACCGTGAGACGTCTTGAGGTGGTCGAGGCGTTCCGTCATTCGGGCAACAAGCCCGACTGGATGATCATGACCGTTATACCGGTCATACCTCCCGAGATCAGACCCATGGTTCAGCTGGACGGCGGAAGATTCGCCACCAGTGACCTGAATGACTTATACAGACGCGTTATAAACAGAAACAACAGATTAAAGAGACTGCTCGATCTGGGCGCTCCCGATATCATCGTAAGAAACGAAAAAAGAATGCTCCAGGAGGCCGTTGACGCGCTTATCGACAACGGCAGACGCGGCAGACCCGTAACGGGCCCGGGCAACAGACCGCTCAAGTCTTTGTCCGATATGCTCAAGGGCAAGCAGGGCCGTTTCCGTCAGAACCTGCTGGGCAAGCGCGTGGACTACTCCGGCCGTTCGGTTATCGTTGTGGGTCCCGAGCTTAAGATCTACCAGTGCGGTCTGCCCAAGAAAATGGCTCTCGAGCTGTTCAAGCCCTTTGTTATGAAAAAGCTGGTCAAGGACGGTCTCGCGCACAACATCAAGTCGGCCAAAAGAATGGTCGAGCGCGTACGCGAGGAAGTGTGGGATGTGCTTGAAGACGTTATATCCGAGCATCCCGTGCTGCTCAACCGCGCCCCCACGCTGCACAGACTGGGCATTGAGGCCTTTGAACCGGTGCTTGTTGAGGGTAAGGCGCTTAAGCTGCACCCGCTTGTCTGCACAGCGTTCAACGCCGACTTCGACGGCGACCAGATGGCTGTCCATCTGCCCCTTTCGGCGGAGGCTCAGGCCGAGGCCAGATATCTTATGCTTTCGGCAAACAATTTGATCAAGCCTCAGGACGGAAAGCCGGTAACGGTCCCCACGCAGGACATGGTGCTCGGCTCGTACTATCTGACCCTTAAGGACGACACCGAGATAGGCTCGCCCGTGACGGTTGACGGACAGCTCCATTACCACGTCTACAGTTCACCCGACGAGGCGAAGCTGGCCTATGAGAACAAAGCGGTCGGACTTCACGCTCCCATCAAGGTGCGCGTGAACAAAACGATCGACGGCAAGAACGTTACAAGAATTATAGACGCCACGGTCGGCAGACTTATATTCAACGACAAGATCCCGCAGGATCTGGGCTTTATTGACAGAAGCGACCCCGAAAAAATGCTCAATCTGGAGATCGGAGACGAGGTCCTCAAAAAGCCCGACGTTAAAAACTCGATCGGCGACAATGTTGAGCCCGGAGTTGACAAAAAGCTGCTCGGAAAAATTATTGACGCCAGCATAAAGGTCCACGGCATAACCGAGACCGCCACGCTGCTGGATGATATTAAGGCGATGGGATACAAATATTCCACGATCGGAGCCATCACTGTCGGCGTTGCCGATATGGAGATCCCGAAGGAGAAGCAGCAGTACCTCCAGGAAGCCGAGGACGAGATAGACAAGGTCGTTCGCAACTTCAGACGCGGACTTTTGACCGACGACGAGAGATATCAAAGGGTCATCAATATTTGGAACAGCACGTCTGACAAGGTTACGAACGCGCTGATGGACAACTTGAAACAGCTTAACCCGATCTACATGATGGCCAATTCGGGCGCCCGCGGAAGCGTAAACCAGATCAGACAGCTGGCCGCAATGCGCGGACTGATGGCCGATACGTCGGGACGCACGATAGAGATCCCCATTCGCGCCAACTTCCGCGAAGGCCTCACGGTTCTTGAGTACTTTATCTCGACTCACGGCGCCAGAAAGGGTCTGACCGACACGGCGCTCAGAACGGCCGACTCGGGTTATCTGACAAGACGTCTGGTCGACGTTTCTCAGGAGGTTATCGTGCGTGAGGACGACTGCGGAACCGACGACGGAATTATCGTTACCGACATAATGGACGGCAACGAGGTGATCGAGCCTCTGATCGACAGACTGGAAGGCAGAACGATCATCGGCGACTTAAAAAACGAAAACGGCGATATACTCGCCCATGACGGCGATATGATCACTCACGATAAGGCCGCGGAGATCGTGGCGGCGGGTATCACGCAGGTGAAGATACGCTCGGTTGTGAAGTGCCGCAGCAAGGTGGGCGTTTGCTCCAAGTGCTACGGTATGAACCTGGCGACCGGCAGACCCGTAGACATCGGCGAGGCGGTCGGAATAATCGCCGCGCAGTCGATCGGCGAGCCCGGCACGCAGCTGACCATGAGAACATTCCACGCGGGCGGCGTTGCCCAGGGCGACGATATCACCCAGGGTCTTCCCCGTGTTGAGGAGCTGTTCGAGGCCAGAAAGCCGAAGGGCGTTGCCATTGTCAGCGAGGGCAGCGGAATCGTTTCGGTCACCGAGGCTCTCCAGAAGCGCGAGATCACGGTCACAAATCAGGAGACCGGAGAGACGCACACCTATCTCATACCGTTCGGCTCCAGGATAAGAGTCAAGGACGGCGAGTTTATCGAGGCGGGAACGCCGGTCACCGAAGGCTCGCTGAATCCTCACGATATCATGGCGATCAACGGCGAGACCGCTGTTCAGAACTACTTTATCCAGGAAGTTCAGCGCGTGTACCGTCTGCAGGGCGTTGACATCAACGACAAGCATATCGAGGTTATCGTCCGCCAGATGATGCACAAGGTGAAGATAGACGATCCGGGTGACACGGGTCTGCTCACAGGCTCGCTGGTCAACCTCTATGACCTTGAGGATATAAACAAAACGACGATCGAGGCGGGCATGACCCCGGCCGAGTATTCGCTCCAGTTGATGGGAATAACCAAGGCGGCGCTTGCCACCGAGTCGTTCCTGTCCGCGGCGTCATTCCAGGAGACGACCAGAGTCCTGACCGACGCGGCTATCAAGGGCAAGACCGATCCCCTTGTGGGTCTCAAAGAGAACGTTATCATCGGAAAGCTCGTTCCCGCGGGAACCGGAATGCCGCAGTACAACGATATCGATGTGTATACCAGCTACGGCACGGCCGCGGCTGACACGGTCAACGATGCGTTTGTCGATCTTGACGCGGAGTAAAATAAAATAATACAGAAGCGCGGCTTTAGGCCGCGCTTCTGTCGGTTTGTCAAGATAATCTTAGGCGGTATATAAAAATCCCTGTCTGTTATTTAGTTTTTATTGACTTTATTTTCAATTAGTTGTATAATTAAAATAATTAAAAAAATTAAGGAGGCTTATCAATGAGAAATCCTAACGGAGATAACAACGGCAGTGCTAATTTTGAAAACACATCCGATTTTGATCCGTTCTACGGCGGAGGAAACGCGGGTTATAAACAGGAAGGATATTCCGATAATTACGGCGGACAGTATTACGAAGAAAACGCCGAGAAAAAATCGAACACGGTGCTTATCGCGCTGATCTCGGCTCTTGCGGCCGTTATATTGATCGGAGCGGTTGTGATCATTCTGATGCTCACGGGCGTTATAAATGTAGGAGGCAAAGACCCAAATACCGCGGGAGCGGGAGCGGTATCCGTTCCGGTACAAACGCAGACTCCGGCTCCGACTCCCGTACAGGCACAGCCGGCGCAGCAGGCTCCGCCCGAAAACAATGTTGTGAGCAAAAACGTGTATGTCGCCAACGTTAAGAATTCCATATACCTGCGCAGCGCTCCGGTAGAGGTCGACAGCAATATAATCTGCGAGATCCCCTTGGGCACTCAGGTGGGATTTATCGAGAATGTCGACAGCGTGTTCGCCAAAATCAATTATAACGGACAGATCGGCTACTCAAAGCAGCAATATCTGTCCGATGTGAAGCCTTCGGTGCAGTCGTCGAACAATACGGTTCAGTACTATATGTATGTGGCGAACGTGAAATATTCAATATATTTCCGCAGCGCTCCCGCAGAGAACGACAGCAATATAATCTGCGAGATACCTCTCGGTACGCAGGTGGGCTTTATCGAGAATACCGACGGAGTATTCGCCAAAATACGCTACGACGGACAGGTCGGCTATGTGAAGCGCGAGTATCTCTCAAGCTCGAAGCCTTATGTATCGTCCGGCAGCTCGTCCTCGACAATGACGGTCGTGAACGTTGACTACGCCATATATCTGCGCAGCTCGCCTTCCGAGAGCTCGGATTCCAATATTATCATGGAGATCCCGGTCGGCGCCACGGTCACTTATCTCGACACGCCGAACAGCACGTTCTACAAGATCTCTTATAACGGAACGGTCGGCTACTCCAAGCAGATATACCTGAGCTTTAACTAATCAGCGGAGCATAATATGAACAAAAACAGCAATAAGATCTTGATCGGAATAATCGCGTTTCTTGCCGTGATCCTCGCGGCTGTTATCGTGGTTTTCGCGCTTACGCTAAAAGGGGTCATAACAAAAGAGACGTTCGGGATCGACGGCGGAAAAGCCGAAATATCGGCCGAGGCGGCGCCCGAGCCCACCGCCGCACCAACCGAGGCTCCCAAAAAGATCGTGGTGCTTGACGCGGGCCACGGCAAGTCGTCGGGGTCAATGACCGACGCCGAAAAGGAGGCCGACGGCTGGCTCAGGACCTCGCGCGGCTGGGGCGAATGGCGGCACTGGAAATCAGGGACCATGTGGCAGGACTGCGAGGGCAGCGGCTGCACGGGCCGCGCTCCCTCAAACGGCGGCTGCTGGTACCCCATAGGAAACGGCGACCGCGACACCGAGCCGGAGATAAATCTCCGCAACACAGAATACGCGAAAGCCTATCTCGAGCAGATGGGATACGAGGTGCGCATGACAAGGACCTCAAACGACGAGAACCCGTCCATGACAAAGCGTCTCAGATCCTGTTATAAGGACGGGGACATAACGGCCGAGCCCGACGCCGACGTGTTTGTGTGCATCCACTCAAACGCGGGCGGAGGCAGAGGCTCGGCGTACATGGCGCTGACCGGGCTCTACGACCAGGCGGGCGTCCTCGCGCCCGAGGAATACGCGGCCGAAAGCAACCTGCTCGGCAGCCTGATAAACGACAGGATAACCGCCGAGACCTCGATGCCGCCGTTCGCGGGCGGCAGATACGACGGCCTGCCCGAGGCGATATTCTTCTGCAAGTCCCCGATCCCCATAGCGTATCTTGAGATCGGCTTTTTCGACAATTCGGCGGATCTTGAAATACTGAATACCGAGTCCGAAGCCATAGGCCGCGCCATAGCCGAAGGCGTTAATGACTACTTTGCGCAAAAATAATATTGATATTTTATCAGTATTATGATATAATGATTTTAAGGTGATCCGTATGAGATTGTATTTGGACAATTGTTGTTTTAACAGGCCTTTTGATGATCAGACCCAGATAAAAATAAGTATTGAAACACAGGCAAAATTGGCTATACAAAGCATGTTGCTTAATAAGAAACATACTTTAGTTTGGTCATATATGCTTGAATATGAAAATATGCGAAATCCGTTTGATATCAGACGAGAGTCAATAATAAAATGGAAAGATATTGCAGTAATTAATGTAACTGCGAATGATGATATAATCGCTGTTGCTGAGCGTTTGGTGAAAATCGGGCTAAGGTCGAAAGATGCTATTCATGTTGCTTGCGCAGCATATTCGAATTGTGATTATTTTATAACAACGGATATGGGTATTATAAGTAAAAAATTAGATTTAATCAAAACAGTCAATCCTATTGATTTTATCAGAGAAACGGAGGCATAATTATGATACGCACGGATTCGGTTGTAAAGCGCGACGGCATGAATATCTTGCTCACCGGTTTGGGTAAGGTTGATGCCGAGCGTTTTATCAGTCTTATAATAAAAGAGCCGTTTGATTATACTGAATGGCAAAAAGATTTGTTTAGCGATGAAACAGTGCGCGAATTAAGTGATGTTGCTATGGATTTTATCAATAATCAAAACACTTAGTTCAGTGCCGGGTACCGTCCAGGATTGAATATTAGGGGAGCGGAATTATGAAAAAAACTTTGTTGATCGTCTTGGTATTATTGATCGCCGCGGGATGCTGCGCGGGACTGCTGATTTATAAAAACCGCGCAGATCAAACTTCATCCTATTTGAGGACCGAAACGCTTTTATATTTTTGGTACGAGGATGATAATATATCGCCCGAAGGCGCCAGATACGCGGTCATGACCAAAAAGGAAAACGAGCCGCAGCCGAATTTAAGGCGTGTTTACAAAAAAGCGGAGACCGGTTTTGAAAAAATATCGGATGAGCTCAAGAGCGGAGATCGGATAATCCGAGTTATCCAAATTTATAACCCCGAGAAAGCGGAGGAAACAGTAAACAATGAAAGTTATGTAACGGAATTGCTCAGAAAGCATAATATAAATTTCGCAAGATTCGAGTCGCGGATCATAGACAACGCGCCGTCGGTCAGCGTTATACAAGGTGTCGATTTGTACAATGACAATTTTTACTCGGGGCTTCTTGAAAATTTCGGCGAGAAAACCATTCGCGACAGCGGCGGGGAAATATACCGCTGTCTATATGTGCCGTCCATGACTGCCGCCTATGACATGATCAAGGTCACCGTCACCAAAAGCGGCGGCGAGCTGGTTTACGGCATGCGGGACCATGATGAAAACATAACGACAAAAACATACAACCTGACAAAAGATCAGGTTAACGGGCTTAAAGAAGCTTTCGAAAACGCCGATTTTTGGCATACTCTCGTGACCGACAACACATTGGGTAGTGATGGCGACAGATGCGTGATCGAGGCGGTGAAAAACGGCAGGTACCATATTATGGACAGATGGGCCACGGATTATGATCGGAGCGGCCGCTCGGGCGCGAAAGAGTGCTATGAGATAAGCAAGGCTTTCAGAAAGCTTGTTCCGATAGAGGATCAATATGCTTTTGGCGGCAGCTTTTCCGCGGAGAGACAGCAAAATGAGATAAAAGAGGAAATGATGAATAATTGATCAGACTTTATAAACAGCCGGTCCCCGATAAGAGGGACCGGTTGTTATTTTCAAATTAAATTATATCACCGCCGCGCCATCCGCGCAAGGCGCGGATCCGCAATTTTTCACGGGAGCGGATAAAGATCAAAACAAATCGCTGTGCGTTCCGGTACGCGATAAGAATAACATCAGCATATTGTTTGCTATTTTGTATACCAAAAGCCAGTCGGAAGTTATATGACATTCGCGATAACCGATGAATTTGCCTTTGAGCGCGTGATCTTTGTATTCCGGCGGGAGCTCTTGACCGTTTGCGAGAAGCTCGATTGTCTTTTTAAGCAGCGAAATGTCAAAGCCTCTCTTTTTGATTAATTTATAGTCTTTCTTAAATCTTGTTGAATAATCTATTTCGTACTTCATGCGTCCAAATCCTCAAAGAGTTCATCAACGCTTGTGAAGCGCCTTGACTCTATCTTTCCGCTTATTTTGTCCTCTATTTCCTGCATCGCGGCGAGGGTCTCGGGGTTGGGCCTATCGGCAGCAAGCTCAAAGGGGATCTTGCCGCGCATTACCGCCTGGCGGCAGAACACGCCGACAGCCGTGGAAAAACTCAGCCCGAGCACCGAGAACAATTCATCCGCCTGATTTTTTAAGTCCTTGTCCATTCTGATAGTGACATTTGTCGATGCCATAAAAATCAACTCCTTTAAAATTAGTATTTATATTATAATACATATTACGCGCAATGTCAATAGCTTGCAAATAAAATTATCGTTTATTATCCTATTTTACAAGTATTTAATATGAAAAATTAAATGATTTATAATCTTGACAATTATAATAAAATATGATAAAGTTATATTGCCGTACTAATTGAATAATATGCTTTGATTGGAACAAGCTTTTTGTTGCAAAAAATGCTTGCTCTTTATAACGCTTGTTCTATTCAATGCTAAATACGGTTAGTACGGCAACTACCCGGAGCGAAGCGTTTTTTGGCGCGGCGCTTCGGCGGCGCGCTTTTTCAGTTAAAGCAGCTTGGTTGCAGCACAAATTTAACCAAAAGCCGGCTCCCCTGAAGGGGGGCCGGCTGCGTATTCCAATTATTCGTCAAGCTCGATCAAGGCGTAGTTTCCGTCCTTTCTCTTATAGACGATGTTGGGCGTCATGGTGTCGGGATTGTTAAAGATAAAGAACGAGTGGCCCAGCATGTTCATCTGGAGGATGGCCTCCTCGGGCATCATCGGCTTTGCGGAGATCCTCTTGGTCTTGATGATCTTGAACTCGGTCTCCTCCTCGATCGGCTCGGGCTCGGGCGTTAACGCCACATACTCGTCAAATCCGCCGCCGCGGAGACGCTTTGAGAGCTTGGTCTTGTTCTTTCTGATCTGTCTGTCGATGGCGCTGAGGCAATCGTCAACCGCTGTCAGCAGGTCGCGGTCCTTGTCCTCGGCGCGGATAATGAATCCCTTGTAGCGGAAGGTGATCTCAACGATTATGTCGTCCTTAAACTCCGAAACTATGATCTTGCACTCGTTGGAGTTATCGTCAAAAAACTTGTCCAGTCTCTTAACCTTTGAGAGGATCTTGTCTTTGCTGGTATCCGACAAACTGAATTTCTTTGTAATAATGTTGTAAGTCATGATAATACCTCCGGTCTGTTGTATAATTTAACTAATAAACTTTTTTTGCAAGCTTTTGTTATGTTCACATTATATAATATTTTTTAGCAAATAGCAATAGTAAATTATAAATTTTTTGAAAATTTTTAAATATTTGGTTTTTTGTTGCATGAAAGGCCGCGTTATGATATAATATTTTTAGTATGTTTATTGAGCCGTGGTCATAAGCGAAACGTCGGAGATCGGCGCCGTGCTTCCGCCCGGCGAGATGTCCGAGATGTCGGCCGCGATTATGTCCGACCTGTACACAAAGACGTCGGCGCGTATCCTGCCTTTTTCGGAGCCGCTGTGGTTTATGACCTTATACGAGTAGCGGGTGACGGTTTTGCCCCGGTAATCGGTGAGCGAGCTGCCGCCGACCGCCGAGATCTCCGAGTGTATCAGATACACGCCGCCCATATCCTCGGGCACCGTCATGTGCGATATGTCCGCGGGCGCGTCGTCCACCCGCCAGCCGAACGACTCGATAAACTCAATATTGCGGCGGTTCTCGGCGCCGTCGACCGAAAACAGCGCGAAGATCACCGCGATCAAAGCCGCGGCGGCCGCTATGAATATCAGCTTGTACTTGTACTTTTTGAGAAATTTCTTCATGAGCCGCACTCCTTTGCAAACGGCGGACCGCTCGGCGCCGTATATTAATCAGTATATTTAATTTTCGGCAAAATTATGATAAGAGCGAAGATTTATAAAAAGGATATAAAATGAGACTTGATAAATATTTGGCGTCGCTGGGGCTCGGCTCCCGAAAGGATGTCAAGAAAATGATAAAGGGCGGCAGGGTCCGCGTTGAGGGCAGAGAAAAAATCTCGCCCGAGACAAGCGTTGAGCCGAAGCGCGACAAAATATACGCCGACGGCGTTCCCACGGTCTACCGCGAGTTCGTGTATATAATGCTGAACAAGCCCAAGGGCTGCGTGTCCGCCGTTTATGACAAAAAATATCCGACGGTCATAGACTTTGCGCCCGAGGAATTTAAGCACATGAGCTTGTTCCCAGCCGGGCGGCTGGATATCGACACCGAGGGCCTGAGCCTTATCACCAACGACGGCGCCCTGGCGCACAGGATACTCAGTCCCAAAAGCCACGTTCCCAAGACGTATATCGCCGAGCTTGACGGCGCGGTGACGGAATCGGACGCGGCGCTCTTTAAGCGCGGCGTTAAGCTTGACGACGGGTATGTCTGCAAACCCGCGGAGCTTGAGTCGATCGGGGAGACGACCGCGCGGGTCGTTATATACGAGGGCAAGTTCCACCAGGTGAAGCGCATGTTCGCGGCGGTCGGCAAAAACGTTTTGAGCCTGAGGCGAATCGGGATGGGCGGCCTCAGCCTTGACGAGAGCCTGGCCCCCGGCGAGGCGCGCGAGCTTACCGAGAGCGAGCTGTGGGCGCTTGAGAACAAATAGGATTGGAGATATAATATAATGCAAAACAAGATACACAACGCGATACCGCGGGTCTGCGCGGTGCATGACCTGTCGGGCTTCGGCAAGGTCTCGCTGACCGAGGTCATTCCGATCATATCCGCCATGGGGATAGAGGTCTGTCCGCTGCCGACGGCGGTGCTGTCGACCCACACATACGAGTTCAAGGACTACACCTTCTGCGACCTGACCGGGCAGATGCGCGGCATAATTGACCACTGGAACAAGCTCGGGCTCAGGTTCGACGCGGTATACAGCGGATATATGGGCAGCCCCGAGCAGCTCGGCATACTGATGGATTTTATGAAACAGGCCAAAGCCTACGGTGCGCTGACCGTGGTCGACCCGGTAATGGGCGACAGCGAGCTTGTGAACAACGGATTTTATTCCGAGAGCGTGGCGGCGCTGCTGGACGGCATGAAGGAGCTGTGCGGCGCGGTGGACGTAATAACGCCCAACGTCACCGAGGCTTGCCTGCTGATAGACGAGAAATATCCCGGCAGACCCGTAAACAACGCTATGATAAAGCATTACCTGAAAAAGCTGTCGGAGCTCGGCGCAAAGCACGTCGCGATAACCAGCGTGATGGATTCCGAAAACTCGATGTGCGTGGCGGTGTACGACGGCGATACGGGCAAGTGCTACAAGGTGGACTGCGGCTATGTGAACCGCCTGTTCCACGGCACGGGCGACGTGTACACCTCGGTGCTGACCGGAGCCTTGCTCAAGGGCGAGAGCATAATCGAGGCGGCGAACATAGCCGCGGGATTCGTGTACAAGGCGATACAGGCCACCATCCGCCATCCTGAGATAAAGATCCGCGAGGGCGTGCTGTTTGAGCCCGTGCTTGCGAGCTACTTCAATAAAACCGAGTATGACAAGAGATACGTTGAAATATAGAGGACGGTGAAAACATGATTACAAAAATCAACAGCTGCGGTCTTAAGGGCATTGACGGCTACATAATCAGCGTTGAGACGAGCGTGAGCGGCGGCTTTCCCGCTTGGGAGATCGTCGGTCTGCCCGACGCGCCCGTGCGCGAGTCTAAGGAGCGCATCAGGAGCGCGATGAACACCGCGGGCTATGTGGTGCCGGGCAAGCGGATAGTGATAAATCTGGCGCCCGCCGACGTGAAAAAAGAGGGAGCCTGCCTTGATCTTCCCATAACGGTGGGGCTGCTGACCGCGTCTGAGCAGGTTTTTTGCGGCGATCTTTCAAAGGCGATGTTTTTGGGCGAGCTCTCGCTTGACGGCGCGGTGCGCGGTGTGGACGGCGTGCTGCCGATGGTCATAAAGGCGTACCAATCGGGCATGACCGAGGTATACGTGCCCGATTCCAACGCCGAGGAGGCGGCGGTCGTCGAGGGCGTCACCGTGTACGGCGTGAAGTCGCTCAAGCAGCTTAGCGACCACCTGACCGGGCGTGCGCGCATCAAGCCCACAACGATAAACATAAAAGAAATTTTCGGCAGGGCGTCGGCGCATCCCTATGATTTTTCCGAGGTCAAGGGTCAGGAGAACGTGAAGCGCGCCATGGAGGTGGCCGCTGCGGGCGGACACAACATTCTGCTCATCGGTCCTCCGGGCTCCGGAAAAACCATGCTCGCACAGAGGCTTCCGACAATACTGCCCGATCTGACGTTTGACGAGGCACTGGAGGCCACGAAGATCCACAGCATAGCGGGCAAGATGCCCAAGGGCGCGCCAATGATACTGACGCGTCCGTTCCGCAGCCCGCACCACACGGTGTCGGCGGTGGCGCTGTCGGGCGGCGGCAGCAATCCCAAGCCGGGCGAGATCAGTCTGTCGCACAACGGCGTGCTGTTTCTGGACGAGCTGCCCGAGTTCCGCAAGGACGCTCTTGAGGTAATGCGTCAGCCCCTTGAGGACGGCGTCGTTACGATAACCAGGGTCCAGGGCTCGTTTTCGTATCCCTGCAACATTATGCTGGTGGCGTCCATGAACCCGTGCCCCTGCGGCTATCACGGCGACAGAAAGCACGACTGCACCTGCACTCCGAAAAAGATACAGAGCTATCTGAGCAAGATAAGCGGCCCGCTGCTTGACAGGATCGACCTGCACATCGAGGTTCCCGCCGTTGAGTACGACGATCTGGACAGCCGGGAAAAGCCCGAATCCTCGGCTTCGATCAAGAAAAGAGTGAACCGCGCGAGGCAGATACAGACAGAGCGTTTTAGGGGCAGCGGGATACATTCAAACAGCGGTCTGACGCCCGCCATGTGCGAAAAATACTGCGTGCTGAGCCGTGAGGCGAACTCGATGCTCAGAGCGGCCTTTGACAGCATGGGAATGAGCGGCAGAGCCTACAACAGGGTGCTCAAGGTGGCGCGCACCATCGCGGACCTGGGCGGCAGCGAGAGGATCGAGGCGGAGCATATAGCCGAGGCGATTCAGTACCGCTCGCTTGACCGCAAATTCTGGGCATAATTTTATAAAACGGAGATGTGTGATTTGAAACTTCATATAGTGCTGGTTGAGCCGGAGATCCCGTCAAACACCGGCAATATTTCAAGAACCTGCAGCGTTATCGGAGCGGCGCTCCATCTGGTGCATCCGCTGGGGTTCGACATAAGCGAAAAACGCGTGCGCCGCGCGGGGCTCGACTATTGGTCCGAGCTCGAGCTTTATGAGCACGGCTCGTTCGGCGAGGTGCTTGAAAAATACCCAAGCGGCAGCTTTTACTACTGCACAACGAAAGGCAAATTGACGTATTCGGACGTTGATTACAAGGCGGATACCGACAGCGGCAGAGAGATATTTCTGGTTTTCGGCAAGGAGACCAAAGGCCTGCCCGAGCCGCTTTTGAAAGAGCATTACGACAGATGTATCAGGATCCCGATGCTGAGCGATATGCGCTCGCTGAATCTGTCGAACGCCGCCGCGGTAATCGCCTATGAGGTTCTGCGCCGGCATGATTTCGAGAACCTGCGGACCGAGGGCGAGCTGAGCGGCTCCGGCCGCGGGACGCCGAGGTCGTTGTCCCCTACGACAATACTTCACAAAAATCCGTAGGGGACGGCGCCCTCGACGTCCCGGCGCCCCCTCGGGGATAATCAGCAAGCTTGCTTGCGGGTTCAAAGCTATCTTTCAAAATTGCTTGCAATTTTGACCAAGAGCTTCCTTAATGCTGTCTGTGGCCGGAGCCGCGTTAGCGGGTTCGTGGCACTAACGTATTCCGATTCCACATATAAACGAGGCCACAAATCATTAACGTGAGCGGAAATGGGGCAAAGCCCGACTGAGGGGGGATCCTAATCGCTATTCACTAATCACTGATCACTATGTTCCCACCTCCGTCTTTTCGCCAAAGGCGAAAATCCACCTCCTCCCGGGAGGAGGCAAATGGGAGGAAAAATTAAAAAAGGAGAAAAAACAATGATAAAATTAATGATCGACAGAGGAGCGGACATACCGCCTCAGCTTCTTGAAAAATACGATATCCGCGTGCTGCCGTTCACGGTCAACTTAGACGGCAAAAGCATAACCGCGGGCGGAGATTTTGAGCCCGAGGAGTTCTATGAGATGGTAAGAGGCAGCGAAAACGTGCCCACCACCAGCCAGATGTCTCCCGAGGACATGGAGGCGATCTTCCGCGAGATCGGCAAGGAGAACCAAATAATATACATTTCGATCTCCGCAAACGGCAGCGGAATAAACAACACCGCCCACATGATAGCCGACAGCCTTAGGGACGAGGGCTTTGACATCTCTATAGTAAATTCGGAGATGTACACCATGGCGATAGGCATGCCGGTCCTGGCGGCCGCGGAGATGATAAAAGACGGAGCCTCAAGAGACGAGGTCGTGGAGTTTTTGGAGAACAGATACAAGCGTGACACGGCCTACTTTGTGGTCGACGATCTGACGTTTCTTAAAAAGGGCGGCAGGATAAAGGCGACCACCATGGCGATCAGCGCCCTGCTCGACATCAAGCCGATATTGATGATAACCGACGGCCTGGTCGAGGCGTGCAAAAAGGTGCGCGGACTCAAAAAGGCGATGTCCGTCCTCGTGGGCTACGCCGAGGAGCGCATGGACAGCCCCGAGGAGAACGAGGTCATAGTGATGGACACCGACGCGCCCGACAAGGTGGAGATAGTCGAAAATATGCTCCGCGAGCGCGTGAACCCCGCGAAGATCACGCACTATAAGATAGGCCCCGTGATCACGGCCCACGCGGGACTGGGACTTGTGGGAATATACTTTAAGCACAAAAGACCCTATACCGAGTACGATAAATAAATTTAAAATGTTGGGTGATAAATATGCTTTCTGAAAAAGATGAGATTAAATTCGCGATCCTATACACGCTCAGGCAGTATCCGTACCCCCTGTCGCTGACGAGGCTGACCGAGCTGCTTACATGGGACGAGAACGTGATGAGTTATTTTGACCTGACGATCATGCTCAGCGAGCTGATCGAGGACGGCTTTATCGAGCAGCTGTTTTACAAAAACAGCGAGTGCGTTAAGCTGACCGGCCGCGGAACGGATACGGAAGATTTTTTCCGCGACAGGGTTCCCAAAAGTATACGAAAAAAGATTGCCTCGGCCGTGAGGCGCGAGGAGTTTGAGGAGCTTGTGAATCCCAACGGCGTCACCGCGGAGGTCATACCCGCGGGCGGCGGACGGCACACGGCGGCACTTACGATGCTTGACGGCGGCTCGCCGATACTTGAGATCAAAATAGACGCGGGCCAAAGGCTCCAGGCGGTTCGGACGGCCGAGGCGCTCAAGGAGCATGCCGCCGAAATTTACAAGTATATCTGCAAAACTATTGACGTGAACAAATAAAATTGATATAATATTTATTTAGTGAAATTTATAATTTGAAGCAAGAGGTAGATAAAATGGAAAAATTAGGTTTAAACGAAATACGCGAAAAGTTTTTGAGCTTTTTTGAGAGCAAGGGCCATCTGCGCCTGCCCTCGTTTCCGCTTGTTCCCCAGAACGACGCCAGTCTGCTGCTGATAAACGCGGGCATGGCGCCCCTTAAGCCCTACTTCACCGGTAAGGAGGTCCCGCCCGCGAAGCGCGTCACCACCTGCCAGAAGTGCATCAGAACGCCGGATATCGAGCAGGTGGGTCTCACGTCTCGCCACGGCACGTTTTTCGAAATGCTGGGCAATTTCTCGTTCGGCGACTATTTCAAGATGGACGCTACCAAGTGGGCGTGGGAGTTTATCACGGAAGTGCTCGAGATACCCAAGGACCGCCTTTGGGTCAGCGTTTATGAGGACGACTACGAGGCCGAGGATATCTGGGTGAACCACGTCGGCGTGTCAAAGGACAGGATCGTGCATCTTGGCAAGGACGATAATTTCTGGGAGATAGGCACAGGTCCCTGCGGACCCTGCTCCGAGATATACTACGACCGCGGCGAGGAATACGGATGCGGCAGTCCCGACTGCGCGGTCGGCTGCGACTGCGACAGATACGTTGAGTTCTGGAACCTGGTATTCACTCAGTTCGACAAGGACGAGAACGGCACATACAACAAGCTTGACCACCCCAATATCGACACGGGCATGGGCCTTGAGAGAATAGCCTGCATCATGCAGGGCACCACCTCGATATTCGAGGTCGACACCATAAGGCGCGTGCTTGACGCGGCGGCCGAGATGGCGGGCGTAAAATACGGCGAGGACAAGCACACCGACACCTCGCTCCGCGTTATAACCGACCATATCCGCAGCACCGTGTTCATGACGGCCGATGGCGTGCTTCCGTCCAACGAGGGCAGGGGCTATGTGCTGCGCAGACTTTTGCGCAGAGCCGCGCGCCACGGCAGACTGCTGGGCATAGAGGGCACCTTCCTTTATAAGCTGGCGAGAGTTGTCGCCAACGAGTCGATGAGCGCCTATCCCGAGCTTGACACCAACTTCGAGTATATCGAGAGCGTTATCAAGAGCGAGGAGGAGCGTTTCAACAACACCATCGACCAGGGTATGCAGATAATCAAGTCATATATCGAGGAGATGAAGGAAAGCGGCATAAGCGAGCTTGACGGCGAGAGAGCGTTTAAGCTTTATGACACCTACGGATTCCCGATCGATCTGACCCGCGAGATCATGGGCGAGAACGGATTTGTGGTAGCCGAGACCATGTTCAGGGAGCTGCTCAACAAGCAGCGCGCCGCCTCAAAGACCGCTCGCGGAAACAACGACGACACGGCCTGGGAAAACGATATATTCATCGACATAAAGGACGCCACGATATTCGAGGGTTATCAGAAATTTAACGGCAAGTCCAAGCTGCTCGCAATCGCAAAGGGCGACGAGCGCGTTCAAAAAGCCGGGAAGGACGACGAGGTAATTATCGTGCTTGACCGCTCTGTGCTCTACGCCGAGAGCGGAGGCCAGGTGGGCGACAGCGGATATATAAACACCGACGCCGCGTCGGTGCGCGTCAATGACGTTACCAAAAAGAACGGCAAGTTCCATCACCACTGCGTTGTCCAGAACGGCGAGATCTCGGTGGGCGAGACGGTCAGCGTCAGCGTCGACGCCGAGCGCCGCAAGGCGATCATGCGCAACCACTCGGCGGTGCATCTTGTTCAGGCCGCGCTCAGACAGGTGCTCGGAAAGCACGTGGCGCAGGCGGGCTCGTATGTGGACGAGCACAGGTTCCGCTTTGACTTCTCGCATTTTCAGGCTATGACGATCGAGGAGCAGCTCGAGGTCGGAACATTGGTCAACGACAAGATAATGGAATGTATAAAAATAGACTGCTTCGAGGAGGACATAGCCACCGCCAAAACCATGGGCGCGATGGCGCTGTTCAGCGAGAAGTACGGCAAGCGCGTCCGCGTGGTGCGCATGGGCGATTTCAGCATTGAGTTATGCGGAGGAACCCACGCCGCCAATACCGGAAACCTGGGAATCATGAGGATACTCGGCGAGTCGGGAGTCGCGGCGGGCGTGAGACGCATCGAGGGAACCACCGGACACAATGTTATAGAGCTGTGCCGCAACCAGTCGATGCTGCTCTATGATGTTGCAAAGACGTTAAAAACCGGTCAGGCGGACCTGCTCGGCCGCGCCGAGGGTGTGATGAGCGAGCTGCGCGATCAGAGGCACGAGATAGAGAGCCTGAAGAGCAAACTCGCAAAAAGCAGTCTCGGCGACGCGCTTGAGGACGCCGAGGAGGTAGGCGGCATCAAGGTAGTGACACAGTTGCTGGACGACGGCGTTGATATGAACACCATGCGCGAGATAGGCGACAACCTCAAGGCCAAGCTGCCCAACTCGCTGATCGTGCTGGCGTCAAAGGCGGGCGAGAAGGTCAATCTTATCTCCATGACCTCAAAGGAGGCTATCGAAAAGGGCGCCCACGCCGGAAAAGTGATTTCCGAGGTCGCCAAGCAGCTTGGCGGAGGCGGCGGCGGAAGACCCGACAGCGCCCAGGCCGGAGGCCGCCTGCCCGAAAAGGTAGAGGAAGCCCTGAAAAATGTCAGAGGCATACTTGAAAAACACATCAAAAAGGAGAAATAATTATGTCTGATTGCTTATTTTGCAAGATAGTCGCGGGCGAGGTCCCGTCCACAAAGGTGTACGAGGACGACAGCGTCTACGCGTTTTTGGACATCGCGCCCCAGGCGCCCGAGCATATCGTGATTGTGCCTAAAAAGCACATAAGCTCGACCAACGAGATAACAGCCGAAAATTCGGCGGTTATAGGCAAAATATTCGAGGCGGCGGCCAAAATAGCCGCCGAGCGCGGATTTTCCGAAAAAGGCTACAGAATAGTCAACAATTGCGGCGAGGACGGGGGCCAGACCGTCGGACATCTGCACTTCCATATGCTGGCTGGCAGAAATCTGCAGTGGCCGCCCGGCTGAGCAACGCGCCCTTTGGCTCGTTCCGCCGCAAGCGGCGGAAGCTTCGCTTTACGGGCGGTTGCTCAGCCTTCCCACAAAGCGCACTGCGTTGGCGCTTTGCGGGAGCCCTGGCGGCGGAAATCCCTACGCTTATTCGTGCCGCCGCAAGCGGCAGCACTCACCCGCTTCGGGTTTCCGCCGCTTTCCCAAAAAACGCGCTTCGCTGGCGCTTTTTGGGAGCCCATATAAAACAGGCTCCCCCTTGGGGGAGCTGGCTGCGGCCGGAGCTGCGCAGCGGGTTCGTGGCACTATCGTATTCCGATTGCACAAATAAACGAGGCCACAAATCATTAACGTAAGCGGATATGGGGCGTAAGCCCGTCTGAGGGGGGAACCGATTGAACTGGATAAAAATCAACATAATCACAACGTCCGAGGGGATCGACCCTGTCTGCTCGGCTCTGACGGATCTGGGCATAGACGGAGTCGAGATCTCCGATAAGGACGATTTTATCGATTTTCTCGAAAAAAATCGAAAATACTGGGACTATGTGGACGAAGAGCTCGAGAGGCTCAAGACCGCCGATACTAAGATCACCGCCTATGTCGCGGACGATAACGACGGTCTTTTGACCTTGTCCGAGATCGAAAAGAAGATCGCGGATATGAAAGCCGCAGACGAAGCCCGAAAATTCGGCGCGCTAAAAATAGTTACCGCGCAGGTCAAAGACGAGGACTGGTCCGAGAATTGGAAGCAGTATTTTAAACCTATTGAAATTGGGTCCCGGGTCCTGATACAGCCGGAGTGGCTGCCCCTTGAAAAAGAGACCGACAGAGTGGTTTTCCGCGTCAATCCCGGTATGACGTTCGGCACCGGCACCCACGACAGCACGCGTTTCTGTATCGAGGCTGTCGAGGAAAATTTAAAACCCGGCGGCACAATGCTCGATCTGGGCTGCGGCAGCGGCATTTTGTCGATCATAGCGCTGCTGCTCGGCGCTTCCCATTGCGACGCCGTGGATATCGATCCCGCCGCGGTGGATGTTGCCTATGATAATCTGGCCCTTAATAATTTGGACCGCGATTTGTACAGCGTGAGCAGCGGAGATATAATCGAAAACAAAAAAGTGCGCGACCGCTTCGGAAAATATGATCTGGTCGCCGCCAATATTGTCGCCGATGTCATAATCGCGCTTTCTCCGTATGTCCGAGGCTTTATGAAACCTGACGGAATATTTATCTGTTCGGGAATTATTAACGAAAGAGCGAACGAGGTAAGAGCCGCTGTTGAAGCCGTCGGATTGGAAATCATCAAGGAAAAACGGTCAAATGAATGGACGGCGTATACTTGTGCGTGATTTTGTTAATAAAATAACAAAATCAGTCAACTATTTGTTAAATTCTTGTTGACAATTGCAGAAAATTGTTATACAATAATTATAGTTAGGAATTAATAATAAAAATATGAGGAAAATATATGAAAAAAAGAGTATTGTTTTGTTTGGCGGCGGTGATCATGGCTCTGGCCCCGTTCGGTATGATCTCATACGCCGATGAAGTTGACCCTGAGCCTTTGCCGGTCGAGTCACTGACCCCGGAAATTCTGCCGCCCGAGGAGACGCAGAATTCGCCCGAGATCGTTCCTCCCGAGGAAAAGGCGGAGGAGATACCTCTCGCGGACGGGGAATACGATGCCGAAAAAATACCTCTCGCTTCGGGTGAGCCCGAGATCTCCGAGGCCGATGATCCTGCCGTTTCCGAGGCACCCGCGCAGGCGGCGCCCGATATGAATTTAATAACGAGCTACACGGTCAATTTCAACGCGGTGCTTGACGGCTGGCCCAGATATGACTACGCGGTGTTTAATCTGTATTCCGCGGAGGGAGAGCTTCTGGGCTCGCACACGGAATACATAAACAGTCTTGACAGTTTCAGTCTTACATATGATGTCCCCGCGGCGCCGATCGGCACGACATATTATCTGGATGTGTCGGGCATTGACTCGATCGACTATTATACCGATAACTACACGCTGCCGCTTTCGGAAAAGCTGCCGCTTTACACATATGTAAACGATGACGGCTCGGTATCGAGCCATGCCGATATGACGGCTCACATAAGGACCCAGGACCCGATCAATATCTATATTGACGGAAAGTATGTGCCGCTTACGTCGCCGGCGATCTTCGAGGGCTCGTCGATAATAGCGCCCCTTTCCGAAGTGGCGGAGGCGATCGGCATCACCGACTGCACATATTATCCTCAGTATGACAGCGTTAAAGTAAAGACCGGCGATAATGAAATGCTGGTAAACATAGGCTACAGCTATATAACGGTCTTCGGCGAGGATAAATCGCTCAGCGTTCCGGTCTCAAACATAAACAGTTTGACTTATATCGAGCTTCGGCCCTTTGTTGAGAGCTTCGGAAGCACTCTTGAGTATTTCGACGCGGGCGAGTATATAGACATTCATCTCACAAAGTCACCCATGGCTCTCGAGTCGATCGCGGCTCTTGAGAAAAGAGTGAACGAAAGCGGAGTGAGCAGCTCCACGAATTACCTGATCTGGGTAAACAAGCAAAAATTCAGATGCGCGGTTTTCGAGGGCTCGAAAGGAAACTGGAAATGGGTCAAGGATTTCACGGTCGGTATCGGCGCCGAGGGCAGCGAGACGATCACGGGCTCGTTTGAGTATTTCCAGGCGCAGGACAGATGGACCTACGCGAATTATTATGTGGGTCCCGTAATGGTTTTCTATGGAAACTACGCGCTCCATTCGACGCTGCTGAGATATGACGGAACTCCGTATAACAATAACGTTGGTGTTAAATTATCATTGGGATGCGTGCGGTGCCAGGCTAAGTACATAAACTGGCTGTCCGCGAATATGCCCTTTGGAACACGAGTATATATTACAGAAACGTAAAAAGGAGGTATTAAGATGGACGACTTGACAATGCTTATAAAGCAGGAGATCAAGAAGCAGTACCGCAGTGTGCGTCAGTTCGCGTTCAGCGTGGGTATAGCTCAGACAACTGTGGTAAGCGCTCTCAAAAACGGCATTTCGGGCACAGGTTTTAACACTGTTATGAAGATGTGCAAAGCTCTTAACATCAAAGTGTTCGACTATGAAATCCCGCTTGTTATTGATGACAGCGTTGTCGCACTTGTGCAGAAGTATAACGCTCTTGACAAACTTGCAGAGCATACTGTTCAGACTGTTCTTGACGTTGAGTATGAACGCTGTAAGGCGGACGCCGTTAAAAGTCCGGTAAAGTAGTTTTGGAGCGCACTTTTGCGATCGTGTATTAGAAGCGTCGGATCATGGCGCTTGTTGACTTGAAAAACGAAATAACAACTCACCAAAAGAAAGAGAGCGGAAGCAAATGCTTCCGCCTTTTCTTTTTTGATTTATGACGCGCCGCGATTATTTTTCGGCGGCTTCCGCCACGGCTTTGGCCACGGCCTTGGCGATCCTCGGGTCAAAGGCCTTCGGGATGATATACTCCTCGCTTAGCTCATCGTCCGATATAAGTCCCGCGATGGCGCGGCAGGCGGCCGTTTTCATTTCCTCTGTTATAGCCTTTGCCCTGGCGTCCAGCGCGCCGCGGAAGATCCCCGGAAACGCGATAACGTTGTTTATCTGATTGGGGAAGTCGGAGCGGCCGGTTCCCACGATCCTGGCGCCCGCCTCTTTGGCGAGATCGGGCATGATCTCGGGCGTCGGGTTCGCCATCGCGAAAACTATAGCGTCGTCCGCCATTGAGCCCACCATGTCCTTGCTGACTATATTCGGCGCCGACACGCCGATAAACACGTCGGCCCCGTTCATAACATCGGCCAGGCTGCCCGACTTTTTGGCTCTGTTGGTTATCTTTGACATTTTTTCCTGTTCGGGATTCAGTCCGTCCATGCCCTCGCATATCGCGCCGATCTTGTCGACCAGAATAATGTTTTCGGCGCCCATATTCATCAGCATTTTGCAGATCGCGATACCCGCGCTGCCCGCGCCGTTTATCACGATATTCACGTTTTCAATATTCTTGCCCACAACGCGGAGAGCGTTGATAATACCCGCCGACACCACGATAGCGGTTCCGTGCTGGTCGTCGTGGAAAACCGGAATGTCCAGCGCCTCCTTGAGCCTGCGCTCCACCTCAAAGCAGCGCGGCGCCGCGATATCCTCAAGGTTGATGCCGCCGAAACCCGGCGCTATGTTCTTGACCGTTTCAACGATCTCGTCCGTGTCCTGCGTGTCAAGGCAGATGGGGAACGCGTCGATGTCCGCGAAATTTTTAAACAGCACGCACTTGCCCTCCATAACGGGCATGCCCGCCTCGGGGCCTATGTTGCCGAGTCCCAGAACCGCGCTGCCGTCGGTCACCACGGCCACCAGATTGCCCTTTCGGGTATAGTCGTAAACCAGTTTCTTGTCCTTGGCGATCTCGCGGCAGGGCTCGGCCACACCCGGAGTATAGGCGGTCGAAAGCTCGTCCTTGTTGGTCGTGGCCGCGCGCGACGCGACCTCTATTTTTCCTTTCAGCTCCTTGTGGAGCCTGAGCGCTTCTTTGTTGTAGTCCATTTTGTTTCTCCTTTTATTTTTCTTTGTTTTTGTCGTATAATATTTTAAGTCCGTCAACGGTCAGCATGCTGTCGACGATATCTATCTCTTCGGATTCGCGAGAGATCATTTTCGCCAGTCCGCCCGTTGCCACGACCGAGGCGTCCTCGCCTATTTCTTTTTTTATCCTGCGCACAATGCTGTCGGTCATGCCCGCGTGGCCGTAGAGCGCTCCGCTCTGTATCGAGTTCACCGTGTTTTTTCCGATGAGCGAGGGCGGCTTCACTATCTCGACCTTGGGCAGCTTGGCGGTGCGCTCAAACAGCGCGTCCATTGAGATCTTCATGCCCGCGGTGATAACTCCGCCCACATAGCAGCCGCTTCTGTCGATCGAGCAAAACGTGGTGGCGGTGCCGAAGTCCACGATTATCAGAGGCGGCTTGTATTTGTTTATTGCCGCCACCGCGTTTACTATTCTGTCGGCGCCCAGTTCTCTCGGGTTGTCCATTTTTATGTTCATTCCGGTTTTGATACCCGGCCCAACTATCATGGGGCTGCAGCCCAAGTACCGCTTGACCGCGTTTGTCAGCGAGTGCATAACGGTCGGCACGACAGAGGCGATCATAACGTCGTCTATTTGGGCGGGCTCGGTGTTTTCACTACTCAAAAGCTGGCACAGCAGTATTCCGTATTCGTCGCTGGCCTTGTTGATATCGGTGGCGATCCTCCAGCTGCGGATAAAATTATCCCCGTCGTAGAGCGCCGCCACAATGTTTGTGTTTCCTACGTCAATAGCAAGCAGCATAATATTTACCTCGTTATTATAAAATATATCATAAAGTTTTCTTTATCTCGGCCTTGGCGTGTCCGTTTTCGTCTGCCTCCAGCACCGCGTAGCTCATCCACGCGCTGCCCGGATTCAGCATCAGCACCCCCGAGACCTCCTCAAGATACGGGCGGTGGGTGTGGCCGAAAACGCAGATGTCGGCACCAACCTCCCTTGCCTTGAGCAGCAGAGTATTAAGCCCGTATTTCACGTGGTACTTGTGTCCGTGGGTCATAAACACCCGCTTGCCCGCGAACGTAAACGTCACGTCAAAGGGCACGTCGCGCACCGACCAGTCGTTGTTGCCGAGAACTACCGCCACGGGTATCGTCGGGTATTCCCGCCTGAGAGCGTCCGCGTCGCGCTGCACGTCCCCCGCGAACATTATCATCGAAACTCCGCCGTTTTGTATTTCGGCGTCGACAGCCTTTTTCAGCTCGCCGAAGCTGCCGTGGGAATCGCTGAGAACTACCGCCTTCATAAAGCCAACCTCCTTTGGTCGTATCCGATAAATTATCCGACTGACCCATTATATCACATAAATATTTTTTTGTCACTATTTTTATAAAAATACATAGAATGTACTGTAGTATAATTTGATACGAAAGGCGGTATGGTTATGAACATAAACGAAATGGCAAAAAATCTTGACAAAAACAAGCTCAACTCGATGCTCGGCGCCCTCGGGGGCTCGCTGTCCAAGGAGGATATGAGCGCGCTCAAAAAGGCGCTTGAGAGCCCCGACCTCGGCAAAAATCTGAGCGGGATCAGCGCGGCGGATGTGAGCAAGGCTGTGAGCGAAAACAGCGGCGTCAAAAAAGCTCTGAGCTCAAATCCGGAGCTTATGAAAAATTTAAACGCTTTTCTTAAAAAATAGCAGACTACATAAAGGGCGGTGATTTGATGAGCGGCGAGCTTGACCTCAGCGGCGCGGTTGAAAAGCTTAAAGAGATGATGAGCAGCGGCGAGGGACGCGAGCAGATAAGCGGCATAATAAGCGCGCTTTCGGGCTCGGAGGGCAGCGGTGAAAAACCGCCCGAGCGGACGCCGATGGAAGAGGACGCGGCGGATTTTGAGATGATGGTGAAAATGGGAAAAGTCCTTGAGGGCGTGAAGCGTCGGGATAACGGCCGCGATGCCGAACTGCTCTACGCGCTGAAACCGTACCTCCGCGAGTCCCGCCGCGCAAAGACCGACACCGCCGTCAGAATCATGGGAATGATCAAGGCTTTTTCGGTCCTGCGGGAAAACGGATTTGATTTCGGATTTTAGGAGGCCGCCATGTACAGACGCTATAATTCAAACGGTCCGCCGCGCGGCGGAAATTCCGCGCTGCGGGCCAATCCGCGGGACGCTGCGCGGGGAGCGCAAAACAGGAGCTCTGATCCGCCGCGGACGGGAAGCGCGCAGACAAAAAATTCCGAACGCGCAAAGCGGGAGCCCGAGCGCCCCGCGGCGGCGGCGCATACGGCGAAGCCCGCGGACAGCGGTTTTCTCGCTTCGCTGCTGGACATTCTGCCCGACGAGCTGTATAACCGCCGCACAAAAAAGATACTCGGCCTTGTGACGGCCGAGGATCTGCTGCTTTTAGCGCTTATCCTGCTTGTCGCCGACAATGACGACGCCGACAAGGCGCTTATTTTCGCTTTGCTCTACATTCTCGCCGGCTGATCCCGCGTGCCGGGAAAATGTTAGAAATTTGTAATATTTTTGTGTTGACACAGTGCCCCGGTATGATATAATAATAATTAGTTATACTTATTGTTGATAATTGTGATATTCGATAAATTCGGAGGGTTTACAAATGAAAAAAATAGTGGCATGCGCCTTGCTTGCTGTGGTGCTGATAGTATGCATGGGCATGAAGGGGATCGTTCCGGTGGATGTCAGCGACTCAAGCGGCGAGGAAATGGTGACGATGTACACCGAGGACGGCCGAAGCGAGCAGTTCACGCCGAGCGAGGCGGAGGAACAAAAGACGGTCGGCTGGTACGATAATTTCAACGACGTTCTCACTACTATGTGGAAAGAGGACGGCAGCAGCATTATCGTGTATAACGCCGATGTTAACAAATACGAAAAGGACGGATACACATTTGACTACTCGTCTGTATTCGCGAAGGTATTTAATCCCGAGACCGAGGAGGTCAAGGATGTGCTCAAGAGCGAGGTGCAGTCCTATGTTGACAGCGGCTGGAAGCGCGGCAACGGAAAATTGGACCCCGACGCTCCGATGATAGCGCTGACCTTTGACGACGGTCCCGGCGCCGAGACCACAAAGCGTTTGCTTGACGCGCTGGAGGAAAACAACGCCCGCGCCACATTCTATATGCTGGGCGACCACATGAAGGGCGCGTCCGACACCATAAAGCGCATGCAGTCTCTGGGCTGCGACACGGCCAGCCACACATACGACCACACGCAGCTGACGACTCTCTCGGGCGACTCGCTCAAGAGCCAGTTTGAAAAGAGCACAAACAATCTTAAGGATATAATCGGCGAGGGTCCGTCATCCGTGCGTCCGCCCTATGGCTCGTATAACGATTCGGTAAAGAGCGTCGCCAAGGATTACGGCCAGCCGATAATCCTCTGGTCGGTCGACACGCTTGACTGGAAATCCAAAAACGCCGACGCGGTGTACAGCAACGTTATGTCGACCGTCCAAGACGGAGACATTATCCTGTTCCATGATATTTACGATTCGACGATCGACGCGGTGGTTCGCCTGATACCGGCTCTGCTTGACGAGGGATATCAGCTCGTCACAGTGTCCGAGATGGGCGAGGCGAAAGTCGGAGGTCTGGAGCCCGGTAAGGTTTACACCGATCTGTGGCCCTCGACCGTTAAGTCGATCACCGGCTCGACTGCCTCGGGCGGTTCGGAAAAATCAGAAAAATCCGAGACTTCCGACAGTTCCGAAAATTAAAATAACAATTAAATAAACAAAATAAAACTAAAACCAAACCAAAAAAACCGCCGCTTCGGAAAGTTTTCCGGAGCGGCTTTTAACGATAGACGGCGATGTATTTATCGCTTGCAGCGGGAGATAAAAGAAATTGAAGCAAATAATCAACATAAGCGAGAGCGGAACGCCGCGCGTCAAAGAAATGACGCTCACCGTGATAAAGCTGAGTATTCCGGCGATCATGGCACAGATAAGCTCGATAATCATGCAGTATATAGACGCGGCGATGGTCGGAAGCCTCGGCGAGAGCGCCACCGCCTCGATAGGCCTGATAAGCACCACGATGTGGCTGATCGGCGGGCTGTGCGTTTCGCTCGCCACGGGCTTTTCTGTCCAGATAGCCCAATTCGTAGGCGCGCGGGACGACGAGGGCGCGAGAAACGTTTTTCGCCAGGGCCTTATCGCCGCGCTTATGTTCGGCGCTCTGATCTCGGCCGCCGCTCTGTCGATAAGCGGCTCGCTCCCCGTTTGGCTGGGCGGAGCCGAGGGCGTGACCCAAAACTCGACGAGATACTTTTTCATATACGCCTGCGCGCTGCCGATAATGCAGATCAGAATGCTGTGCTCAAGCTCGCTTCAATGCGGCGGAGATTTGAAAACGCCGGGCATGCTCAATATCCTGATGTGCGTGCTTGACGTTGTGTTCAATTTTATATTTATTTTTCCGACCCGCGAGGCGTCGGTTTTCGGCGCGCCCGTTCGGTTGTTCGGCTTCGGTCTCGGCGTCGCGGGAGCGGCTCTGGGCACGGCATGCGCCGAGCTGTGCGCCGCGGCGCTGATGTTTTATTCGGCGGCCTTCCGTTCCGAAATATTGTCGCTCAGGCTTAAGGGCTCGTGGAGGATCAGATCAAAGTGCATAAAGGCGGCGCTGCGCATCTCGATCCCAGCGGCGTTTGAGCACACGGTAATGTGCGGCGCGCAGGTGGTCACCACTCTGATCGTCGCGCCGCTCGGAACCGCGTCGATCGCCGCGAACTCGCTGGCGATCACAGCCGAGAGCCTTTGCTATATGCCGGGTTACGGCATAGGAACAGCGGCGACCACGCTTGTCGGTCAGAGCATAGGAGCCGACCGCAAGGATATTGCCAAGCGTTTCGCCGTGACCGCGGTGGTCCTGGGCGTCGCTATTATGTCGGCCGCGGCGGTGCTGATGTACGCGGCCGCGCCGTTCATGTTCGCGATACTCACGCCGTCCGGGCAGGTCCGCTCACTGGGAGCCGATATCCTGCGCATCGAGGCGTTTGCCGAGCCGATGTACGCCGCTTCGATAGTATGCTCGGGCGCGCTCAGAGGCGCGGGCGACACGCTGGTGCCGAGCCTTTTGAATCTGCTTACCATGTGGGGCGTCAGGATAACGCTGGCATTTGCCCTTGTGCCGCGTCTCGGTCTCAGAGGCGCGTGGATCGCAATGTGCGTCGAGCTCTGCGTCAGAGGAATACTGTTCCTTATCCGCCTCATGCGTGAAAAGTGGCTTGAAAACAATATCATGCAAGGCTAAATTACTTTTTGTGCAAAATAATCTTAAAAGCTATTGACAAAACAGAAACTTTGTAATACAATGTAATACAGAAAGGGGCGGTATATATGACGATTTCACTAAGATTAAATGATGAGGATGCCGTTTTGATAAAAAAATACGCCGAGCTAAATAAGATCTCCGCATCGGAGCTTATCAGACAGTCGGTTATGGAGCGCATTGAAGATGAATATGATCTGGAAGCGTTCGCCTCCGCGATGCGCGAGTATAAAAATAATCCTGTTACGTATTCGCTTGACGAGGCAGAAAAGGAAATTGGGCTGAGATGAGTTACAAGGTCGAATTCACGGAACGGGCGCTTAAAGATTTGAAAAAAACAGACCGACACACCGCTGCGCTGATTCTGGGGTGGATAAGGAAAAATCTTGAAAACTGCGAAAATCCGCGAATACACGGGAAGGCTTTGACCGCAGACAGAAGCGGGGAGTGGCGGTACCGCGTGGGTGATTACCGTATACTCGCAAAAATATTCGATAAAAAAATTACGATTTTGGTATTAAACGTCGGGCACAGACGAGAGGTATACCAACGTAGGGACTAGGAAATAGGGCCTAGGAACTAGGCCCCCTCAGTCGGGCGTTGCCCCATATCCGCTCACGTTAAAAATTTGTGGCCTCGTTTATATGTGAAATCGGAATACGTTAGTACCACGAACCCGCTGCGCGGCTCCGGCCGCAGACAGCTCCCCCTCCCAAGGGAAGGGGAGCCTGATACTAGCCTCCCCTGCGCCAGTGGGGGAGGGGGACCGCGACAGCGGTGGTAGGGGTCTCCCTCTCAGTCTGCTTCGCAGACAGCTCCCTCAAGGGGCGCCGGCGGTCGGGTCGTCTGCCCCTACGTTATTTTACAAAAATTTGTCGTAGGGGACGGCGCCCTCGACGTCCCACAGGGCGGATGTCATCCGCCCGTTTTGCCTCCTCCCGGGAGGAGGTGGATTTTCGCCGAAGGCGAAAAGACGGAGGTGGGAACGTAGGGGTGGATATTATCCGCCCGCAGAACTCCTTATATTCAAAAAATTACACGATCGCATACATTATTTGTTGACAATTGTGACACAATGCGGTATAATATGATCGGGGTGATAATATGAATTTTTATTCGGTCAGAGATTTGAGAACTACTCCGAAAAGCGTTTGGGAAAATTTATCCGCGGACGGCGAGGTGGTTATCACCAACAACGGTAAGCCGACCGCGCTGATGCTGGACATTGCCGACGGTTCGTTTGAGGAAACATTAAAGGCGATTCGGCAGGCGAGAGCGATGATCGCCTTTAATTCAATGCGCGCCAAAGCCGCAAAGCGGGGTTATATGTCCGATGAGGAAATCGAGGCCGAGATCGGCGCGGTTCGCAGAGGTGAGCGAGAATGAATATTGTTGTTGACACAAATGTCATTGTTTCCGCATTTTGGTCCCGAGACGGCAAGCCCGCCGAAATTTTAGGCATGGTTTTAAACGGACGGCACACGATTTGTTATGACCACAGGATAATGACGGAGTACCGAGAGGTTTTGAGCAAGCCCAAATTCGGTTTTAGCGAGCGGGAGATCAACTCGGTTCTTGATTTGATCGAAACATACGGCAGTTCGGTCGTCGCCGAAAAAGCGGGCGATGATTTTATAGATGAAAGCGATAAAAAGTTTTACGAGGTCGCCAAATTCTGCGGCGCGGTTTTGGTGACCGGAAACATCAGGCATTTTCCGCAAAAGCCTTTTATTATGACAGTATCGGATTTTTTGGAGCGATATAATTAATAAAAATCTGTTGCCATTTTTTATCAAATATGTTATTCTATATATGTTAGTCTTAAAATCAGGAAAAGAGGAATAATATGCAGGGCTTGGTTCTGGAGGGCGGAACGTTCCGTCCGATATTTTCGTGCGGCGTTATGGACGCGCTGCTTGAGATGGATATTCACTTCCCTTATGTTATCGGAGTGTCGGCGGGGATCGCGGACGGCGTTTCATACGTTTCAAGGCAGAAGGGGCGCAATCTTGAGATAATAACCAACTACCGCCACGACAAGCGGTATATCGGAATGAGGAATTTTTTTAAGGAGCGCAGCATGTTCGGGCTTGAGTTCATATATGAGACGGTGCCCAACGAGCTGATACCCTTTGACTATGACACATATTATAACAGCCCCGCCGTCGTCAAGGCGGGCGTGACCGATGCGGAGCTCGGCAAGCCGTTTTATCTTGACGCCAAGAATCCCGAGACAAACTGCGAGCTGCTTAAGGCGACCTGCGCGCTGCCTCTGGCGTTTCCGCCGATCAAGGTCGAGGGCAGGGAGTATTTCGACGGCGGCATCTGCGACCCGATACCCGCGCGGCAGGCGGAGAAGGACGGCTGCGACAAGCTGCTTATCGTGCTGACGAGGCCCGCGAGCTATCGCAAAGCGCCTTCGGGCGCCAACAAATTCGCGGCCAAGGTCTACCGCAAAAAATATCCGAACCTTATCGAGCCGCTGCTTACGAGGCACGACATTTACAACAGGCAGCTCGAGTACTGCGCGTTTCTTGAAAAGCAGAGCAGGGCGGTGATCCTGCGCCCGAGCGAGGAAGCGCAGATCGACTCCTTTGAAAAGGATACGGAAAGAATAAAAGGAGTGTACCGATACGGCTATGATCTGACGCTTGAGAACGCCGAAAGGATCCGAAATTTATTTGCTGAGAAGGGATAAAATTGACCGAAAATATATTGACAGTCGGCACGCAGGTCGTTATACTGTTCGTGCTTATCGCGGTCGGCTTCGGCTGCGCCAAGGCGAAGCTGCTGAGCGACAGCGCGGTCAAGAGCATAATCGACCTAATGCTGTACATAGTGACGCCGTGCGTTATCGTGCACTCGTATCAGAGGGATTTCGACCCCGCCATGCTCGAGGGTCTGGGAATAACGTTCGCGGCCTCGCTGCTCTCTCACGCCGTGACGATAGCGATCGCGCATCTGTTTATTCACGACAAGGACAAGAGGCGGGAGAACGTGCTTCGCTTCGGAGCGGTGTTCTCAAACTGCGGCTATATGTCGCTGCCTCTCCAGAACGCGCTGCTGGGCGCCGACGGGGTTTTCTACGGCGCGACTTACATAGCGGTGTTCAACATCGTCATGTGGACCTACGGCGTGTTCCTGATGGACGGCGGCGTCAAGAGCATATCGCTCAAAAAGGCGTTTATAAATCCGGGCATCATCGGCACGGCGGCAGGATTGTTGGTTTTTCTGCTGTCGCTCAAGCTGCCTCAGGTGATATCCGAGCCGATAGGCTGCTTGGCGGCGCTCAATACGCCCCTTCCGATGTTAGTCATAGGTTATCATCTGGCGTCGGCCAAGTTTAATATAAGGGGCGCGGGACCGTATGTCTCAATGATAATTCGGCTGATAATATCGCCGCTTATAATGCTGGGCGGATTGTATATCTGCGGTATACGCGGCACTATCCCGGTCGCGTGCGTTATCGCGGCGTCGGCGCCCTGCGCGGCCGCGACCACCATGTTCGCCGAAAAGTTCGGCGGCGACATCACGCTTTCGGCGGCCTGCGTGTCGATAACAACGCTGCTGTCGGTAATAACCATGCCCCTGATAGTGGCGCTGGCAACGGTGATTTAGAATGAAAAAGACGGGCGGCAGGCGGGACGCCGAGGTCGTCGTCCCCTACGACCATAGTGATTAGCGAATAGGTTGGGACGTCCGGGGGCGCATGTCCGCTCATGTTAATGATATGTGGCCTCGTTTATTCGCAAAATCGGAATACTTTAGTGCCACGAACCCGCTTCGCGGCTCCGGCCATAGTCGCCCCCTACGACCACAGTATGCAAAATGGCGTAGGGGCGGACGACTCGGCCGCCCGTTCTAATCGCTATTTACTAATCCCTAATCACAACGTTTGTAGGGGCGGATATTATCCGCCCGCCAATAGCGAATACGATACCATAAAAATACATAATAAGGAGGAGCAGCAATGCTTAGCGAATCAAAAAAACAATTTATCGAGTTCATGATCGAGTCCGACGTGCTGCGTTTCGGCGACTTTGTGACAAAGAGCGGACGCAACACGCCGTACTTTGTAAACACCGGCAACTACAGAACGGGAAAGCAGATAGCCGCGCTCTCGAAGTTCTACGCGGCGCTTATCAAGGAGAAGTGCGGCGAAGACTTTGACTGCATGTTCGGCCCCGCTTACAAGGGAATACCTCTGGCGGCGTCGGCCGCGGCCGCGCTTTATAACGAGTACGGGATCAACAAGCCGTATTTCTTTAACCGCAAGGAGGAGAAGGACCACGGCGAGGGCGGCTCGCTGGTGGGCTACAAGCCCAAGGACGGCGACCGCGTCATAATCATTGAGGACGTCATCACCGCAGGGACCGCCATCCGCGAGACCATACCCATCCTGATCGGAGCGGCAAAGGTGACCGTGCCCCACATGTTTATCTCGGTCAACCGCTGCGAGGTGGGCCAAACCCCCGGGAAAACAGCGATCATGGAGGTTATGGAAGATTTCGGGATAAACGTCCACGCCATCGTCACCGTCCGCGACATACACGAGTATTTAAAGCAGAGCGGAGCCGACGCCTCGATGCTTGAGCGCATGGAGCAATACATGGACGCGTACTGTGTGTTTTAGTTTAAATATGATTCCGGCGACAAAAAAAGCCTTTCCGCGCTTGGCGGAAAAGGCTTTTTTGCTTGCTTATTCAGTCGGCGATCTCTATTGAGTGCGCGTATGACTGGGGCGGGATGCTGCGGGTCTCTGCCGCTTCGCGCACGCCCGTTATTTTTGTGCCGACCGTCAGGTCGTCGATCTTATAAATTCTCTTGTCAAGGCCGTGGGTGATTTTTGTGCCGTCGTCAACATTCAGCGCTCTGGCCGTTCCGTTTTCGTCGATCACGATCAGGCCCGCCTCAATTTTCTGCTCGGTGATAGTGCCGCTGAACTCGGCGCTGTCGATGCTCTCAACATAGGGGAGACCGACCGAAACAGCCGTGGTCTGAGGTGGTATGCTCATCGTCATTGCCGGGCCGTATTCGACAGATATGGTGTTTCCCTCGGCGAGATCGGAAAGCACGATGCCCGTGATCTCGGTTTCGTCGGTTATCCTCGCGATAACCTCGCCGCGCAACTCGTCCTCAACTATGATATACTGTCCGTCCTCGTCGCTTTCAAGCGATTTGAATTTCACGATCGTTCCGGGAACGCTGTCGTCGGCGGTCTCGATGGCCGGCGGTATGAT
Organism: uncultured Clostridia bacterium; assembly: GCA_947625905.1. GTDB lineage: Bacteria > Bacillota > Clostridia > Monoglobales > Monoglobaceae > Monoglobus. Next base: position 14,484 of record CANQQJ010000017.1, on the reverse strand, counting down.
CGCTATTGCCGTGGTCTGAGGCGGTATGCTCATAGTCATGGCGAGACCGTACTCGATCTCAAGCTCCGCGCCCTCGGGCATGGCCGTAAGGTCATAATCCTCGGGAATTACGATCGTGTCGGAGAACCGAACGATAACCTCGCCGCGCTTCGGATCGTTCACGCTTAAATATATTCCGTCGTCGTCGGCTTGGACCGAGTTGAGCGTGACTTTGGCGGGCTCGGCGATAGTCACAACGTTTCCCTCGCCGATGTAGACCGAAGCGCCGAGAACCGTTGATATCATATTTATCGGAACATAAGTCACGCTGTCCTCGTAAAGATAAGGAGCGCTCTGAAGCTCGGTGTAAGTCACGGCGCTGCTGTTGTACGCCGCCATTTTGTTGTAGTGATAGCATCTCGGAACGCCGATAACCATTTCGACAACGGTCTCGTCGCGCACGCAGTCTATACCCTGAGTTTCCTCGTTCCAGGCGACCGCGTAGCCCATCTGCTCCATGACCTCGCGCAGAGGCGCGGTCAGAGTTTCGTCATGCTCGATTGCTTGAACGTTAAACGTGCCGCCGTTGTGCGCCGCCGCGGGCTCTTGGGATTCGGGGGTTTGGATCACCGGAGTGCCGCTTATGTCAAACGCCGGAGTGTCCGCCGCGAAAGCCGCGCCGCAGCTTAAGATCATGACCGCCGCCGTCAGCGCCGCCGGAATTTTCTTAGTGTTTTTTCTCATTAATTTGTCCTCCTTTTTGCTTGAAAAATTAAAACGATCACGTTCTATTATCTTAGACTTAATTATACCACAAAAGGTTGCAAAAATAATCAATATTTCTGCACAAAAAAGCAATAAGGGATTTATATATGTTGCACATACATAAATCCCTCGGTTTATTTGTTCCAAATCTGCTTTTCGCTTTTTATCGTCTCGCCGCTGTCGATCGCTCTGTGAAGCAGTATCGACATATACGCGTCCTGCAGAGCGTCGGCGAGCGGATAGGGCGCCGCTCCGGAGCCCCTTGAATATTCCGCGGCGGCCGCCATCATTTCCGCGACCGCGGTCTCATCCTGCGGAAGTCCGCGCAGACCGAACTTGGGAGTATAGACGCTTTCGCCCTCGAAGGTTATGTCCGTGACTTCCTCGATTCGGGCGAGGTTCGGGTTTGGGTCGCCTGTTTCGATTATCCGCGTCTTTATTTCAAGCTCCGACTTAACGTCCTCGAATTTATCGTCCAGGTAATAAACGGTGCTGTCCGCGATCTCTCCGCGGCGGCCGCGTAGCTTTACCGAGCTGTGCCTTATAGGCGAGCGGTACTGCTCGGAGTCAAAGTCAAACAGCGCGGTCTTTCCGTTTTCAAACTCAAAAACCGCCACGGTCCTCTTTTTGTCGGCGGTTCTGCCGTCATAAAAGCGCTCGTACCTTGTGAAGGTCTCGATCGTCGGATATTTATAAGCCTTGCCTCGGACCGAAAATCCGACATCGGGCGAAACGCCGAGCAGAGCCCGCGTAAGGCTCGCGCCGTGGTAGTCGTGCGCCAGTGAGATATTCAAAAAGTCGGGCTCACCGATAAGCTTTCGGCCCGCAAGCTCGATCAGCGCTTTGTATCGGGGAAAACGCGTGAACTGCTCGGCCACAACAATTTTGCGCCCCGCACGGCTTGCCGTCCACAGCTTGTTCAGGGACTCGATGTCAAGCGCGGCCGGAGTCTCGCACAGCACGGCCGGGACGCGCTCGATCCATTCAAGCGAGACGTCGGCGATCGAGGCTTTGCTGACCGCCGCGACCGCGAAATCGGGCCTGCAGCTCAGACATTCCTCGATAGACGTCGTTGCGCGTATATTGTTTTCCCGCGCCATTTTTTCGGCCTTTTCGGGAGTCCTGCAATACATGGCGCAGAGCTCGAACATATCGGGCAGAGCCTTTGCCGCGCGCACATAATACAGCGACCGCCACCCCGACCCGACGATAATGAATTTATATTTTTGCATTTTTTGCATCACTTCCGTAATTCATAACGGGCCGCCCAAGCCCCGTCACAATTAATTTAAAAAACAGGTAGGGGCGGATATTATCCGCCCGCTTTATTGTCATTAAATTACATATTGTTTTCGGCGCCCTCGAGATAGCAGTTCTCGTAATAAATATCATGGATGGAATCGGGATAGCCCTCGAGAGGATTGATCTTCACCGGAGCGCCTGCGCCGATGCAGTTGCAGTTTTTGAAATAAACATTTCTGATCTCGGGGATATCCTCGGGATCGTCGCTCTGAACGACGGGGTCCCTGTAGTCCATCAGGTTGTGAACATAGTCCATCGTCATGATAACGGGCTGGTTCTTGATGTTTATCATCTGGATATTCTCAAGGTAGATGTCCTCCACGACGCCGCCGCGGCCCATGGCGCTCTTGAATCTCACGCCTATGTCCGAGTCGGTAAAGGTGCAGTTCTGCACAAGCACGTTCCGGACCCCGCGTGACATCTCGCTGCCTATAACAAAGCCGCCGTGGCTCTTGCCCACCTTGCAGTCGTGAACATAGACATTCTCGCAGGGTTTTTTGAGCTTTCTCGCCTCTCTGTCCTTGCCGGACTTTAAGCAGATGCCGTCGTCGCCCGTGCGGAAGTCGCAGTTGTGGATATGGACCTTGTTGCAGGAATCCACGTCGATCCCGTCGCCGTTCTGGGCGTAGTACGGATTGGTTATGAAAATATTTCTGACGGTCAGATTTTCGCAGAAGTACGGATGAACGCTCCAAGCGGGCGAGTTCTGAAGGCGAACGCCCTCGATAAGCACATTGTTGCAGTGCCTGAGGCTTATCATGACCGGTCTGTAGAAATCGTAGTACGGAGCGGCGGCCGCGAGCGCCTCCTCGTATGTGGGATAGTCGTCCGGGAAGACCTCGCCCGCGTATCTGGCATCATAAATGGATTTCGACGGAACCCATATCTCGCCGTCACTGCCGTGGATTATGTATTCGGACCTTGCCAGCAGGCGGTCCCATTGTATGTCGGTCATCTTCCAGCGCTTGACCGGGCGCCAGAGCTGGCCGCTGCCGTTTATCGTGCCGCCTCCGGTGATGGCGATGTTCTCGGCGTGGTCCGCGGTTATGGGCGACACGGTCCTGATCCTTTTGATACCCTCATAGTCGGTGACGATCAGCGGATAGTCCTCCGGGCTCTTGTCGAACAGTATCAGCGCGTTGTCGTCAAGATGCAGCTCGACGCCCGATTTTAAGGTTATCGGAGCGGTGAGCCACACGCCGTCGGGCACAATGACCCTGCCGCCGTGCTCCGCCGCCGCGTCGATCGCGCCCTGCAAGGCCTTTGTGTTGGCCTCCTTGCTTCCCTGCGCCGCGCCGTAGTTGATTATATCAAACTCATTATCCGGAAAAGTAGGTATTGTAACAGTAAATTCTTTAAACATAAGCACCCTCCTCAGCTTAGTTTTATATTTTAGTATTATAGCATATTTGTCGAATAAATGCAATATTTAAAAAACATAATACCAAATTGACATATAATGTCCGATATGTTAAAATTATATAAAATAATAACAGAGGAGTGTTTTATATGCCGCTTTGCGAAGTGCGCTCGCCGGAGGATGTTATAAATTTGGTTGAGGAGATAGGCTTTCTGCCGTTTTTCGCGAATGATATTCCGGGGTTCTCGATCGAGGAATGCTGCCCGCCCGAGCTGTGGTTCTCGGGAGAGGCCGACGGTCCGTGGGAATGGAAGGGCCCGATCGCGCGGAGCCTTAAATGCGTCTACGGCAAATTTTTTAAAGGCAAGGCGATGTTCGTAAGCCGAGATTGGTTCCCCGATTTCGCCAACCTGCGCCGGGACGGCTATGACTTTGACGCGCGCTTTAACGACGGCCTCGCCTCATACAAGGACAGGGAGGTATACGAGACAATCGCGGAGAACAAGTACCTGCTTTCAAAAGAACTCAAAAGAATGCTCGACTACCGAAAGGGCGGCAAAAAGGGCTTCGACACGGTGATCACCCGCCTTCAGATGCAGACCTATGTCTGCATATCGGACTTCGTGTATATGCTTGACAAATTCGGCGCGCCCTACGGCTGGGGCGTGGCGGAATACGCGCCGCCCGAGGCGCTGCTCGGCGAAGACTTTGTGACCTCGGCGTACCGCCGCGACCCGGAGGAATCGGGAGAGCGCATAGCCGGGCATTTAAAAGCCGTGTTCCCCGACATTTCCGAGGATAGGCTGAAAGCGATAATATAAAAGAATTTTTACATAATAGTAATACCGTTTTTTAAAAAATTAAATTTTTTTAAAAAAAGTCCTTGACAAAAGCTCAAAAAGGCATTATAATATTAGAGTTGTTTGGCAACGAGCGACTTGCGAGCATGCTGGAACAGGCAGACAGGCACGTTTGAGGGGCGTGTGCTTATGGCGTGTGGGTTCAAGTCCCACTGCTCGCACCATATGATGCCTGATTGTGTAAGGGTAGCACGAGTGACTCTGACTCACTTTGTCTGGGTTCGAATCCTAGTCAGGCAGCCATAAGCGTCCGGATTTTCCGGGCGCTTTTATGTTTAGAATAAAAGGGAGGCGGGACCATGCGCGAGAAGCTTAAGCAAAAAACACTGTCGGCGGGGAATTATCTGCGCGCCTTTGTGAAGTGGCTTATCCTTGCCACAATAACCGGAGGCCTGGGCGGAGCCGCCATCTCGCTGTTCCGCCTGTGCATAAACTATGTCACGGACTTTCGTGACGCGCACAATTTGATAATACTGTTTCTGCCGCTGGCCGGAGTCGTTATCGTTTTCATTTACCGCCTCGCGGGGATGGACAAGACCGGGACCAACAGCGTGATACGCGCGGCAAGGAACGAGGAAAAAGTGCCTCTCGCGCTGGCGCCGCTCATATTTATCGCCACCGCGCTGACCCATCTTTTCGGCGGCAGCGTGGGCCGAACGGGCGCCGCGCTGCAGATAGGAGGCAGCATAGGCGAGCTTGTCAAAAGGATCCCGCGGCTTGACGAAACCGAGTCGGGTATAATAATCATGTGCTGCATGAGCGCCGTTTTTTCGGCTCTGTTCGGCACGCCGCTGACCGCCACATTCTTCGCCCTCGAGGTCATAATGGTAGGGGTAATCCGCTATTCGGCGTTTATACCCTGCCTTTTGTCCTCGGTGCTGGCCTACAAGATAACGCTGCTTTTCGGGCTTGAGCCGGGCCTCTATCCGCTCGCGGGCGCGCCCGAGCTCAGCCTTGTCGTGTTCTTCAAAACCATAGCCGTCGCGGTCGTCTGCGCGGCTGTGAGTATCGTGTTCTGCGTCGGCATCTACGGAGCTGAAAAGGGCATGAAAAAGCTTTTCAAAAATCCTTACATACGCGTTTTTGTCGGCGGAGCGGCCATCGCCGCGCTGACGTTTCTGCTCGGAACGACCGACTATAACGGCGTGGGCACGCGGGTGATCGCCGCCGCGGCGCAAAGCGGCAGCGCGGCGCCCTGGGCGTTCGCGCTCAAGCTTTTGTTCACCGTCATAACGATCGGAGCGGGCTTCAAGGGCGGCGAGATACTGCCCGCGCTGTTCATCGGTGCGACTTTGGGCTGCGTTTTGGGCGGCATTTTCCGCATTGACCCGGGCTTTGCCGCGGCTCTGGGCATGATCTCGATGTTCTGCGGCGTTGTCAACTGTCCTGTCGCCTCGATATTTTTCGGCGTCGAGATGTTCGGCGCGAGCGGCATAGTGCTGTTCGCCACGGCCGCCGCGGTGAGCTACGTCATGTCCGGCTACTACGGCCTCTACAGCAGTCAGATCATAGAATATTCAAAGCTTGACTCCGAGCAGATTGATATCCACACCAAAAGAAACTGACCCAAAAAGCCGGGCGGATAATATCCGTCCGACGGGACGCCGAGGTCGTCGTCCCCTACGACATTTTGCGTACCATTGTTCTATTCGTCACTTTGCCACCTCATCCGACTTTTTGCCCGAACGGGCAAAAACCCACCTTCCCCTCAAGGGGAAGGCAAAAAATAGGCTTCCCCTTGAGGGGAAGCTGTCAGACGAAGTCTGACTGATGAGGTGGCCACTTCCACCGCTGTCGCGACATGTCCGATCATCTTAATGATTTGTGGCACAAAAGTATTCCGTTTGCGGATATAAACGAGGCCACAAATCATTAACGATAGTCGCTATGAGCCCTCGGAGTCCCGGCGCCCCCTTGGGGATAATCAGCAAGCTTGCTTGCGGGTTCAAAGCTATCTTTCAAAATTGCTTGCAATTTTGACCAAGAGCTTCCTTAATGCTGTCGCCGAAGGCGACTGAGGGGGGTCTATTCGCTAATCACTAATCACTAATCACTACGTTCACTAATCACTACGTTCGCTAATCACTACGTTGAAAAATCATTCGTTTATATGTATAATATTAATTACAAAAACTGGTCTCTATTATTGATTTGAAAGCGGGATGGAAAATGAAACTAAACGCGGCGTTATGCGACGATGACGCGGTTGCTTTGGCGAGCGAGGCCGAGCTGATCTCGGGTCTGCTGAGCAAAAAGGGCGTCGAGTTTGAACTTCAGCTGTTTAGATCGCCTCGGGATATGCTGAGATCAAACATAATATATGATATTGTTTTTCTCGACATTGAGATGGACGGAATGAACGGTATTGAGCTTGCCGAAAAGATCCGTGAGAAAAACCGGAATTGTTTCGTGTTTTTTATAACGAACTATTCGGTGTATCTTGACAAGGCCTTTGATGTCAGAGCGATAAGGTATCTCACAAAACCGGTTGACCCGGACAGACTGAGGGCAGGCATTGATTTTGTGCTTGACAGCATTGAATCCGCGTCTAAAAAGATCTCGGTGACAAATTTTAAAAACAAGCTGACCGTTGAAATAGAAATAGCCGATATAATATATATTTCCAACAGCGGACGGCGCACGCAAATCGTAACCAAACAATATGAATTTGAAACCGAAGAAATATTCTCGACTGTAAAACAAATGATAGAAAAAGAGGTGAATTATTTTGCCACGCCTCATCAAAGTTACTATGTAAATTTGAAATATGTGACGGATTACACAAAAACCGATGTTCAAATGTCATATGGCGGAAATACATATAATATTCTTATGACCAGAAGGAGATACAAGGACTTTGATATTAAGTTTTTTGAGGCGGCAAAAGTAATATGATGAGTCTGAATGATATTACAACAGAACTCTGTGTGCTTATCGAGTGTGTTTCTCTTATATTATATTCAAACGGAATTATGCGGTACAGAGAGAGCAGAGCAAAAAGTAATTTGATAATTATTCTCGGTTATTTAGTTATAGGCGCTTTATGCCTTTTATATATTCCTGTATTAAATATAATCAGCTTTATAGCGATCACTTTTATCGTTCTGTATATGGGCTTCGCGGAAACACCGGGAAGAATCGTGCTTAACGTTATTATTCTGACTGTGTTTATGATGTTTACGGAGCTGATTGGCGAATTTATCCTTAGCGTGAATATATCCGAAATTCCCACCGTCTATTTTGCGTTCTGGCAAGATATGTTATATTCGCTTGTTTCAAAAACACTGTATTTTGTTTTTGTCATTACTTTAAAGCGTTTTTCATCAAGCAAAAAATATTCCGAAAAAGTTGCGGAAGTGCTTTTGCTGTTGCCGCTGCCGATATGCACCTGCGGTTTTTTATATGCGTTTGACAACATGAGGCCTAATTTAAATTATGAAGCGGAAATGCTATTCTTAATAATAAGTTTTATGCTTATCGCGGCTAACTTTATCGTACACATTGTATTTGACAGAATTATTGATAAAAATATACAGATCAAAAGACTTAGGGAAATCGAGAGTAAGAACAAGACCGATTTTGAAAGCTACCGCCTGATAAAGGATAAGTATGACGAGCTTAAAATAATGGTGCACGACTTTAACAAATATTGCGCCAATATAGAGGCTATGCTGAGCACCGACCAAACCGAGGCGCTGTCACTTATACATAAGATCGAGGATAAAAACAAGGAATTCCTTTTGGTCGAGTATACCAACAACAAGGCGCTGAATATACTTCTGTCCCAAAAAATGAAGGAGTGCAGCACCGGGGGCATCGAATTTCAAATATACATTCAGGATATCGACATATCATTTATAAGCGAGGCGGATATCGTCGCGATCTTCGCCAATCTTTTGGACAACGCGATAGAGAGCTGCAAGCTCTCCGAGAACAAAAAAATATTTTTAAGCATATACGATATGAACAGCGCGTTCGTTGTGATACGAGTCGATAACAGTGCTGATTCTGAACCGACGGTCGAGGACGGAAAACTTCTCACTCAAAAAAAAGACAAAGCCGCGCACGGAATAGGCGTACTCGGCATAAAACAGGCGCTTAAAAACTATGACGGAAAAATCAGGTGGAGCTATGACGGTGACAAAAGAGTTTTCAACACGACAATAATTATAAATTATCAAGCAATTAAAAATAATATGTGACCAATATTGCAAATATACGACCAAAGCTGCAAACCGGGTTGACACCGTTTGCGGCTTGTATTATTATGCAAATATATTGCAATATATAAATTTATTTTCAAGAAAGGAAAATTATTATGAAAAAATTTATATGTTTTGTTTTATCGGCCGCGCTTATATTCGGCTGCGCGGCGGCGTTCGCCAAAAACAACATGACGCTGACGCAGTACGGCGATGACCAAGATTACACCGAAGTGACGGTAAACGCGAATAACATTAAGAAAAACCCCGACGGAAGCATAACGTTTGGCGGGGAAGACAAAAAAACGACTTACATTATAGACGGTGACACGGATATATATGAAAACTCGACATACGCGGCCTATGAGGATAAGTTCTTGACGGGCGAATATACATTTATTGATTTTTACGCCCTTAAATCGGAAACCGAAAAGGGCGGAACTGTTCATGTAGCCGCGATTAATTCCTTAGCAAAGGGCATTGTAAATTTCACACCCGAAACAAATGCGGCCTCAAATTTGATCGATCTGGGTATTATAGGCGATCTGACAGGAAATTTAAGGTATGAAGACGCGGTGACAAGAGCCGAGATGGCCGCGATCGTATGCAGGCTTCTCGGAATGAAAGACGCGCCCGAAGGTTCGGAACAGGCATTCACGGATGTCCCAGCCGGACATTGGGCGGCGGCATATATTGATTCGGCCCGGTACGCGAAGATAATAAACGGAAACGGAGACGGCACGTTCCGCCCCGAGGATAAGGTCACATATCAAGAGGCTGTAAAAATGCTCACATCGCTTATCGGCTATGAGCCCAAAGCGCGCGATATGGGCGGATACCCGGAAGGATTTGAAAAAGCCGCGGATGAGATCGGCTTGACCGACGGCATTGTTTATAACGGCACAGATTTTTGCCTGCGGAGCGATGTAATGATAATGTGCGGCAGGGCGCTTGACATTCCTCTTATGTCGCAAACATCCTACGGCGAAAATGCCGGCTATGTTATTATGGACGGCACAAACGGCGCACCCTATCACACGCTGAGAACAGATGTTTTCGGCGGATAAATGATCCGATCATTACAAAAATCAAACAAATTGATAAAAATTTGTGATAATCGGGAACAAAATCCGCGGTTTTGTCGTCATATAAATAAAGGCAAAAAATCAACACCCGAAATAACACAAAAAGAAGGTGATATTCCCGCGTATCGGATCTTAAAAACGCAGAAGAATTTTTAGGAAAGGATGATTTTATGAAAAAATTTATTTGCTTGATCTTATCTCTCGCGCTTGCGCTATGCTCGCTCGGCGCGTTTGCCGATGAAATATCGGAGCCGCAAACATCCGGCGCGGATTCCGAGGCGGTCGAGCAAGGCGCACCCGACAGCGGCGCCGGCGAGGCGGTCGGAGATAAAGACATCGAAAGCAATGAGGAAAATAAGACCGACGCCGATCCCAAGCCCGACAGCGGCGATAAAGAGATATCGGATGAGCCGAACGATGCGGCGCAAGATAATGATAACAAGACCGAGGATAATTCCGGATCGGCCGCGCAGCCTCGGCCTTCGAGACGGCCCGGAAACGGCGACGCTCCGCCGCTGTTTGACAATACGGGCGCGGCAAAGCCGAAAACCAAATACACCGACAGCAACGGCGTCTCACATCTGATCGGCACTCTTCACGGTCAGAACGGCGAAAATTATTATGATTACAGCGTCAAGGCCGAAGCGACCTTCAACGCGAATATCCGAAATTCCGACACCGTATCAGAGATCTCAAGCGACGGGAACGTTATACTGACTTATTACGCGATCGACAGGACCATGAACGGCGAGCCTATACATTCCATGTCGTGGTACGCCAAGCTTTCGGGAAATTTGGGCGACAAATGGTTTGCGATGAGTACCTTTGAGGTTCCCCACGAAAGCAGCGCTGCGATCGAAAACAGAGCGACCGACAACAACAGCCAGATATACATAGGCTTTTTGCCGCTCTGCAGCTTTGACGGAGACACATATGACTATTTGGCGGAGGACAGAGGCAGAACGGTCCTCGGTTTGAGATTTGACTACAGTGATTCGTCAAAAACATATTTGACATCCGTGACGCTCGAGGCCGACGGAGCGAAAGCGGCGGTAGGCTTTGATGATATTGATTATTCGGGAGCATTTTTGTCGGGGTTGATAGGCTACGCTTTTCCCGAGGTAAATATTTTAAGTGAAATGGGGCTTTAATATGAAAAAACTGATTGCTTTAATATTGAGCGTATCAATGCTGCTCGGCGGCGCGAGCGTTTTTGCCGCCGAGTATACAAAAGAGGCGGACGCGCTCAATGCCATGGGTCTGTTCAAGGGGACCGAAAAGGGCTACGAGCTTGACAAGACGTTCACCAGAGCCGAAGGAGCGGCGATGATAGTCCGGCTGCTGGGAAAAGAAAAAGAAGCGCTTGCTTCAAGCGGAAGCGTGAAGTTCACGGATGTGGCGGATCATTGGTCAAAGCCGTACGTCGCATACTGCGCGGGGCACGGGATAACCAACGGCACGAGCGAAAACAAATTTTCGCCGGATGACAAAATGAGCGGCGCGGAGTACATGACGCTTGTGCTGCGCTCGATAGGCTACCAGAACATCGAGCCGGGCAGCGTGGAATTAGCCGCACCCGAGCTGTATCTCGGTTCAAGCAAAGAAATACGGGAGCTGCTCTCGGGAGAATTTACCCGAGACAAAATGGTCCATGTTTCTTATAGGGCGCTGAGCGTAAAGGACCCCAAGGGAAAAATGCTGGTAAGCAGCCTGATCGAAAGCGGAGCGGTGAGCGGGACCGCCGCCCAAAGCGCCGGAATAAGCCTTGAAAGCGAGAACCGATACATAACTCCGTAGAGTAAGAGGCAAGCGGGCAGGCTGCGCGGCTCCGGCCGCAGCCTGCCCGCGGTGCCCCGCGGGGCGCCCGGTTTATACTTCGTCCGTGCGCGGTATGTATATCCTTCCGGTGAGGCATTTTTCTTTTTTGCGCACATCCCCCAAGAGCCTTTGCAGACTGTGGATCGTGTCGCGGTTCTCGCCGATCCATTCCACTACAAGAGCAGTCACGGCAAGAGAGTCTTTGACGGTTCTGCGTTCTCTTCGCGTGTCCCTCAGTTTTGTGGCAAGCTTGGCGCGCTCGTTGTAGTTCAGATCTTCAAGCTCCAATTTATGCAGAATGTCCTGAGACAAATCTTCGGTGTATTTTAAAGTGTCCGCCGAGATGTTGTTCTCGGTCTGCGCCTCTGTGAGATATGACAGAAAATCGGATATCATTTTGCTGTTTTGCACTAAGATCACCTCTCGTTTATTTTTGATACTCGAATTATAGCACCTTTTGACAAATCCCGCAACAATAAAATTTTAAAATCGGTACAATTTTTTGTACAGGCACATAAATCAAAAAGCAACTAAAAAACAGTTGCTTTTTGGTTTATATTAAAAATTAATTTTTGCCGTATTGAATTATTTCCGACTTTGTGTTATACTCAGTGCATAGAATAACGGATAAGGGGTAATTATTATGCGGAACCGCAGCGCGGTCGGAAGCGACCGAACCGATATCATATACGGCAGGAACCCGGTCATCGAGGCATTAAGCGCCGGGCGCGCCATAGACCGAATATACATTCAGGATGGGCTTAATCATCCCGTGATAAAAAAGATCAAAGATCTCGCCAAAGAAAAAGGCGTGCGGTACGACTTTGCCGACGCGCGTCGGCTCGACAAAATGTGCGGGGGCGGCAATCACCAGGGCGTTGCCGCGGCGGCTGCGGCTCACGCCTACGCCGAGATCGAGGATATACTGAGCCGCGCCGAGGAGCGGGGCGAGCCTCCGTTTGTGGTTATCTGCGACGGGATCACCGACCCCCACAATTTGGGAAGCATAATCAGGACCGCCAACGCCGCGGGCGCCCACGGCGTGATAATACCCAAGAACCGCAGCGCGCAGCTGACCGCCACGGTCGCGAAGGTCAGCGCGGGAGCCCTTGAGTACACGCTTGTCGCAAAGGCGACCAATCTGACGGCCGCGATAGATAAGCTCAAAAAGCGCGGGCTGTGGATAGCGGGGACCGATCTTTCGGCCGAGCGCGGCTGTTTTGAAAGCGACTTGTCGGGCCCGCTGGGGATCGTCGTCGGCAGCGAGGGCGCGGGCATGAGCCGAATCGTCCGCGAGAGCTGCGACTTTTTGTTAAAGATACCGATGCTCGGCGAGGCGGAATCGCTGAACGCGTCGGTCGCCGCGGGGGTTTTGCTTTACGAGGCTGTGCGGCAAAGAATCAGGAAACAGGAGAGATGATCATGAGAATACTTGCGATAGGCGATATAGTGGGAAGAAGCGGCAGGGAGTACGTGGAGCGCAACCTGAACAAGATCCGCCGCAGGTTTAGCATAGACTTTGTGGTGGCGAACGCCGAGAATGCCGCCGAGACCAACGGCATAAATCCCGAGATAGCCGGCCGTTTGATAGACAGAGGGGTCGACGTTATCACGATGGGCAACCACACGTTCAGCTGCAAAAACGGCGAGATAGCGGTTGAGGAAAACAAGCGCCTTGTGCGGCCCTTGAATTTTCCGCCCGAGATGGAGGGGCGCGGATACGTGGAGATCGACGTGGGTTACGCCACGGTCGCGGTCATAAATCTGGTTGGCAGGGTCAACATGGCGCCAGCCGACTGCCCTTTCCACGCGGTGAACGCGGCGCTCAAAAAAATCGACAGCGATATTATAATCGTGGATATGCACGCCGAGGCGACCAGCGAGCGCCTGGCGATGGGACATTTTCTGGACGGCCGCGCGCAGATCGTGTTCGGTACCCACACGCACGTGCAGACCGCCGACGAGCAGATACTGCCGAAAGGCACGGGCTTTATCTCGGACCTCGGCATGACCGGCATCAAGAACTCGATAATCGGCACAAAGATAGACATAGTGCTCGACTATTTCATGAAATCGGGCAAGCGCGTGAAGTTCATGAAAGAGACCGAGGGAGAGGTGCGGCTCAGCGGCTGCGTGTTCGATATCGACAACAGAACGAAAAAAGTCACCGCGGTGCATCGGGTGAACATCGAGGGAGAGCAGTGATATGAACAAGGAATTTTACGAGATAAAAAATGCCGACAGGAGCAGCATAGCGCTCAAAAAAATGAGCGATTCGGGATTTATAAACGGTTTCACGCGGCGGAGCGGCGGAGTGAGCCGCGGCAGGATCGAGGGCTTCAACTTCGGCTTCCGCGTGGGCGACGAGCCCGAAAGCGTGCTTGAAAACTACAAGCTGCTGGGAGGGGATATGGGCTTTGACATAAGGCGCGCGGTGTGCGCCCGACAGACCCATACCGACAATATCAGGATCGTCACGAGCGCCGATTGCGGCAAGGGCATTTTTCAAGTGGACAGCGACATCCGCGACACAGACGGGCTGATCACCGCCGAGAGGGGAGTCGCGCTCATTATTTTCACCGCCGACTGCGTGCCGCTGCTGCTTTGCGACCCCGTGAAAAAAATTGCCGCCGCGTCGCACGCCGGATGGCGCGGCACAGCCCAAAATATCGGCGGAAAGACCGTGCGCCTCATGCGCGAAAAATTCGGCTGCGACCCGCGCGACATCATTGCCGCGATAGGCCCGAGCATAGGCCCGTGCTGCTTTGAGGTCGACCGCGCGACTGCCGAGAATTTTGACGAAAAATATCGGATACCGAAGCCGAGCGGCAAGTTCCATGTGGATCTTTGGGCGGCGAACCGAGATATGATCGCGGCCGAGGACGTCGGACCGGAGAATATATTTGTGTCGGGGGAATGCACGATATGCGATTCCGACAAGTATTATTCCTACAGGAAACATAAGGAGCATACGGGGCGCCAGGTGGCGTTTATCGCGATAAAATAAAAGGATCCGCTTTCGTTTGTCTGTGCGAACTGATATGCACCCCAAAAGTTAGACACTTTTGGAGGTGCATATTTTATGAGCAAAAAAGGGAAAAAACAAAAAAAGT
>CANQQJ010000016.1 GCA_947625905.1 uncultured Clostridia bacterium | reverse complement strand
ATCATAAAGCGCTTATTGGTAATGGTCGTCAGCTTTAGCCGCTGTTCCATGTCCTTTAAATAAATATCAATAAAATCGCCGAACTTCATATTAAGGCTTGCTGACGTCTTACTTAAAAATTCTCTTTCCCATGCCAGCGCTTCGCGCCTTGTTTTAAATCCGCGCTTCTTTTTGTGTACAGTTTTTCCCTGCCAATCGGTTACACGTATTTGAGACATCCATTTTCCCGTTTTATTATCTTTGGTTACTGACACTTAATCTCCTTCCTAAGCGTCAGGGATATAAGCTATTCATTCTGTTGACCGAGAGTCACAGAGGAATAGTAAGCGAGTGTCTGATCTTTCCATTTGTCATAACGTTCTTTGGAAATCGAGCCGTCAGCTAAATCTTCGCGCATTGAATTCCAGTCTTCAAGGAACAAGCATATATCCGCGTTATGTTCCGCGGACTTGCCGCCGAATGTCAGTGAACATTCCCATGCCGTATCTCTCGGCGGTCTTTTGACATTAATTAGGAATTCCATGCCTTTTACTTTCTCCAACTCGAACAGAAACCTCATAAAATCCGACAAGCATTCCAAAGGTTTATCGTCGGTGTCATACCCGAGAAGATATGTTGAGGTTGTGTTCAGAATTTTTGCCAGTTCGTTTATCATACTGACGGAAACCTGAATTTCACCGCTTTCATATTTCTGGACAGTTCTTAGGGATTTACCTAAAAGCTTTGCCAGATCGGCTTGATTGTATCCCATCTGCTTTCTCATACTTCGGATTTTTTGACCTATTATACTGTCTGTTATACTCACTTTAGTTCACCTCTTAATCATTATATCACAAAATAAAACGAATTGCAAGTGCGGATTATAAAAATATTTAAAAAAATAATCTTGACAAACGCATGATTAATGCGTATAATATATTTACATGCCGGATAAAGAAACAATTTGCGGCTTGTCGGAGGTGATTTATTGAAAGCTCAGTATGTGACTGTTGAAGATGTTTCTGATTGTCTCGGTATAAGCAAGAGTAAGGCATATCAGATCATACGCCGCTTAAACAACGAACTGAAGGAAAAAGGATACATTACTATCGCGGGAAAATGCCCGGTTCGTTATTTTGAGCAAAAATTCTATGGATTTCAAGCAGAGTTAGATTAAGAAACAATTTATGAAATTTTTCAGGCGCAAAATGAGGAAAAGCAGATACCCTCATTAATGCGCCTGTTAAAATTGGTATAATAGCAAGCAAAGCCAAAGAGTACTCTATTGGCGGTTTTACAAATTTCGATATTTTATGAAATTTGTAAAAATTTTTGGGATAATCCCAAACCCTTATATAATTTTAGGAGGAACGCTTATGCAAAACAGAACGAGAAATATTCAGCTTAAATTTTATGTCACCGAAGAAGAACGAAAACTTATAGAACAGAAAATGGCGCTGCTGCCAACGTCAAAAATAGGAGCGTACCTGCGCAAAATGGCGATCGACGGTTATATAATTTATACAGACTTATCACCGATAAAAGAATATGCTAAAGAACTTCAAGCTATCGGAAATAATATAAATCAAATTGCAAAGCGGGTCAATTCGACAAACTCAATATATAAAGCCGATATAGAAGAAATACAAAACAAGGTGGACGAGATATGGCGATTACAAAGAACCATACTATTAACACTACATTAAAAACCGCTATTGACTATATTACAAGCAAAGAAAAAACCGACGGCAACATATTGATATATTCTTTTGCCTGTACTCCGAAAACGGCGGATATTGAATTTGATGTAACGCGCAGACTCGCCGGCGGAAAAGGAAAACATCTTGCGAGACATATCATACAAGCGTTTGAGCCGGGAGAGACAACTCCGGAACAGGCGCACGAAATCGGCAGGAAGTGGGCGGATGAGATTCTTGGCGGCAAATATGAATATATACTTGCAACACATATAGACAAAAATCATATCCATAACCATATAATATGCAACGATGTCAGCTTTGTAGATTATAAGCATATTCACATAAATAAACAATGGTATAACTATGCAAAACGTACCGGCGACCGACTGTGCAGAGAATACGGATTGTCCACCATAGAGGCCGGAAAAGACAAAGGCAAGAGCTATAAAGAATATACCGCCGAAAAGAACGGTACGAGCTGGAAAGCAAAACTTAAACGAACTATTGACACGGTTATTCCGAGAGCGAGAGACTTTGATGATTTTCTCAGACTTATGGAACAAAGCGGATATGAGATCAAGAAAGGCAAATATATTTCGTTCCGTGCTGCGGGTCAGGAAAGATATACGCGTGCAAAAACTTTAGGCGGCAATTATACCGCCGAGGCTATTACGGATAGGATTTTAAACAAATCAAAAATTAAAAAGCCGTCATTGAACAACGGAAAACAAATTAACCTGCTTATTGATATTCAAAACAGCATTAAGGCGCAGGAAAGTAAGGGCTATGAATATTGGGCTAAAAAATATAATCTGCAAAATGCGGCTAAGACCATGAGCTTTTTGAATACACACGGGATAGGAACATATAGCGAACTGCAATCCAAGATCGAAGAACTGAACAGCGGTTTTGACAAGACAGCCGATGAACTGAAATCCGTCGAAAAACAAATCAAGGATATACATATCCTGAGAAAAGACATTATGACCTATCGGGAAATGAAGCCCGTATATTCGGCATACAAAAAAGCCAAAAACAAGGCCGCGTTTTATGAAAAACACAGACGAGAGATCATGTTGTACGAGAGTGCGGCCGAGCAGCTTACGGCATCACTGACAGACGGAAAACTGCCGACGGTAGACAGCCTTAACAAGCGGCTTGAAAGATTGACCGAGCAAAAGAATCATCTGTATTCCGAATACAAAAAGGCAAGGAAGGCGGTTCAAGAATATGATACGATCAAGCGAAATGTTGACATGATAATCAATAAGCCGAAAAAGCAGCGGAAACCGCCCGATATTGAATTATGATAAGATACGACCCCGCTGACTTAAAGAGAGTTAAAGCCCTCATCAAAAAAGAGTGCTGCAATTACGACAGCGGCAACTGTGTACTTCTGGATGACGGCGAGACCTGCGTATGTCCGCAGACTATCTCATATTCCCTGCTGTGCAAATGGTTCAGAAACGCCGTTCTTCCTCTTGACAATGACCTGTACATAAAACTGATGCGCCGAAAAACACCAAAACCTGTGTGATTTGCGGCAAGGAGTTTTCTTATATGGGAAACAAGGCGAAAAATTGCGAAAAATGCAAGAAAACCATACTTCGGCGGCAGAAAGCGGAATATCAGCAGAAATACAGATCGAGAGTGGAAAAATAGGGCTCCGCAAACGCCGTAAAAACGTTGGTTTTAAAGCCAAAAACAGCCGCAGCAATATACTTATACCATAACCCCTCAAAATGAGGTTCTATTGTTCCACTCATACTAAGAGCATAACCGCTAAAATCAAATCGGTTATGCTCTTATTTTTTTATGCGCACAATGGACATTTAGACAGCAGTAAGCGGCGCAAAAATGCGGAGTTTTAAAGCAAAAATAATACCGCCTATATCCCCGTCCGTCAAGCCCTAAAATTGAGGTTTTAAATGTCCACGATTGTGTAATGCAATAAATTAATCGTATTCTATTTTCTTATTAAGTCTTTTACGATTGCAGAGATATTTTCTAACTGTTTGCTGTCAAGATGTTTTAAATCTTCAACGAGAGTATTTAGTCTTTCGGGATTTTCGGATTTAATATCAAAAAACTCACTCGGAGAAATATTAAGATATTCGCAGATATAAAAAAAGCACATCATCGAAGGCATGGCTTTACCCGATTCAATATTATTAATATATCCGGGATTTTGCCCGATAGATAAACTCATATCGCGCGCAGAAACACCTTTTTGTAATCTGAGCTTAGCCAGTCTTTGTGAAAATTCTTTTTCATACAAAATAAACACTTCCTTTTATCATATTATACACGATATATTTTATGGAAATGTTAGAATAAATCCTCAAAAACCATTGCTATAACGGAATATATCTGATATAATTAAATAAAAATAAGAAATAAAACGATGTAAATAGAAAAATTGCAGGTTTTATTATTACATTACAAATTTAAAAATGTATCGTTTGTTTTTTGACATAAACGGAATATTACCTGAAAAAGCAACAGAAAACCGCCAATCTCACTCTTATGAAATCAGCGGTTTAATATCTAAAATTTTCGCAAAACTCTAATGTTTTGCGAAAGACAAATTTCACCATATTTTGTTTTATTATAGCATAATTGAACAAAAAGTACAATAAATTTTTGGTGATTTTGTTTGTTTAAAATACATAATTTTGTCGAAATATTTTTGTGCAAAATGTAAAATCATTCGTTTTTTTGATATAATTAACTTATTTACCGTCAAATTAGTGGTACAGGAGGACAAGAAAATGCCGAGAAAAGGTGAAAACATTTATAAACGTAAAGATAACAGATGGGAAGGCCGCTATATCACGACGTATAACGCTGCCGGCAAGGCTATATATAAGTCAATATATGGTAAATCATATACCGAGGTTAAGATGAAAATGAAAAGCCGAGTTGAGTCGGAAAAAATTAAGCCCGTAGCTATATCATTTGTTTCGTGGGCGGAAGAATATCTTAAATCACAGGGAGACAGATTAAAAATAGGTACGTACAAGATTTATGAGAGATATATTAAAAACCATATTAAGCCGTTTTTCGGAAATATAGCTTTGTGTAAGATGAACAGTGAGATAATACAAGCGTTTGTTAATTCTCTGTCTCACATATCTCCGTCAACAATTAAGGGAATTTTTTCTTTTTTACGTGAAACGCTTAAAAAAGCCAATAAGGAAAATTATATCGCTCCTATATGGCTTGATATTGACTTGCCTAAGATTAAGCGTAACGAGGTTACAGCGTTCTCGCGAGAAGAACAGAAGCAGATTGAAAATACCCTAAATATTGAGAAAAATCCAAATGATATAGGGATTTTGATATGCCTTTATGCAGGACTTCGCATAGGCGAGGTATGCGGTTTGAAATGGAGCGACATTGACTTTAAAAACAAGAATATGTATATAAACAGAACACTGCAGCGAGTGACTGTTGACGGCAGATCCGTCTTGCGTGAACTGCCGCCGAAGAGCGAGACTTCTAAGCGCAAGATACCCATACCGCAATGTTTATTTATTAAACTTAAAACAGCGTGGAAACTGCGGCAATCCGTATATGTGCTTCATACCAATTATCATGCAATGGACACGAGGACATTTCAATATCAATATAAGAAAATATTATTGCGCGCCGGTGTACGGTATGCCAACGCGCATACTCTGCGCCACACATTCAGTGTCCGCGCGCTGGAGCTTGGATTTGATGTTAAAACATTAAGCGAAATACTGGGTCACGCCGACGCGACCGTTACATTAAGGATTTACGCTCATTCTCTCGATGAACACAAAAGGAACAGCATGGCAAAATTTGAGGAAATAATTTAATCACC
The DNA here is from genome assembly GCA_947625905.1 of uncultured Clostridia bacterium. GTDB lineage: Bacteria > Bacillota > Clostridia > Monoglobales > Monoglobaceae > Monoglobus. The sequence goes on along the minus strand of CANQQJ010000016.1, from coordinate 59,977 downwards.
GTAAATATTCTGGTCAAATTTGTATGGAAAGTCCGGTTCTATTTGATTTTTGAACCTTATTTCGCAAAACATTAGAGTTTTGCGAGAAATTTGCTCATATAGTATATTTTTTTCATATATGCCGATAAATATGCGGAGGGACAATGAGTTATATAATATCTGTATACACAAAAAAAGCATTCAGATACTTCAATCTTCCGGTTCTCAGCAATTCCGATTATAGGATTATGCTTGCTGGGAAGGAGTTTTCTTTGCCCGAGAATATTGTAATTGAACTGGAAGTGTTGGATGATAACTGGAGATTTGTTGAAACAGACAATTACAGTATAATTAAAAATGGGGACAGTTATTTTAATCAAACGCTGCAAAACGGTGATCTGCTCAGACTCATAACCAAAAACGGTGTTCAGTTATCTGTAATTATAAGCGAGTCAAAGGAGGATTTTCCTGTATTTTTAAAATACAGATTTAATTCGGATACGCTGACAATAGGCAGCGGACGTCTTAATTCAATTCGATATGATAACCTCGGTCTTGTGTCAAAACTGCACGCTAATTTGTATTTTTCAAACGGAAAATGCTATGTCGAAGGCGTGGGCATAAACGGCGTTTTTATCGGCTACAACCGTATTTACGACAGAACCGAGCTGAAATACGGCGAGTGCGTTAATATTTTCGGATTAAAAATTCTATATTTGAATGATGTTCTTGCGATCTTATCGTTCGACAATGTATTTTCAGTCAATGAGAAAGACTTGCGCAAGGTCTCACCGAGCGTGAATAAAATAAAGAAACATCCGTCCAAGCATATTAGTGATGATGCGAGTAAGATATTCCACCGTTCGCCCAGAAATATGCTTAAGCTGAATGATGAAGAAATAGAGATAGAACCGCCGCCATCGATGCGTCGAATGGAAAAACGGCCGATGTTGTTGACTATCGGCCCATCACTCACTATGGCGCTTCCCATGGTGTTCGGCTGTATGCTGGCTATCAGCGCGATGAATACTCAGGGCGGAGTTAGCCCATTTATGTATACCGGAATAGTGACAGCCGTTTCATCAGCGCTGATAGGAGTGATCTGGGCTCTTGTAAATTTAAAATATTCTAAAAAGGTCGCGCGCGAGGAGGAAATGCACAGAGTAAATGCATACGGTGTGTATCTTCGCAAAATGGCGGATAAGATCAGTGTGCTTTATGATGAAAATTATAAAATAATGCACAAAATGTATCCATCCGCTCATACATGTTGTTCTTTTTCTGTAAAAACATCTGAGCTTTGGAACAGAAATGTCACTCATGAGGATTTTTTGTGTGTGAGGATCGGCTTGGGTGATGTGCCGTTTCAGGTCAATATTAAAACTCCGAAGGAAAAGTTTTCGTTGATTAACGACAGCCTCGCATCGGAACCGAGAAAAATCGCGGAAAGTTATGCCAGACTAAAAAACGTGCCGATATGCGTTGACCTGCTTAAAAGAAAGTATGTCGGAGTTGTGGGTAAAAACGGCCGAAACATAAAAATAGCCCGTAATATTGTTTGCCAGATCGCGGCCAACAATTGTTATACCGATGTGAAAATAGTATTTTTACACAGCGGAAAAAAAGACGCGGAACCGTGGAATTTTATAAAATGGATCCCTCATACTTGGGCGAATGACAGGAAAATTCGTTATGTTGCCTTTGATGAAAACGAAAAGGGCGATGTTATATATGAACTGAGCGGTCATCTCAGGAACAGACTTGAGAATAATAACGGCAGTTCAGAAAAAATTGAAATACCGTATTATGTAATGATAATCGATTCGACCGAGCTTTTGGAAGGCGATGCTCTGTCAAAATATATTTTTAATGAAGATGTGGATTGCGGCGTGTCTGCCGTTATATTGGCGGACACCTGCGACGATTTGCCCAATCAATGTAATTACATTATACAGGATGATGAGGAGTTCTGCGGAATATGTGATATACAAGCCAATGTTAACGATAGGATCAGCGTGGCTTTTGATGAGATCTCACTGAAGGCTGCCGATGAGTTTTCAAGACGTATATCGGATATCAGAGTAAGTCAGGCCGAGAGCGGCGGAGAACTGCCAAACGGTTTGGACTTTTTTGAGATGTACAATGTCTCTTCTCTTGAAGAATTTAAAGTTTATGACAGATGGAGAAAGAGCAGGACCTATGATTCAATGAAGGCTATGGTGGGCATAAAAGCCGGCGGAGTCGGATGCTATCTTGATATACACGAAAAATATCACGGCCCGCACGGGCTTGTTGCCGGAACAACAGGATCGGGAAAAAGCGAAACTCTTCAGACATATATCCTTTCTTTGGCGATTGAGTACAGTCCTATCGACGTAGCGTTTTTTATAATTGATTTTAAAGGCGGAGGCATGGCAAACCTGTTTTCGGATCTGCCTCATTTGGCGGGAAAAATAACCAACTTGTCGGGCAACCAAATATACAGAGCCATGGTTTCGATAAAAAGCGAGTGCAAGCGCAGACAGAGGCTTTTCGGACAGTTTGGCGTCAATAACATAAACGCTTACACAAGGCTGCTAAAAAACAATGACGCCGAAATGCCGGTGCCGCATTTGATCATAATAATCGATGAGTTTGCCGAGCTCAAACGCGAAGAACCCGACTTTATGCGCGAGCTTATAAGCGTGGCGCAGATAGGACGAAGTCTGGGCGTTCATTTGATTTTGGCGACTCAGAAGCCGAGCGGCACAGTTGATGACAATATATGGAGTAACTCAAAATTTAAACTTTGTCTCAGAGTGCAGGACAGGCAGGACAGCAACGACATGCTTCACAAGCCTGACGCCGCTTATATTACCCAAGCGGGCAGATGTTACCTGCAGGTGGGAAACGACGAGATATTCGAACTTTTCCAGTCGGGTTACAGCGGCGGCGAATACAATGAGAACGAAATAGGCAAGGAAAAATCTCTTGCGACCATGATCGACACTACGGGAAAGGCCGCTCTGGTTGGAAACCGAACCAAAATACGGAACAAAACCGCGCGAAAGACGGAATGGCTTGTAAAACTGTCGGACATTATTGGAGAAACACTCGAAAAAGAAGGCCCTGCTGTAATTGATGCTATTAAAAATCCTGCGCTCTCACTTGATTTCCTTATAAGTGAGATCTTCAGCAATATTGAAGAGCGGCATTTTGACTATCCGCGTTCAGTTTATAATGGCAGCAGACTTGAGGGTTATATAAGATTTTGGTATGCCGAGACGGGAAATATTAATTTTTTCGATCCTGATTTGGTCAAGCAGATATATAACTCGGCTGCGGCATCGGGTAAGAAACTGCCTGAGGCAAAAGAAAAAACTCAGCTTGACGCGATCGTTGAATATTTGAAAACGGTCGCCGAAGTCAACGGCTTTGAAAATAATGTGGAGCTGTGGCTGCCCGCGCTGAGTGACAGTATAACTTTGGCGGAAATCGAGGGATACAACAACGATCCGGGCGACAGACAGGCCTCTGGCGATTGGAGCATAGAGGCCATTGTCGGACTTTGTGATGATCCCGTTAACCAGGCTCAATATCCGCTTAACATAAATATATCAAGAGACGGCCATCACGCGATATGCGGAACGGTTGTAAGCGGAAAGAGCACATTTATGCAAACATTGATATTTTCTTTGATAAACAAATATTCTCCGGATCATATCAATATTTATGCCCTGGACTTCAGCAATAAGATGCTTTCGGTATTCGAGCCTTTGCCGCATGTGGGAGGCATCATGTATGAAAATGACGGAGAGAAAATAAGCAAGTTCTTCACTATGGTGAAAAAGAATATAAACGAGCGAAAGGCTGTGCTCAAAAGCGGAAGCTATGCTCAATTCGTAAAAGCGAACGGTGTCAAAATGCCTGCGATGTTGATTTTTATTGACAATTATGCCGCGTTTCGCGAAAAAACCGGCGACGCGTACGACAGGGACGTAATGGCGCTTGCCCGTGACGGCGCGGCTTACGGGATATTTTTGATTATTTCTTCGGGTGGCTTCGGATCATCCGAGCTGCCAAATCGGATCGCGGACTACATAAAAAAAGTTGTTTGTCTTGAGATGGGCGACAAATACAAATACGGCGAGGTTTTGCATTCGCTGAAATTTGAGGTTCTGCCCGAAGCGGGAATAAAAGGACGCGGCATAACGGACGTGGAGGGTAGCTTTCTGGAATTTCAGACGGCTATCGCGGAGAGAGCCGCGGACGACTATGAGAGGAACAAACATATAACCGAGATCTGCGAAAAAATCAACGCGAATTGGAAGGGTCGCAGAGCGAGACCTATTCCGGTTATTCCGGAAAAACCGGTCTGGTCAGGATTGATAGAAAACGAGGAGTTTATTCGTTTGTCAGCGGACAAACGGAGACTTCCGTTCGGATACAATATGCGCGACGCGTCAGTCGGCAGCGTGGATCTCAGCCAAACATTTTCTTATTGTCTTGCCGGCAGGAGCCGCAGTGGCAAGAGCAACACGTTCAAGATCATGCTTGCGTCAGCGCTGCTTAAAAAAGCCGACGTTACGGTTATTGATACGCAGAACAAGCTAACGGGACAGTTTGACGGAGATATGCGCAGGATAACGGATTATAAGGATTTATACGATTTTTGGAAAAATATGATACCGGAGTTTGTTAAGAGAAACAAGCTCAAGAGGCAGCTTATATCAGACGGCTGCACCGAGGATGAAATATATGAAAAAATGCGGGAGATGGACCAGAAATATATATTCATAACCAACCTTGCCGACTATGTGAAAACCATATATGACTCCGAAAATGTCAAACAGGGTGATATGCGCGGATTTATGGAAAACATTACCGAAAAGGGTCGCGGCCATAATATAGCATTTATTTTCGAGATCGATCTTGATGATGTGAACCGAATGGCGGGCAACAAGACCTTTTCCAATTTGCTGGATGACGCCGCGGGAGCCCTTCACGGCGGAAACCCCGCGGGACAGCGCGTATTTGATTTTTCGGCGCTGCCTTTTGCGGAGCAGAGCAAAATTATGAGGCCCGGAATTGTATATATTGCTCCCGATGTCGGCGAGACGGAAATAAAGAGATATGTGATACCTATGTTTGGGAGGTAGATTATTATGATAACTGTTGACGTGTTTTTGCCGGCGCTTGAGAAAACCTATGATTTTAATGTTGATGAAAACACGACCACGGCTCTTATTATTGAGGAAATAGCTGTGATGATATGCCAAAAGGAACGGTACCCGGACGTAAAAGACAGCGGGCAGCTGCTTTTGTGCTGTATTGACAGCAAGAAAAATATACGTCCGGATCTGACTCTCAATGAAAACGGAATAGTGACAGGCAGTCGGCTTATGTTGCTTTAAAATAAAAACAGGAGATGATTTTATGGCAGACAGAATTCGCGTATCAACAACACAGATAGGGAGCGCAGCGTCGGAAATCGGACAGATCGCCTCTTCTATGAAGTCAAATATCGATTCGATGTTTGACGGTATTAACGGTCTTAACACAATGTGGGAGGGCGACGCCCATGACACGTTTGTAAATTCCGCTCAAACAGACCGTGACCGCTTGATGGAGGTTGTTGAGGAAATTAACACAATTATGCAAAAGCTTGAAGAAGCACAAAGAGAATATGAGTCCTGCGAGCGCACGGTCGCGGGGGAAGTTCAGTCAATTCAGGTTTAAGCGTTTCGGAGGTGAAATAAATGCCTGACAGAATAAAAGTGAGCACAGAGGCGCTGAATGCGCAGGCCCAGGCGATCGAGTCTGTGGTCGGAAACTTGAAGAACCAGTTTGAGCAGGTAAAGAACACGCTGGACGGATCGAGATCGTATTGGACCGGCGCAGCCGCGGACAAGCACAGACAGCTTTACTCATCGATAGAAACGGATGTCAGCGGAATTACCGAGCGCTGGAAAAAACATATAGACAGTCTGCGCAAGATCGCGGGCGTGTATCAACAGACAGAGAGTACAGCGGCTTCGGAATCAAGCGAGCTTCCGTCGGATGTGCTGTCATAGAGCCGCTGTTTGACGCGGTACGCCGGGTGGTATTTGATTTTAAGCGGAGCGGCCAAAATACAGGTATTAAATATTAATCGATATTTTATTGAGAAAGGACGATTTATTATGAATATTGATTTTACATATTCGAGGGCAATGAGAAGCGCCGACAAGCTTGACAGGCTGGCCGAGCAGCTGAGCAGAGTCGCGACCGGCAGTCTTGAGTCATGTGAAAACAATATCAGGAGCAATTGGGAGAGCGAAAATTCACAGATGTTTTGCAGCAAATCACAAACGCTTCGGGATAAGATTACTCGAGAGGCCTCTGATGTCAGAAAGGTTGCGTCGACGATCCGAAAGGTAGCGACGGATATGAAAAACGCCGAGGAACGTGCGCGCAGTTTGGCAACGGTTAAATAATTAAAAGGCGAAAAATAAATTATAATTACAAATATATAAAAATTTATAGGAGGATTTTTATCATGGCAGAATTTCAAGTAACATCATCACAACTTAAAAACCAAGCAAACGAGATCAGAAATCTCGGAACACAATTTCAGGCGAGCCTGGAAAACCTGAGCAGCGCGGAGCAGTCTCTCTCAAGCATGTGGGAGGGCGACGCAAAAGAGACGTTCAGGAACGCGTTTCAGATGAGCCACGCGAAAATGGAAACATATAAGGGCGTTATCAATCAGTATGCCGCGGCGCTTGACACGATCGCTCAGCAGTATGAGCAGGCGGAGTCAGTAAATGTTTCAACAGCCAACGTGGGTTGAGCCGTATAAGTAAACCGTAATTTGAATTTTAATTTTACAGGAGGAATAAAAAAATGGCAGATATTATTAAAGTTTCAACAGAACAGCTTAGAGCAGGCGCGAGTCAGTTTGAATCAGAGGCGGGCAACCTTAACAATATTATCAGCAGGATAGCTGAGATAGCAAGCAGCATCGGAAGCGCGTGGAAAGGTGAGGCAAGCTCGTCTTATACCAGTAAATTTTCAAGTCTCCAGCAGGATGGACAGGTTCTCTACAACAGAGTTAAGGAGCACTGCACCGACCTTAACGAGATAGCGGCTCAGTACGACCAGGCAGAAAGTGCCGCAAACGAGCAAGCCGGAGGCCTTCCGACCGGAGTAATTGAATAAAAAATAAGCACTTATCCCTCCGCATCGCGGAGGGATAGCGCGGAAAAAAGCAAAGGAGGCGGACATATTGGCTGAGATAAGCGTAAAAGTCGCATCTCTTGGACATGTTTCGGCGGAATATCGGAGTATATGCAGCACACTTGACAGGATCAGTTCCGAGATACGCGGCGTGAAATCCGGGCTCGGATTTGATCTTCCGACCCGAGCTCAGATCGAGAGAAGTCTGGACGGGATCGGCGCTTCGATAACGCGCAGTTCGCGCTCCGCACGCAGCATGGAAAACGCTCTTCGCTCCATACAGAGCACATATTTGAATACCGAAAACAAGTTGAGCGGCGTCAGCGTAAACCCAAAAGGCGTTGACGGCGGCAGCTCATCCGCGGGTTCCGAACAAAAGAGTTTTTGGGATACTCTTTGGGATGTGTTGATTCCCGGCGGGTTAGGCGGAGTCATAACGCAGATAGACAGAGTGTTTTCGGTCGTGAGCGAATTTGCAAAAGATGTGTGGGAAGGCGTTGCCAAGTTTACCGGCGGTGTCATTACGGCTATAAATAATGTTATTTCAAACTGGAAAGAATTTGGCGGTGACTTGACAAATTCAAGGTTTTGGCAAGAGGTCGTTCTTGAAACGGGTATAGATATCGTTTTCGGAGCAGGTGTGGCCGCTGCTGCCGTTGCTCTCGGAGCACCGGCAGCTGTTGGCGCCTTGGTAGCCGTTGCTGCAGGCATAGTACTCGACGTTATTTCCGAGAGCATTTGCTCAAAAGGTTTTACCGAAGTCATAAGTGATTTCTATATTGACGCCGACAACATACTCTCGCGCATTGGAGGAAGAGTGTGGCTTCCCGGGGTATTGTGGAGTTTGTAATTAATATGGCAACGATTGTTACAAACGCGGGAAGAAAGATCTTTTCGTTTTGAAAAGGCATGGGCGACGGTTTTGGCGGACTTTTTTGCCCGTTAATGAGAAACGGCCGGAGTTTATTTTAATATTTAAAATTGGAGGTTAATTTATGCAGGAAATATCCAGATTATACCCCGCGGGGTCTGTTGTCAAGCTGGAAGGCGGCAGCAAGAGAGTTATGATCATCGGCATCAAACAAACCGACAGAAGCTCGAATACCGAGTATGATTATAGCGGAGTGCCGTATCCGGAGGGCAATTTGGGCGAGAACTTGGTTCTGTTCAATCAGAGCGATATAAAAGAAGTATTTTTTATCGGCTACAACGATATTGAACGCGAAAGCTTTATCGACAAGCTCTCCGAGTATTATAAGAAAAAGAAGTAAAAGAGTAGCGTTTTTTTGTTCGGGAGGTGATACACAGATGGCTGAAATAATGGTAAATCCGGCCGGGCTTCAGGGCGCGTCGGATGAATACAGAAGCATTGTCGGAACACTGAATAATATCAGAAGCGAGATCAGCGGAGTTAAATCCGGCTTAGGATTTCAGCTCCCCGCGAGGGCGCAGATAGAAAGGTCTCTTGACGGCATAAGTGAGTCAATAGAGAGATTTTCCCGATCCGCGACGAGCATGTCGTCAGCTATTCTGTCAATTCAGCGGGCATACGCGAGCACGGAGGACAAGCTGAGCGGCGCGAATGTTTCGCCTCACGGGATTAATCCCGGCGCTTTTGGCGCGGTTGCCGGAAGCATTATAGGCGCGTGGACGTCGGCGGGCAGAGATGCGTTGGGGTGGCTGAACGGAAAAGGAAACTCCGGCGGCGCAGCCGGCGGAACTTCATTCTGGGACAATGTTAAAAGCGCCTTCGGCAACGTTGTGCAGGCCGGAAAGGACTGCTTCTCATGGATCAAAGACAGTTACAGCAATAAGGGAATTGTTTATACGATTGCGCAGTACGGAAAAGCGGCCGCCAAAGTAATTGGGGGTGTCTCGGCGGTTGCTCTTTCTATCGGCACTATCATTGGAACAGCCGGCGGATCTACACCTTTGGCGGTAGCGTCTATCGCCTACGGAATAAATGATATTGTCAGCGGAGCCAAAGATGTTTTCGACATATCATCCAATCTTGCCGACGGAAAAACCGCTGAGATAGAGGAAAACAATTTGTTAAAAGACGGAGCCGGATTTATTGTAGGTGGTGTCGGCGGCGCGATCGGCGAAGTGTTCGGAAACGGAGAGATAGGTCGGGAAATAGGAGAAAGAATAGGAACCGGCGCGTATGATGTCGGAAAAATCGCCACATCTGTTTATAATATTTCCACCGGCATCGACAAACTCAAGCAGGCGACTCCGGCCAATTGGTCCGGTGTCGCGTCCGAGGCGAAAACTACTGTAAAGGGAAGCTGGGATATATTCGCGAGAACGGATTACAGTATTACAAACTTAAAAAGTGAAGTCGCATATCAAGCGAAGCTTTTGTCATACGAAATACCGCATACCGTGAACGCTTATAAAAATGTTTCTTCAACGACAGCGCTGATAACCAACATTTTTGGTGAGCCGAAAGATATGATCAAAGATGTTATTATGGGCAATAAGCCGGAACCCGGCGGAATTATCGGTAAGGGAACATCTTTTGTCAAGGATGTGGCAATGTAATATATCAGTTTGTGAAAGGAGTGATTTATTTGGTATTAATTCCCATAGGAAGCGTTGTCAAATTAAAGGACGCGCAGAAAAGAATTATGATCGTTGGTCTGTTGCTTAGAAACGGAGACGGAAAGACATATGATTATATGGGCTGTCCTTATCCCGAAGGAGTCCTTGATTTGGACAGCATGATGCTTTTTAATCACGAGGACATTGAAGACATAAGCTTTTTCGGGCTTGATGATTCGGAGCGTCAGATTTTTATAAAAAATCTTGAACACGGCCTCGAAGAATTGGGCAAACAAAATGAGAATTAAATAGGAGAGTATTATGGCAAAGTTAAGATTTGAAGTCGGCGCGATCTGCGACATAGGAATGAAGCGCGCCAACAACGAGGATAACCTGTTTGTTCCCGGACAGAAAATTAAAAATAAATATGTAAATGTTTATGATCTTAACAAATCAAACGACGGGAAGCCTCTGGCCGTTGACGGGAAAAATAACGCGTTTTTTGCGGTATGCGACGGTATGGGAGGTCATAACGGCGGCGAGGAAGCGTCCTTTATGGCAGTGAGCGCGATAAGCGACATATATAAAGAGATTATAAAGCCATCGGATTACCGGAGCGCGGTCAATTCATTTGAGAAGTTGATCGACGAGATCAGCGGCGGCATCAGTTACGCGGCGGACGCTAACCCGCTGCTCCACGGAATGGGCTCCACGATATGCGGGCTTTACGCTTTTGGCGACAAAGTGATGCCCGTCAATGTCGGCGACAGCCGCGTATATATGATAAAACGCGGGAGGATCGAGAAGATATCAATGGACCATACTGACGCGGTCGACGGTAAGGGCGCTCTGACGAGGTATTTGGGCGTGCCCGCCGATATGGGCGCTGTTACGCCGTATTGCGGTATCGAGCCGCTTAAAATACTTGACAAGACCCGCTTCCTGCTGTGCAGCGACGGCTTGACCGACATGCTGGACGATGACAAAATAGAGGCTATACTGAACAAAAACAAGAGCCCGGCCGCGGCTGCCAAGGAACTTGTCAGCACGGCGAAAAAGATCGGCGGCGACGATAACGTCACGGTTGAGGTGATCGACGTGATCCCAACATCGTCGGTCGTCAAACGCCGGCTGCAAAAGCCCTCGACTTATATTGCGGCTGCCGCTGTGATAGCTCTGGTAGCCGCGGGAGGCATAGTATACAATTACTTCGCGCCGTTGATGGCGCCGGAGTATTCGGGAATATCGCTTGATATATCGGCTCCAGACAAAGAGCTTGTCCAAAAGCTCAACGCCGACGCTGTGACGGACGAGCTTATAAACAAGCTCGATCCCTCGGATCCGAATTATATCAATCCCGAGGATAATTACGAGCTCCAGATAAAGCGCCTTGAGAAAAAGCTCGACGCGGATTATCCGGTCGAGGCGATCCCCGACGGCAGCGACGCTCAGACTCAAAAAGACGCGTGGGCGGCGGCCAACGCGAGTTACGAGGCCGAAAAAAACACGGCGCGTTCCGAGCTTTCGCCCCTTGAAGAATTGAGGGCCCGGGCGTTTGCGATAAGCCTCAAGCCCGAGGACGGAGCCGAGGGCGGCGAGGATTACGCAAAGGAGCGCAGCGAGGAGCGAAAGGCCAAAGCCGACGAGCTGCAGAACAAGATCAACGAATACAAGCAAAAGTATTTCAGCGGCGACAGCGGCGCTTCGCTGTACGCGGCAAAGGAGGCTTCAGACTCGGCGAAGGTCGCGTATGATACCGAGGTCAAAAGAGTTCAGGAGGCCCGCGCGGCAGCCGCGGCAGAGGCCGAAAGACGCCGCGCGGCGGCAGCGGCCTCGCAGAATAATTCCGGCGGCAGTTCCCGCGGCAGCAGCGGAAGCTCAAGCGGTTCAAGTTCCGGTAGCTCAAGCGGCGGTTCCCGTAGCGGCAGCGGCAGCGGCGGCGGTTCCCGTAGCGGCGGAAGCTCCGGCGGCTCAAGCAGCGGTGGAAGCTCCGGTGGCGGCTCAAGCAGCGGCGGAAGCTCAAGCGGCGGAGGCGGTACAAACAATAGTGTGAACTAAAATTGATTATAATTAAAAAGTTTGGAGGAAATATTATGAAAAAAATTTCATTAGTTTTATCATTGTTGATTTTCATGTTGAGTTTTAATTTAGTTAACTTGGCATACTCTGATGAGGTACAGGCACATACCGTATCATATAATACGGGCATAAAAATTGGTGATACAGTTTTAAGATTTAGACCTGACGTTGATGGTAAGGCAATACATTGCTATGGCCCATATAAAAACGATGAAGGCATAATTATGGTGCCGATTAAAGAAATTCTTAACTTAATTGGCGGAAGTGTTTATAATATTGGCGGCGGCGGAATACAGATTGTGTATTATGACAGACTTATAAATCTTTCGGATAAAAATAATGTTATAACGTATACCACAATGAAAGACGGAGAAGTTCAAGAAGTAAATGATCTTATTAAGTACTACGACCAATTTGCTTCTCAAGGAATTGATATCAGATTTGCCAATTCTTATATTAATCCTGATTCGAATACAATTTTTGTGCCACTCGGAGCTGTCGGAAAAGCAATTAACGAAAATTTCACATATTCTTATGATGAAAAAGCTGATATTATAACAATTTCAAATTATATTGATAAAGATACGTTAAGTGCCTTTTTCGGAGGAGGCACGTTTCAGGATAGTGATCCAACCAATGATTTAACCGTTGCCGAATTATATCAACAGTTTGAACAAATAAATAGTGGTAACAGTGATGTAAGAATGTTTCAAGTTGCGGGTACTATTGATAAAGATGAAAATGGTGACTATTGGTTGACAAGTGGCAATTCCGAACATTCTTGGATACGATTGAAAAACAAACCGGATGTTAGCGATTATTGGGGTGGGCAAATAGGTTTATCTGATCCCGATGGAGCGGATGTTGTTATTTCCAGCTCATTTACTATCGAGAATGGAGTATTGGATTTTGCCATTTCGTTGAGCAGAAGAATAACCAGTATAGTTCCAAGGAAAGTCAATATATTTGTTGAGAATAAACCTATTACCGATGTATATGAAGTTCCGGTAAGTAGAAATGGTGTTACATTTTTGCCTATGAGACAAATGTTTGATGAATTAGGAGCTGATAATGTAAATTGGAATGATCCAACTGTCACAGCTACAAAAGGAAATAAAAATATTTCCTTATCTATTGGCAGTAACGCAATAAATGTAAATGGTGTTGAATCACATATGAATGAAGGTATGTCGAATATTGATTACTCACCCTTCCTGTTATATGATCGTTCAACTATGGTTCCCGTTAGGGCAATATCCGAGGCACTTGGTTATTTTGTTGGCTGGAATGCTGATACACGCACAGTTGATATAGATTATTATAATTTAAAAGTAGATCCTAATGTAACTATTACTAAAATAAACGGAAAAGAAAATAAAGACAATACAGAGAGTATTCGGCTTTTAAATGAAGATATATTTGAGGTAAGCTATAAAAAACCCGGATTTAATATAAGCTTTATTTGTAATGGTCCTGTTTCCATGCTTGATGGTTCACAAAAAAATAAAGAAAATGGTGAAGCGAGTGCCTCGTTTAAGATAAAGACTAATCGGGATATAAATACAAAAACAATAACAATAAATGTTATTGAGACTCAGGCGACACCGGCGCCGATGACAGTTGCGCCGACAGCTACACCGACGGTGGCACCGCAGGTATCAGAGACATCGGTTGATCCGGCTGATCCGGCTGCAACACAGGAGCCGGCTGCAACACAGGAGTCGGCTACTACACCGGAGACTACGACAAAACCGTAGGTAAAATAAACAAAAAATCAATAACGTCAAGGAGGAAAAAATATGAGCACGAAGTCCGGCGGATTACGCTCGGCTTTTGAGTCGCAATATTCATCTCTCAGCAATGTCGAGTATCTGGCAAGCGATAAGTCTGTCGGAAACTGGGACCTGCACATATACGGCTCAAGCGAAACCGGTGGGGAAAAATCTACACTGGGAGACAATCTGTATATGGACGGAATATACATGAAGGAATATAAGTTCTCAAGTTATTCCAAAGAGATCCGCATTGATTCTGACAGAGGTCTTTATATACTGAGCGCGCTTGAGGATGAGGATGACTTGATCGGAAAGGAATTGATCGGAAAGATCGATCAAAACCGCGCTGAATTTGTTGTCGGCAGCCCCAAAGAATGTCAGAAAAATTTATCCTCATTCCTGTGCGGGCTCGATCGGGCGCGGCGCGCGAACCATGTGAGCGGCGGCAAAATCGGTCTGGGCGCGATAATCCTGAACGAGAAGGGAATAGCGGGTCTCTCGATGGGCGGCGTCGGTGTTTACATGCTGACCGACGACGGATCCGAGCTCATAGATATAGGCGGAACCGTCAAGAACCGCAATATCGGCGTGGGCGGAGCCGACGAAAAGCCGGCGCTGAGCAAGCCGGTAACCGAGCTTCCGCAGGGCGGCACATTTGTGCTCTGCTCGCCGTTTATCGCGGACAAATTCAGCACCGGTTCAATAGCGTCGGAAGTAGCCGGCCGTGATCCGAAGAGCGCGGTAAAGCTACTGTCCGAAAGAGCGGCCATGTTCGCCGACAATCACAACGTCAGCTGTATGATCATAACAATAAAGCCTAACGGGAGCGGCGCGGGCAGCAAAAAGAAAAATATCCGGCTCAAAAGTAAAAAAGCGCTGATTTCGTTGGTCGCGGCCGCGGTCGTGCTTTTGGCGGCAGGCGGATTTACTGCCGCGCATTTTAGAAACGGCGGCGATGACGATATTGAAGGCTGGACAACTGCAGATCAGAGCCGCCTGAACGGCGACGAGTATCAGGTCTCGGCTATGAACGGGGATCTTAAGCCCTATACCGACGAAATTGCCACAGGAAAATATGAGGTTTTAAAAGACACCAAATATAACGAAACATATCAAAATCTAAACAACGAATTTGCCGCAACGTCAACAATGATACAGGATTACAGCAACACCATAAGCGTTATCAAGGGTGAGAAGGACACGCAGATAAAATACAGCGGTATGGAAAAACTCGAGTCGAACATACAGTCAAATTATACGGCTCAGTTCGACAAGCTCGCGAGCGCCAAAGCCGCCGCCGACCAAGCCGTTCAGGCATACCAGCAGGAAAAAGATCAGGCCGCGGCGGCAGCGGCTGAAGCGGCCGCTGCCGAACGGCGCAGAAAGGCTCAGCAGCAACAGTCTTCCGGCTCGTCGTCTTCGTCATCGGGAGGCTCGTCAGCCGGAGGCTCGTCAGCCGGAAGCTCTTCATCGAGAGGCTCGTCGTCAAGGTATAGCGGTTCAAGCGGCGGAGGCGGCAGCTCCGGCAGTTCCGGCGGCTCAAGCGGCGGAGGCGGCAGTTCCGGCGGTTCAAGCGGCAGCTCAGGCGGCTCAAGCAGCGGCGGTTCCGACGGCGGAGGCTTACGCAGCAGCTCAAACAGCGGTAAAAATGCGGCAGAATAAACAATATCCGGAGGTGCGGACTTTGATAAAATACAAAATCGTCGGCGTGGCCTCCGGCGGAACAAAGAATAATCTGCGCGGAGAGAGAGTTTATCTCGGAGAAAATCTGTGCAACGCTGGAAAGCCGCCCCGCGCCGCGATGAGCGACAGCGGCGTTAAGGAACGCGTTTTGGTGGGTCAGTGCAGCAGCGGTCATGAGCGAAATGCGGTGAGAGTTATTAATATATATGATGAAGCGGAGAAAAATCACGCGGGAGGCGGTAAGATCGTCGAGTATATTTCAAAAAAGCTTCCCGCGGATGACCCGTTTCCATACGCCGTTATGGATATAAGCGATAACGGCGTATCCGCTCTGGCCGACGGCGGCTCGGTAATCTATGAGCTTTCCGGCAGCAAACTGAAGCTGTTATCCGAGCGCGGAAAGGTTTCCCGCACTAAGGCGGATAATTTCTTCGCGGTACCAAAGATTTTTATCGCTTTGAGCCGCGGAGTCGCGGATGCGCTCAGAGTGTCTGCGATAGAGGCGTATCTGCTCTCGGGCGAGGATATAAGCGTTGCCCTTCAAAGGCTTGTCAGCCGGGCCGACATGCTTGAGCCGAACGTCAGGAAGTCTGCTGTGGCGGCAATTGCCGCGTCTGACGTTAATCCGATATATACTGATGAGAATGAATTAAATCATGGGAAAGAGGAAAAGAACTTGAAACACGGCGCCGCGCGCGCCAAAACCTCGCTGTTTGCGATAGCCGCATGGTCAGCTGCCGTTGTGGCGGCGGTTGTCCTGATATGTTTGTGTATCGGGGGCAAATACGGAGGAATATAGACCGAATATGGTCGAGATCATAAAATTAATACGAGGTGATGAAAATGGAATCCACATACGAAAAGTATTTAGGCAAAAAAATTATAAATTATACGATCGACGATTTTGTCGGCCGCGGAAGGTACGGCATGGTGTTCAGCGCGCACGGTTCGCACGGTCAGACAGTGGCCGTTAAGGTCATCGAACTGCCGACATCGGATCTTATAAAAGAATTTGAAAACGCTTATGGCGGAAGCACGGACGAACTGGAGAACTTTGTTTCGGACATAGCCAATAAATTTGTGGCTGAAACCGAGTCAATGATGCGTCTCAGTGCCAATGACGAATGCACAAATATCATAAAATATATTGACCACAGCGCCAAAAAAATAGATATCAACTGGCAGATATATATAGTTATGGAATTTGCCACTCCTTTTAAGCAATACTTGGCGGAAAAGCCGATAACGGTCGGCGAAGCGATCGATCTGGGTATCGATATCGCGTCGGGACTCAAAACTTGCCATGAATATAAGATCATACACAGAGACATAAAAGAGGATAATATTTTCTATGGCAGCAACGGGCATTTTAAGATCGGCGATTTCGGCGTTGCGAACATGAACACTGCAACAAGAGGAATTACCCAAGGAGTTGGCAGTGAATATTACATGGCGCCCGAGGTAAAAAAGGGCGAGCGTTATACCGGAAGCGTGGATATTTATTCGCTGGGCATAGTTTTGTATAAGCTGTTTAATTACAACAGATACCCGTTTATGCCCAGATCAAGTCAGGGCCGCGTTACTTTGGAGGACAACAACAGGGCTTTCAACATCAGAATGTCGGGCGAAAAGGTTCCGCCGCCGGAGTTTGCTCCGGAAGCGCTTGCCCCGGTTATCCAGAAGGCCTGCGAATACGATAAGGATGAGAGATACTCAGTGGCGGACAGCCTTATTCATGATTTGACCGAGGCCAAAAAGAGACTGCCCGACAGTGTTTTGAATTCCGAGATCCAATTCCCCGCGGTGAGAAAAATCAAGTCTATCTCGGTCGAGTCGGAAAGACACGCCGTAACAAACGAGTCATATCAGCCGCCCCATAATGAAGTTGAATGGAACGTTCCCGGGCCGGTTAATAACGTTCCCTCGGATGACGACGGAAGTAACAAGACAATAAGCATCTGGGATAATCAGTCTGAGACAGAATCGGAATCTATATTAAGGAGACAGGTCGGTCCTCACACATATGACGACCGGGATTACGATTTATTCGATCAAAAAATGGCCGGTGAAAGCACGGTCGGAATACTTAAATCTTTGGGAACAAACAGCGCGGCAGGCAGAAAACTGCGCCAGAAGATCGAGCAGCTCGAAAACGAGAAAGTCCTTGTTATGGAAAAGCAAAAAAAGATCAAAAAGCGCAATATATGGATAGCGATCGCCGCGGCCGGAGCCGCGCTCCTCGCGATAGCGATAGTGCTTATCTGGCCCCAGACCATAGAGTACAGAGCGGAAAAGGCCGATGAATACGCGATACATAAATATCAGTTCGGTATAGACAGAGGAAGGATCCAGAAAAACGACGAGGAGGTTATCGGCGCTTACTATCTCGACTCAAACGATAAAAAGTGGCTCTATTTCAGTCAGAAGGAAGACGAGCTGGTTCCGACGGGCACGATTCAGGCTTCGCCTCTTTATAAGATAAAACGGGACGGCACGCAGCTGACGATGATCTCGGACAAGCACTGCGAGTATGACGTTTATTATGACGGATGGATATATTTCATCAGCTATTATGAGGACAGAGCGCTGTGCCGCGTTAATCCGGACGGAAAATACGACGAGGGCACAAATGGCGTTATTCTTTGGGGTCAGCCGGTGTCGAGCCTCAAGATGAACGAAAAGGGCATTATAGAGCTCACGTTCGACGACGGCACGGTTCAGAAGTATGATGTCAGAAACGCTAAGGATGATTACACAAAGATCATTGAAGTTACGGAATAACGGGTGAATATGGGAGGTAAACAATGTTTTCATATATTTTAAGCAACTCATTTAACGCGCTCAAACGTTCGCCTGCGCGCATATACGGATTTACCCTTCTTAAAACTCTGATGGTGATTTTGGCCTATGTTATGGGTATTTTGCCTATCATTTCGGTTCCGATCGTACTCTTGCTGGACGCCGGAATGTGTACTGTTTTCCTTGATGTGTATAACGGAAAAGAGGCGGATTCAAAAAGACTTCTTTCCGGATTTAAATCAGCAAAACGCGTTGGCGGCGGAATGCTCTGGCGTTGGCTGTGGATCAGTATCTGGACTATATCCGGAACGATAGTGTCATTTATTGTACCGATTTTGGGTGTGTTGGCAGCTTTCGCGTTTCGGATTGTCGGCATATATAAGTCGTATTGTTATTCGTTCACGCCCTACATACTGATGAATGAGGAAAATACAGATCCCGTTGACGCTCTTAACAAATCAAAGAATATGACTCAGGGGTATAAGGGATATATGTTCTTGACGGATTTGGTGCTTCTTCTCGTTCCGTTCGTGTATTACCTTTTGGTGGCGCTGCTGGCAGTTGTGATCTCCGAGGTAGCTGATTTCAGTATCAGCGGTATTATATCAAGATATATTTTTTACGGACGCGGGCTCGGCGCTGTTTCAGCTTTCGGCATTTTGTTTTTGTTCCTTATACTGATAGGCGTTGTGATCGTTATAGCCGCAAATATGCTGAGAGGAATAGCGGCGGCGGGTTATTACAACGAGGCGCTGCGTGGTCCTTCCGTAAACGCGTATGGCCCTATGGGCGATCGGTACGGCTATAACAGGCCCTATGGCGGAATGAATGTATATCAAGAACAAAGAACGGCGGATATGAGAAGCGTGAACGGCGCGCCGCGCAGACAGCCGGAAGCCGCAATGCCCGATCCGTCAAGACGAAATGAGCCTCAAAGGCCCCGCGAAGAACGCAGAGACGAGGATTGGGTGAACTGGAGAGGCGAGGATCAACGGAGACAGCCCGCAGATCACCGCTCCGCTCCCGCCGGCGGCGAGCGGAGGCGCGATAATTATGGAGGCGAAGAGCGCGGATCCGGTAATTTAAACGGAGCGTACAGATTGCCGAACAATCGGCCGGAACGTGATAACAGATCCCGCAGAAATGATGGCGGACACAATCCGCCAAATCATGGCGGAACAATATATTAACCCATTTATGTTGTGGTAACGAAGGGAGAAAGATTATGAAAAGAAGCACTAAAATTGTATGGGGAATTGTTTTGATCCTTTTGAGTGTTATGTCGATTATTGGACAAATATCCGAAAACGTGTCCGCGGGGCGGATGTGGTATGTTTTGAATGAAACAAACAGAATTTCGGCTGTGATAGAAATATCTCTCAGGCTCGCGTTTTTGATAGGCGGAATTATTCTTTTGCTTTCCAAGACGGAGAAAACAACGGCTGCGGAACCCGAAAACATAACGGATGTTGAACCGGAAAATGACTTATCCGATTTTGATGAATATTTTAAAACGAAAACAAAACCGAAAAAGAAAAAGAAAAACACGCTCTGCATTATTGCTTTTGCGGCAAGCCTTGTGGTATTCATTTGCACCGGATTTGTAAGTATTCCTGTTTTTCCGATTATCACGGCTCTGATCTCGGCGGTTGCTCTCAATCAGGCTAATAATAACGATCAGAAAGGTACGGGACTCGGAAAATGGGGATTAACGCTTTCTCTTTCGACGTGTATCGCGTTGATCTTGCTGCCGATTTTTGGTATATGCGGCATATGGAACCCTGACGGATCAGCGGCATCGACTTCCGAGAGTGTTGCCGGCTCGCAGCCATACGCGACCGTCGTTCCTAAAACGCAATTTATAAAGGGTTCGCTTGTGCCGGAGAAGAACTTATATGTTAATGTAAGCATCGATTTGGGATTTATTGCGCCGGAGAACTGGGTAATGCGAACCAAAGACGAAACAAACGAATTTTTTTCTCCCAACGATCCCGATGCTTATGAGTTTTCCGCTTTTAATGCGGTCACCCGTGAGCAGGTTTATATGTTTACCGAACAAATTCCATCCAGGAATATGACTGTTGATCAATGCGCCGAGTCAATAAAAAACATACTGAGCAACGAAGGTATGATTTTTGAGGCGGATTATGGCAATCAGACGATAAGCGGCGCGCAATACAAAGAGCTTATTTTTGACATGATTACTTCCGGTATTCATGTAAAGACGGAAATGTATTTGCGAACAGTAGACGATCGTATTATATATATTGTTTTGCAGTACGCGGAAGGAAACCGCGCGAACGCCGCACCTGCGTTAAACGCCTTCACTTCTTGGTACAACGTGTACAGCGCGATGCAGAATTAGCGCGCTTAAAATTAGAATCATATGTGCAATGCAAATTCAAAGAAAGGGTAGGGTATTATTTATGAAAAGAAAAATATTTTTTACGATATTAACCGCTGCTGTTTTGACGTTTACTTTCAGTTTTTCCGTTTTCGCGCAGTATTATAAAGATGACGCGACGGGTATATCACTGGTCATATCGGATAACTGGAGCTATATTGACAGCGGCGTGATAGGCAATACAGCGGTTTGCGATGTTGCGTATCGGTATAAATATAACGACAATGAGTTTGTTGATATATATTTTGACAATTCCCTTAGGGCTGAATACGGATCAAATGTTGCAGGCGTTAATACCGAAATGTTCAGTGATGACGATATAAAAGACGCTTACGGAGCATTAATGGATAATGATACAATAGCCGACGGCTTTAACGCTCCTATTAACATTAAAGTCGAATCGGAGATCAGCAGTCGTGAAATGATCAACAATGTCCAGTTTTTCAGAACAGAAAAAGCATACACGGGAACAAACGAAGGCTATTATCCGTATCACGGCTATGCGACCTCGTTCGTCGGCATAAAAGATGGCATCAGTATTATTGTTCTCTATCACAGAGATGACAATTACAATCATTTTTCGGATGTATACGCGATGATGCAGTCGATCACGTTTCCGACAACGGAAAAGGCTGTTTTAACGTCCTCTAACGGAATAAGCATAGTTATGAACGGCGAGTATATTTATCCCGACAGCCCGCCGATAATGCAGAACGACAGGGTCTTGGTTCCGATAAGAGCCGTGGCCGAAAAAATGGGGTATACCGTTGTGTGGAATGAGGAAAAAGAGTCTGTAACCATGCTGAACGGCAGCGGCACAGACAGAGTTGCCATGTACATCGGGGGAAAGTACTGTTTCCACAATTATGATATGTTTGAAATGGATGTGGCGCCGACTGTTATCGGCGACCGTACATATATACCGCTGCGAGCCGCCGCGGAGGCGTTCGGCGCGAACGTAAGCTGGGACGATCCGACTCAGACGGTTTATATTTCCTATTAGACAATTATTCCGCCGTCACGGCACTTGGGATATATAGCAAAATGAACAGGCAGGTGAAATTAATTTGAGCATATCAGAAGATATTAAATATTCGGAGCAGACACAATTTTCGGAACGCACTCAATTCATTAAACCGGCAGCAATAGACAGCGGCAGACTTGTTGTTCTCGACAGCGGCGGCAAAATCCAAGAGTACATGCTGAGCAGTTTCGGCAAAAATACTGTGTTGATCGGGCGAGGAGACGTTTCGGACATATTTATAAATTCAAATTTGGTTTCCCGCTCACACGCGCAGCTTCGTATGCACGATGGCAGCTGGTATATAGAGGATCTGAACAGTACTAACGGAACATTTGTAAATGGCAGACTGCTTGCTCCGACAGGTGTCAGCAGCAGTTACGGTTATCGCCTTGAAGAGGGCGATATAATCAGAATTGACAATATTACTCCGGGCATGGCAAAAGGCCACGGAGTTATTATGTTGTTTACTTTTACAAGAAGTGTCGGAAAGTGGAAACGGTTTGACTTATTGGGCGCTGACTATGTGAGCATCGGACGAAGCGAAAAGTGCGATATTGTTTTGGGAAACGTAAGCGTTTCCAGAAAACATGCCGAGATCTATCAGCGCGACGGATATTTGTTTTTAAATGATCTGCACAGTTTTAACGGCGTGTTTGTTAACGGAAAACGCATTAATTCAGAACACGCTTTGTGTGAAAAAGACATAATACGCTTTGCTAACTCAATTGCGATTTTTTCCGGAGGTGTTTTGTTTTACAAATCCGATAACGGAGGAACAAAGGTGCGTATGCAAAATGTGTCCCGAAGTGTGAAATCGAGCGGCGGAGAAAAATGTATATTGAGCAATGTGAGTCTTACGGTAGACCCAAATGAATTTGTGGCGATTATCGGAGGAAGCGGTGCAGGCAAGTCAACAATTATGAATGCAATGAGCGGTTTTGAGCATGCCACAAAAGGTCAGGTTTTTGTCAATTCTGTTAATCTTTATGAAAACTACGACGTGCTGAAAAACATAATCGGCTATGTTCCTCAGCAGGAAATCATTTATGAAAATCTTTCTCTTTATGATATGCTGGAGTTTTCGGCTCAAATGCGCATGCCCGAGGATATAAGTGAAACGGAAAGGGAAGCCAGAATAAGTGAAGTTTTAAAACTGGTTGAACTAACCGAGCATAAGCGCACCTTGATACGCGAGTTGAGCGGAGGACAGAAAAAAAGAGCGAGCATAGCTGTTGAGCTGCTCGCGGATCCCGGACTGTTTTTTCTTGACGAACCCACGTCGGGATTGGATCCCGGCACAGAGGAAAGTCTGATGATAACCTTGAGCAAACTTGCCGCGGACAAAGGTAAAACAATAATTATGGTTACGCATACCACACAGAATTTGCGGCTTTGTGATAAAATTTTGTTCATGGGAAAAGGCGGCAAAGTGTGTTATTACGGATCGCCGCAAGATTGTCTGAATTTTTTTAAAACAGATTCGCTCACAAAAATATATAATATGCTGAGTGATGATCGAACGGTAGATATGTGGTCGCAAAAATTCTATTCACAATATGAGCGCGAACAACGAAGAGCTGACAGCGGCGACGTTACAACAGCAAAGATATTTTTTAAAAAACCGGCGTTTTTCAAACAGCTCGGAATATTATGCCATCGATATACCAAATTAATCTTAAACGATTGGCACAGACTGATCATGCTGTTTGCGCAGCCTGTCGGAATAACGATACTTTTGTCATTTGTCGCGGCAGACGGAACCTTTGTAAATT
Source organism: uncultured Clostridia bacterium (assembly GCA_947625905.1). Taxonomy (GTDB): domain Bacteria; phylum Bacillota; class Clostridia; order Monoglobales; family Monoglobaceae; genus Monoglobus. Next base: position 36,721 of record CANQQJ010000016.1, on the reverse strand, counting down.
TCGAGGATACACGATCGATTTTATTCGCGTTGACCTGCGGCGCAATATGGACCGCGTTATTTAACTCGATTCAGGAAATTTGCAAGGAAAGAAATATTTTAAAGCGGGAGTATATGGCAAACCTAAGACTTGGAACGTACGTTCTTTCAAAGTTTATTGTGCAGTTTATATTGTGCGCCGTTCAGATGCTGCTTGTAACGATACTTTTTAAATTGCTCGTTGGGGGAAGCGAAGATTCAGTGTTGACATACAGCGGTTTGCTTGAAAATTATATTTCGTTGACATTGACGGCTTTTGCATCGGCGGCCATAGGCCTTATCATATCCGCGGTAGCAAAAAATCCGGACAAAGCCATGACAGTGGCGCCATTTGTGTTGATAATACAGCTGCTTTTTTCCGGAATTCTTTTCGCGTTGTCGGATTATACGGAATTTTTGTCGTATTTTACCGTAAGCCGATGGGCGGTAAGCGCGCTGGGAACCGTGGCGGATCTGAATTCAATGCCGTCTAAAATAGTAATTCCGGGCGCTCAAAAAGCCGCGGAAGATATATTTGAGTTCACAAAGGCAAATTTGTTCCGCTCATGGGGCATTATGCTGGCATTCGCGGTAATTTGTGCGGTGGGCTGTATATTAATTTTAAGAAACGTAAAAAGGGATTCAAGGTAGCATTTGTGTTTTATAAGCATATAGAGCGATGCCTGTTTGAAAGATCGAAAAATAAGCGATTAATACATAAATTTTGTATTGCCCTTGCCAATCCGACTCGTGTGATATATAATATAATCAAAATTGATTTTGGAGATGATTTCATGCCGTTTAAGATCATACGGGGAGATATAGCAAAAACAGACGCGGAGGCTGTGGTGAACGCGGCCAATACCTCGCTGATGCCGGGCAGCGGTGTGTGCGGAGCGATATTCGCCGCGGCGGGATATGAAAAGCTGGACGCGGCCTGCCGCAAGATCGGACACTGCGACACGGGCAAGGCCGTGATAACCAAAGGCTTTGACCTTAAAGCCAAGTACATAATCCATACTCCGGGACCGATTTATCGCGGCGGCCGACATAACGAGGAAGCGCTGCTCTATTCATGTTACAGATCAAGTCTTGATCTGGCAAAACGCAAGCGCGTCAAATCAATAGCTTTCCCGCTTATCTCATCGGGCGTATACGGCTATCCCCCGAAGGATGCACTCAAGGTCGCCGAGCGCGCGATCTCGGATTTTCTCGAAAACAGCGAGATGGACATCTATCTGGTCATATACTCCAAAATCGGTTTTGAGGCCGATCCCGAGCTCATCTCGAATATTGCCGATTATATAGACAAGATACTCGCCGAGAACGAGGAGATAAACCGACGCAGACGCGAGGTGGGCGAGTCGATGCAAATGGATCATGCCATATTTGACACCGCGCAGCTTTCGGCTCCGATGCCTGAGCTAAAGTCCAATATATCGGAACGCAAACCGCTCCACAGACCCAAACAAACTTCCGTGCCCCGCGATATAAATGAAATGCTTAAAAATATGGACGCGTCATTTTCGGAATATCTTCTGCAGCTTATCGATATCAGCGGAATGACCGATGTTCAAGTGTATAAGAGGGCGAATATCGACAGGAAATTGTTTTCCAAGATCCGCGGCAATCGGAATTACAAGCCGAGCAAGATAACCGCGGTGGCGCTTACGCTCGCGCTCGGACTTGATATTGACACCGCCAGAGACCTGATCGGCAGAGCGGGCTATTCGCTGACCCACAGCAGCAAGTTTGATATAATTATCGAATATTTTATATTGAACAAGAACTACAATATTTTTGAAATAAACGAGGTCCTATTCTCATTTGACCTGCCGCTTATCGGCGCGTAAATGTCGCTTATGAAGCGACCAATCTCTCTTTTAAGTGATGTAAAATAAACTCATCAATTAAATGAAAGAGAGGTTTTTCAAATGAAAAAGAATTTAACGGAGATAGTGTTTATCCTTGACCGCAGCGGCTCGATGCACGGGCTTGAACAGGACACGATAGGCGGCTACAACTCAATGCTTGAAAAGCAGCGCCAGGTCGAGGGCGAGGCGTATGTCACAACGGTGCTGTTTGACGACGAGGTCGAAACGATCTGCGATCGCACGCCGATCAAAGACGTAAAGGACATGACCGACCGTGAATATTTCACCCGCGGCTGTACGGCGCTTCTTGATGCGGTGGGCGGCACGATCAGACATATCGGAAACATTCATAAATATGCGCGAGAAGAGGACGTGCCCGAAAAGACGCTGTTCATAATCACGACCGACGGCATGGAAAACGCCAGCCGCAAGTACAGTTACAACAAAGTGAAAAATATGATTGAGCGGCAAAAAGAAAAATACGGCTGGGAATTTTTGTTCCTGGGCGCGAATATCGACGCTGCCGAGATGGGCGCGAGGATCGGCATCGACCGCGATTTTGCCGTTAACTACAAAAGCGATGAAGAAGGAACCATGCTGAACTACGACGTGATGAGCGATGCGATCACACAAACGCGCTGCTGCGCCGCGCCTATCGACAAAAGCTGGAAAAAACGGATCGAGGAGAGATTTAAAAAAGGAAAATAGGAGGTATTATGATTTATTCACAGCTCACTAAAAAGGCAATGAAGATCGCATACGAGGCGCATAAAGATCAGACAGACAAAAGCGAGATACCGTATATCTATCATCCTATCCATTTGGCTGAACAGATGAAAGACGAGCAGACAACATGTGTGGCTTTGCTTCATGATGTGGTTGAGGACACAGACATCACACTGAGCGATTTGCGGAATGAGGGTTTTCCCGAGCCGGCGCTGGAGGCGCTGCGTCTGATGACGCATGACAAATCCGTGCCTTACATGGACTATGTGCGAAAAATCAAGGAAAATCCTATTGCAAGAGCAGTCAAACTGGCGGATCTTAGGCATAACAGCGACCTTACAAGACTTGATGTTGTGGATGAAAAATCAAAAGAACGAGTAGAAAAATATCGGAAAGCTATTGAAATTTTGAACTCATAACGATTAGGATGAAGGGGAGAAAGCAAAATGCAAAATCATGAGATCATGATGCTTGAGAATACTTTAAAAATATTTGAAAAGGGATATTATGAGTTAAACGGCAGACGCGTTCCGCTAAAGCTGTCAGAACAGGAGCAGCGCGGTGTAAAGGTTTTTCTGCCCGACCATTCGCCTTCATACTACGCTGAGGATAGACAATATCGATTTTTTATAAGAAGAAGTTGCAGATACAGCTGTGAAAATACGGATTCGTTTTCGATGGCGAGAAAACGCCTCAGCAGCAGTTTAATTTCGCCAAACAAAAAAGAGATTTTAGTTTTGAACTTTGCCAATCCCGTTCATCCGGGTGGCGGAGTCCGCAGAGGCGCTATTGCACAGGAAGAAGATCTATGCAGAAAGAGTTCTTTGTTATTGTCTTTGGAAAGCAAAGAAGCGGAAAGATATTATGCATACAACAAAAGACTTAAAACAAATATGGGCTCGGACGCGATAATAGTTACGCCAAAAGTAGAAATTATAAAAGACAAAAACGGAAATTTGCTTGACGAAACGGTTGTTGTGGCGGTTATGACCTGCGCGGCACCAATGATCCGTTATGGATATGAAGGGCTTTCCGAAGAAGAATATCGTACAATGTTCTATAACCGCATTATGGCTATGCTGCGATGCGCAGAAGAACTGGGGTACGAACACCTTGTCTTGGGCGCGTTTGGCTGTGGTGTGTTCGGCAATGACGCAAAAGTCGTATCGGATTTGTTTCATAGAGCGATAGACATTTTTAATCATTTGTCATATTCTTTTGAAAGGGAAGTTTTCAGTACGGTTGATTTCGCGGTTCTTTCACCTCCTGAAAATCAATACAATTTCAAAGAGTTTTATCGCAATTTCGGAGCGGATAATTATTATAAACAAAAACGAAAACATATAGAAGAACTATGCCTTGAACAGAAAAATCGAAGGATTAAATATTTAGATAAAATACGAGGTTCTCTCATCGGAGGCGCCGCAGGAGACGCCCTTGGATATCCTGTCGAGTTTTTGCGAGTTGAACAAATTTATCGAAAATATGGTAAAAAAGGAATAATCGAATACGATTTAGTTGATAATGTAGCTCAAATTTCGGACGATACTCAGATGACATTATTTACCGCTAACGGGATACTGGTTGAAGAAACAAGAGCCGTCATGGGATCGGCAGTCAACTTTCCAACTGAAAATGTTTTAAATTCCTATCAGGATTGGCTAATTACACAGGAAAAAAGTTTTGAACAAGGTAAAAACACCAGTAGACATTACCGAAATAAAGGTGTATCTTGGCTTTTGGACGTGCCGGAACTTTACGCAAGACGCGCACCTGAAAAAACTTGTCTATCAGCTTTAGAGGAAAGACAGTATAACTTTTACAATGACTTTTTGGACTTTCCGATCAACGACAGCAAAAGCTGTGGTGCTCTTACGCGGATCGCTCCGCTTGGACTCCATGATGAACCTCGCTTTAATGTAGATTGACCGCGAATATTACAAAAAAAGGCGGCTGAATTATCGGCGATCACACATGGTCATTCATTAGGTTATATGTCCTCGGCGGTTTTGGCTCATATAATTAATCAAATTGTTTATCCGAATAAAGAAAAATCATTAAGGGAAATCATCGCAGATGCACGAGATACTGCGTCAAAGGTGTTTGCAGGGGATAAGTATTTAAGGGAATTAACTATGCTGATCAATAAAGCGATGGAACTGTCCGAAAATGACCATGATGATTTGGAAAATATCCGTAGTCTTGGCGAGGGATGGGTAGCCGAAGAAACGCTGGCGATAGCGATCTATTGCAGCTTAAAATATGAAAATGATTTTTCAAAGGGCATAATTGCGGCGGCAAACCATAGCGGCGACAGTGATTCTACAGCAGCAGTCACCGGAAACATTTTAGGCGCCCTGCATGGATATGAAGCGATCGAAGATAAATGGAAAGAGCGACTTGAACTGAAAGATGTGATCCTTGAAATGGCGGATGATTTATGTTTCGGCTGCAGTATGAGCGAATACAATTATTATCTTGGATATCATGACGCAGATTGGTGGCGAAAGTATATGCACGCAGCGCGATGGAAATAAAACTCTACCTTTGAACCACGGACTCTTACCGATATTGTAAATTCATCAATGCTGGATGAAATAAACAGATTTTTAAGAGATGGTTGACAATAAGCATTGTTGTTACTCACCGTGGACATATAATTGATTTGCAAACCACTCGCGGTTATTGCAAAACAGTAGCAGAGGTGAACTGAGCGTTTCCGCGAGTGGCTACAAATTGGCTACAAAAGTTTTTGTTAATTGTTATTTTGGATGAAATGCGTGTAATATTTGCCTGAAATATGTACTATTAATGCGTAAATTAAGAATATAGCACATGCGGGAGGCAGAATGGGAATGATGGCCAAAATCCCCTAAAGGTGCGTGAAAACGTGCTCTTTGGGGATCGTTATATGGTCTGTGGTATTACTGTGGCATTAATTATTGCCATAGATAATCAGAAAATTAGAAACCGCCGCCGAAAACGATTAAAGTTTTCGGCGGCGGTTTTGCGTTTATTCGGACTTTTTTCTTTTTAGCAATATGGAAATCAATGATAAAATAAATACAAATATTGCCCCGACAATCAGCCCAAACATCCCCACTGCAGGTGTTTCCGAATCGGAACTGACGTTGCAGTAGTACAGATATGTACTGAGCGCATTGGCAAGTATAGTTGATATAAAAAGATTTACATTATAAAAAGTCAAAACTGACTTTTTACTCGAAAATATATAATTTAAAACAACAAGCAAAATCTGCAATATAATGCAAAGCTTCCATTCAACAGGGGCGCCGCCTTTGTAAAATAAGCAAGCACATAAAACAGGGAGATAATTAGCAAGCGTGATTGCTATAAACTTTAACTTTTTCATAAGAAAACCTCATAACTCTATTCGGACTCGTACTGTGCAATACGCACATCAGCAGCGCGTTCCGGAAAACCGAGCTTCTGTTCAAGCTCATTTTTATTCATTTTAGCCACAACTTTCAATACACAAAAAACAAAAACTGTTTTCATAAAACATTATAATTAAGTTTGTCATATTTGTCAAGGAAAATAAAATGCGAATCAAATTCTACTTGCAATTTTTGAAGATTGAAGTATAATATATTATAAGCAAAGGGTTAATTCATGGTGGATTTTCATTGTTATCAACTGCGATAATGAGATGATAACAAGAAAAGAACCAGTGAGTATTACCACTTATACGGAAAACCTGTTTGTTTATGAAAGACAAATTGAGCTAGCATGATTTGTGTAGTAGATGAATAAAAATGTGCGAAAATTGTCGTCATAAGATATGATATAATATAAAGGAGAAATCATGGAGTTATCATTTGATATGACATTATCTGAAGGATACAGAAGCCGTTCGCAAATTGCGCGTCGCTTAACAGAATCATGGATATATAATAATATGTTTTGCCCTCGATGCGAATGTGAACACATAAAGCAATTTGAGAACAATATGCCGGTTGCTGATTTTTATTGCCCTGATTGTGGCAATCAGTATGAGCTGAAAAGCAAAAACGGAAAATTCGGCAAGAAAATCAATGACGGTGCATACAATACAATGATTGAACGTATCACGAGCAATAATAATCCCGATTTTTTCCTTATGGCATATTCAAGAAGTGAGTGCAGAGTAAGTGATGTTATACTTGTTCCAAAACATTTCTTTGTTCCCGATATTATTGAGCGTCGAAAACCGCTTGCGTCAACCGCGAGACGGGCAGGGTGGGTCGGATGTAATATTTTGCTTTATAAGATTCCGATTCAGGGACGTATTTCTATTGTATCAAACGGCAGTATTACAAACAAAAACTATGTTTTGCAAAAGACGCGAATAGCACAATCACTTAAAATAGAAAACATATCCGCAAGAGGTTGGCTTATGGACACACTACATTGTGTAAATGCAATAGATGCTGAAGAGTTTTGCTTGAGAGATATGTACAATTTTGAGGAGCTATTGTGGCAAAAACATCCCGCCAATAATAACGTTAAACCTAAAATAAGGCAACAGCTTCAGTTTTTGCGAGATAAAGGTGTTATAGAATTTTTGGGAAACGGATATTACAGAAAGGTAAAATGATATAATAATTAATAAATATACCTGTCGCTATTGAAGAAACGGTTGTTAGTGAGTTTAAAATCGTCGCGGAAAATGAAACAATAGTGTTAAGAACCGCAGAAGATAAATATAAGCAAGGTGATATAGTGCTATGTCCATGTGAATTACAATTCAAACAGATGACAGTTGTATCTTCATCGGGCGACATAATGAAATGTCATTAAATTTTAGATTTAGTATAATGATGCGGACAAGCAGTATAATATAATGAAATGAGGGTGAAAAATATGCAAGTAAGTTCAAATCTTTCAGATACAGAGATAAAAGAATTACAGCAAAAATTCTATGAATATTTTGAGTCCGGATATGCTTTTGAATACTTTTTAAAAGAATATTTGCTAAAGATGGGACTTGACGAGGTTGAAGTTACACAACGATCACGAGATGGCGGAGTTGATTTAAAAGCCGTCCGAAAAGGCGTTGGAGATTTTAGTGACGTTGATGTAACAAACTATTACGTTCAGGCAAAATGTTATAATTTAAACCATAAAGTGAATGTTCACAATATTAGGGAACTAAAAGGTATAACACCGTTTGGGCATAAGGGAATGCTTATAACCACGTCATTTTGTACAAGAGACGCCGTTGAAGAATCAAGAAATGATCCATCCAAACCTGTTGTTATAATTGATGGCAAAGCTCTTGTTACAAGCTGTATAGATAACGAAATAGGTTTTTTGTTTAAACCTGTTTTCAGCACTAACCAGATGAATTTGTTTTTACATAAAAATGACAACACAACTGCGGAGGACAATAATATATCATTTGATAACAGTAAAAATTATATAGAGAAAACAATAACGTCTAACGACATTAGAGCGAGAATAGTGTCAATTCCGTCGTCGATTATTAATCAATTTTCAGAAAGACAAACAAGTGTAGATGTAAAAGTGAATGGCAAAAATATGTACCATTTCAGTATAAACAGATCAAGGAATTATTTCGGTGGCGTTACTTCATTTTTTAAAGACTATAATATGATTTCAGATGAAGGTGTAATTGTGCCGAAACAATGCAAATGGCTTTACAAAGAAGATGATTTAATGGTATACTTGTATATTGAGAAATAGCTAGTACTAAATGCAATAATATTGCTTGGAAGAAAACGTGCTATTATGCGTTTTTAAAATTAGTGAGGTAGCATAGAGTAGCTTCTTTAATATATTGCGATAAAGCTGAGAAAGGATAGTGCAATGAAAATAAATGACAAACAAATTATAGAGCTGATAAAGGCTGTAGATACTGGCGCGGCGCAGACGCTCGGCTTTTGGGAACGTATTGATATAAATTAGCCTAGTCCTTTGAAGGAATAATGATAGTTCTCCATGATAGAAAAATGATAGCAAAAGCGAGGATACCCTATATAAATTGGATAATCTGAGCCCAACAAAGCTATATCAAGTCATATTCTCTATACAAAGCCGTTTAAGGTTGGTTTTGTACTTAGGAGTGGGAATAGCACATATTTAAATATTTCTCCCCTTGATAATTCGGTTCGTGTGATATATAATATAATCAAAATTAATTCTGGAGATGATTTCATGCCGTTTAAGATCATACGGGGCGACATAACAAAAACGGATGCGGAGGCGATCGTCAACGCGGCGAATACCTCGCTGATGCCGGGCAGCGGAGTGTGCGGCGCGATATTCGCGGCGGCGGGATATGAAAAGCTGGACGCCGCATGCCGAAAGATCGGGCACTGCGACACGGGCAAGGCCGTGATAACCAAAGGCTTTGACCTTAGTGCAAAGTACATAATCCACACTCCCGGGCCGATTTATCGCGGCGGCGGAAATAATGAGGAAGGGCTGCTCTATTCCTGCTACAGATCAAGCCTTGAACTGGCAAAACGCAAGCGCGTCAAATCCATAGCTTTCCCGATTATCTCGTCGGGCGTGTACGGCTATCCCCCGAAGGATGCGCTCAAGGTAGCCGAGCGTGCGATCTCGGATTTTCTCGAAAACAGCGAGATGGATATTTACTTGGTCATATACTCTAAAATCGGGTTTGAGGCCGACACCGAACTCATCTCAAATGTCGCCGATTATATTGATAAGATACTCGCCGAAAATGAGGAGATAAACCGCCGCCGGCGCGAGGCGCGCGAGTCGATGCAGCTGGATCACGCCGTATTTGATACAGCGCAGATCTCGGTTCAGATGCCCGAGCCAAAGCCCGGTATATCGGAGCGCAAACCGCTCCGCAGGCCCAAACAGACATCCGTGCCCCGCGATATAAATGAAATGCTTAAAAATATGGACGCGTCATTTTCGGAATATCTATTGCATCTTATCGACGCAAGCGGAATGACCGATGTTCAGGTGTATAAGCGGGCGAATATCGACAGGAAATTATTCTCAAAGATCCGCGGCAATCGGAATTATAAGCCGAGCAAGATAACCGCGGTGGCGCTTACGCTCGCGCTCAGACTTGATATCGACACCGCCCGCGACCTTATCGGCAGAGCGGGCTATTCCCTGACGCACAGCAGCAAGTTTGATATAATTATCGAATATTTTATTCTGAATAAGAACTACAATATTTTTGAAATAAACGAGGTCTTGTTCTCGTTTGATCTGCCGCTTATCGGCGCGTAAAAATGTCGCTTAAAAAGCGACCAAACTCCCTTTCAAGTGATGTAAAATAAACACATCAATTAAATGAAAGAGAGGTTTTTCAAATGAAAAAGAATTTAACGGAGATAGTTTTTATCCTGGACAGAAGCGGCTCGATGCACGGGCTTGAACGTGACACGATAGGCGGCTACAACTCAATGCTCGAAAAGCAGCACAAGGTAGATGGCGAGGCGTATGTCACAACGGTGCTGTTTGACGATGAGGTCGAAACGATCTGCGACCGCGCGCCGATCAAAGACGTAGAGGACATGACCGACCGCGAATATTTCACCCGCGGCTGCACGGCTCTTCTGGACGCGGTGGGCGGCACGATCAGGCACATAGGCAACATCCACAAATACGCGCGAGAAGAGGACGTGCCCGAAAAGACGCTGTTCATAATCACGACCGACGGCATGGAAAACGCCAGCCGCGAGTACAGCTACGACAAGGTGAAAAAGATGATCGAGCGTCAAAAGGAAAAATACGGCTGGGAATTTTTGTTCCTGGGCGCGAATATCGACGCCGCCGAGATGGGCGCGAGGATCGGCATCGAACGCGATTATGCCGTCACATACAAAAGCGATGAAGAAGGCACTATGCTGAACTACGACGTGATGAGCGAAGCGATCACCCAAAAGCGCTGCTGCGCGGCTCCGCTCGACAAAAGCTGGAAAAAACGAATCGAGGAGAGATTTAAAAAAGAAAAATAAAACAAAAGAAGCGTCAGAAAATATCAAAGTTAAAGCCGAACCGGACCGTCAACGACGGTCCGGTTTTTTGTATCTGCATGAAAAAACAAACCATTTCACTATAGACTATTCAGGTTCGCCGCTTGACAAAAAATGAAAGTGAGGTTATACTTTAATAGGCTCGTTTCCTAATTTTGAGATGATTTGACGAGTATAACTTTTGCGCATGGTCGCCGCGGCATTTGAGATCATGTTGATCCGCAGCGATGTTATTGCCGAGTATCAGAACGGGTAAAAATTTCTTGAACGCTGAATGTAGGAGGAAACCCACTATGGAAAAAGAACTGTTGTCTTTATCGGAGATCTTTCAAAACAGAATATTCCGTATCCCGGACTATCAGCGCGGATATGCGTGGCAGCAGCGGCAACTGGTCGATTTCTGGGATGATCTTGTAAATATTCACCCTAACCGCTATCATTATACGGGTACCCTGTCTCTCAAGCGGCTGAAAAAAGAGCAAATTGACAGCCTGGGTGATGATTTATGGCTTGTTGAGGATGGTTATACGCCTTGTCATATCGTTGACGGTCAGCAGCGTATCACCACTTCCGTTATCCTTTTGAATGAAATCGTATTGTTTTTACGTAATTTGGACGAGAATAAGGATAAGCCTGATAATGAAATTACTCTCGGCAATGAAACGCTCGAGAGTATTGTCTCAAAGTATATTTGTCGGATAAGACCTCCGTATGAATTGGTAACAACATATCTTTTCGGCTACGAGGAGGACAATCCCAGCGCGGAATATATGAAATACAGGGTGTTCGGCGCAGGGAATCCGGGTACGGTAAACGAGACATACTACACAAAAAATCTGAAGTATGCAAAAAAATTCTTTGCCGAGAACATAGGAAAGCTTTGCGAGGACTCCGGAGAAGGCTGCCTTAAGGCAATAAGCGTTCTGTACGAAAATCTAACTCGGCGCCTGATGTTCAACTTGTACGAGATCGACGATGATTATGATGTGTTCGTAGCCTTTGAGACCATGAATTATCGCGGCAAGAAGCTGACGAATCTCGAGCTGTTGAAGAACAGGTTGATTTATTTGACCACGCTCTACGACGATGACGTGTTGGACGAAAAAGACAAGTCCGCTCTCCGCAAAAAGATAAATGACGCTTGGAAAGAAGTCTATTATCACCTTGGAAGAAATAAAAATCCTCTTTCGGATGATGAATACCTGCGCGCCCATTGGATCATATACTTTAAATATTCACGTAATCGCGGCGACGACTACATAAAATACCTGATGGAAAAGTTCTCGCCAAAGAAGATATTTGAAAAAGCCTCCGTTTTGGTTGAGCCGGAGGAAGCGGCTGTTATCGGTGATGATGTCATTGATGAAGATGAAAATAGCAAGGCGCAAGAACAGAAGGCCGCAGAGGCTCCCAAACTTGGGCCGAAAGAAATCGAAGACTATGTCAGCAGTCTCAAAAACATGGCGCAGTACTGGTATGATTCCTATTACCCGCTTGAAAGCGATAACCTGACACAGAGCGAGAAAAAGTGTATCGAAAGGCTTGATCGTATCGGGATAAGCTATTTCAGGCCGCTGGTTACCGCTGTCATCGGCAGACGCGATATTTCCGCCGACAGCAAAGTGAAATTATTTGAGGCTGTTGAACGGTATATTTTTGTTGAATTCCGATTCGGTAATTTCCGCGCGTCACGCGGCAGCAGTGATTTTTACAGAGCTGCGCGGCAGATATATGCTAAAGAGACAGATATTGATGAACTCCTTAAAAAAATCCATGACAAGACAACGAATGATATGAGTTTTGCCGTTCAAAATTTTGTTGCCAAAATTGAGAAGTATTTCTCGGACGGAAAGGGTTATTATGATTGGAACAGTCTGAAATACTTTTTCTATGAGTACGAGGATATGCTGTCGGGGCTGAATAATATCGACAAACTGAACAACATGCCCTGGTCAAAGTTTATAAAGTCCGAGAAGGACAAAGTGTCTATTGAGCATATTCTCCCGCAAACACCGACAGAGCCTTATTGGCGCAATATGTTCGGCGGATTTGATGAAAAACAAATCGAAAGGCTCACGGGAGCGCTCGGCAATCTCTTGCCGTTGTCGCAGAAAATCAATTCCGCTTTGCAGAATGTAGGTTTTGAGGAAAAAAAGCACAAGAACGGCGGCCGCCGCGGCTATGAGCACGGCTCCCATTCGGAAATTGAGGTTTCAAAGATACGCGATTGGGATGCGTCGGCGATATATGCCCGAAGCGAGCAGCTCCTTGGTTTCATGCGGGAGCGCTGGGGCCTGGAATTCAGCGATGAGCAAACGGAAAAACTGATAGGACTGCCCTTTGTTAAAGAATATCAGTAAAAGCGTTTGCATAAACCGAAAAGGAAGAAGAATATATCATGCTTCGCCTTTTGTGATTGTTTATTGTGAAGCTGAGCGGAAGACAAAAGGCTTACTGCGGCATACATAAAGGAGGTCGTCGGATAATGCAAATACAGCAATATGATACCGTTTTGCTTAAAGACGGTCGGACAGGGTGCGTTATCGAAGTGAACGATAACACAAGCTTTGATATTGATGTCGGAAAGTCACCGAAAGATTGGGAAACCCTATACAACGTTTCGATTGATGAGATAGACAAAATAATACGGGAAAATTAGATATAAAAAGGGAAATACCATGCAATATAATTGGTTTACCGTTGAAAAAATTGATTCTCAGACGTTTGCGATCAGCGAGTATAAGCATTGGGAAGAAACGCACTGTTATTTGCTTTGCGGGACTGAGCGGGCCGTGTTGATCGACACGGGATTGGGTGTTGCGAACATCAAAAAGGCGATCGAAAATTTGACCGATCTGCCTGTTTCTGTTCTTACCACCCACGTCCATTGGGACCACATTGGCGGGCATAAGTATTTTGCGGATTTTGCCGTACACGAAAACGAAGTAAGTTGGATTTCCGAGCAATTTCCCATTCCGCTGCAAGCGGTCAAGGAAAATCTGACTTTGAAACCGAGCGTATTTCCTGAAAATTTTAATATAGAAGATTATCAAATTTTCAAGGGAACACCTACAAGAATACTGCGCGACGGCGACTTTATTGATTTAGGCGATCGAACGCTGAAAGTGATCCATACGCCCGGTCATTCACCGGGACACTGCTGTTTCTATGAGCGAGACAGAGGGCGGTTGTATTCCGGCGATTTGATTTACAAAGGCTGTTTGGACGCTTTTTATCCCACTACCGATCCGATCGAGTTTATGCGCTCTGTGGAAAAGGTAAGCTCGCTCAAAATCAAAAAGGTGTTGCCGGCACATCATCAGCTTAATATTTCGATTTCCTTAGTTGGTGAAATTGCGAAAGCGTTTCAGTCCTTATATCGACAAGGCAAGCTGCGGCAAGGAAACGGCATATTTGATTTTGGAGAATTTCAAATACATATTTGAGATATGGAAAAATAGAATCTCATTTTGTGGTATAGTAATAGAATATATTACTTTGCTAATTTTTGATTCTTAATCCCTTGATTTTAATGCGGGTTTAAAAGCTCATTTTTCTATTGCTTTTTTAAGCTGAATCTCTTATAATGTTACTATCGACACAAGCGAAAAAGTAAAAAATATTTTGAAAATAAGGAAGTGCGGATATGAAAATATTGGTTATCATCAGTTCCGCTCATATGGGAAACACGAGAAAAATCGCGGAGGCAATGGCGAAAAGCGCGCCGCTCACGATCGCGGAAATTGACGGCGCGCCCGAGTATGACTTGCGTGATTATGACATCGTGGGATTTGGCAGCGGAATTTATTTCGGCAAGCATGACGCAAAAATAATGCAATTCGCGGAAAGCCTGCCCGAAAACGTTGCGACGCATACGTTTGTATTTTCCACAAGCGGCACGGGCAGCTTTGATAAAAACAACAAGCCTCTGGTCGATTTGCTGAAAAGCAAAAATAAAATCGTCTTGGGCTCTTTTGGCTGCAAGGCGTTTGATAAGTTCGGGCCGTTCAAGCTGGTCGGCGGCATAAACAAAGGCCGCCCCGACGAAAATGACTGTAACGCTGCGCGGATATTTATTGAAAGCGTTATACATGCCTTCGGAGATAATGAAGCGTAACGAAAATCTTGACGCGGATTTTGTTGAAATTCTATTTTTATTGTGATAAAATGTACGCGGAATAACCGAAAGGAGGATGTGCATATGGAAAAGAACACGGAGTATGAAAAAATGCTTATGAATGAGCGGGATAAACTCGTTGAAGAAATGGAACAGCCTAAAACGCGCAGATTCCCCGTTGCCGTGATATTCTTTACGCTTGCGGGTATAGCGCTTACGGTATGCGGAATTATCTCAAGGAGGTATATGTTCGGCTTTGTCGAACAAACGGTTGTATCGAGCTTCCTTCCCGCTTCGCTGATGATCGCGGGCGCGGCGATCGTTCTTTTCGGAGTTTTATACAATATTTTCACAAGCATAAACAACGACACGCGCCATACGTCCCTCACTTCACGCTGTGCGCAGATAGATGAGACGATCGCTGTTATGAGCGTGCAAAACAAAACGCCTAAAATGCAGGCCGAAATCAGATTTGACAACAGTCAAAGTGATTTCAAGCGTTTTTTTGACATCAATCTTAATCAGTTAAGCTGGGTGTTTAAGCTTGGGATAGGCACGGTTTTGGCCGGTATGATCATCATATTCCTGGCGATAATTATGTTTGCGGTCTCGCCCGTCAAATATGACATCGCGGTTCTTACCGGTGCGGTCAGCGGTATTCTGGTGGATTTTATCGGCGTGATTTTTATAAGGATGTACACGGAGACAATAAAGGCTTCTATGCAAATACAAAACCGCCTCATACATAACACAGACAATTTGCTCGCTGATCTGCTGGCGGAGGATATAGACGATAAGAATTTGAGAAATCAAACTCTCGCCGAAATCGCAAAAACGATAAGCGCCAACAATTCCGTTATGAACGCCACAAGCACGGAAGCGGAAGCAGAAGAGTAACGTGTTTATTGCGGTGAGCAAGCCCGCACTATAAAAAAGCTCGGGAATTATAATTCCCGAGCTCCGTCTCCGATCTCCGATATGTAGAAATCGGCTTTTAAATTTGTTTTGCCGCTGTACTCTTGTCCGATGTCAGATATGAATTCGTCCACGCGGTCCTTATGCACAATGCTGAGCACGGAGCCGCCGAATCCGGCGCCGATCATGCGGGAGCCCAAAACTCCGCTGTAACGTGACGCCGATCCGGCCAGAATATCGAGCTCGTCGCATGAGACCTCAAAATTGTCTCTCAAGGATATGTGCGATTCGTTCATAAGCTTTCCCGCCGTGGACAGATCTCCGTTTTTCAGCGCCTCGACAAATTTGTGCACGCGCTCGCACTCCGAGGCGACATGCGCGGCTCTGTTTTTTATCGTTGCGTTTTTAAACAATTCCGAATATTCGGAAACGTCGGCGCAAGTCACATCCGCCAGACAGGTTATATCCGGCATAACTTTTTTGAGCGTTTCAAACGCCTCCGAACATTCCTCTCTGCGCTCGTTATACTTTGAGTCGCCGAGGGCGTGTTTTTTGTTGGAATTCGCGATAACAAGCTTGTAATCTCCAAGTTTCAGCGGAACGTACTCATGCTCGAGCGTGGCGCAGTTTAAATATACCGCGTTGTCCTTTTTGCCCATAGCGGACGCGAACTGGTCCATTATTCCGCAGTTTACGCCGATATAATTGTGCTCGGCCTTCTGAGAGATGAGCGCGAGTTCGGTCAGGAGCCGCGGCGACTTGATGTCGGCTTCGGCGCCCGCCGCAAAGCATATGGCTGTCGAGAGCTCGACCGCGGCGGAAGAGGAGAGACCCGCCCCGTGCGGGACCGTGTCGTGATAGAGCATATCATAGCCGCAGAATTTAAAGCCGGCCTTGAGCATTTCAAAAGCCACGCCGAGCGTGTACTCGCCCCATTTGAGCGTGCCTTTGAATTTTTCGAGATCGTCAAGCGGCGCCTCGACCGTCACATCCAGATCGGTCGCCATTAGCCGCAGGATGTTGTCGTTCCTTTTTCTCGCGAGCAGTGTGGTGCCGACCGTGAGCGCCGCAGGTAGCACGGGACCTCCGCAGTAGTCAACATGCTCGCCGATAAGATTAACTCTTCCCGGCGCCGCGTATATTTCTATTTTGTCATCATATCCGAATTTTTCTCGGAATAAAGCTTTAAGCTCGTTGATGCTTGACATATTTTCCCCTTTCATATAGAGCGCGCTTATTTAGCGATATTGACCGACGCGAGAGCCTCCTTGACGGACGGCAGATCCTCTTTGTATGTGATGCCGAGCCACTTGTCGTTTGTTTCAAGAAGCTTTACCTTGACTTTTCCGGCGTGTATCAGCTCGTCAACAACGGTTGGGATCAGGAACTCCGACTTGGTGTCTGCGTCGTCAAGACCGGACAGGAAATCCTTGAACATGCTTTCAAGATAATCAAATATCTTTGCCGTGAATCCCCACATATTCATCGAAACATAGGATTCGGGGTCAACCTCAATGATTTTGCCGTCTTTTTCCACGCCGGCTCCGGTCGGGGTCTTGACCAGATTCGATGTTTCCGTCACCTTCGAAAGATATGAATCGCCGTCGGTGCGGCATACACCGCGGGTAACGCCGCCGTTGTCGCTGAGAGTGTTTTTCAGCTTGAATCCCGCCATGCAGTATTCGTCTTCGCTCGTGTTTTCGGAGTACAGATAATCATAGATTTTTTTGAACGCCTCTGTTCCGTAATAATCGTCCGCGTTTATAACCGCGAACGGCTCGTTGACCGCGTTTTTGCAGGCAAGTATAGCCTGACCCGTGCCCCACGGCTTTGAGCGCTCGAATTTTCCTTTGTATTCCTCGGGCACGTCGTCAAGCGACTGATAAGCGTACGCGACCTCGCACATTTTTTCAACGCGGTTTCCGACAATTTCCTTAAAATCATCCGCTATGTCTTCGCGGATAATAAAAACGATCTTGTTGAATCCGACGTCAAGGGCGGCGGATATCGCGTAATCAATGATTACTTCTCCGTTCGGTCCCACCTTTGCGAGCTGTTTTACGCCTCCGAATCTTGAGCCTATGCCCGCAGCCATAATAACTAATGTTTTTTTCATTTTTTCCTCCGTAAATATTTGTTAATTTATTCTGTTTTTGAATTTTATCGGTCTCGGATCACGATGCGCAAAATTCAAAAACAGTTTACAGTAATTATATTAAAGTTTCCCATATTTGTCAAGAAAAATAATAATCAAAATTTCTGTAATTTGTTTTGAAAATCGCTTGACAAGCCGAAATAAATGTGTTAAAATGTATACAATGATGCAGAGATGTTGAGACGCATCAAAACCGAAGTCGGTGAGCTTCGGTTTTGGTGCGTTTTTTATTTGCAAAAAGGAGATATAAAAATGTATGCGTTGATAGCTTTTATACCGCTGATTATAACCGTTGTGCTGATGGTGGTCTTTAATCGGCCCGCCAAGCGCGTTCTGCCATTGACATGGCTCTTGTCCTGTGTTATAGCGTTCATAATATGGAAAATGAATTTAAAGGACATGGCGGCATACACCCTAACAGGCTTTTTGAGCGCTGTTGAGACGCTTTGCATCATATTCGGCGCTATACTTATTATGAATACACTGAAGCGCTCCGGAGCAATTTCGGCCATAAATCGGATGTTTGACGGCATTACCCCCGATGCCCGCATCAAGGCTGTGATCATAGGCTTCGTCTTCAGCGCTTTCATCGAGGGCGCCGCCGGGTTCGGCACACCCGCAGCCTTGGCGGCACCCCTACTGATCAGCGTGGGCTTCCCGCCCTTGGCCGCAGCTACCGTGGCTCTGATATACAACTCGGTACCCGTGTGTTTCGGCGCTGTGGGCACACCCACCAACACCGCTTTCACCACCGTGCGTGACGCGGTGGCGGCTGGCGGTGCGGATCCCGAGGCATGGAAGATGTCGCTGACTTTCTGGTCCGCCCTTCCCATGGCTGTCGGTGCGTTCGTGATAGTATTCGTGGGTATGTGTGTGCTTGTGAAGCTGTTCGGCAAGAACAAATCCTTCAAAGACGCTTTGCCCGTTATTCCTTACATTATTTTCATTGTGGGCGTGTTTGACATTGTATACCTGCTTATCGCCCGCTTCATCGGTCCGGAGCTGGTTTCTCTCGGAGCCGCGATCGTGACCCTGTTCGTTTCTTTGTTCACCGCCAAGATAGGTTTCCTGCAGCCCAAAGAGGTATGGACCTTCGGTGACAGGTCCGATTGGGACTCAAGCTGGCTGTCCACCACCGAAGTGCCCGATCCCAAGATCAGTAATATGTCTCTGGTCAAGGCTTGGGCTCCATACATTATTATTGTGACAGTATTAGTTATCACCCGCGTGTGCCAGAACCTGGGCATGAACTGGGCAAACGCCATGAAAACGTTCACCGTCGGCACCGGCAGCAGCGGCGTTATCTTGGGTCAGAACTGGAACTGCGCCATACTGTGGAGCCCGGGTATCGTGTTTATTATCGTGGCTCTGATCACTGTTCTGATCCACGGTATGAACCGCGATGCCGTCAAGGGCGCTTGGGCCGACACGTGCAGGCAGGTGTCGGGAGCGGCTGTCGCCCTCCTGTTCGGCATTGCAGCGGTCAATATTTTTCGATACACCAACGTCTCGGCTCCGGATGTTATGGACGGGCTCAATGCTGTATGTAATGGCCCGCGGAATGGCCGATCTGGCCGGACGGGGCTATCTCGCCGTGGCGCCTCTTATCGGCGTGCTGGGCGCGTTCATGTCCGGCTCCAACACGGTCTCGAACACCCTGTTTTCGTCACTGCAGTTTGAGACCGCCACGCTGGTGGCCCTGCCTCAGATATTTATCGTAGCCCTGCAGAATAACGGCGGCGCTATCGGCAATATGATCTGCGTGAATAACGTGGTATCCGCGTGCGCCACCACCGGTACAGTGGGGAGAGAGGGCAGGATCATCCGCAGCAACGTTATACCCTGCGTGATATTCTGTCTCGTTGTTGTGATCGTGTTTGCCGTCGCACTCCTGTTGGGTTTTGACCCTGTGCCGCTGACTCACGCGGTCATTTGAGCGTGATTTGCGACATATCTGTATTGAGATAAATAAACTATACATAATTTTGCGCCATGAGCGCTGCGAAAGGAATGATCATAAAAATGTATGACGCGGTAATTATCGGAGCCGGGGTCATTGGCGCCATGACGGCGCGTGAGCTCAGCAAATATAATATGTCGATCTGCGTGCTTGAGCGCTCAAACGACGCCGCCGCGGGAGCGTCGCGGGCCAACAGCGGTATTGTGCACGCGGGCTTTGACGCGAAACCAAAAACCTTGAAGGCGAGGTTTAATGTTGAGGGCTCGGAAATGATGCCTCAAATAGCCGAGGAGCTCGGCGTTCCGTATCGGCAAAACGGCTCCCTGGTTTTGGGTTATAATGATGACGACAGGAAAATTCTGGAGCTTTTGTATCGGCAGGGACAGGAAAACGGAGTGCGCGGTCTGGAGATCCTAGGCGGCGAGGAACTGCGGAAGCTTGAAACCGCGGTATCGCGAAGCGCCGTATGTGCCTTGCACGCGCCGACCGGCGGCATCATCTGTCCGTATGAGCTTACCGTGGCGGCATTGGGCAGCGCGATGGACAACGGCGCGGAGTTTCTGCGGAACTTTGAGGTATCGGAGATCCTTGAGGATAAAGACTCGCTCACGATATACGCGTCGGACGGCCGCAGCGTCAAGGCGCGGTACGCGGTGAACGCGGCGGGCGTTTATTCGGACAAGATAGCGCGCATGGTCGGCGACGACAGCTTTTCTATCCATCCGCGGCGCGGCGAATATCTTCTGCTGGATAAGGACTGCGGCGGAATAGTGGATCATACAATATTCAAGGTGCCGACAAAAAAAGGCAAGGGAATACTCGTCAGCCCCACGGCGGACGGAAATCTCCTGCTCGGCCCCACGGCCGAGGAGCAGGAAGAGCGCGACAATACCGATACGACGGCCGCGGGCCTGAATGACATTATCGCGCAGATAAACGAGGAGGCGGAGGGCGTTCCTGTCAGGGCGGTCATCACCTCGTTCGCGGGGCTGCGAGCCGCGGCGGACACGGGCGACTTTATTATCCGTCCCTACAAAACGCGCATGGTGCACGCGGCGGGTATCGAATCACCGGGATTATCCGCCTCGCCCGCGATAGCCGTCCGCATTGCGGAGCTTTTGTTTGAGCTTGGCCTAAAGACGGAAAAACGCGCGGATTTTAAAGCGGAGCGCAAATCCTATTATTGGTTCCGCAGGCTCGGCGCGGAAGAAAAGGACGCGTATATAAAAGACCACCCCGACTTCGGTAAAATAGTCTGCCGCTGCGAGACTGTCAGCGAAGGCGAGATACTGGAGGCCATCAGACGTGAACCGAAAGCCTTGGACCTGGACGCAGTGAAGCGCAGGACGCGCAGCGGAATGGGCCGCTGCCAGGGCGGATTCTGCTCTCCGCGCATCGTGGAGCTGCTGGCGCGTGAACAGGGCATCCCGATAGAACGTGTGACCAAAAGCGGAGGCGGCTCATATTTGAACATTTGCAGAACAAAAGGAGGAGGGCAGGCATGAACAGAGAACAAATTGACCTGATAATTGTCGGCGGCGGCCCCGCGGGGCTGGCCGCGGCAGTCGCGGCGTACGACAGCGGCGTTCGGGATATGCTGGTTTTGGAAAGAGATGTTAACACCGGCGGTATTCTGCAGCAATGCATACATAACGGATTCGGGCTCCATCGATTCGGAAAGGAACTGACCGGACCCGAGTACGCGTGGGAATACGAGCGGATGGCCGCGGAGCGGAACATCCCGATCCGCTGCGGAACGACGGTTTTGAACGTGTCCCCCGATAAAGTCGTCACGGCGGTAAATTCGGACGGAGTCTCGAGGATAGAGGCAAAGGCGGTCGTCCTCGCGATGGGCTGCCGCGAGCGCAGCCGAGGCGCACTGAACATCCCCGGAAGCCGCCCGTCGGGAATTTTCACGGCGGGCACCGCTCAAAAATACGTCAACTGTATGGGTTACCTGCCGGGACGGGAGGTCGTTATTCTCGGCTCGGGCGATATCGGATTGATCATGGCGCGGCGAATGACGCTCGAGGGCGCGAAGGTGAAAGCCGTGTGCGAAATAATGCCGTATTCGGGCGGCCTTGCCCGCAATATACGGCAGTGCCTGGACGACTTTGACATTCCGCTTAAGCTCAGGCACACGGTGACCGCCGTGCACGGAAGGGAGCGCCTGACGGGCGTAACGATCTCCGAAACGGACGAATACAGACGTCCGATACCCGGGACAGAGGAATATATTTCGTGCGACACACTGCTCCTCTCGGTCGGACTTATCCCCGAGAACGAGCTGTCAAAAGGCGCGGGGATCAGTCTTGACCCGATAACGGGCGGGGCGGTCGTGGACGAGAAGCGCCAGACATCCTGCCCCGGAATATTCGCCTGCGGAAATGTGCTGCACGTCCACGATCTGGTGGATTTTGTGTCTGAGGAAGCGGCGTTGGCGGGAAAAAGCGCGGCGGAGTATATCAGCGGCGGACTTGACGAGGGCGCTCCCCTCGACCTTAAGCCAGACGGGAAGATCCGCTACACGATCCCGCAGCGGATCGCCTCAAGAGACGAGGACGTGAAGGTCTATTTCCGCGTAGACAATATATATAAAAACGTGAAAATAAAAGTCATAAACGGCGACAAAACGATATTCGCCAAAAAATTGGCGGCGGCCGCGCCGGGCGAGATGGAATCGCTGACCTTAACCGGGGCGCAGCTTGCCGAGTGCGGAGATGCGAAGCTTGAATTTGTGCTGGAGGCGGGATAATATGAAACAGGAATTAACATGCATAGTTTGTCCGTTGGGCTGCGCTCTGACGGTAGAGATCGAAAACGGAGAGGTGACCGAAGTTTCGGGAAACACGTGTAAGCGCGGCGCTGATTACGCGCGTCAGGAATGTGTCCGCCCGATGCGCGTGCTCACAACCACCGCAATGACGGAGGACGGGCGGGTCATCCCGGTGCGGACCGACAGCGCGGTGCCCAAGGAGACATTGTTTGATTGTATGGCGGAGGTCAATCGGGTTAAACTGCACTTGCCAATTAAGCGCGGCAGTGTTATAATAAAACATATCGCGGGAACGGACGCGGATCTGATCGCGTCAAAAGATATAGAAAGAGGAATCTGATATGATACGTTTTAGGAATAAGACTGTTGTCGCGGCGGTGCGGACCGATGAGGAATTCGCTGCGGCGCTGAAAAGCGGATGCAAGCTGATATTTGACCTGACGCCCAATATACATAAAATTTCGGCGCGGATATTCCGCGCGCGTCAGTGCGGAAAGCGGATGTTTTTGCACGTTGATCTCTCAGAGGGGATCGGCAAGGACGCGGCCGGTTTGGATTATATAAAAGGAAAAGGCGCGGACGGAATAATCAGCACGCGCGCGAGTATTATAAAGTCGGCAAAAGAGACGGGACTGCTCACGGTGCAGAGATTTTTTATGATCGATTCGCAGTCTGTGTCTACAGCGCTCGAGACCTTGCGGACAACCAAGGCCGACATGATAGAAATAATGCCGGGACTGCTGCCCAAGGTGATCGAGAGGACCGCAGCCGTCTCGTCGGTCCCGGTGATAGCCGGAGGATTGATCGAGAGCAGAGAGGATATCCTCGCCGCGTTTGCGGCGGGGGCTTCCGCAGTTTCCACCGGGAAGCGGGAGCTTTGGAGATAGTATATCGAGGCCGGGCAGGTGTTTCCCGAAATTCGCCGACGGACGGATTGGACGGAGATTGAATAAGGGGATGATAAAATTGTTTGAATTGTGGAATTTGGAATTGGTCGGCAGATTGCTGCTCGCGGGATTTTGCGGACTGCTGATCGGCTACGAGCGCCAGAAGCGCTCCAAGGTGGCGGGTGTGCGCACCCATTGCGTTGTGGCGTGCGCGTCGGCGCTTATGATGATCTTATCCAAATACGCGTATTTGGATGTGACGGAAATGTACGGAGACCTGATGAAGATCGACCCGTCGCGTATCGCCGCGGGCGTTGTCAGCGGTATCGGCTTTTTGGGCGCGGGCATGATCTTCATGAACAAGAAGACGACAACGGGCCTGACTACCGCGGCGGGCATCTGGGCGACTGCGGGCGTCGGCATGACCGTGGGCGCGGGTATGTATTTTGTGGGGCTCGCGGCTGCGCTGATAATACTGCTGATTCAGGTCGTTTTCCATCTCAATTCGTGGCACGCCGCCAAGGCGAGGATCAGGGCAAACGCCGATCAGCCGAAGCGTAAGCCGATAAATATGTCGGCTGTGACGGCAAAGCTTGAGAATATGGGCGTTGAGATCATAGAAACCTCGAAGGACGAGGACTACGACGAGGACGACAGAATCGTGTATTCTTTTAAGGCGGTGCTGCCGAAGGAAATTGAAAAAAAGGAAGATCCGACTCACGATTTGAAAGCGGAACACACAGTTTGACCGATATATTCACATTTTATTTAATATGCGTAAAGGCCCCGGAAATGATCTCTCGGGGCCTTTACATAATACTTTATTTTCGGAATACCGCGAAGCGCAGGCTAAAGCTTGTTAAATTCTCGTATCCACTCGCGGGCGATCAATTCATGACCGGCAGCCGTCGGGTGCACGCCGTCGAGCAGCCACACATCGGACGGAGCTGTTTTTTCGGCCTCATCGAATTTTTGGAGCAGCGGCACAAAAGGCAGATAGTGCTTTTCGGCTATCCGTCTCGCCGCGTCCGCTCTCTTTTCAACCTCGCTTCTGAATATCTCCCACTTTTCTTCCGTGGCAGAGCCTTTGAGCAAATACGGGCCGAGAATAATTATTTTGATATTCGGCAGTGCCTGCTTTATTTGGGTCAGCATAATGTCATAATAAATCTCATATGTTTCGCAGTCAACGCCGTCTCGGCTGTCAAGCTCGTGCCACACATCGTTTACTCCGACCAGGATACTCATGATGTCGGGCTTGAGATTTATTGCGTCGGCCTTTATTCTCGCAAGCAGATCAACGCTCCGATCTCCGCCTATGCCGCGGTTTATAAACTCATATTTCCCGGGCTTCTCAAAGCCAAGCTTTGCCGCCACAAGGGTGGAATAACCGCTTCCGCGATAATTGTCGTTTTCTCTGTTTCGCTCCGCATCGGTGATCGAATCGCCTTGAAATAATACTCTTTTCATAATGTCCTCCTATCGGCATTTTATTGCAGACTTGTATTTTTTTAATTCCGCCGAGAATATCCGTGCATAACGATCCGCTCGGCGGGCTCTCGCCTACGAAGATATCGCGTTGTAGAGCGCGCGTATATTATCGTATATCAAATCGGGGTGAACGTCATATTTTTCTATATCCGACATAACGCCCTCGCCGCCGAGCAGGAATATCGAAAGGGCGCCCGAGTTGACGCCGCAGGCGATATCGGTATAAATGCGGTCGCCCACAACGGCGGTCTCATTGACGCTGTATCCGGCTTTCTCCATAGCCAGCGACGCGATATACGCGTTCGGCTTGCCCAGAAACTTGGGACGGCGGCCCGTGGCCCTGTATAGCATTTCGCTGACCGAGCCGCAGTCGGGCACCGAACCGTACCATGTGGGGCATACCCAATCGGGATTTGTGGCGATATAGTCAATATCCTTTCCCAGCAAAATGCAGGCGTCCTCAAGCTTTCCGAAGGTCAGCTCGGTGTCAAAGCCCATCATCAGGCAGTCCACGTCGTCCTCGCGCTTGTCGGTGACGGGGAGACCCGCGTCGAGCAGCTGGTTCCGGAACGATCTTGTTCCGAACAGATAAATTTTGTGATAATTTCTGCCCTGCAAAAATATCTGAGCGGCGTCCGCGGAAGTGAAAAAATCCTCCTGCCGCGAATATATGCCCATGCTGTCCAGCTTTTCTATGTATTGCTCAACGCCTCTTGACGAGTTGTTTGTCATAAACATATAGCGCTTTCCGCTTTCTTTTACGCAGCGCAGAAAGTCGAGCGTGCCGTCGAACAGCTGACTGTCAAGATAGATGGTGCCGTCCATGTCAAGCAAGAACAGCTTAACGTCTTTTAACTTTCGCTCCGCGTCGGTGTTTGTGCTCATATTTGTTTTCTCCTTTATAGGTCTTTTCGGATGAATTTCACGCTTATCATTTGTGACGCATATCTTATTATATCTTCAAAAGCCCCGATTGTCAATGATAAGTATCGACGATAAAAGGAATTTCGAGATTATTGTGCGCGGCAATGTTAAGCCGCTGCCCGCAAATTGCGGCCAACGGCTTTTAATATTTTACTCGTAGTCGACGACGTTTATCCAGCTTTCGAGGAATTCCTTTTCCTCGGGCTTGTTCTTCACAAGCTGTGACGCCGCGACTATCGGCAGCCACGACTGGACGTACTGCAGCGCGGTGTCGGACTTTTTGCAGAACAGCTTGATATATTTTTCGGCGAGCGCGTCCTTTTTCTCAAGCTTAAACAGCAGATATGTCCGCGCCACGTCCTCGGAGGCGTTGCCCTGCGTCGCGTGGGACCAGTCGAGGATATACGGCGTTCCGTCTTTTGTGATTATCACGTTCGACGGGTTATAGTCGCCGTGCAGCACTTTGGTGTGCTTTTTCATTCCGTTCAGGCGCGTGTGCAGCTCGTATCTCGTGGTGGCGTCGAGCGCGCTTTCGGAGATCTTTCGGTTCATCTTGTCGTGTATTTTGTTGAGCAGCGGGCACGACTTGTTCTGTATCTCAAGCTGAGTGTCAACAAACAGGTCGAGGTACTCGTCCTCCTTGCCGGGATTTTTTTCCATAAGCGACGCCAGCGTCTCGCCCTCGATAAAGTCGGTGATGATCGCCCACTTGCCGTCGATCTTTGTTACCTCGCGTATCTTGGGGATATTCAGGCCTGTTTCCTCGATGCGCGCGGTGTTCAGCGCCTCGTTTAAAACGTCCGCGGTCTTGTAGCTTTCTGCAAATACCTTGATAGCCGCGTCTCCGTCGCGGTACACGGTCTTGTCGGGTCTGGTCGCGATAACATTATTCAGGTTCATCTTAATTCTCCTTTCCGTAATATGCGCCTTTGTACAGTTCTTTAAGCTCGCTCATCAGCGGATAGCGCGGGTTAGCGCCGGTGCACTGATCGTCAAACGCCATCTCGGTCATCTCGTCGAGTGTCTCAAGGAATTTATCTTCCTCAACTCCGTAATCGCGGATGGTTTCCTTTATGCTGACAGCCTTTTTGAGCTCCTCGATCTTCGCTATGAGCTTTTCAAGCTTCTCCTCTTCGGTCCTGCCGCCCAGGTGCAGGAAGTCGGCGATCTCGGCGTATCTCGCGAGAGCGCGCGGATGGTCGTACTGCGGGAAGGTCCCCATCTTCTGCGGCGCCTCGGCAGCGTTGTAGCGCATAACGTCGCATATAAGCAGCGCGTTGGCTATGCCGTGAGGAATGTGGTGGTACGCTCCCAGCTTGTGGGCCAGCGAGTGGCACACGCCCAGGAAAGCGTTGGCAAACGCCATTCCCGCCATGCATGAGGCGTGAGCCATTTTTTCCCTCGCCTTGGGGTCCGCAGCGCCTTCGGAATAGGCCGCGGGCAGATAATCGAATATGGTCTGTATCGCCTTTAGGGCAATGCCGTCGGTGAACTCGGTCGCCATAACGGAAACGTAGGCCTCAAGCGCGTGGGTCAGCGCGTCTATTCCCGAAGCGGATGTCAGACCCTTAGGCATATCCATCATCAGGTCGGCGTCGACTATAGCCATGTCGGGCATCAGCTCATAGTCGGCGAGGGGATATTTGATGCCCGTCTTTTCGTCGGTTATGACCGCGAAGGGTGTAACCTCGGAGCCTGTGCCGGCCGAGGTGGGCACGGCGATAAAGTCGGCCTTTTCTCCCATGCGGGGGAAGGTGTAAACGCGCTTTCTGATGTCGATAAAGCGCATCGCCATATCCATGAAGTCCGCCTCGGGGTGCTCGTACAGAACCCACATGATCTTGCCCGCGTCCATGGCGGAGCCGCCGCCCAGCGCGATTATCACGTCGGGCTCAAACGCGCGCATTGCCTCGGCGCCCTCTTTGGCGGACGCGAGAGACGGGTCGGGCGCCACGTTAAAGAACGTGGTGTGGGTGATCCCCATCTCGTCAAGCTTGTCGGTTATCGCCTTTGAATAGCCGTTTTTATAAAGGAACTCGTCGGTCACGATAAACGCCTTCTTTTTGTTCATCACGGTCTTAAGCTCCTCAAGCGCGACCGGCAGACAGCCTTTTTTGATATACACCTTTTCGGGCGTTCTGAACCACAGCATATTCTCTCTCCTCTCAGCGACGGTCTTTATGTTTATAAGGTGCTTAACGCCAACGTTCTCGGACACCGAGTTGCCGCCCCAAGAGCCGCAGCCCAGAGTCAGCGACGGATTGAGCTTGAAGTTATACAGGTCTCCGATTCCGCCGTGGGACGAGGGCGTGTTCACAAGTATGCGGCAGGTCTTCATTCTCTCGCCGAACTTGTCGAGTTTTCCGCGCTCGGTCACCGTGTTGAGGTAGACTGAGGAGGTGTGGCCGTAGCCGCCGTCGGCGATGAGCCGTTCCGCCTTGTCGAGGGCGTCGTCGAAATCCTTCGCCTTGTACATGGCGAGCACGGGCGACAGCTTTTCGTGGGCGAATTCCTCGGACAGTTCGACGCTCTCGACCTCGCCTATCATGACGCGGGTCGATTCCGGTATTTCAACACCCGCGAGCCGCGCAATCGTCACGGGCTTCTGACCCACGATCTTGGCGTTGAGTGCGCCGTTTATGATAATGGTCTTGCGCACCTTGTCGATCTCGTCGGGCTTTAGGAAATAGCAGCCGCGGTACTCGAATTCTTTTTTGACTTTCGCGTATATGTTTTTATCGACGATAACGCTCTGCTCCGAGGCGCAGATCATGCCGTTGTCGAACGACTTTGAATGAATGATCGAGTTGACCGCCAGCAGAATGTCCGCGCTCTCGTCTATGATGGCGGGGGTGTTGCCCGCGCCCACGCCGATGGCCGGCTTTCCCGATGAATACGCCGCGGCGACCATTCCGGGTCCGCCGGTTGCCAGTATGCAGTCCGCCTCGCGCATTATGAGGTTCGTCATCTCAAGCGAGGGAATGTCGATCCATCCGATGATATTTTCGGGCGCTCCGGCTTTCACCGCCGCCTCGAGCACGATCCTCGCCGCCTCGATAGTTGATTTTTTGGCTCTCGGGTGAGGACTGATAACTATGCCGTTGCGTGTTTTTAAGGCGATAAGCGTCTTAAAAATAGCGGTGGAAGTGGGGTTGGTGGTGGGTATCACCGCCGCCAGAACTCCGATCGGCTCGGCTATCTTCTTTATGCCGAACGCCTTGTCCTCCTCGATAACGCCGCATGTCTTTTCGTTTTTGTACTTGTTGTAGATGTACTCCGAAGCGTAGTTGTTTTTGATCACTTTGTCCTCAACAACGCCCATTCCGGTTTCCTCGACAGCCATCTTCGCCAGCGGTATCCGCGCCATGTTAGCCGCGGTCGCCGCCGCCTTGAAAATTTTGTCAACCCGCCCCTGAGAGTAGGAAGAGAACACGCGCTGCGCCGCTCTGACCTCGGCCAAGCGTTTTTCAAGACTCTCAACGCTGTCAACCAAATACTCTTTCATGCTATCAGTTCCTTTCTTTGATTTGATTGATAACTATTTAACAATCTATGCTTAAATAATAGCACAGGATATAATGATTTACAATATCCAAATTTTACTAAGTTATGTATACATTTTAAAATAATTTTGTTAAATTTTTATCAATGTCTTTCGGAGATGAAAAACAAGAGAAATGAAAAGCGGGAAAAATAATGCTTGCAAAAGCCGAAAAATTGTGATATAATTTTTTATTGTGAATATGTGTCCGTAGCTCAGTTGGATAGAGTGTCAGACTCCGACTCTGAAGGTCGCGGGTTCAAATCCCGCCGGGCATACCACTCAAAACAGCGAAAACACGTTGGTTTTCAAAAAGAAGAGCCGCTCCGTAAAAGAGCGGTTTTGTGTTTTGGTGACTATTTGGCGACTGTTAAATAAATCACAAAGATTTCATTTTGCCTGTAAAATATCTTCAAGGGCTGTGCTTGCCGTTTCATCAAGAGATTTTAAGGCGTGGGCGTATATATTAAGCGTTGTGCTTGTTTGGGAGTGTCCGAGCCTTGCCGAAACTGTCTTAGGGTCAATGGATTTCGCTATAAGCAAAGTTGCTGATGTGTGCCTGAGCCCATGGAGCGGTATATCGGGGAGGAGCAGCGACTGTTTTTGTTTTGGTTTAAGGCTTTCGTCTGTCTCTATCATTCGGTTATGCCGCCTGATTATCTTCTTAAACGCTTGATATGGTGTTGACACGTTCATAGGTTCGCCCCGCTCCGTGGTGAACAAATAATTTGTATTTTTCCAATAGGTTCCGAGCTCAAACTGTTTCTTTGCCTTTTCGAGCTTTAACTGCCGTATCAGATCTATAACGTGCTTTGGAACTACAATAACTCTGTTTGACGTCTGCGTTTTTGGCTCTTTGATTATCAATCGGTGATTGACGTATGAGACCGATTTTGTGATTGATATGGTTTGCCGCTTAAAATCTATATCGTCAAATGTAAGAGCGAGGATCTCACCTTTCCTCATGCCGCCGTATAAGGCTATGTGATAAAATACTTTAAGCTGGAGCGGGATATAATGAGTTTCGGTGTATTCTGGAACGGTGTATTTTTTGCCTGTATCGTCTGTTCTGGTATGCGCCTTGTATGTGGTGGTATAGCCCACGTCAAGTGCGTTTAAGAATATAAGAGCCTGCTCCGGAGTGAAGTGCTTTATATCGTCCTTTTTTTCGGCTTTCGGGGGCTGCACTTTACGGCAAGGATTGTCATTAACTATTTGCCAGTTAACGGCGCAGGCGTACATTTTGGACAGCAGAGCATATATTTTCTTTACTGTGGAACTGCTTAAACCGCCCTCTTTGTTGTCGCGGCGCACGTTGTCATTTTTCAGGTGGTTTAGCAGCTCTTGTATACGGAGCGGCTTTAAGCCGGACATGGTGTAATGCCCTATTTCGTCTTTGATGTATGCGTTATACACGTCAAGATAAAAGTAATGTGTTGCCTCTGTGAGCTGCTCCTTTGCGTATTCCTTAAACCATTTTGCGGAAAATTCATGCAGCGTCATGTTTTCGCCGTCCATATACACACCGCTTATAACACTTTTTTCAAACTCGTAAGCGAGCCGCTCCAACTCGTTTTGTCGTTTGAGTTCGGTGTTAAATTTGTAAGGGTCGAGCTTTACGGTTTTAAATTTACGTATCTTGCGCCCGTTCACGTCATAGCCGTTTGATACGGTGATCTTATAGCTTACAGCTCCGTTTTTGCCATCAATGCGTTTTATGCTTGCCATGATCAATCACCCCTCGCTTTACATAATTTCTAAAGCTATTATCTTTAAACCATTGTTTGTATTCATTTATGCTTAAATTTCCGTCTTGCGCTTGTCTCAGCTGTTTTTTGGTGTCCTTATGCCAGTTTGAAAATGCTGTATCAATATTTTTAATATTTGCCTTGTTACGGTTTTTCCAACCGTTAGCCGTCTTATATGCCGTTCTGTATGTTTTTAATAATTCATCATTATTAACCTTGATTTCATAACCGAGCTGTCTGCACGTTTTACCGTTTTTGAGTACATTATTGCAGTATTTTTCATCGGAGCGGCTTGCGGGATAAAAATATTTGCCGCAATTTTCACATTTTTTTAACATAATATTATTTTCAATCATATGTAGAATACAATATCTAAACATACTTTCAAAAGTTTCAAAAATGTAGTGCTCAAGTATAATTCCGGCATACATTTTAAATATATTATTTGTTCTATTCCTCTCATCAAAGGGTGTTAAGTATAATTTTTCTATTTCGGTCAAAGAAAATTCCGAATTTTCTGGATGAATGTTAGGAATGGCTGTTATTATAGTGTCATAGCCTAAGCACATTAATGGACTTATGTTAATATATGAATATTCAAAATACCTATCCATAGCAGACGTTTTTTGCGTTCCATTTTTTTGTAACAATACATCATCAATCACTTTCATATATTTCGAAATATTAGTATTTTCTATATAATCAAAATAATCATTTATTATGAAATTATCATTAACTTTTAACTGTGTTGTAGCGGGAGTTTGGTTTAAAATAGATGGCACAAAATCATCTATTTGGACAGCTTTAATCCCGCTCCAACGTAAAGACTTACGATGATTAAAAGTATTACAATTTGGGTGTTGAACTAATTTAAAATCTTCTCCGGCACGCCGAGTAATTACATATTTTGCGTCTTTTAATTCTTCTGGCATATATAGACACTCCAATTTCTAACAATAGATTTTTATAGACTGTCTATATTATTTTTATAAACAGTCTTGATTTATGATAGCGATTATGCTATTATTTATCATAGACAGTATATCATAATAAACACTAACTGTCAACATAAATAACAACATTTTTCGAAAGGAGTTTTATCTATGGGTAAAGACCTAAAACAAAAAATCAAAGACGCAGGTTTGTATTTATGGCAAGTCGCTGATGAAATCGGGATTTGCGAGATGACGTTAATTCGTTGGCTTCGTAAGGAACCGACAGAAGAACAGAAACAGCGTATATTCAGTGCGATCGAGCGGTTGGAAGGTGGTGATCGGGCATGACGGTAGCAGCAGAGTTAAAAATTCCGCGCATGGTCGGCATTGATGAGGCGGCGGCTATGTTTGGACTGACACGTTACTTCGTCCGTCAGCTTTGCTTACAGCGGAAGATTGTTTTCGTCAAGGCGGGTAAGAAATATCTGATCAATGCGGAACGGCTCGCAGACTATTTGAACCGAGGTGACGAGGTGTGAAACTCAAAAATAAAAGGGCTTGCCCTCAGTGGAAAGTCGCGCAAGCCCACGAGTTGAACAGGGTTCAAACTCAAAACTATTATAACACGCGTATGCGGAAAAGTCAAATCGGAGCGGGCAGCATTCCGCTCCAAGATATTGATTTTCCATTCACGGAGCTTACGGACAGAGAAAGGGGGCTTTTTTGTGAGCGAGAATGTTGAGAATAAGGAGCGCAGGGGTTATTATGCCGTTATCCCGGCAAGCGTCAGATATGACAAAGCAATTCCGGCAAACGCAAAACTGCTGTACGGCGAGATAAGCGCTCTGTGCAACGAAAAGGGCTTTTGCTGGGCGAGCAATTCATATTTTGCAGATTTGTACGGCGTTAGTGTTTCGACTGTCAAGCGTTGGCTATCTGCACTTTGCAAGGAAAAACATATAGAAGTGCAACTCGAACGTGATAAGATGAGTAACGAGGTTATCAACCGTCTTATCAAGATCAATACCCCTCGGCCCAAAAATGAGCCTACCTCGGCGCAAAAATGGGCTGAGGGTCAGCCCAAAAATGAGCCTACCCCTCGGCCCAAAAATGAGCCATATAATATTACATATACTAATATTACATTGAATAGTATTATTAGTCGTTTCAACGAAATTTGCACTGATTTACCGAAAGTTAAAAAGCTCTCCGATAGTCGCAAAAGGAAGATAAAATCTTTTTTAAACGAGTTCTCCGAAAACGAGCTTATATCCATTTTTGAAAAGGCTCAGGCGTCAGACTTTTTGAGCGGGCGCAAAACGGACTGGCAAGCTAATTTTGACTGGCTTATTAACAAAAATAACGCGGTTAAAGTGCTTGAGGGGGCTTATGATAATAAAGCCGCTCCAAAAGCTAACGCAAGCGATCAAGTATTCGTCAAGGGCGATTTGCCGTTTTAGGGGGTGTTTTATGAATTCAAATATTTTCGAGGCGTCGCTTGCGCAAAATATGAATATTTCAGGCGAGCATACTTACATTGACGATGAGGGATATAAGCGCTGCTCCGTTTGCGGCGAGCGGAAGGAAGAAGACTATCCGGAAGATGTGGTAAATGGAACTAACGGAAAACTCAAAAAGCACCCGCGCAACTGCAAATGTGACAGAGAGCTTTTAGAGAAAAAAGAGGCAGAGGAGCGGAAGTATCAGGAGCAAATGAAAATAGAAAGACGCAAGGAAATACGAAGATCATGCGTCGTTAATGAAAAGTATAGATCGTGTACATTTGATCTTGATAACGGCAGTAACCCGCAGATTATCAAGATCGCCAAAAGGTATGTTGAGAAAGTCGATCACTTTATATCCCAAAAGCGCGGCTTAATTTTCTGGGGTGACATTGGAGCGGGAAAGAGCTTTGCTACCGCTTGTATTATAAACGCGCTGATCGATCAAGATGTGCCTTGCACGTTTACGAGCTTGTCATATTTGATTGACAAAAATTTTAAATATGATCGGTCGCTTAGTGAAACCATTGACGAGCTTATGCGCTTTAAGGTTATAGCATTTGATGATTTCGGTGTGGAGCGGGGTACTGAATACATGAGCGAACAGGTTTATCGGGTCATAGACTCGTTGTGTGAAGTAAGATCGTTGATTTTTACAACTAATCTGAGCCTTGCAGAGCTGAAGTCGCCGAGAAATATGACCGAGAGCAGAATTTTTGACCGCATACTCGGCTGTTGTACTCCGATCGAGGTCAAGGGAGCAAGCCAGAGGCGGCGAAAAACAAGTGATGCATACATAACCGACAGATCAATTTTAGGATTGGAGGGGTGATATTATGACAGTCGAAAAATGGCTTAACCGAGCAAGATATATTGACGCAGAGATTAACGCTCTTTTAACGGAGCGGGAAAGTATTTATAACACCGCCGAAAGAGTGGAGGCGTTAGGAAAACCGAGTTATCGGGAGTATGTGCGCAGTATTGACAAATTGTGCGAAAAATTAATAAAAACCAAAGTCGAAATAGAAAATGCCATTAACTCGGTTCAAGATGATGTTTTGCGGACGCTGTTGACGTGCCGTTATTTGTGCGGTATGACGTGGCAAAAGACAGCGCAGGAGATTGGTTACAGTTGTAGACATACAATCAGAGATTTAAAGTTTAAGGCTTATGAAGCGGTCGCCGAGTTTATACCGGACGTAAATACTACTTGAAAACAGGATATAGGAGCGGGGCTAAACCAATCAAACTTTACGGGCGCCAAAAATGAAATTTACCGTCCCGCTCCTATACCAAAAGGCAAATATACCGCCAGAAACTAAAAAATATTATATCAGGCGGTGATTTGTTTGTCAACTGAGGAATTAATCATTAAAATTCAAAAAGGCGAATTAGGGGCAAAAAATGAGCTCTGGGAGCATATCGGGAAAATCGTGTACCGATACATAAACAGATATACGGATTATGCGCGTAAACATTTGAGCGAGCCTGATGAGCTGATAAGCGTTGCATGGTTCGGCGTGGAGCGGGCAATAAAAGATTATAAGCCGGATAAGGAGTATAAGTTTAATACATACCTAAGGTATTATGTCAATAACGTTATAAGGGAATTTTTCGGCTTTAGAGGGATAAAACGCATTAAGCCTATATCTCTTGACGTTCCTTTGAATGATGAGACGGAGCAGACGATTTTAGATACCATAGAGGACGAGGGCTCTCAGCAGGGTTTTGAAGATGTGGAGCGTAAATTGATAGGTGAATTTGTTGATAATGAGGTTCGAGCCCTTAAACCTAAATATCAGGAAGTTATACGAGGCGTATACTATTATGACAAAACGCAAATTGAAATAGCGGAGCGGATAGGCTGCAGCGGTCAGTATGTTTCTACACTTCAGCACGAGGCTTTGCGTGTTCTCAGAAATAACAAGAGACTTCAGGAGTATTGTCAAGAATTTGCGTATAAGCCTCGCGGATATAAGACTTTTAATACTACATGGACAAGCTCTACAGAGTGGGCGGTGATCAGACTTGAAGAACTGCGAGAACGTGATAATATTCGAGATAATAAGCTGAGAAAATCTGAACAAAAACAATAAATCCCGCTCCGTAATTTTTTAATATAGGGGTGATCGATTTGTCAAAGTTTAATATTGAGGGCAAGAAAAAGAAATTGGCGGAAATGCTTGCAAATCCTACGGAATATAAGACAGACAAAGAAATATACAAATCTTTGGGGATCAGTCATGATACGTTTTATCGTTGGTTGCGTGAATATCCCGAAATATGCAAATATGCCGGAGATCTGATCGACAAATACACAAATAAGGAATTGGGCGTCGTTTGGGCGGCACTGATCCAACAATGCAAGAAAGGCAACGTAGCGGCGATAAGATTATTTTTTGAGCTTAAAGGGAAACACAAGCAGCAAATTGATGTAAGCGGGAGTCTTTCAGCAAATATAAGCGCAAATAATCCGTTTGCCGATTTAACTACCGAGGAATTGAGAAAGTTAATAAACGAATAGGAGCGGTTTAATTGCCGCTCCTACCATGCTTTTTTAGATTTCCGTCTCCAACTTGTGTTTGTGCGTCAGGCTTCCGGTATAGGGTATAAATCTATTTCCCTAATGCGCTTTCTGATATCTGATATGTAGTCAAATACGATATCCGCCATCCGGTGCGCCCAGTCGTACTCATATTCTAAGCGGGCGGCAAAATTTTCGGCTTCTGTATCCATGATGAAATAGCTATCTAAAAGCGTTCCGAGAGCCGTTAACGCTTTTTCTGCGTCCATGTCAATATCACCATCGACCAAATTGGCAAGCCTGTTATATTGGCAGCGTGGTACCGTATTTTTATCTTTTCCCATGATTAATGCTCCTTCTCAATTCAATTACCGTGATATTATTGTTAGCCTTTTTGACGATAACAATATCTCCTGCGATATATTCCGGGTTAAACTTATCGCTTTTGATTTTAAATGCTCGCGGCAAATCAGTATCGTGGAGTAAACCGCTTGCCGCTATGTATTCCTCTAAGATATTCATATTTCAGCTCCTTTTTTAGTGCGTAAGAAAACGTAAAAATCACGCTTTGTTACGATACAATTGATGGGTGACAAATAAAAAGGAAAATGAACTCCAAATATGATATAATGTTAAAGAACAAA
>CANQQJ010000015.1 GCA_947625905.1 uncultured Clostridia bacterium | reverse complement strand
TGCTGTCGGTGTTCTTTGTGGCTATGGCGCTGTTTTTGTCCGTAACCGTTACGGGAATATCCTTGACAGGTCCGCCCTCGGAGTTTGTGACTGTTACCGTGGTCTGATTTGAGGCTGTCAGCGTGTATTTGTCCGGAAGCTTTACGGATATTTTTCCGTCATTGACTGTTACATAGGCGTCCTCGATCATTCCGCTGCGATTTTCAACTATTACGTTCCAATCATTCACATACGCCTGACCGTCCGCGTCGGTGTAGTCCTCGCTCCGCGGCGGAACTGTTACTTGACCGTTTTCATCCGTTACGCCCGACATTGATTTTCCGAGTATATCCGAAACCTCAACATCCATATCGGGCACGGGCTTTTCGCCGTCAAGCACCGTTACGGTAATTCGGTTGTCATAGTCGATATATTTTTCTTCGGGAAGTTTTACGGATATTTTTTCTTCCGCATATTCAACATACGCGTCCTCGATAAACTCCGTCTCGTCATTGACGATAACCGTATAGCCGTGAACTCTTGCCGTTCCGCCCTCGTCGGTGTAGTCCTCGTCAAGAGGCGGCACGATCACCTGACCGTTTTCGTCCGTATAGCCTTTTTCGCTCGCCTCGGCAATGTCCGTCACGATAACAGCCTTGTTTACTACTGGCTCATCACCTTTTAAAACCGTAACAATAATACGGTTATCGGCATTTATCTCGTGTGATGCGGGCAGGGCGACGGTTATCTCGTCTAAGATATGGCAGACCAGCGCGTCCTCTATTCTCGCGTTCTCGTCCTCCACAATAACGGTCATGCCGTCAACTGTCGCTTCGCCGTTTTCGTCGGTGTAATCCTCGCTCCACGGCGGAACTGTCACTTTGCCCTCGGCATTGGTTGATCCGCTGCGGCTCTTTCCCGAATAGTCCGAAACGGTAACATTGGTATTTTCAACCGGCGTACCGTCTTTCATTAAAACTGTTACGGTTGTTCTGTTGTCGTAGTCGATATACTTGCCTTCCGGCAGCTCCACCTTTATCTGCTCCTGCTCGCTGAACGTCACATAAGCGTCACGGATATATCCCGTTTCATCCTCTACAATAATCATAAACGCATTCACATTAACAAACCCCTTTTCATCCGTGTATCCGCTGTTTCCGTTGGGAACGGTAAGTATGCCGTAAGCGTTTGTGGCTCCGCTCTCGGTCCTGCCGTTTTCATCCGACACGGCTACATCTACGCCGTGAATACCTACGCCCGACTGATTTTTAACCGTTACGGTTATTCTGTTGTCAAAATCCATAACCGTACCCGCGGGAAGCTGAACGAATATACCGCCGTTTTCATCAACGGAAATATTGCAGTCGGGGATCAGCTTGTTGTTCTTGTCTGTAACCGTCACAACATAAGTAAACTTGCTGTCCTCGGTCTCACCGCCTACCGTGCCGTTATCATTACCCGTGCTTGTATTTCCGTTTGGAACGGTAAGCCGGCCGTTTTCGTCGGTTGTTCCTCTCGCAGCATTACTGTTTTCATCCGATACAACGATATCCAGATCTTCCGCCGGCTCCTTGCTGTCGGTATATGTCACGGTTATTGTGGTTCTGTCCTCATAGTCTAACAGTCTGCCGCTCGGCAAAACGATTGAGATATTGTCATCCGCGTCTATTGTGATCTCGCTGTTGAATACGGGCTTTCCGTTCTTGTCGGTCAGGATTATCGTATACTTTCCGACTTTTGAATAACCGTCCTCGTCCGAATTGTCCTTATCGGTCAACATTGGAATTACCGCGGTGTCCAGAACCTCGCCGCAGACCGAACACTCAACGTGCTTGCTGCCGTCGTGCTCGATCGTGGCGGGCTCGTCGATTATCCAGCCCGTGGGAGTGTGGCCGGGAGACTCAACATATTCGCCGTCAAAGGTATATCCGCAGTCGGCGCAGGTGTATGTTGTGAATCCCAAATCCTTACAGGTCGGCTCCGTCACGGTTTTTGTATAGTTATGCGGCACCATCGCCGTCTCGTTGCCTCGGTGCGTCTCGCCGCAGACGGTACAGGTAAACTCTGTATA
Organism: uncultured Clostridia bacterium; assembly: GCA_947625905.1. Lineage (GTDB taxonomy): Bacteria > Bacillota > Clostridia > Monoglobales > Monoglobaceae > Monoglobus. Next base: position 65,220 of record CANQQJ010000015.1, on the reverse strand, counting down.
TCCGAGCTCTGTGCAGGTAGCGCCTACGTCAACTTCCTCATACTTGTGGCCCGTGGGATCGGTGTAGTCGGTTTTAAAGCTGTCGCCGCAAATCTTACAGGTTTTTGTGGTATATCCCATGTGAACGCAGGTCGGATCGGTCACCGCATCTTCATATCTGTGTCCCGACGGGTCTTTGTAGTCGCCGGTATAAGTATATCCGCAGTCCTTACAAGTAAATACCGTATACCCCATTTCCTTGCAGGTCGGTTTTTTAACAGTCTTGTTAAACTTGTGCGGCACTAAAGCCGTCTCGTTCGCCTTGTGTGTCTCGCCGCAGATCAGACAGGTAAATGTTGTATATCCGAGTTCGGTACAGGTCGCGTCGGTTATCGTCTCGGAATACATGTGGCCGGTGGGATCAAGGTAGTTGCCGATATAGCTGTCGCCGCATTCCGAGCAAGTGTAGGTAATGTAACCCATTTTGGTACAGGTCGGCTCGGTTGCCTCGCCAACATACTTGTGTTCAAGCGGATCGGTGTAATCCCCGTTATATGTATATCCGCACTCACGGCAGGTATATGTTGTATATCCCATGGTCGAGCAGGTAGGCTCTGTAACGGTTTTTGTGTAGTTATGCGGTATGGTCGCGGTCTCATTCCCTTTGTGGCGCTCTCCGCACATTATACAGAAATATTCGGTATAGCCCAATTCTGTACAGGTCGCGTCCGTTATATTTTCCTCATACTTATGCCCTGCCGGGTCTTTGTAGTCGCCCTTGTAACTGTCGCCGCAGACTTCGCAAGTATATGTGGTGTAGCCCATTTCCGTACAGGTGGGGATTTTTACTTTTGATTTGTACTTGTGTCCTACAGGGTCGGTGTAATCACCGACATAGCTGTCGCCGCATACGGAACAGGTGTAGATTGTATATCCCATGTGTTCACAGTCGGGCTCGACAACATCCGCGTCATACTTGTGGCCCGCGGCGTTGGTATACGCTCCCGTATAAGAATACTCACAGTCGGAGCAAGTGAAAACCATATAGCCCATTTCCGTACAGGTAGGCTCGGTCACAGCCTCTGTGAAATTATGCGGCGTTTTGGCCGTCTCTTTTCCGGTATAGCTGTAATCACAGTTTTTACAGGAAAATGTTGAATAGCCCTGCTCGGTGCAGGTCGGTTCTGTTACTGTTTCCGTGAAGTCGTGGCCGGTAGGGTCTGTGTAGTCCGCGGTATATGAATAATCACAGTCGGCGCAGGTGTATGTTGTATAACCCATTTCGGTACAAGCGGGCCTTGTGACTTCTTTCTTGAAATCATGCTGTTTGGCGTCCTTGTAGTCGCCGATATATTCCTTTCCGCAGTCGGGACAGGTGTAGACTGTATACCCGTTCTCGGTGCAAGTCGGCTCAACCGTCTGCTTTCTGTAATTGTGCGGCACGGTTTCAACATAGTCACTTATATATTCATCGCCGCAGTTCGCGCAAGTGTATGTCGTATAGCCCAACTCAGTACAGGTGGGCGGCGTTACTTTGGCATGATAATGGTGCGGCGCTTTGTCGGTATAGTCCGACTTGAATGTTTCGCCGCAGTCGTTACAGGTATACGTTGTATATCCGAACGATGTACAGGTCGCGGGAGTTACCGCGGTGCGGTAATTATGATTTGTCCGCGCTATGTGGTTGTCTATATATCTCACGCCGCAGTCACGACAGGTATATTCCGTGTACCCGTCCGTTGTGCAGGTCGGCGTAACCGTTCTTTGGTTGTAGTGGTGACCGGTCGCCTGAGCGATAACGGCTCCGCATACGGTACACGTCTGAGGCGTTGTGCAGGTCGCCGCCGCTCCCGGGGTATGGCCTTTGGGATTGACCGCCTCTATCATTGTTTCGCCGCAGCGTGTACAGTCATATTCGATAATGCCCGCTCCCTCACAGGTAGCGGAGGTAACGAGATGTCCGTTGTTCCAGCTATGACCCTGAGGCTCCGTATAGTCGCTGATATAGCTCTCGCCGCAGCCGTCGCAGGTGTATGTGGTAAATCCCTTTGCCGTGCAGGTGGGATTTGTGATCTTTGCGTTGTAGTTATGCTTTTTGAGAGGCGTCAGATCGGTGTTGTATGTAATGCCGCAATGTGTACAGCGGTGTTCCGTATATCCGTTTGTGGTGCAGGTCGCGGGTATTGTGTTTTCCTCATACTCGTGCGCCGTCATAGCGGTGCTTTCGGTATAGAACGCTCCGCACTTTTTACAACTGTTAATCTCAAATCCGCCCTGAGTGCAGCTCGGCTCTCTGACTACGACTTTCTCATAATCATGTCCGACGGCGGGCGTGTAGTTTGTGTTTTTAAGCGCTCCGCAGCCGCTGCATTGAAATATGTCGTAGCCTAATTCGGTACAGGTCGGCCTTACAGTTTCGAGAAAACGGAAATCGTGAACATGAACTTCCGCGGAAGTCGCCATGGGAGTATCGTTCTTTTTATCGGTGTCGATAAGCCAGACATAAGATACGCCGTCCTCGACCATTGGCGTTCCGCCGTAGGTATATGTTATCTCGTAGTATACGGGATAGTAGCCCTCATCGGTATATGACGGCGCAGAGGTTAAAGTGCAGTTATCAGCGCTCTCGCCGTAACGTATGCTTGTGTTTACGCCTTTTTCGGACAAGTCATTGAGAACGATCGAGTGAGCCTGTCCGTCAACTTTGCCGTAGTAGCTCCGAACAACGGATTTTGCCAGAACATAACTGTCCTTGTTGTAACCGCACACGCTGCAAATCCCCGTTACATGGAACCTTTGATTGCCGAGCTGAGCCTCGACCTTTTCGTCCATATCATGCGGGTCGGTCTGTGTTGTAGCGCGTGCGTATGTGCCTTTGCAGAACTGACAATACTGGCCCTTTTTCAAAACCGTGGTGTGCGTCTCGTCATCATGGTATGAATACGTTGTATTGTCAAAGTCGAGAAAGAAGTTGCTGTCGCAGCTGTACAGGATATATACGTTTTTGCCGTGGTCGTATCTGTCCGCGGGGTCAACGCTGTTTATCGTGCCGCAGTTTTGGCATATACTCTTGGTCCAATGATAGCCGGTATAGAAAGAATCAACGCCGGGGTCGCCATCGTCAATGTTTCCGGTAGATACGCCGTCAATGCAGGTGCCGTCCGAATACATGACGTTGTGATTTAATGCCGTCTCGCCGGATTTGGTGTATTCGGGAACGCGGTAGTTCATCATGGACGTTTCCATCATGCACACGAAACAAAACTGCGTCTCGTATGTGATCGTCGCGTTAACGTCAAATTCATTCGTCCTGCCGCTGGCCTCCAACCACACATCCGCCGGGTCGGTATACTCGTTCGACTGCGCCGCAAAAACGGCTGTGGAAACGAGGGAGAGCGCCATAGCAAGCGAGAGAATGAGTGAAATAACTCTTGATATTTTTTTGTTTTTGAAATACATATTTTTCCTCCTGAAAGTGAAAGTTAGATTATTTTGAGCGGTGTTTTTTTGCTAAGGCGGAACAACTAAGCGTCGTAAATAGTGTTTATTCGTCAATCGTTCCGACCTCCGTATGCGTCACAATTAAACCTGTTCGACAAAGAGGCAGAGGTGCTTGTTGTTGTGTTATACAAAGCCGAAATCAGATATTGCCGCGGGTTCTTGATCCTGCGATATGTCCGGTTAAAATTGTGCAGGAATGTTTCAATACCCTCGAAAGTGATTTGTCGGTAGCAGATTTTTACAAGCTCTGCGGGAACGTCATTGCCGTTGATTTTGTATGAGGGAGTGTCAAACAAGAGCACTTCGGTCATAACATTAACGATCTCGTCTAAAAAATCTTTGTCGTTTGATCTTGAAAGAGTGTCATAGTCGATCTGCTCCCTGACTTCCGACTTCACGCACTCGTATCTGTCTATCCATCCTTCATCACCGCTCGTCTCCGCGCGCGTATGATTGATAGATGGATTATTAATTGCTTTAGTATTTAGTTTTTTAGTTTTTAATGTATTAGTATTTAATTGCGTTGGATTTTCCAACATAGGTTTTTCCAATGTAGGATTATCCAACATTGGATTATCCAACATTGGATTTTCCAATGTTGGCTCGTCCGATATAGGGTTTGCCGATGCAGGCTCGTTCCGGACCGCGTTTTCGGGTTCGGACTCTTTTAATACGGGATTTTCATGTATCATGTATATCGTGCTTATGAACTGACCTTTGGCGTTGCGTTCCCTGCTGCATTCGATATATCCCTCCGACACAAGCTCTTTTATTGATGTGCGTATTGCGTCAATGCCCTCTCTGCAAATCCGCGATAGTCCTCTTAACGTATAGTCCCAATCTTCCGGCAGGCTGAGCATCATGGTCAGCAAACCTTTGGATTTTAAACTTAACCTGATGTTTTTGAGATGATGATTTGACATAATGGTGTAATCTCTGGTTTTCTCAACTCTAAACACTTCCGTTGCCATATCTTTTGCTCCTTTCAAATTTTGGCATAGAAAAAGGAACGTCATTTTTTAATGGCGTTCCTTGAAAAAAATTTATCAATCGGTACATATTTGGGACAGCTTGAATTTTTGTAAAGGTCGATGTAGGGGCATTCCTTAATTCGGCTGTCAAGTATACGCTCGATCTCACCCGTCCTGCAGTCCGGGCACAATCGCTTTTCGTGAGTTTTGTTCATTTTACGTCTCCTTCTTTCTCATAAAATTTTTGATATGTATATGTTGTGAAATATAAAATCACGGCAGAAAAATACCGTGATTTTTTATGAATTTTCAAATTTTAAATTTTAACGATAGCTCCAAGAAAAAGAATTTTTATTGCTTTTTTGGTCGTTATTTGATCGTTATTAATACAAAAAACATTACTATTTAGCTATAAGTTACAGTAGTCGCAAAGTGTCGAAAATGACGGTATAGCGTTGATTACGCCACATTACGCTATGTTACAAAAAGATTTTGGAAGTTTTCGAATCCCCGAAGGTGTACCACCCAAAAAGCCGTGAAACCGTAGGTTTTGCGGCTTTTTGTTTGCCGGAAAAACGGTTTGCTCAACATTTTTTACGTATTGGCGTTATTGTAAGTTAAAGCTGCTTGCCAAAGCTTCATCTGTTTCGCCGTGCCTATCGCGGCGGGCGCGCAAATATTCGCGGCAGCAAAGGCCCGTCGTTTTTTTAAAAAGTCTGCTCATATATGCCGGATCTTCGATGCCGACGCAAAAAGCCGCTTGCTTCAGCGACGCGTTTTTGTTGATCATCAGACTTATCGCGTTGGCGACGCGGAGGCGGTTTATGTATTCCAGAACGGTTATTCCGTTTACTCTTTTGAATATTCGGTGAAGATAGCCCGAGGATATTCCCAGCCTCTTGGAAATTTCATCCGCGGTCAATCTGTTCATATAATTTTCGGAAATATATTGTGCCGCTTTTTTCGCGTAGATAAGCTCCGAGGGAGGCGCTTCGGATCGTTTCAGCTCCAATTTTGTCAAAACCAAATCGGTCATAAATCCGATCAGCGCGTACCATTCGGAGACCGCGTTTATTCGATCGCTCGGATTTTCGGATGAGTTGAGAACAATTATTTTTTTGATCAATTCGATAATTTTATTGTAATTCGTTCCCGCGTCGCAACGATACGGTACCAGCGCCGTGCAGCCGCCGCGAATTCTCTCTTTCAGCTTCAAAACATCACATTCGGATTCGGAATCATACCTTTTAAGCGCGTATTTCATATTGACGCCGACGGTCGTGTGGCGCTGTCTGTCGTTTTTATACGATGATGTCCGGCAAGACAGATCGCTTGCCGTGGTCAACACCGTTCCGGGATAGGTTATTTCTTTTTCCCCGTTTTCGTGCTCGAATAATATCCGGCCTTCCTCGCATATTGAAAGTTCGAGGAAATCCTTTCTGTGTATAAATTCGTTTTTATATTTTTCCAAATTGACGCTGCACGCAAAAATGAGTTTAGGAACAGACATCATTTTTATTTCATAAAAAATCATATTTTACTCCTTTGCTTCATAGGTCTATCCGATAGTTACACAGTTTGCATTGAGGTAATTATAACATATTATATCAGTTTTGTCCATATATATCAGCATAATCTATTTACATTTTAACGGGATTGCCGTAGAATTAAGGCGGTGCATGACCGGAAAGCGGAGGCATACGCGTTTTGCGCCGCGCCGTTTGGGTTCCGAGCGGCATTGAATATTGACGGAAGGAGAGAAAATCATGAAATTATACCAAAAACTGAACCGTTTTCCTTTGGGCGCCATTCGGGCCGAAGGTTTTTTAAAGCATCAGATGGAGATAGGAAAAGACGGAATTTGCGCTCATCTGCATGAGCTTGAGCCTAAAATGATCAACGATCCGTTTGTGAAAAAAAGGCACGTGTCCGCGTGGGGTGATGAGCTGCAGGACGGCTGGGGCGCGGAAATATCGGGAAACTATTGGACGGGATATATTGAATACGCCTTCACGCTGAACGATAAGGAAATGATAGAAACAGCGACCGATTGGGTAGACACCATGATGAAGCATCAGCGAGAGGACGGATATTTGGGAACATACGACAGGGAAGACTCCAATATATACGAGGATTACAACGCCTGGGGAACGGCGTGCGCCATGAGAGGACTTCTCGCGTTTTACGAGGCGACCCGGCGCGCGGACGTGCTGGACGCGGTGCACCGCTGTATGCTCTGGTTTTGCGGCGCGTGGGCGGGCGACAAAAAAACGCCTTACTCCGGTCAGTTTATCATAGAGCCGATGGTGTTTACGTATTACCACACCGGCGACACCCGGCTGATCGATTTTTGCGTCGAATATCTTGAATATTTATGCGAGCATGATCTGTATAATACTTCATATAAATCCATGCTCGGCGGCGAATATCATTACAATGCGAACCATACCGCCGGAGAAGGGGCAAACGTGCGCATGCCCGCGTTGGTTTACACAGCGACGGGAAACGCCGATTACCTCAAAGCTTCGGAAAAAAGAATAGCGGACGTGATGAAAAAATCCGTCCATTTGTCGGGCAGCCCCGTGTCAATGTCCGAATATCTGGGGCCGGTGGGGTCGACGACCGAAACCGAATATTGCAGCTACGCTTTTTTCAATGCGTCGTATTCTTATTTGAGTTATATCACCGGGAACCCGAAATACGGAGATTATATGGAGCAAATGTTCTATAACGGCGCGCAGGGGGCGAGGAAGAAGGATGAAAAGGCGATAGCGTATCTGAACGCGCCGAATCAGATCTATGCCACCTCCGCGTCGTCCGCCGCCGCGGGAGCGATGCAGGTATACGCTCCGTGTTATCCCGTTTCGTGCTGTCCGGTAAACGCCGTTGCGGTTATTCCGGAGTTTGTAAGGGGAACCATGCTGCGCGATGACGACGATAATGTTTACGTTGTCGCGTACGGCCCGTGCAGTTTGAATCACAAGGATATTTCGATCAGCGAAAAGACATATTATCCGTTTAGAAACAGCGTAACCTTTGAAATAAACTGCGATAAAAAATTCGCGTTGAATTTAAAAGTGCCGTGCTGGAGCAAAAAATGCGTTTTGAAAATAAACGGAGAAGAACGCGGCTGCGCGGTCGATAAAAACGGATATATCAAAGTGTCGAGGGAATGGACGAGCGGAGATACCGCGGAGATTTCATTCTCGGCGGAAATAGAGGTTATAAAGGTGGATGATTCCGACTGCGCGAAAAAATACCCGTTAGCCGTAAAATACGGAGCGCTGCTTTTCGCGTATCATATACCCGAAAATTGGACGCCTATCGAAGGCAATCCGATGACAAAGCTTCCCGACGGCTGGAGCTGGTATGATGTGACCCCTAAATACGACGAGCCTGACGAAGCCGATTATTCCATCAATATAGGAATGAGAAGAGAGCGTTTTTCGTGGAATATCGCGCTGGACGAAAATCTGAAGCCGGAGGATATACAAATAGAGGAATTGCCCGAAAACGGCTATGTTTGGAGCAATCCCATGATCAAGCTGCACACGCATTGTTATAAAGCGCCGTACCTGTGCGCTATGTACCAGTCCAGGACCTTCGAACCGTATGAGGATTATCAATACGTGACCGATAAGCTGCCGCTGACATTGGAGCCGTACGGCTGCACAAATCTGCGCATAACCTATTTTCCGAAAGCCAAACCGGGCAATTGACGCTTACTCGGCGGCGCGGCTTTTGGTCCGCGATGTTTAAAACCGCCGCCCATGCTTGCATGGGCGGCGGTTTTATGTATATTGCAGGAGCTTGATCACGAGTCGGCTCCGTCAAGGAACCTTTCGTCGAGGTCCACGTTGTAGGCGAGGGCGAGATCGCGGAAGTTTTGCGAGGTCATAGATTGGAGCTTGGCGGGGGCCATCGACCGTACCTTGACCAAGATCTTGGCCGCTTTTTCAACCGTGTGCATCAGTCCGAAGGTCAGGTCAAAGTCTTCGCCCGAGCAGAACAGCCCGTGATGCGCCCAGACTATAACGTCAAATTTTTTCATAAGCTTGCTGCTCTCGACCGCTATTTCGCGGCCGCCGGGAACCATCCATTCGACCACGCCGACTCCCTGCGGGAACACTATCGGACACTCGGTCATCATTTCCCACAGCTCTCGCGTGAACACTTCGTCTTTAAGCGGGAGCACAAACGTCAGCGCGATTATATTCGCCGGGTGCGCGTGATAGATCACGCGGTATTTGCCGTTCGTGGCGGCTTTTTTTACCTGATGGTTCATAAGGTGCGTCGGAAGCTCGCTGGTCGGGACGCCGCCGCCCCTCAGGCCCCAGCATACGCGGTAATTTTTGCCCGCTTCATCAAGCTCTATCAGCGCGATGTTCGCCTCGGGGTCGAGCGCGGTGTTCTGCATGAAGCGTCCGCTTCCCGTGACAAGGAAATATTCTCCCGCCAGGTCCGGGACCTCGGTGCCTATATCCCGCCACTCTCCGCTGTGATCGAGCATGCCCTTAAGCGGCTCAATCTCGGAGCTTTTTACTCTGTAGCTGAGGTTTCCCCCGTTGCGCTCGTGCCAGCCCTGTTTCCAGCCGTTGTCGCACAAACGGACAAAGCCCTTTACGAAATCCGCGTTTAATATGTCTTTCAATTATTTTACCTCCTGTTTTTCAGCACTGTTTGCTCGTATTCCTCAACGCTGTCGTACCATTCCTCGCGCACGGGCACTCCGTTTTCCGCGCAGAAGAAGTCCCAAACGGCGCCTATGGGGTAGGTCTTAAGCTCCTCCTGAAGCATCATCAGGCGGGTAAAGTCGTTTTCCCGCTGCATAGCCGCCATTTTTTCGTGGGGGGCCAGCAGCGCCTCGAGCAGCGCTTTTTGGAAATTTCGGGTCCCTATCACCCACGCGGCTATTCGGTTTATGCTTCCGTCAAAGAAATCCAGTCCTATCGGCACGCGCTCGAGAGCATCGCACCGAACCAGTTCCTTCGCGATCTCTTTTGTCTCGTCGTCGAGCCTTACCACATGGTCGGAATCCCATCTCACGGGGCGCGTCACATGCAGCGCCGCGCGGTCATAAAACAGCAGCATGGTAGGTATCTTGTCCGATACGGTCTCGGTCGGGTGGTAATGTCCGTTGTCGAGCAGCGGTATCACATCGCTGTGAGCCGCGTAGCCCATAACAAATTCCGCCGAGCCCACCGTGTACGATTCAAGTCCCATGCCCCATACCTTTGATTCAAGGCTGATTATCACTTTTTCTTTGTCATAGGGCGTTTCAAGTATCTCGTCAAGGGATTTCTTGAAACGCGCCCTCGGCGAAAATCTGTCCGCCGGTATGTCTTTATACCCGTCGGGTATCCAGATGTTCATAAGGCACGGACTGTTCAGTTCACTCGCGAAATAATCGGCGATCCTTATGCACGCCTGTCCGTGCCTTACCCAGTATTTGCGAACGTCTTCGTCGGGGCTTGAGAGAGTCAGATTGTCCTTTACCATCGGGTGCGAGAAGAAGGTGGGATTAAAATCAAGTCCCAGTCCGCGCTGTTTGGCGAACTCGACCCACTTCTTGAAATGTGCGGGCTTTACGCTGTCTCTCTCGATGACCTCTCCCGGCTCGCCTATGGCGTAGCTGGCGTGCAGATTTATTTTGTGCTTTCCGGGTATAAGGCTGAGCGCCTTATCTATGTCGGCCATAAGCTCCTCGGGCGTTCTCGCTTTTCCGGGATAGTTTCCGGTAACCGATATTCCGCCTGTCAGCGGGCCGTCGTTATCAAATCCGTTCACGTCGTCTCCCTGCCAGCAGTGCAGAGAGATCTTTATCTGCTTCAGCTTTTCTATTGCCGCGTCGGTGTCCACTCCGACGGAGCGATAAATTTCCTTTGCCTCGTTGTATCTTTCGCTATAATTCAATTTAACCGCCTCCGTTTATTATTAATCGGGCTTCGTCTCAAGCTCCAAGGGATAATCACCCAGCTTGTTCACCTTGAAGCCGTTTTTCTTGTATTCCTGATAGTCAAACTCCTCGAGCTCGTCGATGGCGAGCTTGTGAAATTCGTAGAAGTTTTTCCACCACTCGTAACCCGAGCCGAGCGACGCGCCCAAGTAGGCGTCCGCGATGTCGCAGCCCATTTGCGGAGCGACATAAAAAGCGCCCATAGCCAGCACGTTTACTCCGTTGCCCGTGATGGCGCGGAGCGCGGCGGGAACGCTCTCGACCACGCCCGCGTGGACGTGGGGGCACTTGCTCGCCGCGATGTGTATGCCCATGCCCGTGCCGCAGAATACGAGCGCGCGCTCAAATTCGCCTTCCGCTATCATCGAGCCGACCCGCAGTCCCACTCTGTGGAACATCAGATCGGTGTCGTCGGGATCAGAATCCGTGCGCACTCCCACATCGGTGATCTTCCAGCCTTTTTTGCGCAGGTGTTCGCAAACAGCCTCTTTCAGCGGGAAGCCCGCGAAATCCGCGCCAACCAACAACTCTTTGTCTTTGATTTTTTTCATTTCCGCATCCTCCTTTAAATATTTTAAATATGTTCAATAACCCCAATATAGATTTTTGACGGTTATTGCTTTTTAATTTTTTCCCGCGGGGCTCATCCCCGAACGAGCTTTTTAAATCCCGAATATTTTTCGTCAAACCCGCTGTCTTTCGGATAATAATATTCGGGGCTGAACGAGCGGGCTATTATTTCGCGCGCTTCGGCCAGGTCCTTGATCTCGCCCAGCGTGATGAGCTGAACGGCTATGTTTCCTATGGCCGTCGCCTCAATGGGACCCGCCGTTACGGGCACGCCCACCGCGTCAGCCGTCATGCCGCACAAAAATCCGTCTTTGGTTCCCCCGCCCACCATATGTATCGAGGTGAAATCTTTGCCCAGACATTCTTTGAGCTGCTCGAACGTATGCTTATACTTCATCGCCAGGCTCTCGTATATGCAGCGTATGACCTCGCCGTCGCTGCTCGGCACATACTGTCCCGTCTCGCGGCAGTAATCACGTATCCTTGTTATCTGGTCGCCCGGCGGCGCGAAACGCGGATCGTCCGGGTCGATAAAGCATTTGAAGGGTTCCGCGGCTCTCGCCAGACGCTCCATGTCGGAATAGCTGTAATCCTTGCCGCGGCGTTTGAACTGACGTCTTGTCTCCTGTATCATCCACAGCCCTATGATGTTTTTGAGGAAGCGGACGCTGCGTCCGTATCCGCTTTCGTTCGTGATGTTCATTTTTTCGGATACTTCGGTTATGCACGGCTCTTTGAGCTCCGCTCCGAAAAGGCTCCATGTTCCGCAGGAAATATAGACAAAATCTTTATCCTTAGCGGGGACCGCCGCGACGGCGCTCGCCGTGTCGTGCTCCGCGACCGCTATCATCTTTTTCGGGGTTATTGCAAGCTCGGCGCATAACTCGGGCGACAGCTCCCCGACCACGGTGCCCGCGTCGACCAGCTGCGGGAACAAATCTTTGTTTAGGCCCAGCAGCTCCATAAGCTCCGTGTTCCATTCGCGGGTGCGCGGCTCGAGCAGCTGCGTTGTGGAGGCTATGCTGCGCTCGGCCCACATTTTGCCCGTGAGCAGGTACCCGAAAAGGTCGGGCATCAGGAGAATTTTGTCCGCCAAATCGTAAAAACCGCCGTGGTTCTGTTTGGTTTCAAGCAGCTGATACATGGTGTTGAAATCAAGAGCCTGTATTCCGCTCATTCGGTAAAGGCGCCCGGCGCCTATCCGAGCGTTTACTTCTTTAAACAGTTTGCCCGTGCGGCTGTCGCGGTAGTGATACGGATTTCCCAGCAAAAGCCCGTCCGGGGTCAGCAGACCGTAGTCCACTCCCCACGTGTCTGCGCCGATGCTCTCGTATCCGTAAGGCTCGGCCTTCACGAGCCCTTCTTTTATCTCGCGGAACAGCCTCGGCAGGTCCCAGTAAAATCCGCCGTTCATTTCCACGGGCTCGTTGTCAAAGCGGTGTATCTCTTTAAGCTCAAGCCGCCCGTTTGTGTATTCGCCGAGTATGGCGCGTCCGCTCGACGCTCCGAAATCATATGCAAGCACACGCATAGTTCACACCTTCTTTATTTAAATTCAGTTATTGAGCGATTTTATTTAAAAGCCTCCAATATGGCCTGCGCGTACAGCCGAATCAAAAAATCGTTGGGGTGGTTGATATTGTTCCCGGTCATATCCTGAAACGACTTGCGGCTCAGCAGGGTATCGTGGAGCGCGGTCATATTCACCACGGCGTCGCCGGGGCCCGCGCACTCGAGAAGCACCGAATAGTATTCTCTCTGCAGTCCGTCAAAGCGGGTCTCGGGATTGGCTGTCGTGGTGGAGACCAGCAGGAATTCCGCGTTCGGATTCGCGTTTAAGGCCTGCTTTTTGATCTCCGTAATGTTGGCTTTAAATTTTTCGGGAGACATTTTTTGGGTCCCGTCGTTCATGCCGAATGCGATCACCGCCAGATCGGGGCGGCGGCTCCCCAGCCGCTCCCACGCGTTTTCAACTCCCCAATCCGAATTCATGCCGCCGACCGCCGTGTTCACCTTTTCGATATGCGTTTCATACCGGCGTTCAAGCTCACGATGCACCAAATCGGGCCAGCCGGGCATAAAGGGCGGAAGTCCGTGCATTTTGCTGCTGTCGCATCCTGTTGTGATGCTGTCTCCGTAGAAGCACAGCCGCGCGGAGGATTTTTCGGCCAGCATTTTTTTGAATCGAGCGAGCCGATCTCCGCCCATCAATCCGAGATCCGGCGTCCAGCTGTCCGAATGTGTGTATGTGACCGTCAGCTGGCGCTTGTGAAAATAGCCTTCGGTGCGGAAGAGCACATATCCTCCGCCCGCCTTGGCTTCAAAGCATTTGCCCTCGCGGTAATCGGGAAAGACCAGTTCGCCGCGCGTCATAAAAGGCATATCCGAGCCCGCCGCGGCGGTGATATTTCCGTCCGCGTCCGCTGTCCAGTCCGTTCCCTCGCTGTAAATTTTTCCTCCGCAGGCGGCTTTTACCTCAATTATCTTATCCGGGCGGAAAAACAGTCGGGCGCGGGGAGCCTCTCCGTTTTCCGAAAGAAGAAGCACTGTCTCTTCCCAAACGCTGCCGCCTTCCCAGAACGGTTTCAGCAGCCGCTCGGTATTTTCAAAAGTTGTTTTTTCTGTTTCCATTTGTTTTACTCCCAATTCATTTAATATCTCATGCGCCTTTTGCGAACCGCTTGCGGTAAGCGGAACGGCGCCTCGGTCCGCGGCATTTTCGCTTTGCCGCGTTATTCGGACTTCGCTGCCGGCGGATCGTTTTTTGCGCATAAGTCGTTACAACAAAAAAATATCATTTTGATTCGGTTTTGTCAACCGGTTATAATAACAATTTTACAAATAATAATAATAACTTTACAAAAATTATACAGGAAAAAACAGTTTTTTGTAATCAATATTTGTCACTAAAAATTATATTTTTTTCCTTTTGTAAAATGCTTTCGGCGCGGCGTCGGAACGGCGCCTTAGAATAAGGCGGATCGACGGGCGCTCAGGAATAAAATATAATTTTTAAGGACAAATGGCCCTTGTAAATCATACAGAAAAACGTGTATAATTTTATTGAAACGGAATAAAACGGATTTTTGCCGCGGCCAAAATAAAATTTCAGGCGCGGCCGATGTCCGAACGAAGGGGGCGGAGAATTTGAAGTTCAGACCGGTTAACTTGAGAGTGAATTATTGCAAACAGCCGTACGCCGCGGACGCAAGCGGAACGCCGCGCTTCAGCTGGGGCGCCGAGGGAAGCGCCGGAGCGATGCAAAGCGGGTATCGTATCACGGTTCGGCACCGCGGCGAGACGCTTTGGGACAGCGGCCTTGTCAAAAGCGATCGGCAGACGGCGGTGTATGACGGCGCTCCGCTGCCCTCGGGCGCGAGGGTTGATTGGAGCGTGGAGCTCGTTGACGATTCGGGCCGCGCGAGCCGAAGCGCGGCATCGTGGTTCAAGACCGCATGCTATGAGAAACAGCTCGGCGGATGGATACGTTCTCCGCTTGAAACGGCGCACGAGGCACAGTATTTTTCCAAAACCTTTTATTTGTCCGCGCTGCCCGAAAGGGCGGTGCTGTATCACTGCGGGATCGGGCTTGATAAGGCGTACGTCAACCGCGCGCCTCTCAGCGAGTACCGCTTGACGCCGGCGTTTACGGCGTATCAAAAGGAATGCAGATATGTTATCGACATCGCGGAGCCGTCCTTGTTCCGCGTGGGAGAGAACAGGCTGGACATAATCGTGTGCGGCGGCTGGCGCAAAAATTACGGAAAATATCTTGACAATTTGTCCGAGGTCCGCCCGATCGAGTTCATGGGCAATATGTACCTGAACGCGCAGCTTGCGCTGTATTTTTCGGACGGAAGCGAGAAAATTATCGCGACGGACGACAGCTGGACGGCGTCGCTCGGGCCGATCACGCGCGCGCACCTGTTTGACGGCGAAACCTATGACGAGACAGCGGAAGCGCGAACCGCCCGCGCGGAATTTGCCGACTTCGCGCCCGAGCGATTTACCGCGGAGACGATGGAGCCCGTCCGCGTCAAGCGGGTCATACGCCCGATCAACTCGTTTCGAATCGGAGAAAAACGCATATATGATTTCGGCGAAAACCTGGCGGGCGTGGTCCGCCTGACCGCGGACGGAACGGCAGGGGCGGGATGCCGAATGATTTTGCGGCACGCGGAGCTTCTGGATGAGAAGGGCGGGCTGTTCACCGCACCTCTGCGCGGCGCAAAAGCGGCCGACCAATATATCTGCCGCGGCGGGAGCTGCCATATCGACTACGCGCCCGAGTTTACGTACCACGGCTTTCGGTACGCGGAGCTGACGGTGGACGGCGAATGGGAAGGCGATATCTCGGTCGCCGCGCTGCAGTTTTATACCGATCTGGACACGGACGCCTTTTTCCGCTGCGGCAGCGCGTTGGCGAATGAAATTTACCGCGCGGCAGTCCGCACCGAGCGCTGCAATCTTCATACGATAGCGAGCGACTGTCCTCAGAGAGACGAGCGAATGGGCTGGATGAACGACGCTGTCGTGCGCTTTATGGCAATGCCGTATATGTTTAATATACCTAAGTTTTTTGAAAAGATCGCGGCCGATATTGCCAACGAGCAGGACGAGCTCGGACGCATCACCTGCACCGCTCCGTTTATTTTCGGCGAGCGGCCCGCGGATCCCGTCTGCGCCGCGTACTTTATAGCGGTGGAGGAGCACTTCCGCGCGACGGGTTCGGCCGATTTGATCGCCGCTCACTATGACAGACTTGCGCGGTGGAGCGAATATTTAAAATCGCGCGAGAAGGACGGGATCGTTTCTTATTCTTACTACGGAGACTGGGCGGGACCCGAGGATGCCTGCAGCGTGGTCAAAACGATAGGCGACGGCGGCACCGAGGTCCTGGAGGGATACGAGCCGGGAGCGGCTCATTCGCGGTATCTGCCCGGCGAGATGATATCGACAGCTGTTCATTACATGCAGTACCGCCTTTTGGAGCGTTTTGCCGAGCGTCTGCGCAAAACCGAGGACGCGGCGCGGTTCGGGCGTGAAGCCGAGCGGGTGCGGGCGGCGTTTTTGAAAAAATGGGTCTCGGGCGGCAGGGTTTATCAGGGCGCGCAGGGCTGTCAGGCTCTCGCTCTGTTTCTGGATATCCTGCCCGAGCGCGACAGAGCGGAAGCGGCGGAGATCCTGGCCGGCTCGGTTCGGCGGAGCGGGCGCCTGCAAACCGGAAATATCACCACGCCCATGCTGTTTGACGTGTTGATCGGATACGGCTATACCGATCTCGCGTGGGAGTTGTTCACTCGGCGCGAATATCCCTCGCTGGGTTATATGATCGAAAACGGCGCCACGACCATATGGGAGAGATACGAGCTCAAAAAAGACGAGGGAATGAACTCCCACAACCATCCCATGCACGGCGCGTCGGCTGCGTTTTTGTGCAGGAGCCTGGCGGGCTTTGCGATCGCGGAACCGGCCAAAAAATACGGGCTCAGGCCCAAGCTGCCTAAAGAGCTGCCGTATTATGAGATCTTGTTTCCGCTGCTCTGCGGCGGTCTGTACTTAAAATATGAGAGAAAATTCGGCAATGAGTATATCATGGTCAACGCGCCGTTCGGAACGGAGATCGAGCTCGAGCTTGACGGCGCGAAATACACGCTGCGCGCGGGACTGCACCGAGCGAAAAAAGAAAGCGATAACTGGATATTTATTTAAAAATAAAGAAAATACGGATAAAAATATAAATTTATAAAGGAGATATACAATATGGATTTTGAATCGCTGCTTCGGCCGAAGGAATGCGGCTGCGGGAGAACGCACACCTGCCCCGTTGAAAGGGTGGTCATAAGAAAGGGCGCGATATCGGAGCTTGGAAAGCTGGCGGAGGGGTACCGCTGCATTTTGCTTGCCGCGGATAATAATACCTATCCGGTATGCGGCGTAGCCGCGGAGCGGCAGCTCGGCGGCCGGCTTGAAAACTTGCTGGTGTATGAAACGGGCGGCGGAGTGCTTATCCCAAACGAGGAGGCTGTCGAAAAGATGCGCTCCCTTATTACCGAAAATACCGATCTGATCGTCGGCGTCGGCTCGGGAGTAATACAGGACCTGTGCAAATATGTCAGCTTTATATCGGGTCTGCCGTATTTTATCGCGGCCACGGCGCCGTCGATGGACGGCTACGCGTCGACGGTCGCCGCTATGATATTCAACAACGTGAAGGTCAGCTATGAGACCCATGTCCCGAAGGTGATTTTGGGAGACGTTGATGTGCTGAAAAACGCCCCTATGGAAATGATCGTTTCGGGATACGGGGATATTCTGGGCAAGTTTTCGTCTCTGAACGACTGGAAGCTGAGCGCCCTGGTCAACGGTGAATATTTATGCGAATACGTGTACGGAATGACCCGAGAAATGCTGGATAAGACCAAGGACCTCGGCGAAAAGCTGCTTGCGCGCGACGAGGAGGCGGTCCGCACCCTGACGGAGGCGCTGGTCGGAGTCGGCATCGCCATGGCGTTCGCGGGAAATTCCCGTCCCGCCAGCGGTAGCGAGCATCATATGTCGCATTTTTTTGAGGTTTTGGGGATCATGAACCGCGAGCCGTATTTTACCCACGGCGTGGATGTGGCATACTCGGCGCTGTATATCCAGAAGCTGCGTGAAAAGCTTTTAAAGACAGACAGCCCGGCGCAGGCTTCGGAATTCAACGAGGCGGCGTGGGAGAAAAAAATCAGAGAAATATACGGCGCGGCAGCCGAAGAGGTCATTACCCTGCAAAAAGACGCGGGAACATATCAGAAGGATTATATAAAGATATATCGTGAAAAATGGCCCGAGATCAAAAAGGTCCTGTCCGAGACTCCGTCCGCGGAAGAGATGAGCGCCTATTTGAGCACGGTGGGAATGCGGATCGAAGATTTCGAGGCGGAATACGGAAAAGAAAAGCTGCAAAACGCGGTTTGGTACGCCAAGGACCTGAGGAACCGCTATTCGGTGCTTTGGCTGCATTACGCGCTGTTTTTCAGAGAATAAACGCGAGGTGAAACATAAATGAGCAAAATACAACTTGTGGCAATGGACCTGGACGGAACTTTAACTCAGCATAAGACCCCTCCCGAGAAAGCCGTGATAAAAGCGCTGGACGCTTTGTCGGAGCGGTATAAGCTGTTGATGGCGGGCGCCGGACAGTGTATGCGCATATGGAAGCAATTGGGACGGTACCCGATAGATATTATCGGAAACTACGGCATGCAGTACGCGGTTTATCGGCGGGAGACGGGCGAGCTTGAGCCGATCTCGGACATAAGCGTTCCGTGCGATCGGGCGGAGATCGAAAAAAGGGCCGCGGCCCTTCGCGAGAGATACGGCCTGACGGATTTCAGAGGCGATCCCGTGGAATACCATCCCTCGGGCTGCGTTACATTCCCGATTTTGGGGACCGCGGCCGATCCGAAAGATAAGCTGTCATACGATCCCGACAGGAAAAAGAGGCGGCGCATATATCGGGAGGTCGCGGCCGCGTTCCCGGAATACAACGTGTTTGTGGGAGGCTCCTCCTCGTTCGATATGGCGCCGAAGCCCTACGACAAGCTCTATGCCTTGACAAGCTACTGCCGCGAAAATAATATCCCGCGCGAGAATGTCGTGTATTTCGGAGACGACTACGGCCAAGGCGGAAACGACGAATGTGTTTATCTGTCTGATTTTCGGTTTATACGAATTGACGATTACCGACGCTTCCCAGAGGCGGCGGAGAAGCTTCTGAAAGAGGATGAATAAAATAAACAGGGCTAATTAATTTAGCCCTGTTTGTTTTAACCCGACGCCGAATCCGCGATCTTTCGGGCTATTTTTCCCTGGACAGCGCAAAGCTCATCAAAAAGCTCCATACTCGGCATCGGCGGATAACACGTTTCAAGCGACAGCACGCCGCCGAAACCGACGTCCTTTAACGCTTTTGAAAATTCCGCCCAGTCTATAAATCCGAGATAGGGCATTAAATGCAGGTCTTTTCCCGCTTTGTTATCATGAACATGCAGAACGCTTATTTCATCCGCCAGCTCTCTCACGCTCTGCGCCGGGTCCGCTCCGTCAAAAACGGAGACGTGGCCCGTGTCCAGACATATCTTAAAATTGTCGTCTTCCACGGTCCTTACAAACTCCAGCACATCTTTTGGCGACGCGAGCGAAAACTCGGGCATCGGCATATTTTCAAAACAGATCGTAACGTCGTTGTCCTTTGCCGTTTTTAAAAGCCCGCTCATAAATTCCAGATTCATGTCTCGGGTCGATCGTTCTCTGCCCGTGCCGATATCTTCGATCCCGTGCGGCATTATGGGATGTATCACCCAGTTTTTGCATCCGAGGATGCCGCAGAACTCAATGGACCTTTTCATTTTTTCCATGCGCTCGGCTCTGTCCTCCGAAGCGAGATCCCGCGGCGGCCAGCGCCACGGCCCGTGCACCTGCCAAATTTCTATTCCTTCCGCGTCGGCGCGCGCCTTTTCGCGCAAAAGTATCGACTTCGCCTCGCTATGCGGCGAATTATACACGGGCGTGTCGGTGTTGCCCAGCGCGAAGTCCACGCATGAATAGCCGTGCTCCCTTATTTTTTTGTAACAGTCGGGGCCGTAGAGATTGTATCCTTCTCCGTACATATTAAACGAGATACCCGTCCTCACCAAAATCAGCTCCTTTCTTTTTTCAAGCGCAGCGCCTTGTCTATCGCCGCGGCCGCGTAAGAGGCAAAGCCGTGGTCGCGGCTCTTATAGCCCGAAAGATGCTCCCAGAGCGTTCCGCTTTCTCTCGCCATCGGCAGAAAAGTTGATTTTATCTCTTTGAGCGCCTTGTCGGGCATGTTCATATCAAGCAGAACATCTATCTTTAAATACACTCCCATAAACATTTCCGATTTCAAAATGTCGGGATAGTTCTCTCGCGCGGGCTCCGTGAACACATCTGCGAGCATTTTGCGCAGCGGCTCGTATGTGCTGTCGTCCGCCGTCGACGTGCCCAAAAACAGCGCGTAATACTGCGTCGTCTCGGAGCGCTCGTCGGTGTTTTCGAGGAGTCCCTCGGCGTTCCGCACCGCGCGGTCGCAGAAGAGCCCGCCGTCAAACGCCATGTTTCGGATCGCACGGTTTAAGCTGCTCGCGCGCTTTTTCAGGTCATCGCGCCCGTATACCTCGCCGAGACTTGAGAGCATTTTCGCGTAAAGCATATTTGTGGGCCAGCTCACGTCATACACTCTGTCGTTTAAGGCCGACCACTCGACAAAATTAAAATTGTCAAGTCTCTCAAGCAGCCCGAATTCATTTTCAAAGCCCACGAAATATTTGACAAGAGCCTCGAGCTGTGCCTTAAACTTAGGCTTGTCGGCTCCGCCGCCGCGCTCGGTTATGTATTCGCATATTTCAAGCGCGTACCACATTCCCCACTGCGGAATGAACTTGCCGTGGGTGACTTCGCCGGGATAGATCATATTCACCATGCCGGGGGTCTCTTCTCTGCTGCCGCCTTTGGCGTAATTATCCAAAAACGCTTTTTCAACGACCGAGCCGCCCGTGAAAAATTTTTCCGCCCTGCCCGTGTAAAAGCTGTCGAACAGCCAGCCCGCGCGCTCGCGCGACGGGCAGTCCATATATATGTCTATAACGTTGTGGCGGAATGTGCGGACCGCCGCGTTGTATATCTCGGCGAGCTCAGCGTCTTCGGGCGCGCTTGACACTATCAGCGATTGCGGGAAGGCAAACTCATTCATTCCGACATATTCGGGTTTCGCTTCGCCTTCCATAACTATCATCTCGATATATCGCGCGGAATACGGCTCAAAGCTCGTCAGGTCCCATTCGCCCTCGGGGAGCGTCCATTCTATAAGGTTCACGGTGTTGAACTCGGCGACATACAGGCTGTATTCCTCGTCCGCCTGCTCGGAAAACGAGAGTATTATGCGGGTGTTTGCTTTCGTCCGCAGCCTTATCCGAAAGAATCCCGCTGTTACCAAACCCATGTCCCAAAGCCCGCAGTCTCCGACGAAAAGCTTTTCGGGGCTTTTTGCCGCGCGGTAATCGGTTTTGATCTTCAGCCATTCCTCATACGCGCGAGACTTAAGCTCGGACATCGGGAAGTGCGCGGTGTTTTCCGGGTTTGCTATGTATTTTCTGAGAGGATATCTGTTTTTGTTCTCCATGCGCCATTTCCCCTCAAGAGGCATGGGCTCCGCTCGGTATTCGGCAATGTCCGCGTAAGGCACGTCACGCATTATGAAGTCCGCGTTCGGCTCTGCTCTCGCAAACTCGGCTTCGGCAAGCTCCTTTGTCATGTCCCAGCTTTCGGTGAACTGCCGCTGAAACGAGTACCTGACGGTTTTTTGGACGTGCCGCTTATTCTCAAAGCATTTGAAGCCGCCGCGCCCCGTGGCCGCGGCGATACCGCCGTCCGTTTCGAGCTCGGCGATTATGAAGGACGGAGCGGCGACTCCGTTAAACGACGGACAGTTGTATCCGATAACGCGGATGGTTATCTCGCTTGTGCCGCGCGGCACTTTTATCTCGTCCGCGGCGCAGCTGCCGCGCGCCTTTCGTGCCGGACCGAAATGAACCTGCACGCCGTCGAAAAAAACGTTGTAAAAGCTCGCTCCGCAGACACGCAGAACGCCGCCGCGTCCGCGCGGAACGGAGCACAAAAGCTCCGCGCAGACATTCATCTCTTTTTCCCGGCCCTTTATCCATATCGGCGCCGCGGTTTTAAATACGCTCATTTTTCTCACACTCTTTTTTATTTTATATTATTTACGCCAAATATACGCCGTCGGCGGTCAGGGTTTTTATAAGCCGCGGAACATTTATGTTTTTGGGCGCCGCGCCGCCGGCAAGCGATATCGCGGCGGCGGTGCCCGCCGCCTGTCCCATCGCGAAGCACGGAGGCATTACTCGTATCGCTGCCATAACGGTCCTTTCCGCGGAGATGCAGCGTCCGGCGACAAGGAGATTGTCAACGCCCTTAGCGAGCAGCGAGCGATACGGAACATAATAGGCGCCCTTCAGCTTTGAGGCTACGTAATCGACCCCGCCTTTTTTATGCATGTCTATTGAATTGGAGCAGCAGAACACGGAGTCGTCGAACTTCCTGCCGACGGATATGTCGTCAAGCGTGAGAATATATTCTCCGACTATTCTTCGCGATTCCCTCACCCCCAGGCTCGCCGCGCTTTGGACAAGAGAAATGTTCTCGCAGCCCGCGGCGTGTTTTTTCAGAAAGTCCATTATGTATTTGATTTGTTTTCTGCCCTCGATCTCGGCGGCGGTCACCTGCCGCGGCTTGGTGGCGTCCGTATCGTCAAGCTGCGACATATTCACCCGCCACAGGCCGTCGAAGCTTTCATAAAGCGCGATCTTTGCCCTCGACAGCGGAAAGCCGCCGCGCGCGCGTTCGGCTTTGATCTCGTTCATGTAAAATTTTTCTTCCATATTTGATGCTTCGCGCATATGTTTATCCATGGCGGCCTTGTCTACGCCTCTGACCGTGAAAAACAGAGAAGCGGCCTGGACCTCGTCGGCGCTCTGCATGGGAACTCCGCAGGCGTGCGCCATATCGGCGTCGCCCGAGCAGTCGATAAAGTTTTTCGCCGTTATTTTGTATATGCCGTCTTTTGTGCCGAAATACGCGGCGGTTACGGCGCCGTCCTTAACATTGGCCGTTAAAAACATCATGTGGTACATCAGCCCGACGCCGCTCTCAAGGCATATGTCCTCGGCCGCCGTCTTAAACGCTTCGCTGTCAAAAACCGAGCAATTGCGATGCCCCGCCGTTCTGTACGCCGTGTAGGAATTGCCGAAGTCCATTTTTGACGGATGAACAGCTCCGCCCTCGCTTTCCATTCTTTTCACAAACTCGTCAAAAAAACCGCGGATAAGCTGAGTCGTTCCGTCCGCGTCGTACGAGGTCATAAACGGCCCCACAAGGCCCGCGGTCGCGGTGCCGCCGAGAAATCCGTTTATATCTGTCAGGATGACTTTCGCTCCGTGCCTCGCGGCGCATACGGCTGCCGAAAAGCCCGCGCAGCCGCCGCCGAGCACGAGCACGTCGCAGTCGAATGTTTTTGTTATCGGAAGGGTAATGCTGCTCATTTAAAAAACCTCACAAATATATTTTTTTATAATAATATCAAAAATAATTGACAATATCAATGCGATATATTATAATTAAAATATAAAATATTACAAAATAGGAGTTATTATGCTTGAGGTCATAGACTGCAGACTCGTTTCAAAAAGCGAATTTATAATGAACCGCGGATTTCAGCCCAAAAACTCTCTGTTTTTTATATTAAAGGGCGAGATAAGCTTTAAAATGAAAGATAAAAACGAAAAGGCGGGCGAAAACGAGCTTGTATGCTTTCCCGATAACATATATTTCGAAAGGGAAATGCCGAAGCCGCTGACGTTTTATTATCTTCGCTTTGAAAACCCCGGCCGCGCGGAGCTGCCTTTCGGAAAAATATATATCGAGAATAAAACGAGGATAATTTCAAGCTTTGAATATCTGGTCAAGGCCTGCGAAATAGGAAACGACAGGCACAAGCGGCATTTTTTGAACGATATTTTTGCGCAGATCGAGATGGACGCCCTCGCGGGAGGAAAGCGGTCCGACGGCACAACGGAGCGCGCGGAGAAATTTTTTGAGGAGCACATCAAGGAAAAAATCAGCCTCCGCGACGCCGCGGGAGCGGCCGGCGTTTCGGTCGCGGGGCTGACCCTGCATTTTAAAAAAACCGTCGGGATGCCGCCCATGCGGTACCTCAACAATATGCGGATAAAAAAGGCGGAGGCGCTGCTTTGCCGCACCGAACTCAGCATCGCGATGATCGCGCAGGAATGCGGCTTTGACAACGCTTATTATTTTTGCAACGTTTTTAAAAAACACAAGGGAATACCTCCCTCAAGGTTCCGAAGCATGTACGGATTATAGCGTTAAAAACTCAGGGCGGCCGCCGCGGCATGTTCGGCGCGGACAATATAAAGTGACGATAATATAAAAATCAAGTCGAAAAGTTTATTGACATCGGTTTTTGCAGAGAATATAATGTGTGTAAAATTTGATTTTTTTGTTTTAGGAGGTTTATTGTATGCCGATAGATATGCCGATAGAAAAACTGCGGGAGTATAAGGGAACCAACCCGTGCCCCAAGGACTTTGACGAATACTGGAAAACGGCGCTTGAGGAAATGAACGGTCTTGACCCGCGGGTCGAGATCAAAAAGAGCGAGTTTCAGGTGCCGAATTCGGTCTGCTATGATATGCGCTTTACCGGCACGCGCGGCGGAAGCGTTTATGTCAAGCTGCTGAAACCCGCCGTGATCAAGGGCAAAGCGCCCGCGCTGCTGAGATTTCACGGATACGGCGAAAAAAGCGGCGACTGGGGCGCTTATCTGAGTTATGTGAGCATGGGATTCGTTGTCGCCGCGATGGACTGCCGCGGCCAGGGAGGAAGATCCGATGATAAAAACCCGGTGAGAGGAAACACCCATCACGGTTTGATAATCCGCGGTATAGACGAGCCCGACCCGCATAATTTGTATTTTCGCAATGTATTTCTGGACACAGCACTGCTCGCCAAGATAGTGGCCGATATGGAGGACGTGGACGAAGACCGCGTGGCGGCTTACGGCGGCTCTCAAGGAGGCGGCCTTGCCATGGCGTGCGCCGCGCTCGCGCCCAATATTATTAAAAAAGCTTCGGTGCTGTGCCCGTTCCTCAGCGACTATAAGCGCGTTTGGGATTTGAATATAACAATGCCGGCTTATTCGGAGCTTAAGGAATACTTCCTTTTATTTGACCCCAGACATGAGCGTGAGGAGGAAACGTTTACCAAGCTGGGCTACATAGACATTCAGAATTTTGCGGATCGGATACGCGGAGACGTCTTGTTCGGCACCGGGCTGATGGACAACATTTGCCCGCCGTCATCCGTTTTTGCGGCTTATAACAAGATAGTGTCGGAAAAACAGATATTTATTTATCCCGACTGCGGACATGGGAACCTTCCCGATTTTGAGGATATGACCTTGCGGTTTATTGCGGAGCTTATATAAATCATGCAAAAACAAAAGGCGCGGATCTTGGGATCTGCGTCTTTTGCTTTAAGGGGGGTTACATGTTAATGAGTTTTTTTCTTAAAATTTATATTTTCACATTAAAGCCGGCGAAGCCGAACGGGGGTATATCGGAAAGAGTGACCCTGTTGCCCGACATATTGCCGCCGCAGTTTATAAATGTTATGTCGGAATACTGTTCCGTCAGACGGATCTCGGGCGAGAGAACGCTGTCCACGCAGAAGTTCCATAAGCCCACGGCGAGCTCGCCGTCTTTTTCCTTGCACTGCATATAAAGGTCGGGGGCGTCAACTTTGGCGGCGGCGGGCAGATCTTTACCCGAAAGGTATCGGACCGCGCCCGCTAACTGACGCGCTCTGGTGTATTGCCGCCTGAGGCTTTCCGCTGAAAAATATCCCTCAAACGCGAAAACCAAAAAGCGCTGACCGTTTTTGTTTTCGTAGAAATACGACGCCGTCTCGGTGCCGCCGCTTGAGATAAACTCGCTTTGAGGCTCGGCCCCGTCTTTTAACGTGATGCGCCGCGCTTTTGCGCCGCCGTACAGAGAAACGTATTCGTCCTCCGCGAAAAAGTGCTCCTCGGTGACGCTGATCTCGTCTCCGATGTCGGCTATGCCCGTGTCTATACCGCGCCGATGCAGAAGCTCTGCCGCTTCGATGTCCAATATAAGGCCGTTATCGGCGGCGGAAAGAGGCAGACTGCGCGCGCTTTCGCCGAACACTATGCCGCATATCCCCGTGCCCTCATATACCGTGGGTATCGCGCTGCAGGCGAGCATCTGCGCCGCGGGCGAGAAAAATATGTTCTCGATCGCGCAGTCATACTCCATGCGCTCGTAGATCTCCTGCGTAGCGTATTTTTGCTGCGATTCGTAGACGCGCACGCCGCGGGATGTTTTCGGCGCGAAATATTTGTCCAGCAGGGAGTAAAGCTCTTTGCTGCCTCGGTGCCGCCGCATATACCCGGGTTCATAGCCGACGCCCGAGGTATAGTCAAACATGTATTTCAAAATGCCGTCCGTGCAGTTCGCGGCGCGCACAGCCGTGTCAAAGCCTTCAAGATACGCCGCGGGCACGTGCCATCTGGGGCGGGGATAAACGTCTCCCTCGCAGAAAATTTCTATCTCCGGATCGAGGTTTCGGCTTTTTTCCATACGGCTCAGCTCGATCACGTCCTGGAGCCGCTGCCCCCACAGGTGCGACAGCGCCGCCCAGTACGGCGCGCCTATCAAGCGGTAAAACGGTTTGGTGCCGCCCGCCATAATGCGGCTTATGCGGTCGGGCGTCGTGCCGTCGATATCCCATGAGGTCATGCAGCTGCATTGACCGAAACGGACGTTCGGGTCCGCCTTGTCTATCGCTTCGCGCATCTCGCGGACGAACCGCTCCAGCCAGTAGCCGTTCGCGGCGATAAAAGCGTCGCGATAGCGGTTTCGACCCCCGCGAAGAAGCTTTTCCCTCATCTGTTCGGCGGTGACGCGTTCGCCGAGGATCTCGGAAATTTTATCCAAATGATTTTCGCACAGACAGCCGAATTTGTTCCTCACAAAGCCGTAGCGCAGGTCGTCGTCGAGCATTATCAAGTCGGGTCCGAGCTCCGCCAGTTCCCGCAGATACTCGCCGAGCCAGGCGCGGTACGCGTCGTCCGACGGACATATGACAGACGGAGCGGTATCGCCGTTTGCCCAGCGCATTGTATGAGTGTAGGGCTTCTCGTCCGTGGCTTCGAACGACCACAGCCAGGCGCCGACCTCGTATCCGCTGCCGTGCAGAAAGTCGATGATCTCTTTAAATACGGCGAATTTCTCGGAGCGTTCGCCGGGCTTGGCGATGGTCACAAAGACCCTTTCCGCGTCTGTTTCGCGCAGTCTCTTCAAAAGCTCGTCTTTGTCCGAGCGCAGATATGTGTCAATGCTGATCGGTACGTTTATTTTATACATGACAGTCCTCCGTAGTTTTCACAGTTGTTTTGATCCGTCTGCTCATATTATACACTTGCCCGGATAATATTCAAGTCCATATCGTAATAAAAAATTATAAAATTTTCCTTGTTTAAAATACATATTGACATTTTTACAGAATTTTATTAGAATAAAATCGAGGGGATGAGCTCATGGAAATATTATACAGAAAAGAACAGCTTAACAACATAGTCCGAGATTTTTACAACATCACAAAAATACAGCTCGGCGTGCTTGACACAGAGTTCAATTTTGTCGCCAGATATGTCGAATCCGAAGTCAATTTTTGCAGTTACATCCAGCAAAACGGGTGCCAAGAGGACTGCCTGTGCTCGGACGAGGAGATACTGCGCCGCTGCGAGAAGGATAAGTGCGCTCAGAGGCACATATGTCATGCCGGACTTGTGGATTACGCGTTCCCGATCGTGTACGGCGAAAACATCGTGGGCTACATAATTATGGGCAGAATACGCAGCAGCATGGATTTTGAAAAGGTCTATGCGCGCATTAAGTCGACCGACATAAAAAAGTCGACGCTGAAAAAGCATTGGAACAGGCTTGCTTTTTACAACGACGAACAGATACAGAGCGTGGCTAACCTCGCGGCCATGCTTGTAAATTATATCATAAGCCGCGATATGGTTTATCTCGAGCAGAATTTTTTTGAATTGCAGGTCAAAAAATATTTGATGGAAAATCTGAGCAGCGACCTGTCGGTGGACAGCCTCTGCAAAGAGCTGTGCGTCTCCAAAAACGTGCTTTACAAACTGTTCCACAACAGCTTTCACTGCAGCGTGAACGAGTATATCACCAACACGCGCATCAACGAGGCCAAGCGTATGCTCAGCGACAAGGACATGACTGTATCGCAGGTGTGCGAGACGGTGAGCAACTGGAATTATCCGTATTTTTGCAGACTGTTCAAGATCAAGACGGGGGTCACGCCGCTCAAATACCGCAAGGAAAACGCGCTCGAGTAAAAATATATGAGCGGCGGGGTCAAATGCTTAAGAACAAAATCGCCAAAATGCCGACGGCAAGCCCCGCGTATTGCTTTTTTGAAAGATTTTCGCGATAAATAAAGAACGATATAAGAAAGGTTACCACTATGCCGCCCGCCGAGATCAACGGGAACATTACCGAGACCGACATGGCGGCGGACAGGATCATGACCAAAAGGTTCACGAGGCCGTTTGCCGCGCCGCAGACCAGCGCGAGAAGGGCGCCTTTTTTAATTGAAAGCTTAAATTCCCCGCGTTCCTTCGCGCAGGCGACGAGCCCCGTCGCGATAAACGCGATCAAAAGCGCGAGGATCATAAACTCGTTTTTGTATCCGCCGTTAAAGGCGAGCTGCTCCGCTTTTTGAATCGTGCAGCAAAGGCCGTTGCCCAAAAAGGACAAAAAACTCAGTATAAGCCATTTTGCGGAAATTTTCGTGTCGTATTTGGAATAATTGATCAGCATAAGCGATACGGCGAGCATCGCCAGACCGATATAAAAGTATATCCCGGCTTTTTCGTGCAGGAAGATCAGTCCGTAGAGAGTGGGGACCATCAGCGAATATGAGGTCACAAGCGAGGTGAGCGAAAGCGATCCGCAGCCTATGGCGTAAACGAAGCATATTCCGTTCAGCGCGTACGAGGCGGCAAAACCCGCGGCGTAGGGCAGAACGCCGACCTCAAAGTCAAAATGCGCTCCGTTTGTCACAACGAAAAAGAGCGTGGCGGCAAGGATAGTCGCGGCGTTGAATACGAACACGCCTTTTTGGTTGGTCCGCACGTCATAGGCCTTTTTCAGCACGTTTTGCGCCGCCATGCCCAGAATTATTATCAACAGCAAAATAGTATTCAATGTTTTCCCTCCAAACAGCAAGAGTTTGATCGATGCTGATATATTGACAACGGTTATTTTCGAGTTATATTTTTATATTTCATATTTCATATTTCATAAAGAACTTTTTTGAGCACCGGCTCGATCCGGTCTGCCATGTGCCGAAAACCCAGGTCCGTGGGATGAACGTGGTCGACAAGGCAATCCTCCGCTTCGGCCGCGCCGAGCAGCGACTCTCCGTCAATGAAGTACAGATTTTTGTCGCCGCTTTGTTTTCCCTTGAGGAAGCTTTCGATTATGATCCGCCGCGAGTTTTCCATGCTTCTGTCGGGTTTGTATACGATCCGCGCGGGAGAAGGAACGGGCGCGCTCATCATGATTATGGGCAAAGACGGATTTTTTTCGCGCACGGCTTTGTAAAACGCGTGGTGCGTCTCGCGCAGCATATCGTCGGTCACGGCGTTGTGGTCGTAATCGAGCACAAAAGCGCTCATGGGCAGCTCTGATATATATTCCGCGGCCGCCCGATCGCCGCGGGCGCTGCCCGAAAATCCGAGATTTATATAATCAAAGTCAAGGCGCCGCGACAGAACCGCGCTGTAGCAGTTGCCCGGCCGCGACGCGCACCCGCCCTGCGTGATGGATGAGCCGTAAAACACGACGGGCTTTTCGACCGCGTAGGGTGAGGGCGGCAGGACCGCCGCTTTATCGTTTAAGCCGATGTACAGTTCTTTCACTTCCGCGAACAGAGGAAAGTGGATCGTTATCTCTCGCATGGCCGAGGTCGGGAAAACGTGCGCGCCGCTGTAGCTCACCCCGTCGTCCTCAAAATGCGGAATAAAGCAAGCCGCGTAAACGGGCGCGAGACGCGAGCCCGCGGGTCTTGAGTACATATCAAAACCGTGGCTGCCCGTCGCAGGTATATGCGGGAACACGGGATCGCCGCCGCTTAAAATAACAGATACGGCGATTTGCGGCGAATCGGTGCAAAACCGCAGACGGGCGCCGGCTGTCTGCCGTATCAGCAGGCGGGCGGCCTCGTTCAGCTGCGCGCAGGTCTCAAATTCCCGAGGCATGCGTCGGAATTCTTTAAGGCTTTGCGGCTTAAAAAGTCCGTGCAGACAAAACGGCTCGCCGAAACATTCCCTGAATGAAACGTCTGTCAGATCAACATATTTTTTTCTGAAATTTTCATCAATGTATTTTGGTTTTTTATTTTGTTCCGCGGAGCTGTTCATAAAAATCACCTCTCAGACGGTTTGTTTTCCCGCGCGATAAATTCCTCAAGCACTCACAGACCGATTCGTTTTCGGTATTTTAGATTATATCAGGAAAAAATATTTTTTGTAATCTACATTTGTCACTAAAAATTATATTTTTTTCCTTGTTTCAAAATTTAGATCCCGCCGATTTGCGGGCGCCCGGAAGGCGCGGTAAACGAGATGGAAAAATCGGATTTTTTTCAGGAAGAAAATATAATTTTTGAGGACAAATGGTTCTTGTAAACCACGTTGGAATATGTATAATATAACATAGAGAAGGAGCATTTTTTGAAGGCAAAATGTGGAAAATAACCGAAAATATAAAGATAAAATTAACACTATAAAAATATAAAAATCATTTTAAACAAATTTGTGTCAAGCCGAACCGGATACGGTACGCGATATAACGGATATCAACAATAGGTAAATGCGGAAATGCTCCGCGCACGATCACGATAAAATAAATATTTTGAAATATATCTTAAAAGAAAAGAGGGTCAAAAATGAAAAAAAGAGTAAAAATCACAGCATTGGTAACGGCGTTGTTTTTGTTGACGGCCATGCTTGCGGGCTGCGGCGGACAAAAAGACAGCGGAAAGGTGAGCCTCACCGTCGGAAACTGGCCGACCGAGGCGCAGGAAAGAGAGCTTCAGGTCAAGACCGAATTCAAGCAGCAGTTTGAGCAGGAGCATCCTGAGCTTGAGATGAAGACGGACAATTACGCGTTTGACGTAAAGACGTTCGCGGCCAAGGCGGCGGCAAAACAGCTGCCCGACATTATTTACAATCTTCCCTATACCGAAGTGAAGACGGTTATCAGGAACGGTTACGCCTCGGATATGACCGAGGCCGCCAAGCGCAAAGGCCTGCTTGACGCGCTGGATCCCGAGATGATGGCGATGTGCTCCGATGAAGACGGCAATGTGTATTGCCTGCCGAGGGTGGCTTATATGATGGGACTTATGGTCAACAAAAAGCTGTTTGCTCAAGCGGGTCTGGTAAATGAGGACGGAACGGTGAAATTCCCCGAGAATTTTGAGCAGCTGACCGAATACGCGCAGATCATTAAAGAAAAAACAGGCGCCGCGGGCTTTTGTATGCCGAGCACGAATAATGTCGGAGGCTGGATACTCACATGCATCGCGTACAATTTCGGCGTGGAATTTGAAAAGCAGAATGATGACGGAAGCTGGACGGCAACGTTTGACACTCCGGAATTCCATAAGACGCTCGAATGGCTCTATGATATGAAATGGAACAAAAACGTTCTGCAGGACAACACGGTAGTTGACGCCACCGAGATGCAGATGCAGCTCGGCTCCGACAGAGCCGCGATGGTCATCGGCAACAGTGATTGGTGCAACAAGCAGGTAACGACCTGCGGCATGGC
Source organism: uncultured Clostridia bacterium (assembly GCA_947625905.1). Taxonomy (GTDB): domain Bacteria; phylum Bacillota; class Clostridia; order Monoglobales; family Monoglobaceae; genus Monoglobus. Next base: position 33,691 of record CANQQJ010000015.1, on the reverse strand, counting down.
AAAAGACAACATTGCGATGGCCAAGATGCCCGCCGGCGACGGAGGAAGATACGCTATGCTGGGCGGTTCGCTGTTTATGTTCGCGCAGGGACTCTCCGAGGAGCAAAAGGATCTCGCCCTCGATTGGATCGCGCTCAGCGAGCAGTTTACCGCGGATGTTGACAAGGAAGGCTACGCCAAGCAGTGTCAGTCGTTTAACGAGTCGGGATACTGCGTATTCCCCCGAGAGCTGTTCACCCCGTGGATAAGCCCGGAGCGCGCGGCGATCGTTGAGGAGGCGTCGGCGCCTTATGTAAATATGAATATAAAGGACTTTGAGGAATACAACCGCGACGGCATTGAGCTCAGAACGGAGCCCGAGGCTTGCGCGCAGCAGCTTTACAGCGTGCTTGACGGCGTTGTGCAGCGGATATTGACGGATCAGAACGTGAATCTTGAGGAAATAAGCAAAAAAGCTCAGGAAGACTTCCAGGCAAATTTCCTGGATAAAATGGATTAAATTTCGTTGTTCACAAATTATCCGGAGACATTTGAAAGGAGCGGTTTATGAAAGCGTTAAGCAAAGAGAATAAAAGAAAATCAAGAGTCAATCGAATAATATCAAAGAACTTTTCCGGATGGCTCTTGCTGCTGCCGTCTCTGCTGTTGTTTGTGCTGGTGGTTTGGAGACCCGTGTGCGTGGCGTTTTACGGCGCGTTTTTCAGACTGCAGGGAATGGAAGCGACGCAATTTATCGGGCTGAAAAATTTTAAAGACGTGCTGACCGATTCGGCATTTCTGAAAACGCTGATAAATACCGTGCAGTATGTGCTTTGGTCTTTGGTGATCGGCCTTCCGCTGCCGTTTTTCACGGCTATCATGATAAATGAGATGATACACGCTCAGAGCTGTTTTAAGATCACGACGTATCTGCCCGTTATCGTGCCGACGGTGGCTACCTGCCTGATTTGGAAAATGATGTATCTGGACGGCTCGGGCGGTTTGCTCAACACGATACTCTATTATGTCGGAATAGACCCGAAGCAATGGCTCAGCAATCCGTCGCTCACGATACCGCTGATCATCATAGCCATGACATGGCAGAGCTTCGGCACGAGCGTGATCATGTACCTGGCGGCGCTGCAGGGCGTGGATCAAAGCCTTTACGAGGCGTCGAGGATCGACGGCTCGGGATTTTGGTCCAGGCTGTGGCACATATTGTTCCCGCATATGCGCGGCATATTGCTGCTTCTGGGAATACAGCAGATCATAGGCATATTCCAGATCACGGAACAGCCGCTGGTAATGACCGGCGGCGGTCCCGACGGAGCGTCGCTCTCTCTCGGTCTGACCAACTACTTCTACGCGTTTAAATACGGACAGTTTGACAAGTCAATGGCGCTCGGCGTGCTGATGTTTTTGATCCTGATCCCGCTCACGTTTTTGTATTTCAAACTGGATAAAAAGATAAATGATTAGCGGGGAGGGCATGACATGAAGAAGATCTCAAATAAAACAAACGGACTGCTGAACTTTATGGATCTGCGCTACGGCAGATACAAGCTGATCTACGGCATAATGGCGGGACTGCTTATCTTGCTGAGCCTCGTGTGTGTGCTGCCGATCATCTGGGTGGCTGTTTCCGGTTTCAAAACGCAGGCGGAGTTTTACAGCGTGCCGCCGACACTGCTCCCGGCGGAATTTGATTTTAAAAAGATCGCGAACATATGGAGCAAACTGAATTTTTTCAGATATTTTAAAAGCACGGTCTTTTTGATACTGGGAGGATTGGTGTTTGATATCGTTATCAACGGATTATGCGGATATGTCCTCTCGAGGGTGAAGCCTCTCGGCTCGAAATTGCTCGAAACGCTTATATTCGGCACCATGCTGCTGCCCGGCATAAGCATGGTCCCGCTGTATATGACGTTTGTGGATATGCCGTTGATACATGTGAATTTGACCGGCTCGTATTTGCCGCTGTGGATGCTGGTCGGCTGCAAAGCCTTTACCGTTATGCTGTTCCGCAACTTCTTTAACGGCATACCCATGGACTATATCGAGTCGGCCAGAATGGACGGCTGCTCCACGCTGGGAATATTTTTCAAGATAATACTCCCGCTTTCAAAGCCCATTATTGTGGTGGAAGCCATCTTTTGCGTAATGGGCATGTGGAAGGATTTTATGTGGCCTTACCTGATCCTCGGCTCCACCGAAAAGGAAACGATTTCTATTCTGCTCTATCATATATCGTCGGGCTCGCTTCCTTTGACGGAGCTTGACGCAATGCTGGTTATTATGCTGACCGTGATACCGCCGGGATTGTTCTACTGCATTTTCTCGCGTCAGATCATGGGCGGCGTAAGTATGAGCGGAATCAAGGGGTGATAAACAATGATAAAATACAGATCAATAAAATACAGATCAATAAAAAGAATAATAAGCTTTCTTTCGGCTTTGTGTATGATAGCGGCGGTTTTCCCGTGTATGGCCTATGCCGCGGAACAGGACGAGCAGAGCGGCTATGCTTTGGTTTCGTTCGACGGCGGCAAAAATGTCCATATCAGCGGCTTGACGCCGGTCGAGGGAAACGATGTGTATGAGATACGCGACGGAGTGCGGGTGCTCAAGCTCGGCCAAAACGGAGGCGGCCCCAACTACATGGCGATCGATGTTGAGGACGGGCTTTTCCCGCCCGACACGACGAAATATTTCGCGGTCACGGTTCGGTATTACGACGAGGGACACGGATGGTTCGGCTTCCGCTATAACCAAACCGTCACCGAGACGCCGAGCTGGGCTATGACGGACACGCGCACCTGGAAGGAGCACACCTTCTATATCGACAACATTACTTTTGAAAACAAGAGCGCGCGAAACAGCGATATCATGCTTGCGGGCTGGCTCTATAACATGATGGCGCTCACGCCCGAGGCTGTGTATATACAGTGGATAAAGATCGAGGAGAGCTATCCTCAGGACCCGGTGCAGCTTGACGTGACGTCGGCCCACACGGGCAACATATTCGGCGGCGACGATCCCAAGACCCTGATATTAAACGCGAAAAACACGCTTGAGGATAAAGCGGAGTGCGAGCTTTCTTATCAGGTGCTGGATTATGACGGCAAGGTGATGAGCGATGAAAAATCAATAAGCTTTTCGGCGGCGGCGGGCGAGACCGTGAAGAACGAGATCACCGCCGATGTGAGCCGCTACGGGCTGTATCGGCTGAAGACGCGGCTCAAGACCCGCGGAAAATATAAAGGCAGGGATATAGAGACCGACACCGGCGAGGTGTGCTACGATTTCTCGGTGATGAACAAATTTAAGGACGGCGAGGAAGGCAATCGCTTCCTCAAGACCAACTCTCATCACGGAGACTTTGACACGTTCGGCAATCCGCGCGGCGACACGGCCCTTGAAGCGAGCCTCTTTAAGGAGGCGGGTCTCACGGGCGACCGCGATGAGTACCGCTGGAACAACGTGGAGCTGAGCAAGGGCAGTCTTAATGTGCCCGCCATGGGCGATATTGTTTCTCCGATAGTTGACAGCGACATGGATATGTTGATGATACTGTGCTACGGAAACACGCAGTACACGCCCGGATACAATACCGAGAAAATATTCCCGGACAACAGTCTGTTCCCGGGATATGAGGAAAGATTTCTCGACTACGTGGACTGGATCACCAAGAAATTTAAAGGCAAGGTCAAGTACTACGAATTTTGGAACGAGCCCAACGGCATACCCAACTTCAACTATTTGGGCGCGTCGCCCGAGCAGTACGCTGCAATGCTCAAAAAGGTGTATCCGGTGGTCAAGAAAAACGACCCTGACGCCATTGTGGTAGGTATGTCGATAGCGATCGCGGGCGTTGAGTTTACCCGCGCCGCGCTTAAGGCGGGAGCGGGCGACTATATGGATATGGCCAGCTTCCACCCGTACGTGTTTAATATGGATTTCAACGGGGACCGCTATAAGGGCATCATAGGCTCTGTCCGCGACGTATATACCGAATGCGGCTATCCCGATATGCCGTTCCTGCTCACCGAGGTGGGTATCTGCGCGTGGCCCGAAAGCGGGCTGTGGCCCAACGACTATGCCGCGGCTGCGCAGATCACGCAGATGTATACCATTACCCAGGGCGAGTCTCTGGCGGAAGCGTTTTACATATTCCAGTATGTAAACGAGGGCGTCGGGGTCCACTGGGCGGAGGGAACACAGGAGCAGCGCTGGGGCCTTGTGAACCACTACAACGAGCGCGTGCCCTACTCGGCGCATCCCGGAGCGATCGCCACGGCCGCGTACAACAAGCTGATCGGCAACGCGCAGCCCGTGACTTACAAGACGCGTCTGAGCGACAGCGGAAAACGCACCTATGCCTATCAGTTCAAGCGCGAAAAGGACGGAAAGGACGTTCTGATTTTCTGGACCGAGCTCGGGGGCGATAATATCGGCCTCAAATTGGGCGCGGACACAGCGGAGGTCTACGACATGTTCTCAAACTCAGAGGGAACGCTCCATGCCGACAACGGCGTATTTTCGGTGACGTCGTCGTTTGAGCCGGTCTATCTTGTGGGAGATTTTTCGGAGCTTGAATTCACCGATGAAGTTATCACGAGCAACGGCGGACGCGTTTCCGCCATGAAGGGCGAGGACCTGTCGCTTCAATACAGCGACGCTGCGGGCAGGACCCTCAGCGCGGAGACCGACTCCGACAAGAACGTGGAGCCGACCGGCACCGGAGCGTCCGAGCCCGGCAAAACGACGGTAAACTTTAAGATAGGCGACGAGTTCAATCAGGAGGAACGCGTGGCGGTGAAACTGTTTGACGGAGGCAAGATGGTATATTACGGATTAAACCATGTGATAGAAACGGAACGCCCCATAAAGCTCAGTGCGAGCGTCACGCAGCACAGCGCCAAGGTAACGGGCAGAGACGTGCTGACGCTCAACGTTTTAAACGCCACGCTGGGATACGAGCTGAACGGAAGCGTCACAGTCGATTTCACCGACATAGGCGGCACCAAGCAGTCCGCGTCGGTCATCGGGCTCAAGTCCGGAGACACGGTGCAGCTGAAATACAATCTGCCGGTCTCGCACAGCAAGAGCGTTATGGAGCTTGATGTGCGGTATGATTTCGAAAGCACGGGCCCGGGCACCGAGAACGTTCTGGTAACGCCCGACTTCAACTGCGCCTACACGAGCACCCCGCCGCCGATACGCGGCGAATACAGCCGCAAGGATTGGACGGGCAGCGATTGGGTCGGAGCCAAGGACGCCTACGCCGCGAGTGAATACAGCGGCTGGAGCGGCCCCGAGGAAGCGTCGATGGAAGCGACGATGCTCTGGGACGAGAAAAATCTCTATCTGTTGGCGGAGGTCACCGACGACGTGTTCTATAACCCGTATGAGGGCGTGAACAGCTGGCAGGGAGACGGAATACAGTTCGGCATCAGAAACGATACCGACTCAAGCAAACTGGTCGAGGGCAACAACAATGTTCTCACATTTACCGAGCTCGCGATCTATCGCGGGGCGGACGGTTCGGGAAATCTGTACCGCAATGTGAGCCAGTTTGAAGATCTGCCGGTCGGCGAGGCAAAGGGCGACGTGAATATCGAGCAGATCGACGGAAAATGGATATATCGCGCGGCGATCCCGTGGTCGGAGATCCTGGGAGAAATACGCTCGGTAAAATCGGGCGACGTGATGCACCTGGGAATGTTGCTCAACGACAACGACGGACAGGGCAGAAGCTTTATGAGGTTCTGCGAGGGAATCGCGCACAACAAATCTCCGGAAAAATTCAGCACAATGACGCTGGTCGGCAAATAGACCGAATAACAGCCGGACCGAGACCCGAGAAGGGAGACAATCAATTATGAAAACAAAACTGTTATCACTGCTGCTCGCTTTCGCGGTGACGCTTGCTTCGATCCCGATCGTCGGCGCCGCGGCTGAGCCGAACGACGGCCGTGCCGCGGCCTCGGCGGATGATGAAATCGTGATATTCGAGGAGAACTTTGACGACAAGACAAACGGGGCGCCCATAGACCTGGAAAATGGTCAAGTTGATTCAAATTATAAAGTTTTACAACATGGAGAAAACCACACCGAGATGTCGGGTCAGGGAAGCTACGGCTCGTTCAAGTATGGGAACTGGCACAAGATCGGATGGAACATAAACGAGAAGTACCAAGGCATCAAGCACGGAAAGGTGCATATCACGTTTGATTTCAGCTCATCGCAGCCGACGAGCGTTTACTGCGACAGCAACGCGACGGGTCTGGTCGGCCTGGGTCAGACCGACGTTAACCATGAGACGCTGTCCTTGATAAATATCATGGGAACAAAAAACGGCGGAGCGGTTGTGAAGAACGACCCCGAGGATGAGATAAAGCGCGAGATATACACGCTGGGCGTGTGGAGCTACGCCTCGACCCCGAAGGTCAAGCCCGATTACAGCGTGACCAAGGACAAGTGGTACCGCTACGACGGAACAGTTGACCTTGACACGCGCGCGTACTCGTTCACGGTGGCGCCGCTCGACGAGACCGAAAAAACCCAAAAAGGCGAGGCGAGATACTCGATAAGCAGCGTGCCCGCAGGGGGCGGAGCCGCAAATTCGGGTCAGAAGCGCTGGGCCGGCTGGCCCTCGGCCGAGTTTGTGCTAAACTCCTTCTCGGTCACGGAAATGCTGGATATTGACAATATTCGTGTAAGCGTTCCGGATCTTGACAAGGCGACGCGCGACTCTTATGTTGATTTTGTTGAAAAGTTCGACTGCGACGGCCGCAACGAGCTTAAGGAATTTACGAATTTGGCGGGGGACTATGAAATAATTCCCCCAAACGATATAGGAAAATACAGAGTTATGTCCGAAAACGGCAGGCTGTACGGAAATTTCCATTCCGACATCGCCACCAACTCCCGTCGGTACGGATACTCGTTCGCGGAGGGGTCGCCCGTCACGGGCGGACTGCTCAGGGTACACTTCAAGTTCCGCGGGCGCTCGGGTTCGACCGTCAGGGTAACCATGGGCAGCGAGGTCACATGGGACAGATGGCTGTCCGTGCTGGATACCGACGCGGACGGCAGCCTGCTGATGGGCGGACACAGCGGCGACGACAGATTTTTGATGAAGGACCCCGCGGGCAATACCGCCCGGATCAGCGCGGAGACATGGTACACATACGACGCGGTCCTGAATCTTGACGCGAGACGCATAACGGCGCGCGTCACGGACGAGTCGGGCGCCGCGGTGGGCAGCTGCACGGCGGAGATCCCCACGGCCTCGCGCTCGGCGGACACTCAGTTTGTCGATTGGCCCGTCGTAAACGATTTTCGGGAGATAGCTGTGCTGCGGCCGATGGACATGGACGATCTGTCGATAAGCACTTGCGACGCGATCGAGCTCGCGTCAACGGGCGCGGACGCGAGCCTTGAATTTGTGTCCAACGTCCCGAGCGGCTCCGGAGACGGCGTCCGCTTGGCGGTGGCGCAGTATAACGAGGACGGCTCGGTCCTGCTCGGTTACGACATAGCCGAAAAGGAGCAGAGTTCGGGCGCGGCTGCGGCGCGTGTGCGGGCGGTGATAGCCCCCGAACCCGAGGCGGCGCGGATAAAGGCGATGGTTCTGGATATGGAAACCCTCGAGCCGCTCAAGTCGCCCGTTTTGATCAAAAAGACCGAGAGCGGCTGGAATACGGCGGTCGGATGGGAGACGGAAAGCGGACTGCCCGACGGCGGCGCCGAAGCCGATTTCGCGGACGCGCTCTACGCGCAGGTGTCGTTCGACGGAACGCCGAACGTTAACATTACCGCCTTGACGCCGGTCGAGGGAAGCGATGTGTACGAGACCCGCGACGGAGTGCGGGTGCTCAAGCTCGGCCAAAACGGCGGCGGCCCCAACTACATGGCGATCAACGTGACGGACGGGCTTTTCCCGCCCGGCGAGGTGAAGCATTTCGCGATCACGGTTCGGTATTACGACGAGGGACACGGCTGGTTCGGCTTCAGATACAACACCGTCGACGAGACACCCCGCTGCGACATGACCGACACGCGCGAGTGGAAGGAACACACCTTCTATTTGGATGATATTACTTTTGAAAACAAGAGCGCGAGAAACAGCGACCTCATGCTCGCGGGCTGGCTGTATAACATGATGGCGCTCACGCCCGAGGCAGTGTACATACAGTGGATAAGGATAGAGGAGGTCGCGCCCCGCGAGCCTGTGGAGCTTGAGGTCGCGTCGGGCCATACGGGCAATATATTCGGCGGAGACGACCCCAAGACGTTCTCGCTTAACGCGAAAAACACGCTGGAGGACCAAGCCGAGTGCGAGCTGTCGTATCGGGTGCTTGACTATGACGGCAATCCGCTTAGCGACGAAAACACGCTGAGTTTCTCTGTGGCGGCGGGCGAGACCGTGAAAAACGAGATCGCCGTCGATGTGAGCCGCTACGGTCTGTACCGTCTTGAGACGCGGTTCAAAACGCGGGGAAAATACAGAGGCATGGAGATAGAGACCGACACCGGCGAGGTGAGCTACGATTTCTCGGTGATGAACAAATTTAAGGACGGCGAGGAAGGCAATCGCTTCCTCAAGACCAACTCTCATCACGGAGACTTTGACCAGCTGGGCAGGCCGCAGGGAGACGCGGCGCTCGAGGCCGGACTCTTTAAGGAGGCGGGCCTCACGGGCGACCGCGACGAGTACCGCTGGAAGAACGTTGAGAAGACCGAGGGCGTCTTCGGCCTGCCGTCCATGGGCGACATAGTCTCTCCGATAACAGACAACGGCATGGATATGCTGATGATACTGTGCTACGGCAATTCGATATATACGCCCGGATACAACACCGAAAAGATACTGCCCGACAACAGCCTGTTCCCGGGATACGAGGAAAGGTTCCTCGACTACGTGGACTGGATAACCAAAAAGTTCAAGGGCAAGGTCAAGTACTACGAGGTATGGAACGAGCCCAACGGCGAGAACTTCAACTATCTGAAAGCTTCGCCCGAGCAGTACGCGGCTCTGCTCAAAAAGGTTTATCCGATAATCAAGCAAAACGACCCCGACGCGAAAGTCGTCGGCATGGCGATAGCCAACACGGGCGCCGACTTTACCCGAGCCGCGCTCAACGCGGGAGCGGGCGACTATATGGATGTGGCAAGCTTCCATCCGTACGTGTTTAACAGCGATTTCAGCCTGGCGAGATACAAGAACACCATAAGCACGGTGCGCCGAATATACACCCAATGCGGCTATCCCGATATGCCGTTCCTGTTCACCGAGATGGGCGTCAGCGCATGGCCCGAGAGCGGGCTGTGGCCCGATGAGCTGCACGCCGGGGCGCAGATGGTGCAGATGTACGCCGCGTCTCAGGCCGAGCAGCTGGCAGAGGCGGTATATATCTTCCAGTATGTGAACACGGGCCCGGAGCTCCACTGGGCGGACGGAACGCAGGAGCAGCGCTGGGGCCTTGTGAACCACCACAACGAGCTCGTGCCGTATTCGGCCCATCCCGGAGCGATAGCCACGGCCGCGTATAACAAGCTGGTGGGCAACGCCGTCGGCACGCTGAACAAGAGCCTTTACAAATCGGCGTCGGGTTACTGCTACGCGTACATGTTCGAGCGCGAAACGGACGGAAAGGACGTCTTGGTATACTGGTCAGAAAAGGACGCGATAAATCTTTCGATAGGTCTGGGAGCCGAGACCGCTGAGATGTACGACATGTATTCCAATTCCGAGGGAAGCGTGTCGGCGTCGGACGGTACCTTCAAGGTCGAAGGCTCGCCGCTGCCCCGATATCTGGTCGGCGACTTTTCGGAGCTGACGCTCAGCGCCGCGCAGTGATAAGCCTATATTAAACAGAAAAATAATAATATTAAATAGGAAAATAATAATTAAATATATAAAAAAGTGAAAGGATGAGGTTAATGAAGCAAAAACTGTTGTCACTGCTTTTGCTCACGGCAATGACAGTGACATTCACGCTCGGCCCGTCCGCGTGGGCGGGCCCGCCGGAGGAAGAGCCTCCTCCCGTTGAGGCCTTAGGCTCCGAGAGTTTTTCGGAACCGACAGCGGAAGAGGCGGCCGCCGCCGCTTATGAAGCCCTCGGCGGCATGGCCGAGTCCGCGGACGACAGCGGCGAGGTCGTGATCTTCGAGCAGGATTTCGACACTCACAACGCGGCGCCCGCGGACCTGGACGGCAGTGTCAATACCTACTATCAGGTTTTGTCGCACGCCGACAACAACCACGCCGAGATGGCGGGTCAGGGAAACTACGGCTCGTTCTACTACGCGAACTGGCACAAGGTAGGTTGGAATTTTGACTCAAGGTACCAAAACGTCAAGCACGGAAAGGTGCATATTGTGTTTGATTTCAGCTCATCGCAGCCCACGAGCGCCTATAAAGACAGCAACGCGACGGGAGTTGTGGGACTGGGCCAGACCGCGCAAAACAAGCAGACGCTTTCCCTGATAAACATCATGGGAACCAAAAACGGCGGCACTGTAGCCGACGGCGATCCCGAGGACCAAGTAAAGCGCGAGATCTACACGCTGGGCTTGTGGAGCTACGGCTCGGTCCCGAAGATAAACCCCGCCTACAGCGTGACGAAGGACAAGTGGTACCGCTACGACGGAACTATAGACATCGAGACCCGCGAGTACTCGTTCACGGTGACGCCTCTTGACGAGGCGGAAAAGGCCGAAAAAGGAACGGCGTCATATTCGACCGAGAGCGTGCTAATGGGCACGGCGGCGGCGGGTCAGGCGCGCTGGGCCAACTGGCCGTCTGACGGACTTGCGCTGAACGCCATCTCGATCACAGAGATGCTGGACATCGACAATATCAAGGTATCATACGCGGCCGCGCCGCTCGTTATCAAAAAGATCGCCTATGTTGACACAAACGGCGAGGAGCAGGAAAAAGCCAGCGTCAAGACGACCGCGGTAAGACTTGAGTTCGGCAGCCCCGTGGACGCGTCGACGCTCGACGGAAAATTCACTCTGGACGGCAGGAGCATAAGCGGAACGCTGCTTTCGGATCAAATGACATACGAGATACCGATAGCGGACGCGTGGAACTACGGCGAGACTCACGCTTTGGATGTCGCGGCGGGTGTGCTGGCCGAGGACCCGTCGATACTGCCCGGCGAGGCGCACAGCTTCACTATCAAGGTCGGCGATTACAGAACGGTGTTTGAGGAGGATTTCGAAGCCTCGTCAACGGCTCCGTTTGTCGATCTCGGCAACGCCAATTTCCAATACGAGGTGGCGCAGGAGGACGGCAACCGCTTTGCCCGCGTCCTGGGCATCGGCGGCAAGGGCGGCTACAATTTCCAAGCTGTCACGAGCGGAAAGCTGATGCTTCGGTTCAGATTTATGTACGACCATGTTTCGCGATTGATCGAACCGCCGATATACAATTCCGCCGTGGTTTGTCTCGGACACGTGTACGGCTCCGAGGAGCAGTACAAAAAAGACCCGCTCTCGGTGCTTGTGCGCATGAACGACGAAGTGTTTTACGCTGCGGGAACCCAAGCCGACACGACAAGGCGCATCGGCAGAGTGTCGGCAAAGCGCTGGTACAACTACGAGGCGCTTCTGGACCTTGACGAGCACACCATAAAGCTCAAGGTCGAGACCGACGAGGGCGAAAAAAACATATACGCCGAGATCCCGCTCAGAAGCGTTCCCGAGGGAGACTCGGGCGCCAATTATATGTATAAGGATTGGCCTATCGTGACCAATATCGACAGTCTGAGCTTCTGGCGCTCCACCAACATCGACGACATAAGGATCTCGCGCTATTACGAAAAACCCGAGGTAAAAAAGATAACCGTGCGCGCCGTTGACGGAACGGAGCAGCTGGACCTCTCGGCGGTGGACCCCGCCTCAGGCTCCCTTTCGATTGACTTCGGCGAGCGCATGGACCAAACCACCCTCACGCCCGACAGTGTAAGGCTTATAAACACCCAAAACGGCAGCGAGGTGAGCTATACGGGAGCGCTCGATGAGGCGACGGGACGCGTGTACACATTGAGCTTTTCGGGTCTCGCGCCCGAAACGACCTACCGCCTTTATGTATCGGGCGACGCGGCGAACGTGGACGGCGGCCTGCTGTACAACGACTTTGAGACCGAGCTCACCACCCGCGAGGGCAGGTTCGCGGCTTCGCTGTCAGAGCTTACGGCAGGCGGGAATCCGGTCGAAAGCTTTGAACAGTTGAGCGGCAAAGCGTCGGTCCGCGCGGCGGTGTCAAACATCGGCGACAAGGATATCGAGGCGGCAGTTTATCTTATCTATTCCGACGAGAGCGGCAGACCGCTAAGTATTGAGGTTCGGAGCTTTGAGGTCAAAGCACACTCCTCCGCGGCAAACGTTTCGGAGTTTGATATAAACAAGCCCGAGGGCGCTGTTTCGGCCAAGCTGTTCCTGTGGAGCGGCGGCGCGCCTCTCGCGGAACCGATATATATAAAGTGACAAACAAAAAAGACGGAAATGAAAAAAGTTTTTAATAACAAGTCTGAAAGGAGACTTTTACATGAAAACAAAGCTGTTATCACTGCTGCTCGCGGCTTCTGTGCTGCTCGCGGCGTTCCCGATGCTCGGCTTTGCGGCCGGGCCGAAGGACGATCGGGCCGCGGCCGCGGCGGGCGATGAAGAAGTGATATTCGAGGAGAACTTTGACGACAAGACAAACGGGGCGCCCATAGACCTGGAAAATGGTCAAGCTGATTCAAATTATCAAGTTTTACAACATGGAGAAAACCACTCCGAGATGTCGGGTCAGGGAAGCTACGGCTCGTTCAAGTATGGGAACTGGCACAAGATCGGATGGAACTTAGATGAGAAGTACCAAGGCATCAAGCACGGAAAGGTGCATGTCGCGTTTGATTTCAGCTCATCTCAGCCTACGAGCGTTTACTGCGACAGCAACGCGACGGGTCTGGTCGGACTGGGCCAAACCGACGTTAATCATGAGACGCTCTCTTTGATAAATATTATGGGAGCAAAAAACGGCGGAGTGGTTGCGAAGAACGACCCCGAGGATGAGATAAAGCGCGAGATATACACGCTGGGTCTTTGGAACCAAGCCTCGGTCACGAAGATAAGCCCCGATTACAGCGTGACCAAGGACAAGTGGTACCGCTACGACGGAACAGTTGACCTCGACACTCACGCGTACTCGTTCACGGTAACGCCGCTTGACGAGGCCGAAAAAACCGAAAAAGGCGAGGCGTCGTATTCGACAGACAGCATACCGGCGGGAGGCGGAGCTTTGAGTTCGGGTCAGAAGCGCTGGTCCAATTGGCCTTCGGCCGAGTTTGCGTTAAACTCCTTCTCGATCACCGAAATGCTTGATGTGGACAACATAAAGGTGTCGTATATACAGCCGTCCGCAGTTCCGCCGACCACGCTGAGCTTCGACGGAGGCGGCACATGCAGCATTTATTCCGACACCGCGGCGCTGACCTTCGGACAGTCGATCGCGAGCGTCGCGGACGGTGCGGTGACCTTTGGGGAAACTCCGATAACGGGCGGAACCCTGTCGGAGGACCGGCAGAGCTATATCTTTGATATTCCCGAAAACGAGACGATCATCTCGGGCACGGAATACACGGTCAAGGTGGACAACTCAAAGATAGACACCGAGCTTGAAAAGCTGATAGGCGAGGGAACAGACGAGATCAAGTTCACCGTTGACGGCTGGGAGCAGAGTATCTACAGTCAGGACTTTTCGGACGCGGGCCTTAAGGCGTATAATTGCAGCAACGGAAGATATGAAGAGCTTACCGAAGCTTCGTTCAAGGTTGAAGACGGCCACGGTGTTTTCGGCGGAAATTTGGAATATAATCGTATGGGATTTTCGCTCGGCGGCAAGCATCCGAACAGAGGAGTTGTAAAAGTAAAATTCAGGTTTATGCGTCCGACAGTCTCGGATAAGCACCCGTTTGTGGCGATAGGCTCAAACAACGATAACGCGCATATGGACGTTATATCGCTTTTGGCGATAGGCTCTGACGCCGATCAGGCGGACGATCACGCGGGTGTGCTCAGCCAAAACGGCAATGCCGCGAACCGCGAGCTGGCAAACGACGGCGCACAGCTTGAGATAAAACGCGATGAATGGTACGACTACGAGGCTTTGATAGATATGGACACGCGCTCGTTTGAGGCGAAGGTCGAGGGAGTCGGAAAGAACGACACCGAAAAGAAAGTATATACATACAGCGCGTCGAATATGACTCCGACCCCGTCGTCGGGCGGCGCCAACTGGGGCTATTGGCCGAATGTCACCGACATGAAGTATTTTATGGTAATGAACGGCGCGTTCTGCATAGACGATCTTGATATATCCTACGCCGACGATCCGATACTTGCGCAGACCGAGAGCGGCATCGAGGCCAAGGCGGTCGCGCACAGCGCGGGAAAGACCTCGCTGCTGATCGGTCAGTTTGACCAAAACGGAGCGGCGGCGAGCGTGGATATAAAAGACATAACACTGGAGCCGGGCCGGGCCGCGGTGCTCAAAAGCTCGGCGGCGGCCGCCGAGGGCGCGGCTTCGGCAAAGGGCTTTGTCTGGAGCGAAAATCTGTCGCCTCTGTGCCCCGTGTCCGAGCTGACCTTGAGCGCTCCCGAATAAGAGCCCCGGCAGCCGAACGATTACAAGAAAATTATAAATTTATTATATAAACGATCAAACAGTTTTTGAAAGGAGATTTTTTATATGAAAACAAAGTTATTGGCACTGCTGCTCGTTTTCTCGATGATGATCGCCGCTTTTCCGATAATAAGTTTCGCGGCCGAGCCGAGCGGCGAGATCGTAATTTTCGAGGAAGATTTTGATACACATAATGAGACCCCTAAAGATTTGGAAAATAATGGCGCTGCTCAGAATTATAGTGTTGAAACACATGACGGCAAGAACCATGCCGGAATGGATGACCAGGGAAACTACGGTTCGTTCAAGTATGGGAACTGGCACAAGATCGGATGGAACTTAGACACGAAGTACCAGGGCATTAAGCACGGAAAAGTGCATATTGTGTTTGATTTCAGTTCATCTCAGCCGACGAGCGCTTATAACGGCAGCAACGCCATTGGCGTTGTCGGATTGGGTCAAACCGACGTAAATCATGAGACACTTTCGTTGATAAATGTTATTGGAAAAAGAATAGCAGGCGGAAATATAGAGGCGAACGATTCCGAGGAGAATATAACGCGAGGATTATACACTTTGGGTTTGTGGAGTAAGGCCACAAAGGTAAGTCCCGACTATACTATAACAAATGATAAGTGGTACCACTACGACGGAACCGTTGATCTTGATACCCACGCGTATTCGTTCACGGTCACTCCGCTTGACACGCAAGAAAAATCTGCCAAAGGTGAGGCAAAATATTCGACAAACAGTATACCGGCGGGAGGAGGAGCCTTGAGCTCGGGTGAAAGCCGCTGGACCAACTGGCCCACGGCCGAACTTACGTTAAACGCCATCTCTATCACGGAAATGCTGGATGTGGACAACATAAAGATATTATACACGCCTATACAACCGACTTTCGGGGCAAAGTCAAGCGATGTAAGCTACGGCACCTGCAGCATTTACTCGGACACCGTGACGCTGAATTTCGCTCAGAAGGTAACCGAGGTACAAGACGGAGCGATAACTTTTGGAAGTACTCCGGTCACGGGCGTAAGGCCTGCGGAAGACGGAATGAGCTGCACCTTTGATATTCCCGAAAAGGAAACGCTGATCTCGGGTAAGGAATACACGATCAAGGTAGATAAGTCCAAGATCACGACCGAAGACGATAAATATATCGGTGACGACACAGCGGAGCTTAAATTCAACGTGGATGAATGGAAGCAGAGCGTCTATCATCAGGACTTTTCGGACGCGAGCCTGAAGGCCAAGAATTTTACCGGCGGAACAGAGCAAGACGCAGATGAAGGTTGGTTCGAGGCTAAAGACGGCGTCGGCGTTTTCAACGGAACCCCCTACGGATATAAACGCGTGGGATTACCGATCAATAACCAAGGCGCGAACAGAGGACTTGTAAAAGTGAAATTTAAGTTTATGCGGCCCGCCGGCGCGACCGGAGACCCTTTTATAACAATAGGCAGAGAGCGCAGCGGCAGTATACTTCATGTTGTAACGCTTTTGACTATAAACAATACCAGTAAAGAAGCCGGCGTGCTCAGCAACAGCGTCGCTGATGACAGAAAGTTAAAGAACGGCGAAACGGCGCTTACCGTTAAAGACGGTGAATGGTACGACTACGAGGCTTTGATAGACATGGACAAACGCACATTTGAGGCTAAGGTCACAGGAAAAGGCAACAGCGACAGCGAATCCCGGACCTATACTTACAGCAGTACGCCAATGACCAGAGATGCTGAGGATAAAACCAATAAATGGACTTATTGGCCGTTTGTCACGGAAATGAATGACTTTATGGTAATGAACGGTTTGATCCATATTGACGATATCGATATATCCTATTCTACGGATCTGAGCCTTACAAAGAGCGACAGCGGCTTTGAGGCAAAGGCCGTGGCCCACAATACCGGAAAGAACACTCTGCTGCTCGAGCAGCTGGGCGAAACCGGAATTTTGAAAAAGGCATACCTCAAGCAGGCCGAGCTCGGAGAGGGCCAGGCGGCCGTGCTCAAGCAGTCGGGCGCTTGGGAAGGAGACGCGGCCAAGGCCAAGGCGGTCATCTGGCAGGATACCGACAATATTATCCCGCTCTCCAAAAAAGCGGAGATCAGCAAATAATTCGACGGTCGATCCGGCAGAAAGGAGACACATATGAAAAAACTTATTGCGTTACTTTTGGCCGTCGGAATGGTGCAGATGTCGGCATACGCGGCGGCCGCGCGAATCGACGCCGAGTGCGGAACGGACGGCAGCGTCGTCCTGAGCGGCAGGACAGACGCCTCCGATGAGACCTCATACCTGGGTCTGCGCGTTTTAAAGAGCGGCGCGGAGCTTTCGGAGCTCACCGACAAGGCCGAGGACGATCTGGCGATGACCGAGCTTTTGGAGCAGATAAACGTGCCCGCGGGACAAAAGGATTTCACGGCGGAGCTCGCGCTGCCCCAAGGCGATACGGGCGTCAGACACGCGCGGCTCACCGAGTTCGGAGCAGAGGACCGGGACTTTGACCTGACCTATGTCGCGGCCTCGGATTACGCCGACGCCGCGGCGGCAGTGAACGCCTCGCTCGGCTCGCTCGAGAGCTTCAAGGCGGCGTGCACGCCCGAGCGCAGGCTCTGTCTGGGCATGGACGAGAGCGTTCCCGAGGGCGCGTCGGACGACAGCGCGCTCGAGATCGTTTATCAAACGATAAAGGACGGCGGCTTAAGCGCCTCCGACAGAGTCGCGGCGGTTCGGATATGGCGCGCGGCGGCGCTCGCCGCTCTGCTGAACGCGAACGGCAGCCTCACGGAGGCCCTTTGCGGCGCGGAGCTTAACTACTTCCCCGAAAACGTCGGAAAATGGACGGACTTTGTGTTTGAGCAAACCGGCGAAAACGGCGCGGCGAGGCTCAACGAGCTTATCAAGGGCAGAGGCTTCAAGACGCTCGGCGATATGCAAAGCCGACTCGGCGAGGCGCTTATCCTCACCGTCACGGAGTACCACGGCGGACTTAACAATATAGGAGAGGTCCTGAGCGACTTCAGCGAGATAACCAATATCAAGCAAAGCGGCGAGACCATGGTCTATCAGAAGATAGCGGGCAGATATTCCGACCTGAGCAGCCTGCTGAGTGCCTATGAAAACGCCAAGAGAACGAGCGGTTCAACGACCGGCGGCGGTATCGGCGGCGGAGGCGGCGGCAGCTACGGCGGAGGCGGCAGCTACGGCGGCACCTTCGGCTACGGAGCGGGCGGCGGAAACACGCTCTCGTATGACAGCCAGGACGCGCCGGGCACGCCGAACCAAACCGAGCCCCTTGGGGTCGTGTTCAGCGATCTGGGCATGGCGGATTGGGCGTATGAGGCGATAACCACCCTCGCGAACATGGGAATAATCAACGGAAAAGGCGATAATATTTTCGCCCCGCTCGACAATGTCACGCGCGAGGAATTTGTCAAGATACTGGTCGAGGCGACCGGACGCGGCTCCCTCTCATACACGCCCGGAAAATTCGCGGATGTCGAGTCGGGAGCATGGTATGAGAAATACGTTTCGATCGCGGCGGAAAACGGACTTGTCAACGGCGTGGCGGAGGACCGCTTCGGCGTGGGAGAGCTGATCACGCGGCAGGATATGGCGGTTCTGATATACCGCGCCATAATCCGAAACAACGTGACCCTCCCCCGAGGCGAGCTCGGATTTGATGACGCGGACCAAATCGACATCTACGCCAAAAACGCGGTCGCCGATCTCAGCGCGGGCGGCATAGTCAACGGAGTGGGAGACAACATGTTTGACCCCTCCGGAAACGCGAGCCGAGCCGAGGCGGCGCAGATCGTTTTCAACGCGCTTGATTATATTTCCTGACAGGAGGACGAATGATGAAAAACAGAATTTACAGATGGCTGTGTCTGCTTACCGCCGCCGCGATGATCGCGTTTTCGGCTCCCGCGGTCCTGGCGGAGGAGCAGCCCGCAGCGGACGCCGCACCCGCGGCGCAGCAGCGGCAGCCGTATTCGGATAAACAATACGAGGTCGTTTTCGGACTGATGACGCGTCTCGGGATACTCGATTCCGGACTTAGCGCCGAGGATATAGACCAAAACGCCGCGGTCTCCCGCGGAGAGTTCGCGGACTACACCGCGCGGCTGCTGAATCTGAGCGGCGGCAAGGCCCAAAAGGTCTATTACACCGACGTTCCCACGACGCACTTCGCGTATGAGGCGATAAATATGCTCACCGCGGAGGGGTATTTCAACGGCACGGGCGGCAACCGCTTTGAGCCCGACGAGCCCATCCTGGTCAGAGACGCGCAAACGACGCTGCTCAAGACCCTGGGCCTCGCTCCGTTCATAAGCAGCGGCTACGCCGACGAGGCGTTCATCCGCCGCGCCGTGAACGACGCGAACCTCAACGTGGCGGCTTCGACCGAGACAAACCTCACGTTCTATGAAATGATAATGATGATGTACAACGCTCTGCAGGCCGACTATTATTACCTCGGCGCCATCAGCGACGGTATGAGCCATTATTATCAAAAAGAGGGAGATTCACTGCTGTACGCCACGCGCAATATGCGCTATGAGGCAAACAAGCTCATGACAGCCGCGGGCGGAGTGGATATCTACGGCGGCCCGATCGCCAAAAACGTCGTTGTGATAGACGGAAAGACATACGACGCGGGCTCAAGGGATTTCGCGGAGTTCCTCGGAAAGTACGTTGAGTTCATATACGAGGAAGGCGCGTCAAACACGATCGTCTGGGCGTCGGAATACAGCCTCGGCAGGACGCTGACGCTGGTGCTCGACGAGAACTCGCGCTATGAGGCCCAAAAGGGCATATTGACCTACTACGAGGACGCGAGCGAGCGCAGCGCGCGCATCGGCTCAAACGCGGCGGTGATATACAACGGCAGGATATCGGATATCAGTCTTGAGGAAGCGTTAAACAAGCCCCGCACGCTGGTCACGCTGTCAGCGAGCGGAAACAGCGCGCTTTACGACATAGTGCTTATAGAAAGCTATTACAACATCGTCGTGGGCAATATCGACAACACAAGCATGACGTATTACGACAAGACCTCGGACACCGGCGTTTCTCTGAACGAAAACGACTACGAGGTCCTGAGGATAGAAAACACCGAGGGCGGCGAGATACCCAGAACGGATATCCAAAAAAACAACGTTCTCAGCGTTTTCGAGTCGGAGGACGGAACATATGTTAAGGTCATAGTTTCCGCGGCGACGGCTCAGGGAAATGTCGAAAACGTCAGCTCGGACAATTATGTGACGATAGGCGGCGCGGTCTACAAGCTGTATTCCGAGTCGCTGCGCAGCAGCCTTATGCCGGGCTCCGTGGTTATCTGCTATCTCGACTTCCTGGGATATATCGCGGCGGTCACCACAAATTCGGGCTCCGAGGGCAAGTTTGTGGCGGTCGCTATAGCGGCGGACGGCGGAAGCGACTCGCTCGGCAGCTATTTATACATGAAGCTGCTCCGCGAGGACGGCACGCAGGCGGACTACGACGCGGCCCCGAGGCTCGTTATCGACGACGTGGTATACACAAACCTTTCCGAGGCCTACAACGTGATGTGCGAAAACGGCATTTTCAAGCCGCAGATAATGCTCTGCACGCTGAACGGCAGCGGCAAGCTGTCGCGCATCGACCTCGCCAAGCCCGACGACGGCGCCCCTCATCCTCTGATAAAAACCAGAGAGATAGAGAAGGATCTGGCGAGCTTCGACCAGGCCATGTATGTCGCGGCGCAGCAGAAGATCGGAACAAAAATGCTGACCAACTCGGACACAAAGGTGTTCTTTATCCCGGCGAATTTCGGCACCGATTATGAGAGATGCAAGGTCGGCCCCCTCCGCGAGTGGGAGGACTACCGCGGCGCGGTGAGCTACCGCACGACTCAGGACGACCCGTTCTACGAGCAATACATAGTGAACACTCAGATCAGCTACGGCTCAACGGCGCAGAACCACGAGCTGCGTATGTTCGACGAGTTCCGCGAAGGAATAGACGAGGACGGCAATCCGGTCAAATTCCTTGTGTGCAGCAGCGGAACGTCGTTCACCGAGTGGGAGGTTGACAAGTACGCGGACCTTGATCAATATAACTTAAAGCGCGGCGACGCCATCAGGATCGGCGTAACCACCGCGAACAACAACAAGGTGGAGTTCGTGACTATAGCCGACCGCGCGGGCAGCGACGCCGTGGTCAACAAGGATCTGCGTCTCAATCCGTACCAGACAAGGACCATATCATGCTACGCCAACGACAAGCTCGGCTACGCCCTGAAGGTCGGCTGGGACAACGGCGCGGATTTCGACGAGATGTTCAATCTCAGCGCGAGCACGCCGATAATTGTGTATGATTCCGAAAAAGACAAGGTATACAGCGGTACAATGGATGATATATTGACATACCGTTCGGGCGGAGAATCGTCCAAACTCCTTGTTCAAACCTATCAAGGAGCGATGTCGCGCGTATTGGTATATCGGTAAACGCGTAAGATTGGTAGGAGGAAATGATAAATGAAAAAGTGTTTTATTAAATTCAGCGCGGTTATCACCGCTGTGCTGATGCTTTTCTCGACAGCCGCCGGCGCCGGTATCGCATATGCCGATGAGCCCGACGAGCAAGCTCGGGAAGCGGCCGCATTCGTTATAGGAAGCGGCGGCGCAGCCGTGCCGCGTGAGGTCGAGGAGCTTGTCGAAGCCGCGGCTTTGGAAGCCGATCCCGGTATCGACAAAACAAGCGCCGACCTCAATATATCCGATATCAAGATAGAAACAGTCGAGTCGGGCGATTACAAGGCGACGGTCTCGTTCAGCATAACGAAGGCCGAAAACAAGCCCGATCAGGTCACGCTGTTTGTCTATGATATCACGGATTATGCAAACGTTGATAAAGAATCAGAAGATACATACAAATGGACGTTCAGCGAAAACGCCGACAAGTTGATCATCTTTGACCAGATGGAAGTGGCGGCCGACGCGGGCGACACGCTGAAATTTGAGTTTATGATCGACAAAGCTCTCGCGGACCATATTATGGTCGCAAAGATCGGCGGCGCCAATATAGCCGCGGCCGAGGCGGTCCAAGCGGCAACATTCGACGCAAAATCGGCGGCGATAGCGACGCCTACGCCCACGCCGACAGAGGAACCGACGCCCACGCCGACGGATGAGCCTTCCGCGCCTCCGACGGATGAGCCTTCGGCGCCCCCGACGGATGAGCCGTCCGCACCCCCGACGGATGAGCCTTCTGCGCCTCCGAAAGATGAGCCTTCGGCGCCCCCGACGGATGAGCCTTCGACGCCTCCGAAAGATGAGCCTTCGGCGCCCCCGACGGATGAGCCTTCGGCGCCCCCGACGGATGCTCCGACGGCACCCCCGACGGATGAGCCTTCGGCGCCCCCGACGGATGCTCCGACGGCCAAGCCTTCGACGCCTCAAACCACGTCCGACCCGGAGATAGACAAGGAAAGCGGCGATTTTGAGATCACCGACATCAATGTCACAAAGGACCCCGCGGGCGATTATAAGGTCAAGGTATCGTATAAAATAAACGCCGAGCAAATGCCCGACCGGGTCTCCCTGTTCGTTTATGACATCACGGATGTCGGCGGCGTTGACAAAGACGACGAGGACACTTGGAAATTCGACACCGACAGCGTCGGCAGCATAGTGATATTCGATCAGACAGATGTCACCGAAGAAATGCGCGGCGGGGCGAGCTTTGAGTTTATGATCGACCGCTCGCTTAAGGACCATATCATGATAGTTAGAGTCGGAGGAGTCGGCACGGCCGACGCGAAATCGTTCATTGTGAGCGAGCCCGAGACTCCGCCGACCGAGCCTTCCGAGTCGCCGACAACCGAGCCTTCGGATGCGCCCACAAGCGAGCCTTCGGAATCGCCGACGAGCGAGCCTTCCGAATCGCCGACAAGCGAGCCTTCCGAGGCGCCCACGAACGCGCCTACGGGACCGCCCACAAGCGCGCCGACGCCGACTTCGAGCGTGACGACGCCCACGGCGCCTCCGCCGACCGCGGAGCCTCAGAACACGTCCGATCCGGGTATAGACAAGGAGAGCGACGACTTTGAGATCACAGATATCAATGTGACCAAGGTTCCCTCGAATGACTATAATGTCAAAGTCTCGTTTAAAATAAACGCTAAGCCGATGCCCGATCGGGTAACCTTGTTCGTATACGACATCACGGATGTCGAAGGCGTTGACAAAAACAACGAGAGCACATGGAAATTCGACACCGACAAGGCCGGAAACATAGTGATATTCGACCAGATGGATGTCACCGAAGACATGGCGGACGGGGCGGTCTTTGAGTTTATGATCGACGCCTCGCATAAGGACCATATCATGATAGTTAGAGTCGGAGGAGCGGGCACGGCCGACGCGAAGTCGTTCGTTGTGAGCGAGTTCGCGGCGGTTCCTACAGCGACGCCGGGACCGGGCACACCGACGGCGACGCCGGGACCGGGCACACCGACGGCGACGCCGGGAGCCGATACGCCTACAGCGACACCGGGACCGGGCACTCCGACGGCGACGCCGGGACCGGGCACACCTACGGCAACGCCGGGACCGGGCACTCCGACAGCGACGCCCGGAGGAAGTGTTCCGACAGCGACGCCTCAGCCTTTGCCTCCTCAGAATTTTGACGGAGACGCGCCTAAGGATGTTGTCGTAACGCTGCCCAATACGGGAGCGGCCGTTACCGGAGTCACGCTCAACGGCAATCCGGTTCCCAAGGAGTACTACAAGATCGAGAACGGCGTTATCACGTTCACGCCCGAGTTCCTTGAATCTCTGCCGAACGGCGAGCACGAAATAGTTATCGAGACTTCGGACGGAACCGCAAGCAATTCATATTCGGTGAATATCGAGGTTTCCAACACGTTTGAGCCCGCGACCCCAACGCCGGCACCGACCCCGACCCGCAAGCCGAGCATAAGCGGAGGCGGCGGAGGCGGCGGCTCCGGCGGAGGCGGAAGAAGGTATGATCTCGGCTTCGGCACAAATGCCACACCCGCGCCGAGCGCGACCGCAAAGCCGGATTCGGCGGACGGACCCGCTGCTACCGCGGCTCCGGGAGGCGATACCCCGATCAGCGGCGAAGCTCAGGTATTTGAGGATGTGCCCGCCGATCACTGGGCATACAGCTACATCATGTCTCTGTACAACGCGGGTATCATAAACGGCGAGACGCCGACGCTGTTCGTTCCGGACGACGGCATAACGCGCGCCGAGTTCACAAAGATCGCCGTTCTGATGTTCGGCCTCACGCCCGACGGAACATCGACGTTTGCCGATGTGCCCGCGGATGAGTGGTACGCGCCCTATATCGCGGCGGCTCAGGCAGCCGCAATCATAAACGGCACAAGCGAGACGACGTTCTCGCCGGACGAGTATATCTCGCGCGAACAGATAGCCGCCATCGTCGGAAGGTATTTGGGCATGAGCTCGGATGCTCCGCTGAGCTACACGGACGCGGCCGAGATCGAGCCGTACGCGCTGCCGTATGTTTCAGCGCTGACGCAGGCGGGAATACTTACGGGAGACAACGGATACTTCATGCCGAAGTCTTCGGCGACCCGCGCTGAAGCGGCGGCGATAATGTCAAGAACGCGGATACTGGATTGATATAAAATAAATTATGCGGGCCGTCATTCGGCGGTCCGCAAATTTTATAATTTTTAAAGCGCAAAAAGGAGAAGTTTTATGTTATACCCTAAAAATCAGGAGAAAGAACTGAGCCGCGAACTGTTTAAAGCTCCTACTTCCGAGTACCGCGCCGCCCCGTTTTGGGCGTGGAACTGCGAGCTCGACCCCGAAATGCTGAAAAAGCAGATCGAGTATTTCAAGCAGATGGGTTTCGGCGGGTTCCATATCCACGCGCGCAGCGGACTTTCCACGCCTTATCTCGGCAAGGAGTTCGGCGAGCTGATACGCGCCTGCGCCGACAAGGCGGAAAGCGAGGATATGCTGACCTGGCTCTATGACGAGGATAGGTGGCCGTCGGGCTATGGCGGAGGATTCGTGACAAAAGAGGCGCGTTTTCGTCAGAGATTTATTTCATTCGGAACGGAACCGCCGCGGGAGACGGTCGATTTCGATGACGCGGTGCAAAACGGGCGGGACCATCTTATCGGTGCGTATGATGTGTGCATCGACGAGCGGGGATTTCTCTCGGGTTACAAAAAAGTCTCGGACTGCTCCGAAGCGGCCGATGGAACGCGTTGGTACGCCGTTATGCATACGAGGAAGAACTCACCGAGGTTTAACGATCAAACATACGTTGACACCCTCAACCCCGACGCGATAGATAAGTTTATAGACGTGACTTATGAGTTTTACAAGAGAGAAGTGGGCGAGCGTTTCGGAGGCTCAGTGCCCGCGATATTCACGGACGAGCCTCAGTTTTATGCCGAGGTCACGTTAGACAGTGCGGAGCCCGCTCGGGACGGAACGACGCCCGAGGCGGTCATGGCCTGGACCCCCGAGCTGCCGCTCATCTTTGGCGAAAAGTACGGCTGCGACCTAATTGAGCGGCTGCCGGAGCTGTTTTTTGACCTGCCCGACGGACGGTTCTCGCAGGTCCGCTACCATTTCCACGACCTCGTGGCCGAGCGGTTCGCGTCCTCGTATGCCGACAGGTGCGGCGCTTGGTGTGAAAAAAACGGGATCATGCTGACGGGCCATCTGATGGAGGAAGGCTCTCTTGCCGCGCAAACACATTCGATCGGCGACGCGATGCGCTCGTACCGCGCTTTTCAGCTGCCCGGAATCGATATGCTCGTTGACCGCGTTGAGCTGCTGACCGCGAAACAGACGCAGTCGGCGGTGCATCAGTACGGACGCGAGGGAATGCTCAGCGAGCTGTACGGCGTGACGGACTGGGATTTTGACTTCCGCGGACACAAGTTCCAAGGCGATTGGCAGGCGGCTCTGGGAGTGACAGTGCGCGTGCCCCATCTTTCGTGGGTGTCCATGAAAGGCGAGGCAAAGCGCGATTATCCCGCGTCGATCAACTACCAGTCGGCTTGGTATAAGGAGTATTCATACGTTGAGGACCATTTCGCGCGGCTGAACACGGCGCTGACCCGCGGCAAACCGATCGTCAGGGCGGCGGTCGTGCACCCGGCGGAAAGCTTCTGGCTGGTTTGGGGACCGAACCAAACCTCCGCCGCCGCGCGCGAGCACCGGGAAGAACAATTGCAGTCCGTGATAAAATGGCTGCTTTTCGGCGGGATCGACTTTGATTTTCTGTGCGAGTCGAACCTGCCCTCGCAGTGCGCGGAGCCCGGCGCTCCGCTCGCGGTGGGCGAAATGCGCTACGACGTCGTGATCGTTCCCGCGTGCGTCACGCTGCGCAGAACGACATTTGAGATCCTGCGCAAATTCGCCGAGCGGGGCGGCGCGCTGATTTTTGCGGGCGAGTGCCCGAAGCTCATTGACGCGCTGCCGTCCGATGAGATAAAAGAGCTTTACGACAAGTCGATCGTCGTTCCGTTTGAACATACCGCCGTCCTCGGCGCTTTGGAGCCGTGGCGGGATGTCGAGCTGCGCAACGCCGACATGACGCGCACCGATAATCTGATCTATCAGATGAGAGAGGACAACGGAGCGAGATGGCTGTTTGTCGCGCACGGCGTGAAATACAAAAACATAGATATATCTTGGAAGCAGGAGATCACGATCTCCGTAAGCGGAATTTGGAAGCCGTCGTTATACGACACGCAGAGCGGAGCGATATCCGACATACCGTGCCGTTATCGGAACGGCAGGACCGTTATCGACGCCGACCTTTATTCGTATGACAGCATTTTGCTGCGGTTGGAAAAGGGAGAGGCCGAGCGGCGCCCGAGCGAAAAGCGCCCGCCCGAGCCGATCAGGGAGTGGGATATCCCAACCACCGTGCCCTACAGCTTGTCCGAGCCGAACGTGCTGCTTCTCGATCAGGCGGAATACGCGGCGGACGGCGAGCCTTTCCGACCCGCAGAGGAGATCCTGAGGCTCGACAATATTCTTCGCGCGGAGTTTGGCTGGCCGCCCCTTAACGGTGCGTACAGCCAGCCCTGGACGAAGGAAAAAGAGACGATAGAACACACTGTTTCGCTGAGATTCAAAATTGAAAGCGAGATCGAGCGGGACCGTGTCTGGATCGCGTTGGAGGACGCCGAAAAGGCGGAGATCGAATGGAATGGAGAGCGCGTTCAAATCCAAACTGACGGGTGGTACACGGACGAATGTATAAAAAAAGTTCCGTTGCCCGGCCTGAAGATAGGAACAAACGTGCTCGTTATAACTCTTCCTTACGGCAGGACCGCGAACCCCGAATGGTGCTACCTTTTGGGCGATTTCGGCGTGAAAACGGCGGGCCGCACAAGGACGCTGGCACCCGCGCCCAAGGAGCTCGGCTTCTCCACGGTGACCGAACAGGGCCTGCCGTATTACGGAGGCGCGATAACCTACCACACCGATATTGAGACCGAAAGCGGCGGAGTTCTCGCGGTCCGCGTTCCGCACTATCGTGGCGCGGTAATTCACGCGGCAATCGACGGAAAAGACGCGGGCGTGATCATTTATGATCCGTATGAGCTGCGCGTTCCGATCACGGCCGGAAAACACCGCGTGGATCTGACGCTCTACGGCACGCGTTTTAACTCGTTCGGCGCGCTTCATAACGTGAATGTTAACGACGGCTGGCCGGGCGGGCCCGGCGCGTGGCGCAAGACCGGAAGCTCGTGGTGCTACGAGTATCTCACGCGCGGCATGGGTATTATCAGCAGCCCGTTATTCGGGCTTTATCCCTCGGAATAGAAATTTTTTTCAGCCCCGTCGGCAAACAGCCGGCGGGGCTTATCAATGCGGATCTTGTATGGATAATTATGAAAAATAAGTATTTTACATTATTGAGAAAATGGTGTATAATATGGGTACGGCTTGACAGAGCAGTCGATTTGATATTTTAAAATTGAGACAGGAGGATTTTTCAATGAGTGAAAAAATAGTTCAAACAGCGGGAAGGAAGTCGCTCGGAGAGTTCGCGCCCGAGTTCGCGCATTTTAACGACGATGTTCTGTTCGGAGAGAACTGGAACAACGAGGATATTGACCTGAAAACGCGGTGCATTATCACGGTAGTCGCGCTGATGTCGTCGGGGATCACCGACTCGTCGCTGACATATCATCTTGAAAACGCGAAGGCTCACGGCGTGACCCGCGCCGAGATCGCGGCTATAGTCACCCACGCCGCGTTTTATGTGGGCTGGCCCAAGGCGTGGGCCGTGTTCAATATGGCGAAGGAAGTTTGGCCCGTAGATCAAAACGCCGAGATCCCGGAAAACAAAGACTGACTCTGCCACAACTAATATCGCGGCAGCAAAGAAAAACAGCCGAAAGCTGAAAAGCTTCGGCTGTTTTTCTTTTACATCAAACCCTTTCCATTCCGAAAGATATCGATGAGGCCTGAGCTCACGCGGCTGTTCGGAACGGCTCAAGCGGCCTTATCGGCGTTAAAATATGGCGCACGATGAAGGATGAGCGTGTCCGCCCGCAGCGGCGCGTTAAAACAAAAAAAGGCTGGAAAACCTATAACTATGGCGGGCCGAACCATATGCGCATGGAAGGCAAGATTGTAAAGACCGATGAGCTGTTCGACCTGGGCGACGGCGTTAAAACAACGGCGCCGGGCCAGAGCGGTGTTGCAGGGCATGACATCAACTGCCGCTGCTTTATTGAGCATGATTGGCTGACTGCCGAGGAATACGCCGCGGCGGTGAAGAAACAGGGCGATAAAAATGTTGACAAATCCGCCGAAAGTGGTATAATAAAGGCAAGGGACATATCAAGCCGTAATATGGCAAACGGACTTAGGAGAAGTCCACAGTATATTTTGAATGATGACGAAATACACCAGATTATTGAATGCGCCGAGGAAATAAAAATACCAAGTAGCATATTAGAATTTAATTATGGTATTCAAACAGGTTTTGTTGACGGAACTCAAAAAATCCATGTGCGCGGTGATATTTTCCCGGACAATAATTCAAAAAATGCTAGAGATATTTTATCGGAAAAAGCTGTTCTGGCACATGAGTACTATGGACACTATATGAACCATCCTTCAACATTACCAAAAGGCGATTGGAAAGATGAATTCAGAGCGAGTTACAGAGCCGCAATTGACACACCGAATTTAAGTGATGACGACAGAAGATTACTTATGTTAGATGCTTTTAACAGAGCAGAAGAGGCAGGAGTTATTGTCAAACAAAATGAAAGAGCTAGGAGAATGATTTATGGCTACGATAACCAAGGATGAATTTAAAGTTATAGAGCAAAAAGCTCTTAATCCGAACGAAAAAGTTTATTGTCCACGGTGCGGCAAAGAACTGTTATATGATTTTGTCGGGAATTCGTATGAAGTAAAATGCCCGACAAAGGATTGCATACATGTCATATCGAGAGGCTTATAATATTTAAACGGGGTGATTAACATGGATAAAGATTTTAGAGCGATTTACAAAGTGCTGAAATATCTAAAATCGGCTATGGATTATGACGAAACGGATATTGAGCAAATATCAAGCAAAGCGCTTGGAATAAGTGAAAATCGTTGGCTTAGCATAATGGAAATGCTTGCAAACGACGGCTATATTGAGGGAATCGAGATAAAGCGCGGCGCACAAGGCGACAGAATGTTACATACAGGTAATATTCGCATAACCTTGAGAGGTTTAATATTTTTAGATGAAAATACCCAAATGAAAAACGCTGCCGATAAGGCAAAAGGCATTACTGATTGATAAAATACAACTGAATACACGCCCCGATTTTCGGGGCTTTTTTCATGTCCTAAACATGACGTTAAACTGTTAGGTTACTTAAAACTCCTTTCTTAAAATTGATCTGCTCTTGAGTGAGAAACAAGGGCAAAGTCCCGGGCATGACTATAAACCGCCCTTTTTCTATGCAAAAAAATAAAATAAATTATATAAAAACGAGGTGAAAAGAAATGGCTGAAAACACAGGCGGCGAAGGTTCGGGCGCCACAAGCACGACCACAAGCGGCACTCCGGGTGCGCAGAATACGCAGACAGGCGCAGGCACCGGCATAGGTAACGCTCAGACCCAGAACGCGGCACAGGCTACGCAAAACGGAGCGGGTATTCCGAGCGCGGCGATGTCCACAGAGGCGCTTGACAAATACATCAATGAGCGCGTTGCTCAGGCTACGGCTGCTCTTAACAAGGAAAAGAGCAGCTTGCAGAAAGCACTTGACAAAGCGAATCGTGAGAACAAGAGCGCCGAGGAAATCCGCGACATTGAAAATCAGCGTCGCGAGAATAAATTGGCGGAGCGCGAGCGCGAGATCAAGGCCCGCGAAAACAAAATCTTCGCGATGGAGCAGATCAAGAAGGTCGGACTGGATAAGGGCGGCATTGAGGCCCTCGAACTGGCCGATCTCGTTGTTGCGGACAGCGAGGAAGATATGACGGCGCGGGTCAACACGCTCTCCAAACTCGTCAAGGCGCTGGTCAAATCCGAAGTTGACGAGACGTTCAAACTGCACGGTCGAAATCCCGGAAGCGGCGACAGCGGCGCGGGCAAGGAAAAGCCCGAGAACACGCTGGCGAAAAAGCTCGGTGAACAGGCAGCCGAACGCAACAAGCGGGCTCAGAGTGTGCTTGATTTTTACAAATAATTTTCAGGAGGTGACCGAAACCGACACAATGTTTGTCGATATGTTTCACGTTTTAACTCACGCGCCACTGCGAGGCGTGACAGAAATAAAGTGCATAAATTGTTTCTATATTATCGTTTTAACTCACACGCCTCTGCGAGGCGTGACATAAATTATTACACAAAAACCGCTCATTAATCGGTTTCAACTCACACGCCTCTGCGAGGCGTGACCCAACACATTGGCTGGTAATGTGTATCGCTCAAAGTTTCAACTCACACGCCTCTGCGAGGCGTGACCAGGGGCGGCGGGAAGTCTTGGGCATTAAGGCACGTTTCAACTCACACGCCTCTGCGAAGCGTGACTAAAATATGCCGAGTATTCGGATATCATCAGCAAGTTTCAACTCACACGCCTCTGCGAGGCGTGACCGAAAATATGGCTCTCGATGTACAAACGGTACGCGTTTCAACTCACACGCCTCTGCGAGGCGTGACACGCGCATAACGGCAGATATTCGCATGATATAGATGTTTCAACTCACACGCCTCTGCGAGGCGTGACTTGCTTTTGTAAAAATATATTGCCAAAAATGCGGGTTTCAACTCACACGCCTCTGCGAGGCGTGACGCAGCGGTCAATGGTGAAATTCGGGCGGGCGGGTTTCAACTCACACGCCTCTGCGAGGCGTGACTCTCTTGAGATCCGCCGCAGGACGTCAAGTTAAAGTTTCAACTCACACGCCTCTGCGAGGCGTGACAAGACCGCGTTCTTGTTTGAGAGCGACGAGAATAGTTTCAACTCACACGCCTCTGCGAGGCGTGACGTGGGGTTATATTTTATATTGGTTCCCTGACGATGTTTCAACTCACACGCCTCTGCGAGGCGTGACTTCGTTCCACACCGAAATCCCGATGTTTCCCCAGGTTTCAACTCACACGCCTCTGCGAGGCGTGACATAATGATGTGCAAAACATGGATAACTCCCCTGGTTTCAACTCACACGCCTCTGCGAGGCGTGACCTCTACAGTTCTATACACGATATCCTTATGATGAGTTTCAACTCACACGCCTCTGCGAGGCGTGACTTAAGTTGTGCGCGCTGATGAGCGCGCACAACCTGTTTCAACTCACACGCCTCTGCGAGGCGTGACTCGGATTTTTGCCTCCAAATACCCTGAAAAATGTTTCAACTCACACGCCTCTGCGAGGCGTGACTTAGACGGTAAGACGGTGCCGAACCGAAAGAACCGTTTCAACTCACACGCCTCTGCGAGGCGTGACGAAAGCATTAGGCGGTAGGCGGAGCCGACGGGCGGTTTCAACTCACACGCCTCTGCGAGGCGTGACATTCGGCATAACTTTATCTGTTTCCCATTGTTTTGTTTCAACTCACACGCCTCTGCGAGGCGTGACAAATTTGATAATGGAAAATCGACTTATCGTGGAGGTTTCAACTCACACGCCTCTGCGAGGCGTGACACAAAAAGAACGTTCAGCATTTGCAAGGCAATTAAGTTTCAACTCACACGCCTCTGCGAGGCGTGACGAGAATGGGTCAAAAGCAGTGACCTTGTAACAAGTTTCAACTCACACGCCTCTGCGAGGCGTGACGACGCGTATGCAGAAACTTTCGGGAGAAAGCTTTGTTTCAACTCACACGCCTCTGCGAGGCGTGACACATGCGTTTTAAATTGCCATATACTTATATAACGTTTCAACTCACACGCCTCTGCGAGGCGTGACGATGACAGGGTGGCAAAGGTGATTAAACTATGGTGTTTCAACTCACACGCCTCTGCGAGGCGTGACTCGCACCCATGATAGCACCCCGTGATAGGGTTCCGTTTCAACTCACACGCCTCTGCGAGGCGTGACTCGCGCTTATCGTCAAACGGACTACCGTATACTTCGTTTCAACTCACACGCCTCTGCGAGGCGTGACCCGTTTAACAGACCCATTACTGTTTTATATGAAGCGTTTCAACTCACACGCCTCTGCGAGGCGTGACGCGTCATCGACGCGTTAATTGAATCGCCGAAAAATAGTTTCAACTCACACGCCTCTGCGAGGCGTGACAAAACGTGGTCGAAAAAGACGGTCATTATTTCATCGTTTCAACTCACACGCCTCTGCGAGGCGTGACGATGGACATTGTCGGTGTCGAAAGCATAAGCCAGTTTCAACTCACACGCCTCTGCGAGGCGTGACGAACTTGCAAGGCGTGGCAGGTGAAGGCGGATTCGTTTCAACTCACACGCCTCTGCGAGGCGTGACACGATTGGCGTTTGATAATCGTATAACGCCTGTTTGTTTCAACTCACACGCCTCTGCGAGGCGTGACACATAAGTATGTGCCCGGTAGCGCTCCGTGGTACGTTTCAACTCACACGCCTCTGCGAGGCGTGACACAGGCCGAGGACCGTATATACAGAATGGGTCAGGTTTCAACTCACACGCCTCTGCGAGGCGTGACAAATTCAGAATAGCACGAAAACGGAAGGAATGTCGTTTCAACTCACACGCCTCTGCGAGGCGTGACTCAGATTACGGACCTGTGGAAGTTCCCGATCGGCGTTTCAACTCACACGCCTCTGCGAGGCGTGACCGGTTTTATCTTGGCCGTTTTTATCATGTTCTGAGTTTCAACTCACACGCCTCTGCGAGGCGTGACGTGGAGCTCGGCGACATCGGAACCGGCATACAAGTTTCAACTCACACGCCTCTGCGAGGCGTGACGGAACGGAAGGGACAGACTAATGCCTAAATGGAAAGTTTCAACTCACACGCCTCTGCGAGGCGTGACGCATTGTGCCCGTCTTTTCTTTAGACAATTCATGTTTCAACTCACACGCCTCTGCGAGGCGTGACCGTTATATTTAAGCATTAATTCTTTAATAATTTCGTTTCAACTCACACGCCTCTGCGAGGCGTGACCGCCCGGTTGCGCCGGCCCCTCCGCCCCCGGCGCTGTTTCAACTCACACGCCTCTGCGAGGCGTGACCATCTCGGAAAAACAATCGAAGTCGCTGCCCTCGATAGTTTCAACTCACACGCCTCTGCGAGGCGTGACTCGTTAAAAAATTCTTTGTCCTGATCGGTTATTTGTTTCAACTCACACGCCTCTGCGAGGCGTGACATGAGCGTAACGTTTTCGCCGACCTATGTTGTTCGTTTCAACTCACACGCCTCTGCGAGGCGTGACCCGCCTTGGAATTTAACAAAGCGGTGAAATTCACGGTTTCAACTCACACGCCTCTGCGAGGCGTGACATGAGCGTAACGTTTTCGCCGACCTATGTTGTTCGTTTCAACTCA
>CANQQJ010000014.1 GCA_947625905.1 uncultured Clostridia bacterium | reverse complement strand
TTCAGCCTTACCTTTTCCTATCGGATTGCTCCGACAAGGGTATTATACATCATTTTGTCGCTTTTTGCAAGTCTTTTAACAATCTATTTTCGGAAAAAGTTATGCTCCTTTGCATATCTGCTCGCCGCCGCCCGGCGTTCCTCGGTGTAGGGAGCCGTCAGACGGAAAGAGAAACGTCCCTTTGCAATCACAAATTCCATAAAGCCTGTGTCCTCGTCCTCGGCGATCCGCTTACATAAATTTGGATAGCTGCGGCTGTATGCCGTCAGTCTGTTTTTGAGGTCGGTGTTATGGGTGCGGATATGGATATTCGGCTCTTGGCTTGGGAAAAACGGAAATTTTCAAATAGAAAACGCTCCGGCGCTGTGTTCCTCGTCCAAAGCGTTTCTATCGGCTGATTTTCAATTTTTACGGCTCTTGACCGGCCGATATGCGCCGTCTCTGAGGCGCTGGGGGGGGGCCAAGTCGATTGGAACGAAACCACCCAAACGGTGATAATAAATTAAAACCACAGCCCCGCGGCGGCGCAAATCCCTGCGCTTATCGCAAAGCCTGCGGGCAGCCTTTGCTCATCGCTTCGGGTTTGCTTCTTTTTCCCAAAAACGCAAGCGTTTTCGGGAGCCCTTGTTTGAATTATAAGTACAGCCCCGCGTTTAACAAAAACGCGGGGCTGATGAATTATTAATATTTTAAGGCGCAAATGTCTATTTTAAATTGCTGTCCAGGATCTCAAGCTGGTGCTTGATCTCGGCGGGCAGTTTGTCGCCGAACTGAGCGAAATACTCCTTGATGTTCTCGACGTCCTCTCTCCACGCTTCCTTGTCAACGCCGAGCAGCTCGTCGAGCACGTCGGCGGACATGTCAAGACCCGTGGTGTCTATATCCGACGCGGTGGGCAGCAGTCCGATCTCGCTGTCGTGAGCGTCGGCCTTGCCCGAAACTCTGTCGAGTATCCAGAGCAGAACTCTCATGTTGTCGCCAAATCCGGGCCACATGAAGTTGCCCTCGTTGTCCTTCTTGAACCAGTTAACGTGGAATATCTCGGGGGCCTTGTCGCCCATCTTCTCGCCCATCTCGAGCCAGTGCTCGAAGTAATCGGCCATATTGTAGCCTACGAACGGCTTCATCGCCATGGGGTCGCGTCTTACAACGCCTACAGCGCCCGCCGCTGCGGCCGTGGTCTCGGACGCCATTGTCGCGCCCACGAACACGCCGTGCTTCCAGTCGCGGGCCTGATATACCAGCGGGGCCGTCTTGGCGCGGCGGCCGCCGAATATGATAGCCGAGATCGGAACGCCCTGCGGGTTCTCAAACTCGGGCGAGATGCAGGGGCAGTTCTTTGCGGGAGCGGTGAATCTGGAGTTGGGGTGCGCCAGATTGCCCTCGTAGGTCGTGCCGTCAACTTTTTCGCCCAGCCAGTTTGTGCAGTTCTTGGGCGGGTTCTTGTCAAGACCCTCCCACCATACGGTCATGTCGTCGTTGTTTATCGCGACGTTTGTGAATATCGTGTTTTTCTTGGTTGACTCAAGCGCATTGAAGTTGGTCTTTTCGCTTGTGCCGGGAGCCACGCCGAAGAATCCCGACTCGGGATTGATGGCGTAAAGTCTGCCGTCTTTGGGATTTATCCTCAGCCACGCGATGTCGTCGCCGACGGTCCAGACCTTATAGCCTTTTTCCTTGAGATACTCGGGCGGGATAAGCATAGCCAGGTTTGTCTTTCCGCAGGCGCTGGGGAAGGCCGCGGCAACGTACTTGACTTCTCCCTCGGGGTTCTCAAGACCCAGGATCAGCATATGCTCGGCCATCCAGCCCTCTTTTTTGCCTAAGTAAGAGGCGATCCTGAGGGCGAAGCACTTTTTGCCCAGCAGCACGTTTCCGCCGTATGCCGAGTTGACCGACATGATCGTGTCGTCCTGCGGGAAGTGCACGATGTATCTCTCGTCGGGGTTAACGTCTCTCTTGGCGTGCAGGCACTTTACAAAGTCGCCGTCCTTGCCCAGAGCTTCCATGACCTTGTCGCCGACTCTTGTCATTATGTCCATGTTCAGCACAACGTATATGCTGTCGGTGAGCTCGATTCCTATCTTTGAGAAGGGCGAGCCCACGGGGCCCATCGAGTAGGGGATGATATACATCGTTCTGCCTTCCATCGAGCCGTCGTACAGCTTGTTAAGCTTGGCGTACATCTCGTCGGGAGCCATCCAGTTGTTGATGGGGCCCGCCTCTTCCTCGGTGGGCGTGCAGATATATGTTCTGTCCTCAACTCGGGCAACGTCGTTCTCGGCCGTTCTGTGATAGTAGCAGCCGGGGAGCTTCTCCTGATTCAGCTTTATCATCTCTCCGGTCGAGACCGCCTCGGCGCGGAGCGCCTCGAGCTGCTCCTCGCTTCCGTCGATCCAAACAACGGTCTCGGGACGGCAAAGCTCGATCTGTTCACTGAGCCATTTATTTACTTTTTCGTTATCGCACTTTTTAAAATCTGCCATTATGTGACCTCCTGTTCATAGCATACATCTGTTACATACATCTATTCCAGGATATTTTACCGCAAATAACGGTCGGTGTCAAACAAATTCGCCAAACTTTGTCTTGTTTTTCACAATTTCTGCACTCGGAATAGAATTGCACAAAGAACGGCTGTGATTTTTGTGCAAAATCACAGCCGATTTTTTGGCGGTTTTGAATTGTTTTAATCAGCAGACGCCCGCGATTATTAATATCGTGTTGGTCTCCGCGTCGGTGATGACCGCCGCGCCGAAAGCCTCTACTATCGGCGTGATCGGCGCGCACAGCTTGTCGTTTATCATCTCGGCGGGCGAGCTCAGTTGTATCTGCTCGGTCGTCTCGGTGCCGTCTATCGGGTTTTTCACGGTCTTTGTCATGATATCGCCGCCGAGGGTCAGAGTGACGGCCGTGGTCTCGTCGCGGATAACCGCTTTGTTTTCCGCCTCGTTCCATTCCACGGTTTTTTCAAGGGTCTCAAACAGCTCGCGGAGCGGAGCGGCGACTTCTCCGTTTTTGACGGCGGGGCCGCCGCCCGAGAAATTCATTATATAATTACCGTCTATGTTTATCGTTATATCGCGGCTCTCGTCAATGCCCGGAGCGCCGCTTGAGGCGCCGCCGCCCGACACGCCCAGCTTTTCAAAGCCGTAGTCCATCATCAGTATCGAGTCGGTGAACCGCGCCTCGTTTGAGTCTGAGGGCAGGCTCACGGTGATGACGCGCTTTCCGCCGCGCTCGGCGGTGGCGCACATGCAGTAGCCCGAGGCATCGGTCATTCCGTTTTTAAAGCCGTCGGCGCCCTCGTAATAGTAGTCGGTGAACAGCTTGTTCAAGTTATAGTAGGTCTGGCCGTGGAATTCCACCGAGGCGCGCTTGGTGCGCTCGAGCACCTCGGGATAGTCCTCGATCATGCGCCGCGCCATGATCGCGATGTCTCTCGCCGACATCAGGTTTTCAAGGCCGTCGGTGTCGGGGTTCAGGCACACGCCCGTGCCGTTGTGGAACTCGGAGCCTATGCCGATCTCTTTTGCCTTTTGGTTCATGCGCTCGGCGAAGGCGCCCTCATCTCCGCACAGCAGCTCGGCGCAGGCGGTGACGCAGGCCGCCGCCGAGTCGATAACTATCATGTCGAGCATCTCGTCTAAGGTGTAGGTCTCGTCGTAATTGAGGTTAGCCATCATTTTATAGTCCTCGTTGCGGGACAGGCTGTAGACGTTCTCGCTTATCGGCACCGTTTGGTCAAGGCTCAGCTCGCCGTTTTTCACCGCGTCGAGCAGAACGTAGACCGTCATCATTTTGGCTATCGACGCCGCGGGCTTCCGCGTGTCGGCGTCGAGGGAATACAGCTCGTCTCCCGTCTCGTAGTCCATGATAAACGCGCTCTTTGAGGTCAGCCCCTTAAGCGGGTCTTCGGCGGTCTCGGGGACGGACGTTTTGCCGAATGCGGTGATGTCGGCGGCGCGCGCCGCGTCGTTCCAGGCGTAATTGTATATCGCGCCGAGCTCGTCGACCGAGACGCAGACATAGCCGCCTATATTGTAAATGTCGGAAATTTTGTGCTGCTCGGCTCCGTCGTCGATAACGAGACTCACGTCGCCGCTTGAGATCGAAAATGCCTTTTGGCCGTTTTTGTTTTTATAGCTGTCAAGCGCGATGGGCTCGTGCGGCTTGTTTTCGTTGAATTTGGCGTAAACCGTTTTGGTGTCCGGATCATATGAGACGTCAAATCCGCAGCTGTGAAGGTCCTCGGCTATTATAAGCATTTTGGGCGAGCCTCCGTTATACAAAAACGTCGGAAGCTCGGTCCCGTTCACGAACGTCCGCATGTCGGTGTAGTATATGCTGCCGTACTTGTCGTTCGCCGCCGCGAAGCCGTAGTCCAGCAGCCGCGCCGTGTCGATAAAGCGCTGCCCGCTCGACGAGGAGCTCATGGTGACCGAGATCATGCGCCTGCCGCCTCTGACCGCGGTGCCGCAGAAGCAGTAGCCCGCCGCGGGGGTCGTGCCGGTCTTGAGGCCGTCGGCACCCGAATAGTAGTAGGTGTCAAGCAGATGGTCGGTGGTGGGATATGTGTTCCCGTGGAAGCGGACCGAAGGTTTGGAGGTCCTTGCGAGTATGTCGGGATAGTCGCGTATGATGTTGGCCGCGAGGCGCGCCATGCTGATAGGCGATATCTTGTTTTCGGCTATGCCGCAGCTGTCGTAATAAACCGCGTCAAGCCCCATCTCGGCGGCCTTTCGGTTCATGCGCTCCACAAAGGCGCTCTCGCTTCCGCCGCCCACCAGCTCGGCCAGCGCCACGGCCGCGCCGCTGGCGGAATATACCGCGGCTGCGTCGATCATCTCGTCCACCGTGTAGACCGTGTTATAATACAGAGGCAGCACGCTCTGATAAACCGAGTCGCGGGATTTGTTATAGACCGCCGCGCTTATCGTGACAGGGGTGTCGAGGGTTATCTCGCCGTTTTTCAGCGCCTCATACACGCAGTAAAGATTCATTATCTTTGTCATGCTGGCGGGGACGCGCGGCGTGTAGCCGTTATATTCATAGTATACCTCGCCCGTCTCGTAATCCATGACGCAGGCGCCCGCCGACGAGATATAATTGCCGCCAACGGTCACAGCCCCGGCGCTTGTGCAGATTAGCGCTTGAAACAGCAGCGCGAGGCACAATAATAATGAGATTCGTTTTTTCATAACAATTTCCTCCAGATAATATTCTTCAAACAAGAATAATATCATATTTGGAGGAAAATGGCAATATTAAATTAAATTTTATTGAAAATTTTTTCGGAGGCCGCGGGTCTATTTCAGCGCGTATTTTAGGACCCTTCTGCAATTGCGGCAGAGCGAAATGTTTTCGAACTTTTCAAGGCCCTTTTCCTCGCCGCAGTTGGCGCAGCGGGGCACGAGCCGAAACAGCGAGACCCCGGTGCCGTCGGGCAGCGGCAGCATATTCGCCTCCGACTCGGGTTTTAAATTAAACTCGTTCCTGAATTTTTTGGGGACCGTGAGCCTTCCCATCGAGTCGATCTTAACTATCATAACAATACCTCCCGGAATTAAAAATTTTGCGCAAAATAAAAAGGCGCGAAGCAGAGCAACGCGCCCAAAAACGCTATGCTCGGATTTAAGTCGCCAAACTATCAATCTATCTATCGCAATGTACGTCAGATATGAGCATGCATTTTTGCCGAAGCAAAAAACGCACATATTGATAAATAATATAATAGTTTGGCAAGTTTGATTATATCACAGACGCGGCATTATGTAAATAAAAACTTTTCCTCTTTTTTCGACAAAATTCTCAGAAACAAAATCAAAGCGGCGTAATATTGACAAAATCGTTTGGAGTGATATAATATTAAGAGAAAAAGATTGAAACGGCGGGAAACAGCATGAACTTTGTGGGAAAAATCAACAAGGAAATATATAAATGTATTACAGAGGATATAATCACCGATGATGTTATTATCACAGACGAGCGCATCGCGCATATAGAAGAAAACCATCCCGGACATTTTATAAATTATGGTGCTTACTTGCAAGAAATTGTAGAGAGACCAGATTATATTTTTTCGGGTAATCGAGTTAAAACAGCGCTTGTTATAAAGCATGTACTTGAGATTGACGAAAAATTTAAAACTATAATTCGATTGGTTACACCGAGTGATGATAAAACATATAAAAATTCTATTATAACATTTATGAAAATTGACGAAAAAGAGTGGAACAGACTCAAAAAGAATAAAAAAGTCCTTTACAAATCGGAATAAATGTGTTAATATAACAATATAATAACGTTGCTGTTTGAGGTGGAGGATTACGTCCGGTCCACACGCCGATGGTATGACAAGGGTGAAAACCCTGAGAGATGCAGGAGAATGGGACGCCTGCCAAACAGTAATATTTTATACCGCTTTGAGAAATCAAGGCGGTTTTTTATGGCGCTATGAACAATTTGTAACACTATCTTAATTTGCAAAAGTTGTTGTAGGGTGATATAATATTTATGGCGGTTAATACCGCAAGTGCGGATACTCCGCGCGGAGAAACACGATTGTGCGAATAAAACGCATGATTGTAAAAGGCAGAGCCAAAACGTAAGGACGGTTGGTTGCTTCATTCCTTTCCGAGCACTCAAATTTGTGTTTGAGACCGACAGAAAGGCGGTGATGCGATGATGAAAGCTTTTACTTTCAAAATTTTCATTGCACTGCTTGTAATAATCGTATTATTTGCGATTTTTGCACAGCCTGTGCAATAAAAAAATACAACCGATCCGAAGTTTAGCAGCCGAGGATCGGTTGATTTTAACCTTACCGAAGCAGCTGACCGTTTTTACGCTCTGCCGTTTCTCTTTTGTATGTTTATTATATATTATTATTTCGTTTTTGTCAAGCGCTTTTTGCGACGACCGTCAAAATTATTTTCAAACCGCTTAAAATTCAAAATAGATATTGTAATTTGCGGCGCGTTGTAATATAATAGTAAAATAACATAAATCACACAAGGAGCTGAAATATTTGAGCAAGAAAAAAAGCGCGGGCGGCGGCTTTGTAAAGGGCGCGCTGATCCTGGGCATAGCGAGTTTAATAGTCAAGATCATAGGCGCCTTCTTCAAGATACCCATGACCAATCTGATAAACGACGACGGCATGGGCTTGTTTAACGGCGGCTATCAGATCTATACCTTTATGTTTATCGTGGCGACCGCGGGCTTCCCGGTGGCGATATCAAAAATGGTCTCCGAGAGCCTGGCACGCGAGGACGAGCGCGACGCGAAACGCGTTTTCCAGACCGCGTTTTCGCTGCTGTTCGTTATCGGAATAGTCGGCAGCGTTATATTGTTCACGTTCGCGGGGCCGTTCGCGAGGGCGGTCGGCATGCCCGACGCCGAGCTGGGCATCAAGGCGATCTCGCCCGCCATCTTCTTTGTGTCGATGGCGTCGGCGCTGCGCGGATATTTTCAGGGCAGGCAGAATATGTATCCCACCGCGTTCTCCGAGGTTATCGAGTCCACCGGAAAGCTGGTTATCGGCCTTCTGGCCGCTGGCTTCTTTATGAACATGACGGTCAACACCGATATGCCGAACCTTGTGGACATGGCCGGACGGGTCATCCAGTCGGCGCACCTTAGAACGGTCTATGCGTCGGCGGGCGCTATACTGGGCGTGACCGCCGGAACCTTTATGTCGGCTGCGCTGCTTATATGCATCTACATATTTTTCGCGGTGGCGGCCAAGCGGCGCGGCGAAAAGATCGCCCCGTCCGTGGCGGCGGCGCAAAAGCTGAGACCCAAAAAGACGATACTCAAAGAGCTGGTGCTTATCGCGATACCCATAACCATAGGCGCGTCGGTCTCAAGCCTCACGACGCTTATAGATATGTCGACCATAAGCCGCAGGCTTGTGGTAAATCCGTCCGTGTTTGACCGCTACGCGTTTATGTTCGAGGGCAGCTCCGAGTTTATGCAGAAGGTGGCCCAGGAGGGCTGGGACGCCGCTCAGATCAACGTCCAGAAGGCCACGTCGCTTTACGGAATGTATACCGGCAAGGCGCTGACTATGTTCAACCTGCCGCTGACCCTGGTCGTGGCGCTGGGAACCAGCGTGGTGCCTGCGATCTCGGGTTCGCTGGCAAAGGGCGATAAGATCCGGGCGAGAAGCATAACCGAGAGCGCGATCCGTCTGGCGCTGCTGTTCGGCGCGCCCTGCGCCATAGGCATGTCGGCGCTGTCGGGCGGAGTGCTGAACCTGCTTTTCGGCACCGACAACGCGGCGAATGTTCTGGCGATATTGTCGATCGCGATAATTCCGGTCTCGGTGGTGCAGGTCACAAACGCCATGCTCCAGGCCTACGGCAAGGTCTATTATCCGGTAATCAATATGCTGATCGGCGGAGCCGCCAAGGTGATATTCAACTACCTCATGATACCCGTGCTGGGCATCGAGGGCGCACCCGTCGGCACGTTCCTGTGCTATCTGATAATCGCGGTCATTAACACGGTGCAGATAGTGCGGCTGTCGGACATGAAATTTAGGCCGATCGACACGATAGTAAAACCGCTTGCCGCCGCTTTGGTCATGGGAGTTGTCGGATTCTTTATCGCGGGCGCTCTGCCCTCGTCGAGAATAATGACGCTGTTTGAGATAGCGGTCTGCGGCGTGGTTTATCTTGTCATGATATTCGTTGTCCGCGCCGTCAAGCGCGAGGACCTGCTGAACCTGCCCAAGGGCGAGAAAATCGCGGGTATCTTGGAGCGGCTCAAGCTGATAAAATAGAAGGAGACAAACTATGGATTTTAATTTCAAAAACGAGAACGAGAAATATGATTTTAACGATCTGGTCCGCGTGACCGAGCTGCTGCGGGCGCCCGGGGGCTGCCCCTGGGACCGCGAGCAGACCCACGAGAGCATAAAGCGCAATCTGATCGAGGAGGGCTACGAGCTGATCGAGGCGATCGACGGCGGAAGGCCCGAAAAGATGGCCGACGAGAGCGGCGACCTGATGCTGCAGGTGGTGTTCCACGCGGTGATCGGCAAAGAGGCGGGCGAGTATGACATAGACGACGTGACCGACGCGATATGCCGCAAGCTGATCCACCGCCATCCGCACGTGTTCGGCGACGTCAGCGTGTCGGGCAGCGGCGAGGTGCTGAAAAACTGGGACGCGATAAAGCGCGGCGATAGGCACCAGCAAAGCATAGCGGACGAGCTTCGGGGCGTGTCCGAATATCTGCCCGCGCTTATGCGCGCCGAGAAAATACAGAAAAAGGCCGAAAAAGCGGGATATTCGCCCGAGCTCGGCGAGACCGACGGGGACGATTTCGGAGCGGCGCTGTTTGAGCTTGTGCGCCGCGCCCGCAAAGCCGGCGCCGACCCCGAGCTGGCGCTTCGGGAATACACGAATAGATTTATTGATGAGTTTGAGAGGTTTGAGAAGGAATAAGATAGGCTTCCCCTTGAGGGGAAGCTGTCAGGCGCAGCCTGACTGATGAGGTGTCAACGTAGGGACTAGAAACTAGAAAACACCTCATCCGACTTTTTGCCCGTTCGGGCAAAAACCCACCATTAAGGAAGCTCTTGGTCAAAATCGCAAGCGATTTTGAAAGATAGCTTTGAACCCGCAAGCAAGCTTGCTGATTATCCCTCAAGGGGAAGGCACAATGGGCGAGCCGGCGCTGAGGGAGTACACGAACAACGCTTATAAAATGGGGAAACAGAAAGGCGGGAGTTTGCATGACAGAATGGAGCTCGGACCAATACTTAAAATTTAAACGGCAGCGCACACAGCCCGCCGTTGATTTGGCAAAAAGAATTGCCGATAAAGACCCGCGCACCGTTCTTGACATCGGCTGCGGCCCGGGAAACAGCACGTCCGTGCTTAAAAAAACATTTCCCGAAGCGCGTATCGTCGGAATAGACAGCTCGCCGGAGATGATAGAAAAAGCGAGAGCGTCATGCGCGGATATAGAATTCGGATTGTGTGATATTGCGGCGGATCTTGAAAACCTCAAAAGCTATGATGTCATATTCTCCAACGCCTGCCTTCAATGGGTGCCCGGCCACAAGACGCTG
This sequence comes from uncultured Clostridia bacterium, assembly GCA_947625905.1. Classification (GTDB taxonomy): domain Bacteria; phylum Bacillota; class Clostridia; order Monoglobales; family Monoglobaceae; genus Monoglobus. Next base: position 59,635 of record CANQQJ010000014.1, on the reverse strand, counting down.
ATCCCCGCGCTGCTTGAAAAACTGAACGACGGGGGCGTGCTGGCCGTTCAAATACCGATGAATTATAAAGAGCCTTTGTTTGTGGTTGAAAACGATGTTCTGTCCGAGCCGCGTTGGGGTTTTGCCGGCAAGGAGATCAGAACCATCGCCACTTTGCCGCCGGAGGAATATTTTAACATACTCGCCTCATGCGCGAATGACTTTGACATATGGGAAACAGTGTATTATCATCGTATGCCCTCCGTGGAGGCGATGGTCGAATGGATAAAAGGAACAAATCTGCGTCCGTATCTTAATACTTTGGATGCCGAAAACGCGAAAAAACTTGAAGCGGAAATAACCGAACGTGCCGCCGAGGTTTATGAAAAGCAGGAAAACGGAGAGTATATATTTAAATTCCGCAGATTTTTCTTTATTGCAGAAAAGTAGAGTTGAAATAAAACAGGGATGTTCGGAGCGTAGAGGCAATGAGATATCCCCCCTCAGCCGCCTTACGGCTCATGTCCGCTCACGTTAAAGATTTGTGGCCACGTTTATCCGATAAAACGAAATGCTTTAGTGCCACGAACCCGCTAACGCGGCTCCGGCCGCAGGCAGCATTAATGAAGCTCTTGGTCAAAATTGCAAGCAATTTTGAAAGATAGCTTTGAACCCGCAAGCAAGCTTGCTGATTATCCCCGAGGGGGAGCCGGGACGCCGGGGTCGTCGTCCCCTACGGTGTGGATGGTGCTTGTAGGGGCGGATATTATCCGCCCGCGGGATGTCGAGGGCGCCGACCACTACAATCGTGGTATGCAATATGCCGTAGGGGCGGAAATATATTTGTGTGAAATACAAAAGGAGAAAAAATGAGACTTGATAAATTTTTGAAGGTGTCGCGGATCATAAAGCGGCGGACGGTGGCCAATGAGGCCTGCGACGGCGGGCGCGTGTCGGTCGGCGGCAGGGTCGTCAAGGCGTCTTACGACGTCAAGGAGGGCGACGAGATACAGATCATGTTCGGCGAAAAGCCGCTTAAAATACGCGTGCTGTCGGTCAGGGACAACGTGCGCAAGGACGAGGCCGCGGGGTTGTACGAGGTAGTGAATAGCGATTAGCGAATAGGGATTAGACCCCCCCTCAGCCGCCGTTGGCGGCAGCTCCCCCAAGGGGGCGCCTGATTAATGCCTCCTCCCGGGAGGAGGTGGCAGGCGCAGCCTGACGGAGGTGGGAACGCAGGGGCCAGGGGATAGGAACTAGGGACACCTCATCCGAGTGCCTTCGGCACCCACCTTCCCCTCAAGGGGAAGGCAAGAGGGGCGGATATTATCCGCCCGCGGGACGTCGAGGGCGCCGTCCCCTACGGCTAAAGTGTACAAAATGTCGTAGGGGCGGACGACCTCGGCCGCCCGTCCTAGTCCCTAGATCCTATTCTCTAGTCCCTATGTTCCTATGTCAACTTTAACAAAATAAATTGTTAAAAATTTGTCGGTTTCGGCATGTCTTATAAAATTGACAGGCGGGGGCTTAAATTTGTTGACAAAACAAAAATATGGGAGTATAATTCACAGTAAGGTCAGCAAAGGCGCTGTGAGATTTCTCTCGCGGCGCCTGTTTTGATTTTAAAAGCAATATAATTAACATATATCTATTCAGAAAGGATGTTTTGTAAATGGATAAGATGAACGAGTTGTTCGGCAGCGCGGTCTTTGAGGACTCGGTCCAGAAAGTGCGCCTCCCGGACAATATCTACAAGCAGCTCCGCAAGACCAAGGAGGAGGGCACGCCCCTGACCCGCGAGGTCGCGGATGTTGTGGCCAACGCCATGAAGGACTGGGCGGTCGAGAACGGCGTTACCCACTTCACTCACTGGTTCCAGCCCATGACGGGCGTTACCGCCGAGAAGCACGACAGCTTCATTCAGCCCGACGGCATTGACCATGTTATCATGGAGTTCAGCGGCAAAGAGCTCATCAAGGGCGAGCCGGACGCGTCCAGCTTCCCCTCGGGAGGCCTGCGCTCCACGTTTGAGGCCAGAGGCTACACCGCCTGGGACCCCACGTCCAACGCATTTATCAAGGACGGCATACTGTGCATACCCACGGTTTTCGGCTCCTATACCGGCGAGGCGCTTGACAAAAAGACGCCGCTCATGCGCTCAATGGAGGCGCTCAGCCAGTCGGCCGTTAAAGTGCTCCACATCATAGGCGACACCGACGTTAAGCGCGTTATCACAACGGTCGGCCCCGAGCAGGAGTACTTCCTGATCGACAGAAAGGTAGCCCTTAAGAGAAAGGACATTACATACACCGGCAGAACGCTGTTCGGCGCTCCCGCCCCCAAGGGCCAGGAGCTCGACGACCACTATTTCGGCGTTGTAAAGAGAAGAGTGTCCGAGTATATGAAGGATTTGGATACCGAGCTTTGGAAGCTGGGGATCTTAGCCAAGACCAAGCACAACGAGGTCGCTCCCGCTCAGCACGAGCTGGCGCCCATATTCACTCAGGCGAACATCGCCACCGACCACAACCAGCTGACTATGGAGATCATGAAGAAGGTTGCCGAGAAGCACGGCATGAAGTGCCTGCTCCACGAGAAACCCTTTGAGGGCATCAACGGCAGCGGCAAGCACAACAACTGGTCGATCTCTACCGACTCGGGCGAGAACCTCTTAAAGCCCGGCAAGACCCCGCACGACAATCCCAAGTTCCTGCTTTTCCTGAGCGCGGTCATCGAGGCGGTCGACAAGTACCAGGATCTGCTCAGAAGCTCCGTAGCCACGGCCGGCAACGACCACAGACTGGGAGCCAACGAGGCTCCTCCGGCGATCATCTCGATGTTCCTGGGCGACGACCTTAAAGCGGTGCTCGACTCGATCGAGGATGACAGCAACTTCAAGAACAAGAAGAAAGAGGTCATGAATTCGGGTATCGACGCGATCCCCGACTTCGCCAAGGACACCACCGACAGAAACAGAACCTCGCCGTTCGCGTTCACGGGCAACAAGTTCGAGTTCAGAATGCCCGGCTCGGCGCTGTCTATCGCGGGTCCGAACTTTATCTTAAACACCGCGGTGGCCGATGTGCTTGACGGATACGCCGAGAGGCTCACCGCCGCCGAGGACAAGACGGCCGAGATCTACAGCATTGTGCGCGACACCATGAAGAATCACAAGCGCATCATCTTCAACGGCAACAACTACGCCGAGAGCTGGGTAGGAGAGGCCGAGAAGAGAGGTCTGTGCAACTTAAAGAACACGCCGGCGGCTCTGAAAACGTTTATCGCCGACAAGAACGTCGATCTGTTCGTAAGACACGGCATACTCACCAAGGACGAGATGTTCGCCCGCTACGAGATCAACCTCGAGAACTACAGCAAGGCCATAAACATCGAGGCCAAGACGACGGTCGAGATGGCTAAGCGCGACATCGCTCCGGCAGTCGCGGGCTACGTTAAGGATCTGGCCGACACGGTCGTTTCCAAAAAGCAGATAGGCGGCATCACTACCGAGTTCGAGGAAGGCCTCATCAACCATCTGTCCGAGCTGGAGCTCAAGCTCAGCAAGGCGGTCGCGGCTCTCGAGGCCGAGATCAAAAAGGCCGCGGAGATGCCCGAGGGCCAGGAGCAGGCGGAATTCTTTGCCGACGTTATCCTGCCCAAGATGAACGACGTCAGAGCGGTCGCGGACGAGATGGAGGAGAACACGGCCGAGAGCTACTGGCCGTTCCCCACATACGGCGATCTGCTGTTCTCGATCCAGGAGTAATCACAAAAACAATTTACAAAACATAATATATATTACCAAACAAAATTATATCGCAAAAAGACAAAGGGGTCTGAAAGTTTTTCGGGCCCCTTCTTTTTATTTATTTTTTAAAGGTATTTAAGGAGGAATAAGTTATGGACAACATTATTGAATTGGCAACTTCCGAGATGTTCGGAATATGGTTTCTGATAGGCGCGGCGCTGGTGTTCTTTATGCAGGCGGGCTTCGCCATGGTGGAGGCCGGCTTCACAAGAGCCAAGAACTCCGGTAACATTATTATGAAAAACCTGATGGACTTCTGCATAGGCACCGTAATGTTCATCATACTCGGTTTCGGTCTGATGCTGGGCGAGGACACGCTCGGCGGATTCATGGGCATGCCGACTCTCGGCATAATCACCGACTATGCAAACGTTGACTGGTCGAACTTCGTGTTTAACTTAGTGTTCTGCGCCACGGCGGCGACGATCGTTTCGGGCGCTATGGCCGAGAGAACAAAGTTCTCGTCATACTGCGTATATTCGGCGGTCATATCGCTGGTCGTTTATCCGATAGAGGCCCACTGGGTATGGGGCGGCGGCTGGCTGGCTCAGCTCGGCTTCCACGATTTCGCGGGCTCGGCGGCCATACATATGGTCGGCGGTCTGTCGGCACTTATCGGCGCGGCTCTGCTGGGCGCACGCATAGGCAAGTTCACCAAGGATAAGGACGGCAGCACCAAGGTCCACGCCTTCCCGGGTCATAATATTGTTATCGGCGCTCTGGGCTGCTTCATTCTTTGGTTTGGATGGTACGGATTCAACGGCGCGGCCGCCACATCGGGCGATCAGCTGGCGTCGATATTCATGACAACGACGATCGCTCCCGCGGTCGCGACGGTAGTCTGCATGATATTCACATGGCTCAAGTACGGCAAGCCCGATGTTTCGATGTGTCTGAACGCGTCTCTGGCGGGTCTTGTGGCGATAACCGCGGGCTGCGACATGATCGACGGCTGGGGCTCCATAATCGTCGGCGCCGTTGCCGGACTGCTGGTCGTATTCGGCGTATGGCTCCTCGATAACGTTCTGCATATCGACGACCCCGTCGGCGCTGTGGCCGTCCACTTCTTAAACGGCATTTGGGGCACGATCGCGGTTGGTCTGTTCGCCTCAACGAGCGTTCCCGCCTGCGAGGTCAACGGCCTGTTCCACGGCGGCGGCTTCTCGCAGCTGGGACTGCAGCTTCTGGGAATAATCACGATCTGCGGCTGGACCGCGGTGACAATGTTTATCGCGTTTATGATAATCAAAAAGACGATCGGCCTCAGAGTTTCGGCCGAGGAGGAGATCGAGGGTCTGGACGTTCACGAGCACGGCATGTCTTCGGCGTACGCGGACTTCATGCCTTCAAGAGTGGCTATCGCCGAGGGCGCGGTCGAGGAGACCGAGGCAGCCGCGGCTCCCACTCCGCTGACGGTTCCGGTTATCAACGTTCCGACGCCGGCGGCAGGCAAGACCACCGACAGCGACGGACATCCGATAACCAAGGTGACGGTCGTATGCAAGGAGTCGAAGTTCGAGTCCTTAAAGCGCGAGCTCAACAACATCGGCGTTACGGGCATGACCGTGTCGCACGTTCTGGGCTGCGGCATGCAGAAGGGCAAGAGCGAGTTCTATCGCGGAGTCGCGGTCGAGGCTACGCTGCTGCCTAAGATAAAGGTCGAGATCGTTGTTTGCAGAGTTCCGGTAAACGACGTTATCAAGGCCGCCAGCAAGGCGCTTTACACGGGCCATATCGGCGACGGAAAGATATTCGTTTACGGCGTTGACAACGTGGTCAAGATCCGCACCGGCGAGAGCGGCTACGACGCGATGACCGAGGACGGAGAGAATTGCTAACGTAGGGACTAGGAAATAGGAACTAGGTATTAGGGGCGGGCGGCCGAGGTCGTCCGCCCCCTTTTGCCTTCCCCTCAAGGGGAAGGTGGGTTTTTGCCCGCATGGGCAAAAAGTCGGATGAGGTGTTAGCGCAAGCGTATAATCCGCTTAATGATTCTTGAAACATTCTATTACACCTCATCAGTCAGGCTGCGCCTGACAGCTTCCCCTCAAGGGGAAGCCTTTTGACGACGACTCCGGCGTCCCGCAAGGCGCCCCCTCGGGGGAGCTGTCGGGCAACGCCCGACTGAGGGGGGATCCTAATCACTATTTACTAATCACTAATCACTACGTTCCCACCTCCGTCTGCGGCAAGCCGCAGCCGCCTCCTCCCGGGAGGAGGCCGGTATAGGGGCGCCCTCTACGCCCCCTTGTTTTTTTATTGTAAAATTTCTTTAAAAATAATTTAATAAAAGCCTTGATTTTTTAAATGAAGTAGTATAAAATTATATTATGTGTAACTTCGATGTAACTTTTTAGCAATAAATTGCCCAAAAAACGAAGTTTCAGCAAATTAATTTGATTTTACGTTTTTATTGAAATAACTTGGGGGTGCGATACCAATATGGGAAAAAAAGTAATGATTGTTGACGATGAAAAAAGCATCGTTGAGATTTTGACCCTTAATCTGAGGAACGAGGGGTACACCGTTTGCGAGGCATATGACGGCGAGGAGGCGGTCAAAAAGGCCGAGATCGAAAAACCCGATCTGATACTGCTCGACGTTATGCTGCCGAATTTGGACGGATTCTCGGTTTGCCGCAAAATACGCGACAAGTCCGACGTTCCGATTCTCATGATAACAGCCCGCGAGGAGGAGGTCGACAAGGTCCTGGGTCTTGAGCTGGGAGCCGACGACTACATAACCAAACCCTTCAGCGTGCGCGAGCTTCTGGCGAGGGTAAAGGCGAACATGCGGCGCAGCGACATCGTTCCGCAGCAGGAGGAGGTCGAGTCCGACATAGTCGAGATCGGAAACTTCACGCTTGACTGCAACAGATACGAGCTCTACAAGGACGGCAAGCTGATCGACCTGACCGTGAGGGAGTTCGAGCTTATCAAGTTCCTGTCGGCGCAGCCCAACAAGATCTACTCGCGCAAGAGCCTTCTCGAGTACGTTTGGGACTATGAGTATTACGGCGATGTGCGTACGGTCGACGTCACTGTCCGCCGCGTGAGAGAAAAGATAGAGGACGACCCGTCTCAGCCCAAGCATATTATGACAAAAAGAGGCGTGGGATACTACTTCGCGATATAAATTACGAGCCGGCACTGCCGGCTCTTTATTTTGCGAAAAAGTTCGGTTTATCATGCTGAACACCTCATCCGAGTGCCTTCGGCCATGTCCTCTCACGTTAATGATTTGTGGCCTCGTTTATTTGTGCAATCGGAATACGTTAGTGCCTCGAACCCGCTTCGCGGCTCCGGCCGCAGCCCGCATTCCCCTCAAGGGGAAGGCAAAATCGGAAATATATAATTTATGCTAATCTCTTGACAACACCTTTTATTTGTGTTAATTTATTATATAGTAGAAATATTAACAAACCGAATCGACCGTTCAGGATGCGGCCGCGCGGGGAGGGGTTTAAGTGGCGGATTACCGTGAAATAGCAAACAAAAAAGTCGGAGGAAGGGTGCTGTTTGACTTCCGGCAGTTTTTTAAGATGTTCACAGTATGGCTTTTGTGTCTGATTTTTTCGTTTTTTCCGCTGATGCTGCGGCCGTTTTTCACAAAGGCCGCGACCTCCGTCGACATCGGCTACTGGATCATGGTGTTCAGCGACAACGATGTTTTGTACCTTGTCGCCGCGACCGCGATAATCGCTGTCGGCATGGCGGTGCTCATGGGAAAACGCAGCACTATGCTTGTGTATTTGCTGGCGTTTTTGGAGGTCGTCGCTGTGTTTCTGGCCATTATGGGATATTTGATGCTTGAGGGCGATCCCGTGGTCTTCGGACAGACCGTATATAAAATGAACACCGAGTTTCTGATCGTTTCGATCGTTTTGGCGCTTGTTATGTTTATAACGGTCAATATCAATGTCAGAGAAGGCGGGAAGAAATGATGGACACGGCTTTTACGCTGATTTGGATAGCGGGCATTATTATCGGAGGCTGCATTTTGTTCGGGATGCTCTACTCCGCCTACAAGATAACCGAGGCGAGAGGCTCCGCCACATTGATGGACGTCGATTTTCCGATAGCCGCTGATAATATAACAAAAAAGACGGTTTACAAGTACGAGGATTTTTATTCCTCGGCCACATCGGACGCGAGGATCGCCATGGGCTGCTTTTATTCCGACGACAATATCGAGTCGATGCGGAAAAAGTACGCGCCGCAAAAAATATTGAAGGGCAGGAACTGAGAATGAGCAAAAACAATTCCGAAAACGATCAGACAAAGATCATATCCGCCGAGGATACCGGCCGCGCGGCGGGCGGCCGCGGACGCCGCGGGGACAGCCGCGAGCCCGACACCGCGGAATCGGCGAACAGGGCGATGTTTGAGAGCATCAACTCCTACAGAAAGGGCAACATGACAGCCGACGAGTATTGGGAGCGTATTTTCTATGTGCACCTGAAAACAAAAGAGCTGTATATTCTCGCCGAGGAATACGGCTCCGAGCTCAAGACGTTTTTCCTGCCGATCAACAGCCTCAAAAACGCGTACGAGAATATCATTCACGTGTGCGCCAACGATTATATGGCGAGAACGGGCAGCGGCACATTCAACGAGAAATACATGATAGACAATCTGAGGTCGGCTCTCGGCAACGAGTGCAAGGCGTTTTTTGACACGGCGGATTTCCTGTCCGTACTTTTGAGAAAGAAAATAGGCGAGTGCTTAAGCGGATTTACCTATCCGCAGATCGCGTCGGTCTGGGACGAGTACAACAGCGTGCGTCTGCAGCTTATCAAGATAAACCAGGAGATCGCAAACATCAGGAACCACAAGGCGCAGAACAGCGATTATTATATCGACGAGGACGTTGAAAAGTATTACAACGAGACAAAAAAACTGCTCGATTGGTACATCTATGTCGAGGAAAAGGTTTATCCCAAGCTGGAGCAGAGATTCAACGATATTTAAGCTTGATCTTTATAAGAATAACGCACGGGGCGCCGTTGGGCGTCCCGTTTAGTAAGCGCCGAACAAAGGCCGCAAGACATAACGGAGGACCGGTAAGATGGAGCGGGTCAACGACTTTTCCCGAGGAAGTATATTAAAGCATATGCTCAGGCTGGCTGTGCCAATGACCGTGGCACAGCTTATAACCATGCTCTACAACGTGGTCGACCGTGTGTTTATCGGCAGGATCGACGGCCCCGACGCGGCGGGCGCTCTCACCGGCGTGGGCATATGCCTGCCGATAGTGACGCTGGTGATGGCGTTTGCCAATCTTATCGGCGGAGGCGCCGCGCCTCTGATCTCGATAAAGCGCGGCCGCGGCGACGACGAGGAGGCCGAAAAGCTGCTGGGCGCCGCGTTTTCGATGCTGCTTATCGCGGCGGCGCTGATAACGGCGCTGACGCTGATCTTTAAATATCCCATCCTGCGCATGCTGGGCGCGGGCGACAGCACCATGCCCTACGCTTCGGCCTACACCACGGTGTATATCTCGGGCGCGGTTTTCACGGTCGTGGCGCTGGGCCTAAACAGCATAATAAACGCGCAGGGCTTCGGCAAGATAGGCATGATAACCATCGCGCTGGGCGCGGGACTGAATATAATTCTCGACCCGATATTTATTTTCGCGCTGCATATGGGCGTCACCGGAGCGGCGATCGCCACGGTGCTGTCGCAGGCGGTCTCGGCGCTTTGGACGACCGGGTTCTTGCTGAGCGGCCGCGCGGTCTACAAGATAAAGCTCAGCCGCATGCGGCACATATCGCCGCGCCGCGCGGGAAAGATACTCTCGCTGGGCCTTGCCACCTTCACGATGTCGGCCACCAACGCGGCGGTGCAGTCGGTCTGCAACAAGACGCTGGGCAAATACGGCGGCGACACGTACATAGGCATAATGACGATACTGATCTCGGTGCGGGATATCCTGACGCTGCCGGTCATGGGATTCACCCACGGCACTCAGCCCGTGCTGGGCTTTAACTACGGCGCGAACCTTCATCACAGGGTCAAAAAGGGCATAAAATACATGTCGTCGATCACGATAATCTACACCCTTTTGGCGTGGCTGGCGGCGGCGCTGTTCCCGCGCTTTTTCGTGGGGATATTCACCAACAGCCCCGAGCTTCTGGACGCGGGCGTCAAGTCGATGCACATTTACTTTTTCGGATTCTGCTTTATGGCGCTGCAGTTCTGCGGGCAGTCGGTGTTCACCGCGCTCGACAAGCCCAAGCAGGCGGTCTTCTTTTCGCTGTTCCGCAAGATAGTTATAGTGGTGCCGCTCACCATGCTGCTGCCGCTCGTGTGGCAGCCTCCGATAAACGGCGTGTTCTGGGCTGAACCGATCTCAAACCTTGTCGGCGGCGCCGCGGCGTTCACCACCATGTACTTCACCGTCTACAAAAAATTGAATTAAAATATTATATTTGCGAAAACTAAGTCCAAAACTGTTAAGGCGGTAATATTTAATATGAAAGTTTCGGACTTAGAAAACTCAAAAGAATTTTTCAAAAACAATATCGAGCTCAATATTTCGGAGCCCGCGTGTCCCGCGGACGTCGATCCGCGCAAGGCCGCGGTCATCGGCTGCGGCTTTGTGGGCTCGGTCTCGGCTTTTTCGCTTATGCAGAGCGGCTTGTTTTCGGAGCTTGTGCTGATAGACTCCGACGGGGCGCGCGCCGAGGGCGAGGCTCTCGACATCAGCCACGGCGTGCCCCTGAGCCGCCCCGTGAAGATCCGCGCCGGCGGCTATTCGGATATAGGCGGCGCGGCGGTCGTAATACTGGCGGCGGGCGCGAACCAGAAGCCGGGCGAGACGAGGCTCGATCTGGCTCATAAAAACATTGATATTTTTAAATCAATCATTCCCAAGATAAACGAATGCGGATTCGGCGGCACGCTGCTTGTGGTGGCGAATCCGGTGGACGTGCTGACCTACGCCGCGGCGAAGCTCTCAAATTTGCCCGAAAACCGCGTTATCGGCTCGGGGACCGTGCTCGACACCGCCCGCCTCAGACAGCGGCTGGGCGAGCTTTTGGGCGTCGACAGCCGCAGCGTCCACGCCTTCATAATCGGAGAGCACGGCGACAGCGAGATCGCCGCCTGGCACAGCGCCAACGTGGCGGGGATCCCGCTTAACACGTTCTGCGAGACGCGGGGCGACTACGGTCACGAGGAGGAAATGCTGCGGATAGCCGAGGAGGTTAAAAACATGGCCTATGAGATAATCTCAAAAAAGAAGGCCACGTACTACGGCATAGCCATGGCGGTCAAGCGCATATGCGAGGCGATAGTCAGGGACGAAAAGTCGATACTTCCGGTGTCGTCGATCATGCGCGGGGAGTACGGCATAGAGGGCGCGGCTCTCGGCATTCCCGCGATAGTCGGCAGGGACGGGATCGAGGGCAAGGTCGCGATAAGCGTCAGCGAGAGCGAGTGCGCCAAGCTGCTCAAGTCGGCTGCCGCGGTAAAGGCGGTTATCGAAAAAGAGAAAATTTGAGAATAAAGCATAGACGCGGGCGGCGAAATGTGGTAAAATAGCCGCGGTGATATTTATGCTTAAAGTTTTGCAAAATTCAAATTATCTGTGGGAGCAAAAGGACGGAAAAACAAAGCCGTTCTTCTGGCTGGGCGACACCGCCTGGCTGCTGCTCCAAAAGCTGAGCCTCGGCGAGATCGAAAAATATTTCAAAAACCGCGCCGAGCGGCGGTTCAACGTGATACAGGCCGTGCTGGCCCACGACGAGAACTTCGGGCGCCCCGGCGCGGAGATAGACTTTGACCGCCCCGAGAGGGCCGAAAGCTATTGGAAAAAGGCCGAGGCGGTGACCGAGCTGGCGGAAAGCTTCGGCCTGTACACGGCGTGGCTGCCGGTCTGGGGCTCCATGGTCAAAAAAGGGTTCCTGACCGAGAATAACGCGCGCGGCTACGCGGAGTTCCTGGCCGAGAGGTTCAAGCGGCGCGATAACACAGTCTGGGTGCTGGGCGGAGACATCCGCGGCGGCGCCAAGTTTGAAATATGGAAGATCATGGCGGAGACGCTGAGGGGCCGCTGCCCCGAAAAGCTCATAACCTTCCACCCGTTCGGCAGGACCTGCTCGGCGGATCGGTTCGGAGAAACCGACCTGCTGGACTTTGACATGTTCCAGTCGGGGCACAGGCGGTACGACCAGCACAACCTCGGCGCGTGGGATGACAACAAGGAGAGCGAGGGGTTTTTCGGCGAGGACAACTGGAGATACGTGCGCAAATGTCTTGACGCAAAACGGCCGAGGCCCGTGCTGGACGGCGAACCGTCCTACGAGGGCATACACCAGGGGCTGCACGATTATACTCAGCCCTTCTGGCGGGCGCGGGATGTCAGGCGGTACGCTTACCAGTCCGTGTTTGAGGGCGCCTGCGGCCACACCTACGGCGCGAACTCGGTAATGCAGTTCTACTCGCCGAGCGACAAAGCGCCGTCTTACGACGCGCGCGAATACTGGACGGACGGGATAAACCTGCCCGGCGGCGCTCAGATGAAATATCTGTATGAGCTGATGACATCGGTCGATTTCGCGTCCGGCGCGCACAATGATAATTTGGTCCCAAACGAGGGTTTTGAAAAATATGACAGGATAACGGCGTTTTCGGGCGCGGATTTCGCGTTTGTCTATAACTTCAGCGGGCGGCCGTTTAAGCTCCGTGCCGAGGCGCTCGGGTTTGAGCCGAAGCGGATAGAGTGGCTCGACCCGTCCGACGACTCGCGCCGCGCGGCTGATATTGAGCTTGGCGGCGCCATAACGCCGCCGAGAAACGCGGCGGGCGAAAGCGACATGCTGCTGTGTTTTTACGGCAATTTTTGAAATTTTTGTTAAAATCTTCATATTAAGGTTGTATTTTTGTCATTACTATGGTATAATCTTTAATTGTATATTATTGCGCTTTGGCATATAATACACGATGTTGTTATACAGGAGGCGACAGAGTGAAGAAATATTTTAAAGGATTGGGCTTTTATGTGGTCCTGACCGCTATCATACTGCTGGTGTTCGCGATGACGCGCGTCACGCCCGAGCAGGAAAACGGGATATATTCCGACCTGGTCAGAAGCATTCAGAACCACGAGGTCAGCGAGATCAGCATAGTCAGCGATATCGCTACCGTTAAATATAAAAACAGCGATTCCGAGCAGCAGGTGGAGGTCCCCGGCTACGCGGTGCTACGCGCCGATGTGGGCGACGAGATGGAGGCGCAGATAAAAGACGGCTCATTAAAGATCGAAACCCCGATACCCGCCGAGCCGCCCTGGTGGCTGACATGGCTGCCCACGCTGGGCATACTCATACTGTTCGGCGTGTTCTGGTTCATGTTCATGCAGCAGTCGGGAGGCGGCGGCCGCGGAATGATGAACTTCGGCAAGAGCAAAGCCAGAATGACAAACGAGAGCGGCAACAAAAAGACGTTTGAGGACGTCGCCGGCGAGGAGGAGGAAAAGGCCGAGCTTGAAGAGATCGTCCAGTTTCTCAAAACGCCTGACAGGTTCCGCCGTCTGGGCGCCAGGATCCCCAAGGGCGTGCTGCTTGTGGGCCCTCCGGGCACAGGCAAGACGCTGCTGGCCAAGGCGGTCGCGGGCGAGGCGGGAGTTCCGTTTTTCTCGATATCGGGCTCCGATTTTGTCGAGATGTTCGTGGGCGTGGGTGCTTCCCGCGTGCGCGACCTGTTCGACAACGCCAAAAAGAACGCGCCCTGCATCATATTCATAGACGAGATCGACGCGGTCGGCCGCCACAGAGGCGCGGGCTTGGGCGGCGGTCACGACGAGCGCGAGCAGACGCTGAACCAGCTGCTGGTCGAGATGGACGGCTTCGGCGAGAACGCGGGCGTTATAATTATCGCGGCCACCAACCGCCCCGATATCTTAGACCCCGCGCTGCTGCGTCCCGGCAGATTTGACCGCCAGGTGCTGGTCGATGTGCCCGACGTTATCGGCCGCGAGGCTATACTTAAGGTGCACACAAAAAACAAGCCTCTGGCGCCCGATGTTAAGCTCGACGTGCTGGCCAAGACCACGATAGGCTTCACCGGAGCCGACCTTGAAAACTTAGTCAATGAGGCGGCGCTCGCCGCGGCCAGAGCCAACAAAAAGATGATAAACATGATCGACCTTGAGGAGTCGATAATGAAGGTCGTTGCGGGACCCGAAAAGAAGTCCAAAAAGGTCACCGAAAAAGAGAAAAAGCTCACCGCCTTCCACGAGGCGGGCCACGCGGTGGTTTCCAAGATGCTGCCCACTCAGGATAGGGTGCATCAGGTTTCGATAATCCCCCGCGGCAGAGCCGGCGGATACACGCTTTCGCTGCCCAAGGAGGATACCAGCTACAACAGCCGCACCGAGATGGTTGAGGAGATCGTCGTGCTGCTTGGCGGCAGAGTCGCCGAGAGCCTGGCTCTTGACGACATAAGCACGGGCGCTTCCAACGACCTTGAGCGCGCAACCAAGATCGCCAAATCAATGGTCACAAAGTACGGCATGAGCGAGGCGCTGGGCGCCAGGACGTTCGGCGAGCAGAGCGGAGAGGTGTTCCTGGGTCTCGAGGCGGGCCATACCGCCGACTACAGCCAGGAGACGGCCGCGCTGATCGACCGCGAGATACACCGCATAATCACCGAGTGCTACGACCGCTGCAAAACGATTCTGTCCGAGCATATGGATAAGCTTACAAGAGTCGCCGAGCTGCTTCTTGAGAAAGAAAAGATCGAGGGCGACGAGTTCGACGCCCTGTTTGCGAGCGGCGACACCGAGGCCGCGGACGCGGCGATCGAGGTCATCGAGGATATCGACAGAGCCGAAGCGGACGCGAAACCGGAGACAGAGATAAAGGCGAAGCCCAAAGAAGATGCTTAATATAACAGTGATTTCCGTTGGGAAAATAAAAGAAAAATTTTTAAGAGAAGCGGCCGAGGAGTATCAAAAGCGCCTCGGGCGCTTCTGCGCTTTAAAAATCATCGAGGTCAAGGACGAGCCCACACCGGACGGCGGATCGGACAAAGAAAAAGACGCCGTCCTCAAAAAAGAGGGCGGGCGCATAATGAGCAAAATACCCAAGGGCGCGTATGTGGTTTCGCTCTGCGTTGAGGGCGCCCAGACGACTTCCGAGAAATTCGCCGAGAAGCTCGACGATCTGGCGCTGGGCGGCGCGTCGAGCGTCGCGTTTATAATCGGCGGCTCACTGGGGCTTTCGGAGGATATAAAAAGCCGGTCCGACCTGCGGCTCGGCTTTTCGAAAATGACGTTTCCCCATCAATTGATGCGCGTGATACTGCTCGAGCAGATTTACCGAGCGTTCACCATATCAAAAGGAATCACATATCATAAATAGTTTACGCGTGTATTTGCACGCATATCAAACAGGTATAGAGCGGGCGGATAATATCCGCCCCTACAGGATTTGCCGCTATTTCGCGGGATGAGGCAAAAACGGGCGGCCGGGGTCGTCCGCCCTTACGGCATTTTGCATATTATGGTCGTAGGGGACGACGACCCCGGCGTCCCGCCCGAGCGGCGGTTTGCCGCTCGGAATAGGGGTTACCCGTTCCTGACGCGCCGCGTTTACGCGCGCATTCCGCGCATCATTTTTTTGGCTTTTTTGACGTCCTTTTTGTCGGTCATCGCCAGCGCGATGCCGAGAAAGGCACCGAGCAGAAGGCCCGTGCTGAAATTTCCCATTTTTATCTCCTTTCCTTGTGCGTATTTGGTTTTCAATAATAGTATTTGTAAATTAAACATAAAAAATCCGAAAAAAACGGGGAAAATATTTACATCAATCTTTCAAAATTCGGCTTGACGCAAAGCCGAATATGTTGTATCATGTAAATTGATATTTTATCTGAAAATTGACGGTAAGTATTGAATTATCGGGCGCGCCCGCGCGGTAATTCCGAAAGGACGATAAATATGGCAAAAGTTATTCCTTTTAAAGGACTCAGATATAACGCCGAGCGGTTCCGCGATCTTGACGCGGTGACCTCTCCGCCTTATGACATAATAACCCCCGAGCAGCAGCAGGAGCTTTACAACAAGGATGAGTACAACGTGATCCGCCTGGATTACGGCATGGATTTTGACAGCGATGACGAGAACAACAACAAGTACACCCGCAGCGCCGCTTATCTGAAAAAATGGATAGAAGAGCAGATACTGGTGTATGAGGACGCTCCGGCGTTTTACATCTACGAGCAGATGTTCCGCCTGGGAAACGACGAGTCTCCGTCGCATTCGCTCAAGGGCATAATCTCGCTCGTGCAGCTTGAGGAGTTCTCGAAAAAGATAATCATGCCCCATTCCGAGACGGCGAACCAGACCAAGCGCGACAGGATGGGCCTTATCGAAAAGATCCGCACCGCCACAAGCCCGATATACTCGCTGTATATGGACCCCGATCAGGCGATCGCGGACATAATCTCGGAGTGCTCGGACGGCGACCCCGACATAACCTTTACCACTCCGGAGCACGTTATTCAGAATGTCTGGATAATAAAAGACCCGGCGACGCTGAATGTTCTTTCAAAGAAATTTGAGAACAAGCAGCTGTTCATAGCCGACGGACATCACAGATACGAGACCGCGCTAAGCTACAGGCGGGAGCAGCGTCAAAAGGACGGCACCGAGGCCGGTTCGCAGCCCTATGACTACACGATGATGATGCTCGCCTCGATGGACGACAGCGGACTTTTCCTGTTCCCCACCCACCGTCTTATAAAAGACGTGAAAAACTATTCGGAGCAGATGATAATAAGCGTGCTGACCGATGATTTCAGCGCGTCGAAAATTTACATTACCGAGGGCGACTACGCCGAGATCATATCGACAAAGCTTGAAAACACGATCGACGAGAAGCGTCTCGCGTTCTACACCGGGCAGGATTATTACTACACGCTCGACATCAAGGACCCGAGCGTTATGGACGACCTGATCGAGGGAAAAAGCGAGGCGTATAAGCACCTTGACGTGACGATACTCCATAAGCTGATACTTGAGAAGTTTTTCGATGTTGACGAGAACCGCGAGTCGGACCGCGAAAAGATATATTACACCAAGGAAGCTGCCGAGGCTATAGAGCGGGTAAAGAGCGGAGAGTTCCAGTGCTCGTTTTTGATGAATCCGCCCGCGATCTCGGAGATAAAGGACATATCGCTGGCGAACGAGAAGATGCCGCGGAAATCCACGTTTTTCTGGCCCAAGCTCGTTACAGGAATAGTGATGTATAAATTTGACCCGCAGCAATAATTTGATGAATCGGAGGATAACCAAATGAAGATAGGAATTATGGGATTCGGCGTCGTCGGAGGCGGAGTCGGCGAGCTTATCGCCACAAACGCCGAGTCGATCAAACGCAGATGCGGCGAGGAAATAGAGGTGGCGAGGATCCTCGACCTCAGAGATTTTCCCGACAGCCGATACAAGTGCTTCACCAAGGATTTTGAGGATATATTAAACGATAACGAGATCGGCGTTGTGGTCGAGGTCATGGGCGGAACAAAGCCCGCATATGAGTTCACCAAAAAGCTGCTCATGAGCGGCAAGAGCGTCGTCACCTCCAACAAGGAGCTGGTGGCGAAGCACGGCACCGAGCTTCTGAAGGTGGCCAAGGAGAACGGCGCGAGCTATCTGTTCGAGGCCAGCGTGGGCGGCGGCATCCCGATAATAAGACCGCTCTACACCAGCCTTGCGGCCAACGAGCTTACCGATATATACGGAATTTTAAACGGAACAACGAACTATATCTTAACACAGATGATAAAAGAGGGCGCAACTTTTGAGGACGCCTTAAAGGGCGCCCAGGAAAAGGGCTACGCCGAAAAGGACCCCACGGCCGATATCGAGGGCCACGACACCTGCCGCAAGATCGCGATATTGGCGTCGCTGGCGTTCGGAACATATGTTGACAGCGACGAGATTCCCTGCGAGGGCATAACCCGGATAACGCTTGAGGACGTGAAGTACGCGGCCAAGTTCGGCGCGGTGGTTAAGCTTCTGGGCATCACGAGCAGAGCCGAGGGCGGCGTGTACGCCATGGTCTGCCCCGCTATCCTGCCCGGCGACCATCCTCTGGCGGGCATAGACGACGTGTTCAACGGCATAATGGTGCGCGGCGACGGTCTGGGCGACGTTATGTTCTACGGCCGCGGCGCGGGAGCGCTCCCCACGGCCAGCGCGGTGCTCTCGGATGTGGTAGACATCGTGAAGCACAAGGGCGAGATGGCTGCTCTGAGCTGGGAGCAGGGCAGAGACGGATACCTGCTTGATTCCAAAAACCTGACCGCGCGCTTCTATCTGAGGCTCAGCGGCGGCAGCGCCGATGATTTTGACTTAAAGGGCTACGAGGTATACACCCTCGGCGAGGGCTATGAAGACGAGTTCGCGGTCGTAACTCCCGAAGTCTCGGAAAACGGCCTCGAGAAAATGCTTGAGGACGAAAACGGCATTGGCGCGTATAATGTATTGGCGAAGATAAGACTTTTGGAGCAGTAGGATGGTTAAGATCAGGATCCCGGCCACTTCGGCAAACATGGGCGCGGGCTTTGACAGCATGGGCATAGCGCTGAGCCTTTACAACTACGTCACCGCGGAGGAAAACGACAGCGGAAAGCTCGAGATAGACATAATCGACGACACCGCGAAATTTCTCCCGACCGACGAGGAAAATCTTATATACAGATCAATGAAGCGCGTGTTTGACCTCACGGGCCACAAGTGCCCGGGGCTTAAACTCACGCTTGAGAACAATATCATGATAACCCGCGGCCTCGGAAGCAGCAGCGCGGGCATTGTCGGCGGCGTGGTCGCGGCGAACAAGCTGTGCGGCGACAAGCTGTCTACGGATGAAATGCTCAGACTCGCGGCGGAAATAGAGGGCCACCCCGACAATGTGACCCCGGCGCTGGTCGGCGGATTCACGGTCAACGTTATGACGAGGCACATGGTCCGCTACGTTAAAACAGAGCTCGACCCGGATGAGCTGCGCTTCGCGGCGCTTGTTCCGGATTTTTATTTGCAGACAAAAAAATCGCGCGAGGTGCTGCCCAAATCGGTGCCTCACAACGACGCGGTCTACAACGCGGGACACAGCGCGCTGCTGGCGGCGAGCCTTATCACCGGCAAGTACGAGAACATCAGGACCGCGGTGGGAGACAAGCTCCACCAGAACTACAGAAAGCGCCTGATACCCAACATGGACAGCCTGTTTCGGCTGTGCTACCAAAAGGGGGCGCTGGGCGTTTATCTGAGCGGGGCGGGTCCAACGATCATCGCGATAGTCGACGGCTCGGACAAAAAATTCGCCTGCGAGATCAGCGGCATACTGCTCAGCAAGATGAAGGACTGGAAGCTCTACGAGCTCAGGCCCGACAACATCGGAGCCTGCGCTATAGAGAATTAACAGAATAAATAAACGGATATACCGATAAACATAAAGTTTCAAAAGGCAATTCAGGAGGGATTTTTTTGGCACTTATAGTACAGAAGTTCGGAGGCAGCTCCGTGGCGGACGCCGCAAAGGTCATGAACGTGGCGGAGCGCGTGACCGAGACATATAAGGCGGGGAACCAGGTGGTCGTGGTCGTTTCCGCGCAGGGCGACACAACCGACGAGCTGATAGAAAAGGCGAACGAGATCAACCCAAGCGCCTCAAAGCGCGAGCTGGATATGCTGCTCGCGAGCGGCGAGCAGATCTCGATAGCGCTCCTCGCGATGGCGATAGAAAAAATAGGCTGCCCGGTGATATCGCTCACCGGCTGGCAGGCGGGCTTTAACACCAACAGCGTTTCGGGTGCCGCCCGCATAAAAAAGATAGACACCGAGCGCATACGCAGAGCGATCGACAAAAAGCGCATCGCGGTCGTGGCGGGGTTCCAGGGTATTAACAAATACGACGACATAACAACTCTGGGCCGCGGCGGAAGCGACACCTCGGCGGTGGCGATCGCGGCGGCGCTCCACGCCGACAAATGCGAGATATACACCGATGTGGACGGCGTTTACACAGCCGACCCGAGGATCTGCGAAAACGCGAAAAAGCTCGACGAGATAACATACGACGAGATGCTTGAGCTGGCAAGTCTGGGCGCCAACGTTCTGCACAACAGAAGCGTTGAGCTGGCGAAAAAATACAACGTGAAGCTTGAGGTAAGGTCCAGCTTTGAGAAAGTTCCGGGCACAATGGTTAAGGAGGTAATAGATATGGAAAGAATGTTGATAAGAGGCGTGACCCGCGATAACGACGTGGCGAGAATAGGCGTGATCGGACTTCCGCACACACCCGGCGTGGCGTTCAGGATATTCTCGGAGCTCGCCAGCGAGCATATAAATGTGGACATGATTTTGCAGTCGGTCGGCAGAGAAGGCACAAAGGATATCGCCTTCACCGTCTCCAGAGACAACGAGCCCAGAACCATCGAGATACTCGAGGAGCTCAAAGGCACGCTCAAATACGAGAAGCTTGACCACAGAGACGACCTTTCAAAGGTCTCGATCGTGGGCGCGGGCATGGCGAACAATCCGGGCGTCGCGGCGAAAATGTTCGAGGCGCTGTTTGAGAACAACATAAACATCCACATGATCGCCACCTCGGAGATCAAGGTGTCGGTCCTGATAAAGCTCGACAAAGCCGAAGAGGCCGTCAGAGTGGTGCACGACAAATTCATCAATTAGAAAATATCAGCCGCGGAATTTTAATGCCGCGGCTGTTTTGAAAAGGGGGTCATCCGCGTGAAAACCGTTCTTATAACCGGCGGGAGCCGCGGTATCGGCGCAGCGATCGCGCGCCGTTTCGCGGGCGAGGGCTTTAAAGTGATAATAAACTATAACAGATCCGGGGCCGAGGCAAAGGCGCTCGCGGCGGAGCTCGGGGGCATGGCTGTGCGAGCCGACGTGGGCGATCCGTCTCAGGTCGATGCTATGGCCGAGGAGATCGGAGAGCGCTTCGGCGCGCTCGACGTTTTGATAAACAACGCGGGCATCTCGCGTATCGGCCTTTTTACCGACATGACCGAGGCCGAGTGGCAGAGAATGATAGACGTGAACCTCGGGGGCGCGTTCCGCGTCACCAAAAGTCTGATAAAGCCGATGATAGCGAGGCAGAGCGGCTGCGTTATAAACATCTCGTCGATGTGGGGGCAGGTCGGAGCCTCCTGTGAGGCGGCGTATTCCGCGTCAAAGGCGGGGATTATCGGCCTCACCAAAGCGCTGGCAAAGGAGCTGGGCCCGTCGGGCATACGCGTCAACTGCATAGCGCCGGGCGTTATCGAGACCGACATGAACGCGGAGCTGAGCGGCGAGACGCTCGGCGCCCTCGCGGACGACACGCCGCTGATGAGGCTCGGCGCGCCCGAGGATGTGGCCGACGCGGCGTATTTCCTAGCCGAGAGCGGATTCATAACCGGCCAGGTGCTGGGCGTAAACGGCGGATTTGTGATATAACGGGAGGCGGACATGGAATATATAGGCGCGATATTCGGCGACGAGATAAAAAAGGCGGTCATCAGCAATCCCGCCAAAAAATCGTCCGAGATAAAAAAGGCGGCAATAACGCTCAAAAACATAGGCGGACGCGAAAAATACCAGATCGAGACCTTTACCGAAAAGCAGGTTTTTCACAAAAATATCGAAAAGGCGGATATAGCGGCCGAGGCGGAGCGGCTCATGACCGAGTACGGCTTTCGCCAGCTCGACGCGTGGAGCGCGGACAGTGCCTACACGCTGAAGATATCAAAAAAGGGCAAGGCGGGCCTTTCCAAAAGACGGCTCAGGGAGCAAAGCGCCGCGCCCGCCGAGGGCAACAACCGAAAAAAGAAATATATCCTCGACACCGGAGCGGAGATACCGCCGCTGGTCGATCTGGGAGTGCTGACAAAGGACGGGCACGTGGTAAGCGCCATGTACGACAAGTACCGCCAGATAAATCGGTTCGCCGAGATCATAGACGATATGCTGGGCGATGATCCGCCGAGGGAGCTCAATGTTGTGGACTTCGGCTGCGGAAAGTCGTACCTGACATTTGTGGTGTATTACTATTTGACCCAAGTTAAGGGAATCAATGCGAATATTTCGGGACTCGACCTCAAGGCGGACGTGATAGAAAAATGCGGCCGCCTCGCCGAAAAGTACGGGTACGAGAACCTGAATTTCTCGGTCGGCGACATAAACGGCTATGAGCCCGAGCAAAAGCCCGACATGGTTATCACCCTCCACGCCTGCGACACCGCCACCGATTACGCGCTGTACAACGCAGTCTCGTGGGGTGCGGAGCGAATTATTTCGGTGCCCTGCTGCCAGCACGAGCTGAACGGCCGGATAAAAACCGATGAGCTGTCGGCCCTCACTGACTACGGCCTTATAAAGGAGCGGTTCTCCGCCCTGGCCACCGACGCCATACGCGGCAAGCTGCTTGAGTACATGGGATACAAGGTGCAGATGCTGGAGTTTGTGGATTTTTCACACTCGCCCAAAAACCTGCTGATACGCGCGGTCAAGCGGAACGTTCCGAAGGCTAAGCGCGAGGTGGCGCTCAAACGCGCCAAGGCTCTGATAAAGGAATTTAATTTCGACCCGACCCTCTATCGGCTGCTGGTGAAATAATGTATTGATATTTTATAAAAAATCTGATACAATATACCCGAGGTGATAATATGTCAAACAAAGAAGCGGCAATCAATATAATCGAAAATATACCCGAATCGCAGATGGGCTATATTTTGAACATGCTGCAAAATTTTCAGATGGCATTGGAAGACGCAGCGGACGACGCCTTTTGCCAGCGTCTTTACGAGGATTATCTGAATGACGACGATCCCGAAAAAAACGAAGGCGTTGAAATAGAGAAATTTGTATCTGAAGGGATATAAAATATGAGTGAGTTACAGAATTATAATAAAGCAGTCGAGGCAATAAAAACAGCAATATTGCAAAGTCAATTTGACGCCGCAAGAACCGTGAACGAGAAACAGCTGCGGCTCTATTACGGTATTGGCAAGTACATATCTTTAAATTCACGCAACGGGTTTTGGGGCAAGGGAGCAATTGATCTCATCAGCCGGCAGCTTGATAAAGAATTACCCGGACTTAGAGGATTTACATCTCGAAACCTTCGATATATGCGTACTTTTTACGAAGAATGGAAAATGTTGGATTTAGTTGAACAATCCGAGAAAATTATAAATAATGTATCGGATAATTTGGAACTTACGAATTCCAAATCAGAAAAAAACGAAATTGAACCGATTTGGAATTTGCAAATTCCAAATTTACATGATTTTCCGATAGATGCGTTTTTGCACATCGGGTTCACTCATCACAAAGTAATTCTTGGTAAAATTAAAGATTTTGAAGAACGGCTTTTTTACGTCAGGCGGTGCGCGGATGAACATTTTACCGTAGAGGCACTGAAGAGAAGCATTGCCGCAGATGATTACCATCATCAGGGAGCTCTTCCGAACAATTTTGTACAGACTCTTCCTGCAGGACAGCAGGCGCTGAAGGCAATAGGTGTGTTCAAAGACGAATATCTTCTTGATTACATTAATGTTGAAGAACTTGATGTCAGGGACAGCGCCGATGTTGATGAAAAGGTAGTGGAAAACGCTATTATTCACAATATAAAAAACTTCATACTGACCTTTGGAAAGGACTTTGCATTTATTCGTAATCAGTATCACCTGGATGCCTTTGGAGAAGATCAATATATAGATCTTTTATTTTTCAATAGGGAATTAAATTGTCTTGTCGCTGTAGAATTAAAGAGAGGAAAGTTTAAAACCTCATATCTGGGACAGCTGCAAGGATATTTAAGCGTGCTTGACGGGTATGAACGTAAAGCGCATGAAAATCCTGCTATTGGAATTATTCTTTGTAAAGATATGAACAAGTCATTTGTGGACTATGTGATCCGGGATTATGCCAAACCGATGGGAGTAGCGACTTATAAGACGTCAAAGGATATGTCTGAGGAGTTGCGAAAAGCACTGCCGGATATTGAAGATTTGAAAAAACTATTGGATACAGAGGAAGATATTTTATTTTAAAAGAAAATTTGATGTTTAAGTTTTTGGCGGAGGCATAGCGGTGGTTATGCCTCTGCTGTTTTTTTTTTTCGCCGCGAATAAATCGGCTTGAATTTGTTGTATTTTTAAATTTTCATTGACATTTTTTGAATAATATGATATGCTGAGTGTGTCACATAAGTTAATATTTTACTTGAACTAATCGGTGTATTTTTGCGTTTGGCAAAAATGTACGCTCTATTTTCATATACCGATTATTTCAGGTTAGAAACTTGTGTGACAACAATCGGGGCTAACATTTTTCGTGTATGGTTTCGATTGAGGCCATACACTTTTTATTTTAGGAGGTACATTTTTATGAAAAGAGTTTTATGTTTAGCATTGGTATTGACAATTGTTTGCGCTTTAATTACGTTTATGCCCGCAACCGCCGCGACAATAATAGACAGTGACGACTGCGGCGCGCAAGGCGACAATGTGAAATGGACACTTGACAGCGACGGCACGCTGACGATAAGCGGTGAGGGGGATACAATGGATATTCGTGATGGTCACGGGTTTCCTCTTTGGAGCGCCGAGAAAATAAAAAAAGTAATAATTCAAGAAGGTGTTACAAGTATAGCCGATGGAATGTTTAGTAGATTTTCTGATAAAATGTCTTATAATTCCCCAATTTATGATTATCCTAATATAACCGAAATCAAAATACCCGGCAGTGTCAGAAGTATCGGAGGCAGCGCATTTAGTGGTTGTGTAAATCTTACCGAAATAAAAATCCCAGACGGGGTCACATACATAGACAATGGCGCTTTTAAAAATTGTAAAATGCTGGCAAATATTACGTTGCCGGACACAATATCGAAGATTTCAAGAGTTGCTTTTGAAAACACTGCATACTATAATAATCAATCAAATTGGACAAACGGCGTTTTATATGTCGGAAAATATCTCATAGAAGCAAAACCTGATTTAGTAAAAGGCAAATATGAAGTCAATCCCGGAACTATCGGTATTGCAGACTACGCTTTTGAAAATTGTAATAATCTTAAAGAGCTTGTAATACCAAACGGACTGAAATATATCAATGATGACGTTGTGTTTGGATGCACAAATCTTTCAAAAATAAATATGCCTGACAGCGTATTGAAGTGCGATTCCGGATTTTATGGCACAGCTTATTATAATAATAAACAAAATTGGGAAAACGGCGTTTTATACATTGACAACCACCTCATAAGAGCAAATCCTGACGAATTGGCAAGCAGTTATCAAATCAGACAAGGAACAAAAACTATAGGAGGGTTTGCGGGTTGCTACAATCTTGAGAGTATTTCAATCCCAAACAGCGTTGTAAGAATTGATGATGGAGCTTTTAAATATTGCGACAAATTAACAAATATAAATATTCCAAATAGCGTAAAATCCATCGGGGAAGAAGCTTTTTATGGCTGCGCGTTTACAAGTATAGCGTTCCCAAACAGTATAACCGAAATAGAGTTCGGAACTTTAAGTTATTGTCATAATTTAAAAAGCATGTATATTCCAAGAAGTGTAAAAAAGATTGGACGACTTCCGGGCTGTGAAAATCTCACCGATGTTTATTACAAAGGAAGCAAAAGCGAATGGGATTTAATAAATATTGTGTATCACGAATATCCTTATTCAGAAGACAGTTCATTGCTCAACGCCACGATACATTATAACTCGCCCATGCCGGGGGAGCCGGAGATCATGATCTCAATCTGCTCGGCAAACGGGGCGAATATCAATATTTCGGAGCTTAACGGCATGAGCGGTATTGTTGTTCTGGCGGCGTACAACAAAAGCGGAGTACTGCGGTTTATGACGACGAAGCCCGCGGCGGATACGGTCGCGTTTGACAATGTTGACCTTGCGGGTTCTGACATAAAGGTTATGCTTTGGAATAATTTAAAGGATATGAAACCGCTGGCGGAAAGCGCCGAGATGAGTTTGTGAAAATTTAATTAATTCCCAATTAAATCCAAAGGGGCGGGCGGCCGAGGTCGTCCGCCCCTACGAACGTAGAGATTAGTGATTAGCGAATAGTGATTACGCGGAGATGATTTGGCAGAATGCGTTGGCATTTTCCCGCGGTCGTAGGGGACGACGACCCCGGCGTTCCGCAGGGGCATTTTTCCCCTTGTTTTTGCGGGGCGGGTGGTGTATAATTATAACAACAAACATATTATGAGGGGAATTATTATGGATAAAGTCTCGATCGTTAAATGCGCCGATTATGCCGATGCTTACGCGGCGGTGAAAAAATCGCTGGACCTTATCGGCGGTATCGAAAAATATGTGAAGCCCGGAAGCCGCGTGGTGCTGAAGCCGAATTATGTGTCGCGCAGGAAGCCCGAGGCGGCGGTCACCACCCACCCGGCGGTGCTGCGCGCGGTGATAGAATTGGCCGAGAGCGCCGGCGGCAAAGCGACGATCGCCGAGAGCCCCGGCGGGCCGTACAACGCGGCGTATCTCAAAAGCGTGTACTCGGCCTGCGGAGCGCTCGAGGCGGCGGAGGGTACGGACGCGGTCATAAATTACGACACCGCCTTTGAGGAAGTCCCGTGCCCCGGCGGCGCCACCGTTAAAAAGCTGCCGATCATAAAGCCCGTGCTTGACGCCGATGTGATAATCTCGCTGCCCAAGCTCAAGACCCACTCGATGACCAGCTACAGCGGCGCGGTCAAAAATCTGTACGGCACGGTCCCCGGCACGTATAAGGCGGAGCTGCACTTCCGCCTGGACGAGCGGAAGGCGTTTTGCTCGATGCTGGTCGATCTGTGCGAGACAGTGAAGCCGACGCTGGCGGTCATGGACGGAGTGTGGGGCATGGAGGGCGACGGGCCCACCAACGGCGAGCGGCGCGACGCGGGCGTTATAATGGCCGCCGCCAATCTGCACGCCCTCGACTATATCGCATGCAAAATGATAGGCTACGATCTCGGCGACGTTGACACGATCTCGGAGGCCGCGGCCCGCGGGCTGTTTGACCCAAGCTTCGTAGAGGTCACGGGCGATGATCCCGCCTCGTTCGGGCTCGGCGATTTTGTGAAGCCCCAAACCGACTTTAATCTCCTTAAAGTCGTGTCGCTGCCGCCGCGCCTTAACAAGCTGGTCGTGAAAATGCTGGCCTCGCGCCCCGCGATCGACGCGGGAAAATGCGTGGGCTGCGGCGAGTGCGCCCGATGCTGCCCGCCCAAGGCGATAAGCATGGAAAGCGGAAAACCCGACATCGACCGAAAAAAGTGCATAAAATGCTTCTGCTGCCAGGAGCTGTGCCCCAAGGGCGCGGTCAAGATCAAGCGCCCGCCGCTCAACCGCTTTATGCTCAAGTTTTTGAAATAATTTTTCTCCCGCACAGCGGGAGATTTTTTTGCTCCGCCGCGTTTTGATCGCGCAAAAATTCGCGCGGTGCCGCCCGATTCAAAAAT
Source organism: uncultured Clostridia bacterium (assembly GCA_947625905.1). Taxonomy (GTDB): domain Bacteria; phylum Bacillota; class Clostridia; order Monoglobales; family Monoglobaceae; genus Monoglobus. The sequence goes on along the minus strand of CANQQJ010000014.1, from coordinate 32,354 downwards.
TTGCCCTTGAATATAAAACCGCGTTATGTTAAAATGGTCGTATCAAAAGTTTTCAGGAGAACTCTCATGACCAAAAAAATAAAAATAGGCGCGGCCGAGATCGGAGGCGGAGCGCCGATAAAGATCCAGTCAATGACAAACGTTCCCACTTCGGACATCGAGCGCGTGACCGCTCAGATAAACGCTCTGGCCGAGGCGGGCTGCGATATCGTGCGCTTTTCGGTGCCCGACGAGCAGAGCGCCAAAGCCGTCGAGGCGATCAAAAGCCGCACGAGCGTGCCGCTGGTGGCGGACATACATTTCGACTACCGTCTGGCACTGATGTGCATAGAGCGCGGGATAGACAAGGTGAGGATAAATCCCGGAAACATCGGCGGCGAAAGCAATGCCGCGGCGGTGGCGAAGGCCGCGAAGGCCGCGGGCGTGCCGATCAGGATAGGCGTGAACGGCGGCTCGCTGGAAAAGGGACTGCTCGAAAAATGCGGCGGCGACCTGCCGAGGGCCATGGTCGAGAGCGCCAAGCGCCACGTCGGGATCCTGAACAAATTTGATTTTGACGATATTGTGCTGTCGCTCAAGGCGTCGAGCGTAAAGACCACGGTCGCGGCTTATCGGCTGGCGGCCGGGACCTTCCCGTATCCGCTGCACCTGGGCGTGACCGAGGCGGGAACGACCGAGCAGGGCATCGTCAAATCCGCGGTCGGGATCGGCTCGCTGCTGCTTGACGGCATAGGCGACACGATACGCGTCTCGCTGACCGACGACCCTCTGCGCGAGGTCAAGGCGGCCAAGCTGATACTGCGCTCGCTGGGAATGGGCGGCGATCATGTCGAGGTCGTGTCCTGCCCCACCTGCGCCAGGACCAAGATAGACCTGATACCCATAGCCGAAAAGATAAACGAGGCGGTGAGCGGGATCAATAAAAAGCTCAAAGTCGCGGTTATGGGCTGCGTGGTCAACGGCCCCGGAGAGGCGGCAGACGCCGACATCGGCATAGCGGGCGGCGACGGCTGCGCCGTGCTGTTCGAACACGGAAAGATAATCAAAAAGATCAGCGAGGACGAGATCGTGCCCTGCCTGCTGAGCGAGATCAAAAAAATGACGGACAACGATTAAAAAAGGATCTGATATATAATGAACCCAAACATTCTTGACATATTCGACAAAGTGAGCGTGGCCGAGAGCTTCGCGCGCGTTCTTGAGAAATTCGCGATCGCGTCCTGCAATGTGGACACCGCCGCGGGAGAGGTGGCGGTCTATCTTTCGGGAAATGACGCGGACGATTTTCTGCCCGCGGCCGACACCCGCGCCTTTGTCGAGACCGCGAAAAAGCTGTACGGCCTCAAAGACTTTGACATATTTGTAAAATATCCGAGACTTGGTTTTTCGGACGAGTATTTCGACTACCTGACCGAGGTCTTTTTGAGCGGGCACGATTCGGGCAGGGCCTTTCTGGGCGGCGCCGAGGCGGAGCTCAGAGACGGCGTTCTGACGATCGGCGGCCTTAAGGGCAGCGAGGAGATGCTGCGCAAGATAGGCTATGACAGCTTTATGCGCGGCCATGTTTCATACGGCCTGGGCGCCGAGGTCAGCGTGCGCCTTAAATTCGAGGACACCGACAGAGACGAGTACATAAAGCGGCAGGAGGAGCTGGAGCAGAGCATCGCGCAAAAGATCGCCGCCGCGCCGCCCGCGCCGCAAAAAAAGGCCGCGAAGCCCGCGGCGAAGCAATTCGGAAAGCACATCGACGAGGAGCCGACATCCATTATAAATCTAAACGAGGACACCGGTGCCTGCGTGATCAGCGGCGAGGTCATCGAGTGCGAAACGAGGGAAAACGCCCGCGGCAGCCGCAAGACCATATCCGTGCGTTTCTCGATCGGCGACGACGAGTGGGCGACCACCTGCAGCGCCTTCGGCGGCGAGGAAAAAATGAAGCCCCTGGCCGAAATGGTCCGCGAGGGCGCGCTGCTGAAGGTGGCGGGAAATTATGAGTACGACGAATTTCTGCGCTCGTGGGTCGTTAAGGTGAGCTCAGCGCAGCTCCTTGAGAAACCGCCCGTCAGGACGGACGACTATCCCAAAAAGCGCGTTGAGCTGCACCTTCACACCAAGATGAGCGCGATGGACGCGATGACTTCGATCGGCGATCTGGTAGACCGCGCGGTCTACTGGGGGCACCCCGCGATGGCGATAACCGATCACGGCGTGGTCCAGGGCTTTCCCGACGCGTACGCGGCGGCCAAGGCCCACAAGGGCTTTAAAATGATATACGGCATGGAGGGCTATCTGATCGACGACATCCCTTCGAAAGAGCTGAACAAGATCCGCCGAATGAAGCGCGGGACCTATGTGGTGTTCGATCTTGAGACCACGGGCCTCAAGGCGGACTATGAGGCGATAACCGAGATCGGCGCCGTTAAGATAAAAGACGGCCTGATAGCAGACAGCTTTTCGCAGCTTGTCAACCCCGAGCGGAGCATCCCGGCCGAGATAACGCAGATCACCGGAATCACAGACGAGATGGTGAAAGATATGCCGACTATCGCCGAGGCTCTGCCGAGGTTCAAAGAGTTCTGCGGCGAGGCGGTCATGGTCGCCCACAACGCGAAGTTCGATATGGGATTTATATACGCGGCCGCGAGACAGCTTAATATATATTTCCCCAACAAGACCATGGACACGCTTAAAATGTCGCGCGACCTGTTCCCGGATGAGGAAGTGCATAAGCTGGACTTCGTGTGCGAGCGGCTGGGCGTTAAGCTCGACAACCACCACAGGGCGGTTGCGGACGCGACGGCCACGGCGTACTGCTTTATAAAAATGATGGAGATGACCGCCTGGAAAGAGGCGGCGGAGCTTGAAAAAAACATACCGACGATCGAAAAAGACGACCCGAGGATCAAAGAGAGAAAGTACCACATAATTCTGCTCGCGCGGAACTACGTGGGGCTCAAGAATCTTTACATACTGATCTCCCGCTCAAACCTCGACTACTTCTACCGCCGTCCCGGCATACCCAAGAGCCTGCTCTATAAATATCACGAGGGTATAGTGATAGGCTCGGCCTGCGAGCAGGGCGAGCTGTACCGCTCGATAATCAAGGGCCTGCCCGACGAGGAGCTTCTCGAGATCGCGGAATTTTACGATTATCTGGAGATACAGCCTCTGGGCAACAACGTGTTTATGCTCCGAAACGGCCAGGTCGGCAGCGAAAACGGACTTATCGAGATAAACAAAAAAATCGTCGAGCTGGGCGACCGCGCGGGAATAAAAACGGTCGCCACCTGCGACGTGCATTTTATGGACCCCAAGGACGAGATGTACCGCAGGGTGCTCCAGGGCGCCCAGGGCTACGAGGACGCCGAGACCCAGGCGCCGCTATATCTGCGCACCACCGACGAGATGCTGGAGGAATTCGGTTATCTCGGTGACCGCGCGGAGGAGATAGTCATCGACAACACCATCGAAATAGCGAATACCATCGAGGAGATACAGCCCGTGCGCGACGGCTCGTATCCGCCCGAGATACCCAACAGCGAGAGGGACCTTCTCGATATGTGCCACAAAAAGGCGCACGAGATATACGGCGACGTTCTGCCCGAGATCGTTGAAAAGCGCATGAACCGCGAGCTTGACTGCATAGTGAAATACGGATACTCGGTAATGTACATAATCGCCCAGAAGCTGGTCAAAAAATCCAACGACGCGGGCTATCTGGTAGGCAGCCGAGGCAGCGTGGGCTCGTCATTCGCGGCGTTTTTGTCGGGCATCACCGAGGTCAACGCCCTCTGTCCGCACTACGTGTGCCCCGAGTGCAAATACAGCGAGTTTTACGAGCACGGCGAGTACGCCGTGGGCATGGATATGCCCGACAAGATCTGCCCAAAGTGCGGCGCGCCCCTTAAAAAGGACGGGCTGAACATACCGTTTGAGACGTTCCTGGGCTTTGAGGGCGACAAGGTCCCCGATATCGACTTGAATTTCTCGGGCGAGTATCAGGCGACGGCGCACAAATACGTGGGCGAGCTGTTCGGAGAGGAATATGTTTTCAAAGCGGGCACGATCGGCACGATCGCCGACAAGACCGCCATAGCGCTGGCTCGGAAATACTATGAGCAAAAGGAGATCACCGCGCCCGAGGCGGAGCTCAAGCGCATATCAAAGGGAATGGTCGACGTCAAGCGCACCACCGGACAGCACCCCGGCGGAATCATCGTCTGCCCCAAGACGATGGACATCCACGATTTCACGCCGGTGCAGCACCCGGCCGACAAAAAGGATTCCGACATAATCACCACCCACTTCGACTTCCACTCGATACACGACAACCTGCTCAAACTGGACATACTGGGCCACGACGATCCCTCGACCATCAGGATGCTCGAGGACCTGACCGGAGTTGACGCGCTTAAAATACCCTTTGACGATCCCGAGACCATGAGCATTTTCAGCGGCACCGAGGCGCTTGGAGTGACGCCCGAGCAGATCGACAGCAAGGTCGGAACCTTCGGCGTGCCCGAGTTCGGCACCAACTTTGTGCGCGGCATGCTGGTCGACACGATGCCCAAGACCTTTGTGGAGCTGCTGATCATATCCGGCCTGTCCCACGGCACCGACGTGTGGCTCAACAACGCGCAGGATCTGATAAAAAACAGAACCGCCACCCTTTCCGAGGTTATCGGACTGAGAGACGATATTATGGTTTATCTTATCCAAAAGGGTCTGGAGCCTGTCATGGCGTTTCAGATAATGGAGTTTGTGCGAAAGGGCAGAGCCGCTAAGGAGGGTATGCCCGAGGAATACGAAAAGGCCATGCGCGAGCATGACGTGCCGCCGTGGTACATAGAATCCTGCAAAAAGATCAAGTATATGTTCCCCAAGGCTCACGCCGCGGCGTACGTAATGATGGCGGTGCGCATAGCGTATTTTAAAGTGCACTATCCGATACAGTTCTATATGTCATACTACACCGTGCGCGCCGACTTGTTCGACGCCGCGATAATGGCCAAGGGCAAGGACGGCGTTATCTCCGAGATGCGCAAGATACGCGTCAAGGGCAACAGCGCCACCGCCAACGAAAAGAACTTGTTTACCATCCTTGAGGTGTGCCTTGAGATGTACGAGCGCGGGATCGAGTTCGCTCCGGTCGATCTCTACGAGAGCCACGCTTTTAAATTTAAGGAAAAAAACGGCAGAATACTGCCGCCTTTGAACGCTTTTCAGGGTGTGGGTACCGCCGCCGCCCAGGCCGTTTACGACGCGGCCCGCGAGGGCGAGTTCATGTCGAAAGAGGAGCTCAAGCAGCGCTCGGGCGTGACCAAAACGGTCATCGAGACGCTGGCCGAGAACGGAGTGCTGGGCAGTCTGCCCGACAGCTCCCAGATATCGTTTTAAATTTAATTTGCTTCGCGGCCCGCTGCCGCGATCGCGGCGCCGCAGACATAAGCGGCGCCTTTGTCTTTTAAGGCGCGGGCGCACTCCTCCATGGTCGAGCCCGTGGTCTTAACGTCGTCTATCACCAATATCGTTTTGCCTTTTATCTTGTCCGCGCCGAGCCGCGTCTCAAAGGCGCCGGCCAGATTCGCGCGCCGCTCATCGCCCGAGAGCTCGGTCTGTTTTTTGCCCTCCCGCGCTCTTTTAAGCGCGCCTTTGACATACGGAACGCCGAGTGCTTTGGCGGTTTTTCGCGCCAGCAGGTCGCACTGGTCGAAGCCGACCTCGCGTATCCTTGCCCGTCTGGGCGGGACCGCCGCGACAAAATCGAATTTAATATCGGGCAGGCGTCCGCGGATATTCGCGGCAATGATCCCCGCGAAGGTCGAGGCGGAGCCGAGGCTCAATCCGCGTTTATATTTTATTATGCCGCCGCTTGAGTTCTCGTCATAGGCGCAGGCGGCGATTATCCTGTCAAAGCTCCGCCTTACGCCGCCGCGCCGCAGGGAAAAACACTCAGGGCAAAGCGCTGCGCGCCGCCCGTCCTCCGCGGGCTCCGCGTCAAGCGGCGCTCCGCATATCGGGCAGCAGCTTCCGCGGGCGCAGAACCGCACTTTTTCCATGCACTCGGGGCAGATATACACCCCGGTTTTCGAGTGAGGCATTAGAGCGCCGCAGAAGGCGCAGGCTCCGGGATAAACATAAAACAATATCCGATCAAGAAAATTCATGAAAAATCATTCCTGTTATATTACAAATTCAGCTTGTCGAAGGCCGCCGCGAACGGATTGTTGGCCTCCTCTTTTTTGTTCTGGTTCCGCAGATAATTTTGAACATCGCGCTTTGAGGCGCCGCCTTGATTTTTTCTCTCTTTAAATGCGGAATATTTCTCGCGGTAGCCGCAGGAGCAGTAAAAGCTCTTTTTGTCGCCCTCGCCCCGAAGCTCCATTTTTTTGTGGCACTCGGGACACCGCGCGTTCGTGATAACGCTGACCGAGCGGCGGTAGCCGCACTCTCTGTCCTGGCAGACCAGCATCTTGCCTTTTTTGCCGTTGACCTCAAGCAAAAACTTTCCGCACTCGGGGCAGGTCTTTTTTGTCATGTTGTCGTGACGATAGGACGCTTCGCTGTTTTTCACGGCCTTTACCAGATCGGACGCGTATTTTTCGATTTCGGAGATAAATTTGTTTTTATCGGCCCTGCCCTTTGATATGCGCTCAAGCTCCATCTCCCATTTGGCGGTGAGCAGCGGCTCCTTGAGATCCTCGGGCACCAGGTCTATAAGCTGTATGCCCTTCGAGGTGGGCGCCATGCTGTTCCCCTGCTTCTCCACATAGAACGAGGAATACAGCTTTTCGATTATGTCGGCTCTTGTCGCGGGCGTGCCCAGGCCTCCGCCCAGATATTCCTTCATGTTTTTGTCGCTGACGAAGCGGGACGGGTTCTCCATAGCGGATAGCAGCGTCGCCTCGGTGTATCTCGCGGGCGGGCGGGTCTTTCCGGATTTTATAAACACGTTTTTGCAGATAAATTTGTCGCCCTCCTTCATTTTGGGCAGTATCTGCTTGCGCTCCTCGACGCGGATCTCGGTCATGTCCTCGTCCTCGTCGAACGAATAATCGGAGGAATACACCGCTTTCCAGCCCTTTGAGACCTCCTCGCGGCCGCCCGCCTTAAAGCTGTGGCTGCCGCACCCGAATTCCGCCCTTACCTGCATATATTTATAGGGCGGCATAAAGCAGGCCAAGAACCGCTTTACCACCAGCGAGTATATCCGCTTTTCCTCCTGCGACAGGTTTATCATCGGAACGCGCTCTTCGGTGGGTATTATCGCGTGATGGTCCGAGACCTTGCCGTTGTTGACGCAGGCCTTGCTGATCTTGAGGTTCTTTTTGAGTATGTCCGCCGCCGCGTCCTCGACCTTTGAGACCGCGCGCAGACGGTCGCCGAGGGTCGGCACGATATCGTCGGTCAGGTACCGCGAGTCGGTCCTCGGGTATGTCAGCGCCTTGTGCTGCTCGTAGAGCTTCTGCATGATGTTGAGGGTCTGCTTGGGCGAGTAGCCGTAGAGCTTGTTGGCGTCGCGCTGCAGCTCGGTCAGGTCGTAGAGCATGGGCGCGCCCGTCTGCTTTTCGGCGCGGCGCATCGAGGTCAGCCGAAATTCCTTTCCCTTGATGTCATTTTTCACCGCTTCGGCCTTTTCGCGGCTGAACGTGCTGCCGCCGTTCTCGCCCGTCCATGTGACGAACAGTCCGCCCAGGTCGGCCTCTATCGTGTAATATTCCTTGGGAACAAATCTGCGTATCTCGTTTTCGCGGCGCACCAGCAGCGCAAGCGTGGGCGTCTGCACCCTGCCCGCCGAAAGCTGCGCGTTAAACTTGCAGGTCAGCGCGCGGGTCACGTTGAGCCCCACCAGCCAGTCGGCCTCGGCGCGGGCCTGAGCCGCCATGTATAGGTTCTGATAGTCCTTGCCGTCCTTTAAGTTTCTGAATCCCTCGCGTATCGCCTTGTCGGTCTGAGAAGAGATCCACAGCCGCTTTATCGGCTTTTTGACTCCGGCCTTGGCGATTATCCACCTCGCCACAAGCTCGCCCTCCCGGCCCGCGTCGGTGGCGATTATTATCGAGCTTACCTCGGGGCTCCTGAGCTGCTTTTTCACCGCGCTGAACTGCTTCGACGTTTGGCGTATCACCTGCAGCTTCATGGGCTTCGGCAGCATAGGCAGCGTTTCCATACTCCAGGTCTTGTACTTGTCGTCATAGGCTTCGGGGTCGCACAGCTCCACCAAGTGTCCCAGCGCCCACGTTACGATATACTTGTCGCCGATCAGGCAGCCGTCTCCCTTTTTCGCGCATTTCAAAACTCTCGCCAGCTCTCTGCCGACCGACGGCTTTTCAGCGAGCACCAATATTTTGGACATAATTCTTCTCCTAATTCAAATAATATTTTTCTTAATTATATTACAAAGCTTTTCAAAAATCAATCGGTATGACAAATATTAACAATTTAAATGTTGACAAGGTCAGAAAACGGATAAAAGAAATTGATTTTTATAAAAAAGACCGCAAAGCTCTCGGAATGCAAGGCGAAGCTTTTAAGCAAAGAGAATAAATAAAGCAAAGCCGCCCCGAAAAGGGGCGGTTTCGGCGCGCGGATAATATCCGGCGGGGTTCAGTCTATTATCATGGTCTCGATGTCCTCGCCGTCGGTGTACGGGTCGGGCGAGTAGGCCGCCGCGGTCTCCGCGTCCTCGTAATCGTTAACGCCGCTTGCGGCCGAGGGCTCCGGTGACACATAATCGACTTCCTCAAAAGCCACATACTGCTTCGGGTCGAGCGGCTTGTCGTCCTTCCTGATCTCAAAGTGCAGGTGTGGCTCGTCGTTTTGTTCCGACACGGCGCTTAAGCCGATCTTGCCCAAGACGCCGCCCGTCTTGACCTCCGAGCCTATTGGCAGGTCGGGCACCTCTTTTAGATTGCAGTAAACGCTTTCGGTGCCGTCGTCGTTGTGGTGCAGCACCACCGTGGTGCCCAGCAGACTGTCTTCGTACACTTTTTTCAGCGTGCCGTCCTTTATCGCGGTCACAAACGTGTCGGGCGCGGCGCCTATATCAACTCCGCAATGGGCGCGCCAGTCGTTCATGGTCTCGGAGTATACCAGATCGTCTCCGGAATAGTCCTTGATTATCCTTCCCGAAACCGGCGGCTGGGCGAGGCCCGATGCCGGGCCGCTGTCGGCGTTTGTCTCAGCGGCGGGTTTGGCCGTCGGCACCGCGGCGGGCATAGGCGCGTCGTCCTCGTCCGAATCGCCGCTTTGGGGCAGCGCGTTCGCGTTGGCGGGCACAGCCGCGGCGTAGGGCGCCGGGGTCGAGAAAACTGAACCCGTTTCGATGCGTTTGTTGTCGGGCTTCGGCACCAGAGCGTTTAAAAGCGCGTAAATTCCTATGGCGGTAATCCCAAGCAAAAGGATTATGTAAAATCCTTTTCTCTTCGCCGAGATCGTGACGTCTTGCTCATCCGCTTTCGGAGGGTCGGTGATCGGCCTGCGGTCGTAATTGCCGCCCCTTTTGTTTTTGTCGTCGTTTTCAAATCCGTTGTTGTTTTTGTTGTTCATTTTATCACCTCGATGTTAAGTCTTGCCAAAGACGGGAAGAATAATACATCAAATCGGCGAAAATTTAAAAATTCCGAAATCGGAAAATCGGTATTGTAAAATTTTTTCTTATGTGTTATAATATATTAATTATGATAAATAAATTCTTTTTGGGGGAATAAGTATGAGCTTATACAGCATAATACTCGCCGCGGGCGAGGGCAAGAGAATGAAGTCGAACGTGGCAAAGCCGCTGCAGCAGGCCGCCGGAAAGGCTCTGGTCGAGTGGGTGGTAGACACCGCCGAGGAGGCCGGAAGCGACGAGAACATTGTGGTCATTGGCCACAAGGCCGAGGACATGAAAGCGTATCTCGGCGACCGCGTTAAATACGCGCTCCAGAAAGAGCAGCTGGGCACCGGCCACGCCGTTATGCAGGGAATAGAGGAGCTCAAAAATATCGATGGTACCGTTATGGTGCTCTACGGCGACGCGCCGCTTATAGAGGCCGACACCTTAAAGCGGGTGCGCGAGGACCATATAAAGAAAAAAAGAGCCGCAACGGTCATAACCGCGTATATCGACGACCCCTACGGCTACGGCAGGATAGTCCGCGAGCAGGGCGAGATCGTCAAGATAGTCGAGCAGAAGGACGCCGACGAGGACGAGCGGGAAATAAAAGAGATAAATTCGGGCATGTACTTTTTTGACATACAAAAGCTCAGGGCGGCGCTCAAGCGCATCACCAACAACAACGCCCAGGGCGAGTATTACATAACCGACGTTGTGGAGATCATGCTGAGCGACGGAGACAAGGTCGGCGCGTATGTGACCGATCTTGAGCAGATACTCGGCGTCAACGACAAGCTGCAGCTGGCGCAGGTGGGAAAAATACTGAACCGCCGCAAGGTCGTTGAGCTTATGCTGAGCGGTGTTACCATTATCGACCCCGACAAGGTCCAGATAACGGCCAACGTCAAGGTGGGCAGAGACACAGTGCTTTATCCCGGCACGGTGCTTGAGGGAAACACGGTCATAGGCGAAAACTGCGTTATCGGCTCCGACACCTCGCTTAAAAACTGCGTTGTGGGCTCAAACACCACGATATTAAAGAGCGTCGCGGTAGACAGCGAGATCGGCTCGGACACAAACGTCGGCCCGTTCGCGTATATAAGACCCGGCACAAAGATCGGCTCGGACGTTAAGATAGGCGATTTTGTCGAGGTCAAGAACTCCACGATCGACGACGGTACCAAGGTGGCGCATCTTACGTATATCGGCGACGCCGACGTTGGCAAGCGCGTCAACTTCGGCTGCGGCACGGTCGTGGTAAACTACGACGGCGAGAACAAGCACCGCACGATAATAGAGGACGACTGCTTTATCGGCTGCAACACCAATCTGGTGTCGCCCGTAACCGTCCGCCACGGCGCCTACACCGCCGCGGGCTCGACCATAACCGACGAGGTGCCGCCCGAGTCGCTGGCCATCGCCCGCTCGAAGCAGGTCGTAAAGGAACAGTGGACGGTCAACAGAAAAAAGTCCAAAAAATCAAAAAAGGGCAAAAAGCAGGATAAGTAAAACATTGTAAATTTATTTTAAAAAGGCAGGCATAATATGTATATGGTGGTCGGCCTGGGCAATCCGGGCAGAAAGTATGTCAACACAAGGCACAATATCGGCTATGACGTTGTAGACGCGTTCTGCGCCAAAAACGACATAAAGTTCAAGTCGAGCCGTTTTTCCGCCAAGGTGGGAACGGGATTCCTGGGCGGTGAGAAGATCGTTGCGGTCAAGCCCGAGACCTACATGAACCTGAGCGGTGAGGCGGTGGCGCCCATCGCCGACTACTATGACATTCCGGACGAAAATATAATAGTTATCTCGGATGACAAGACAATGGAGCTCGGCAAGCTGAGGACGCGCGCTTCGGGCAGCGCCGGGGGCCACAACGGGCTTAAGAGCATAATCCTGTGCCTCGGCTCCGACAATTTCCCGAGAGTCAAGATCGGCATCGGCGAGGCGAAGGGCGAGACCCACGAGGAGATCTGCAATTTTGTGCTGGGCAAATTCTCGAAGGAGGAGACCGAGGTCCTCACAAAGACCGCGGTGCGCGCGGTGCTGGCGGTCGAGGAGATCATAAAGTCGGGCGTTCGGGAAGCGATACAGAAATACAACGGGTAGGTTTATGAGCAGCGGATTTTACCAAATGATGGACGAGCTGGCGGAGTTTGAGGAGATCATCGCCGCGCTCGGGTCAAAACAGAATATCAACCCAATCAACATAAGCGGTGTGTCGGATTCGCTCAGGGCACACCTCGCTTTTTGCGTGTCCGAAAAGCTTTCCGCGCCCATCGTCATGGTGGCGGAGAGCGACGCGGCGGCCGCCGAGCTGGCCGACGACCTGAGATTTTTCACGGGCGGCGGGGTTTTGCGCTTCGGCGCGTCCGACATTTTGTTCTACGATGTGGACGCGCGCAGCCGCGATGTCCAGAAAAAGCGGCTCGAGGTGCTCGACGCGCTGTGCCGCTGCCGCGGGGATATCACGTATCTGGTTACAAGCTTCGGCGCGCTCGTCTCGCCCACGCTGCCCTATGAAAAATACATCGAAAACACGGCCGAGCTTAAGGCCGGCGACGAGATCGAGCCCGAGGAGCTGTGCGAAAGGCTGACGGCGCTGGGCTACAAGCGCGAGGACATGGTTGAGGGCGCGGGTCAGTTCAGCTCCCGCGGCGGTATTCTGGATTATTTCCCGCCACAAGGCGATAACCCGATAAGGCTTGAGTTTTTCGATACCGAGATAGACTCGATAAGAGTTTTCGACAAGGACAGCCAGCGTACCCTTGAAATGATCGATTCGGCGCGGATAACTCCCGCGGCAGAGCTGGTGCTTAGCGATAAGGAGCGGGAAGCGCTGATAAGGCGCCTGTCGAGGCTTTTGAAAAACGGCGCGGATGAAAGATCGGCGGCGGCGCTCAGCCGCGACATCGAGCGTCTGAGGCAGAACATCTCGTTCCCCTCGATAGAAAAATACATTCCGTATATATATAAGGAAATACCCACGCTGATCGACTATATCCCCGATAACGCGGTGGTCTTTTGGTGCGGCCCCGCAAGGATAAGCGACTTAAGCGAGAAAGAGGAGCTGCGTTTCGCGCAGGACCTGACCGACCTGGCGGAGCGCGGCATCATCCCCAAGGCGGACGCGGTCTACAAAATGCCGCTCAAAAAGGCGGTCCGCAGACTGGCGGAGCGCAAATTTATAGGGATAAGCGCGCTTCCGGGCAACTCGGCCGAGTACCGGCCCAAGCGGACGTTTTCGATAAGCTCCAAATCTTTGGCGGGCCTTGGCGGAAAGCTTGAGCTTCTGGTCGAGAATCTCAAATATTACAAATCCGAATCATACCGCACGGTGCTGCTGGGAGGTTCCGCCGCGAGAGCGAAAAACCTCGTGAAGCAGCTCGAAAGCGAGGGCGTGTCCTGCGGCTATACCGAAAGGCTCGAGGCGCTCCCGCCGGGCGGCGCGGTGACGGTCTGCCCGGGCAGCATAGGGCGCGGCTTTGAGCTGCCGCTGATACGCGCGGCGGTCGTGTCCGACAAGGAGATCTTCGGCGGCGAGCGCAAACGCAAAAAGCGGCGCGTCAAGATCGACGGCGAGAAGATCGACAATTTCGCCGATCTGAACGTGGGAGATTATGTCGTCCACCGCAGCTACGGCATAGGAAAATATCTCGGCATAGAGCAGCTGAACGTGGAGGGCGCGCGCAAGGACTACCTTAAGATACAGTATAAGGGCGGCGATAATCTCTACGTGCCCACCGACCAGACGGACATGGTGTTCAAGCACATATCCCGCGACGGCGCGAGAGTAAAGCTCAACAAGCTGGGAGGCTCTGAGTGGGCGCGCACCAAGCAGAGGGTCAAGGCCGCGGCCGCCGACATGGCGGAGGAGCTGATCGCGCTCTACGCCGAGAGAGCCAAGATCCCGGGCATCGCGTTTCCGCCCGACGACGAGTGGCAGTCAGACTTTGAGGCGCGGTTCCCATACGAGGAGACCGACGACCAGCTGCGCAGCATAGAAGAAATGAAACAGGATATGCAAAAGCCGCATCCGATGGACAGACTGCTCTGCGGCGATGTGGGCTACGGCAAGACCGAGGTGGCGCTGCGCGGCGCGTTCAAGGCGGTGAACGCGGGATACCAGGTTGCGTATCTGGTCCCCACGACCATACTCGCAAATCAGCACTATAACACTTTCAGGCAGCGCATGAAGGACTATCCGATAAACGTCGCCATGCTGTCGAGGTTCTGCTCTGCTGCCGAGGAGCGGCGCGTTGTCCGCGGCCTTGCGACAGGCGAGGTCGATGTGGTCATCGGCACACACAAGCTGCTGGGGGACCGCGTCAAATTCAAAAAGCTCGGCATGCTGATAATCGACGAGGAGCAGCGCTTCGGCGTGGCCCATAAAGAGAAGATCAAGGAGATGCGCAAGGAGGTGGACGTGCTGACGCTGTCGGCCACGCCCATACCCAGAACGCTGCATATGTCGCTGACGGGCATCCGCGACATGAGCGTTATAAACGAGCCGCCCGCCGAAAGGTTCCCGGTCTCAACATATGTTATGGAATACGACGCCGACGTGGCGGTCGAGGCGATCAACAAGGAGCTGGGCAGGGGCGGCCAGGTGTACTATCTGTTCAACAATATAGACGGGATCTTCAAGACCGCCAATAATCTGGCCGAGCGCCTTCCAAGCGCCAGGATAGGCGTCGCCCACGGCAGAATGAACGAGAGCGAGCTCGAGCGGATAATGATGGACGTGCAAAACGGCGACATCGACGTGCTGGTCTGCACCACGATAATCGAGACGGGTCTCGATATCCCCAACGTCAACACGCTGATCGTCGAGAACGCCGACCGCCTGGGCCTGGCGCAGCTCTATCAGCTGCGCGGCAGGGTGGGCCGCTCGAACCGCGCGGCCTACGCGTATCTGACATACCGCAAAAATAAAATGCTGACGCCCGAAGCCGAAAAGCGGCTGCTGGCCATAAAGGAGTTCACCGAGTTCGGCAGCGGATTCAAGATTGCCATGCGCGACCTTGAGATACGCGGCGCGGGCAGCCTTATCGGCGCCAGCCAGCATGGGCATATGGAGGCGGTCGGATATGAGATGTACTGCCGCCTTTTGGAAGAGGCGCGCGCGGAGCTCAGCGGCGGCGAGGTGAAGCATGAGACCGAGACCCAGATAGACCTGCCTGTGACCGCGTATATTTCCGAGGATTATATAAAAAATCACAGCGGCCGCCTCGCGGCTTACAAGAGGATCGCTTCGGTAAAGACCGAAGCCGAGATGCTGGACGCCTACGACGAGATCGAGGACCGCTACGGCACCGTCCCGCCCGAGACAAACAATCTGCTGCGGGTGTCGCTTATAAAGTCCGCGGCAGAGGAGCTGGGCATAGCCGAGATGATAGGCACGTCCGAGAGGATCACCGTGAAATTCGACCCCGAAAACCCGCCCGACATGGCGCCTTTCATAGAGCTTATAGAAAGCAGGCCCGGCACGGCGCGGCTCATAAGCCCCTCAAGCCCGAAGCTTATACTTGATCTGGCTCCCGAGAAGACCGATCAATACGGCGAGAAGTACCTGACGGAGCTTGAGGAGATAATAAGATCACTGAAAGCATAGCGAAGATTATTTAAAATTTGCTTTATTTGTAAACAAATTTTAAATTTTTGTTAACATTTCAATAAGTTTTTACTACAGCTATGGAAAAACAGTCGAATATGTAGTATAATTGCCAGAAGATGGTTTGATTTTTTGAAAATAATATAAAGTTTAATATAAGGAGAGAAGAACATGGACAACGAAAAAAACGATGCGCTGAACGAAAAAGTTCAGCAGGTGAAGGACGACGTCACGGCGAAGATCGCCGACGCCGCTTCCGAGATCAAGGAAGAGATCGCCGAGGCCGACGCGGCCGCGAGCGAGGCTGTTTCGGAGATCAAGGACGAGGCCGCCGACAAGGCCGCCGAAATAGGCGAGGCTGTTGAGGATATCGCGGAGGACGCCAAAGAAGACATAGCCGAGGCCGTTAAAACGGTTGAGAAAAAAGCGGGCAAGAGCGTTAATCTTTCGGTTGGCGCGCTTATCGGTATTGTTGTCGGATGTCTCGCGGTAGCCGCGCTGGTTGTTTTCCTGATCATGAACTACATGCAGGGCCAGCCCAAGTACGGCAAGGCCGAGGGCAAGACGATAGCGACCGTAAACGGCGAGAAGCTGACGGATGCGGACCTCGGGTATTATATCTACGCCGAAGCCACCAATCAGTATTACGAGGTCGAGGGCGACAACGCCGACGGCGAGCTTGAGGGCTACGACTGGGATAAGGATGTTGACGGCAGAAAGCTTTCCGACATAATCAAGGAAAAAGCCTATGACAAGGCCGTCAGCGACATGATCGCTTCACAGAAGACGTCCGAGATCCTGAGCGGCGACGCGGTATGGGACGAGCAGGACGATCAGCAGATCCAGTCAACGGTCGACGGCTATGTTCAGCAGTTCGGTGAGGACGGCTTTAACCTCAGAGCGAAGAGCATGGGCATAAGCTCGGTCAACGAGTACGCCAGGATCTACTCAATGGTTATGAAGAGCCAGGAAGTTCAGTCGGAGATCGAGGAAGACTTTAACAGCTTTGTGCCCGACGGCGTAAACCTTGGCGACTACACGCAGGACGACAAGGGCTCCGTGAAGCACATCCTGCTCATGGTAAATGACACCACGAACATCGACCCCGCCGCCACACCCGACCCCGAAGCGTATGACGACGCGACAGCGGCGGCTCTGGCTCAGACGATCGCCGAGCAGGCCAAGGCGGGAGAGGATTTCGACTCGCTGATGGAACAGTACAATCAGGATACCGGCGAGACCTCGGCGGGATACACCTTCGGCGAGGGCGAGATGGTGCCCGAGTTTGAAGAAGCGGCGTTCGCGCTGGCTCTCGATCAGGTTTCCGATCCCGTAAAGACAGATTACGGCTATCACGTTATCAAGAGGATCGCGGGCTTCTATGAGATCCAGAATTACTGGAAGTCTCAGGCCAAGATCAGCCAGAACAAGGGCAACCTTGACAAGATATCGGTAAAAGGCATTATGGACGGCGTATATCAGTCCGGCAAGCAGCTCCAGGAGGAGCAGGAAGCGCAGTACGCTTCGGATTCCGATTCGAGCAGCGAGGATGAACCCGCCGCAACAGCGGCCGCAGCCGAATAAATCTAAAAACCAACAACCCCGCGGTTCTCCGCGGGGTTTGTTTTAATCGTAATGTCCTTTGCATGCGGCAATTATAACAGCTTCGTCTTTGTATTTGTAAACGATTCGGTTTTCATCGTCGATTCGTCGGCTCCACCAACCGCTGTAATTACCTTTGAGAGGCTCGGGTTTTCCGATGCCCGAATATAATTCGCGCTGAATATCTTTGATAAGCAGGTTTATTCGTTTCAATGTTTTCTTGTCTTGCGTTTGCCAAAAACAATAATCTTCCCATGCGTTTTCTGTCCATAAAAGCTTCATCGTTTAATCCTCCGCGTCGATCAGATCGTGAGCCTTCAATTTTGCTTTTCCGGATTCTATATCGGCAATTTGCTTTTCAAGATAACGCAGATTTGAAGCCGAATAAAACGGGTCCGCCGTAACCTCAAACGGTATTCTGCGTTCTCTGCTTACCGTTTTTGCAAAAATTGTAAATGCCGTGGTGAGGCTCATTCCCATATCGGTGCATACCTGCTCCATAGACTTTTTTAAATCCTCGTCTATGCGGAAATTAACCATAGATTGTGCCATGTGATCAGCTCCTTTCACTTGTATAATAACACAGTGTAAAGAATTTGTCAAGGTTTTGAAGTACAAATATATAATTTTATAATATCGCTCTTGTTTACAAATTAAATATATTGTGGTAAAATAAACCCAAGGCGGTGATAAATATAAACTTTAACACCCCGCGGGATCCGCGGGGTTTACAATTTTGTTACAGGCGAAAAAATGCTTGACTAA
Organism: uncultured Clostridia bacterium; assembly: GCA_947625905.1. Taxonomy (GTDB): domain Bacteria; phylum Bacillota; class Clostridia; order Monoglobales; family Monoglobaceae; genus Monoglobus. The sequence continues at coordinate 14,772 of CANQQJ010000014.1, read as the reverse complement.
CCTATGTGTAGTTATGTATAATATATTATATTGAGGAAAAAGGGAAAAAATAAAACCATATTATATCATTACAAACAAGGGGGAGATTTTACAATGAACGATATGAGCGTATTTGTAAAAATTGCACCTGTGATTGCGCTGATCGCGGCGATCTGCGGTCTCGCATTCGCGATGTATAAGTTCTTTTGGGTTAAAGGTCAGCCCGAAGGAACTAAAGAGATGGCGAATATCGCCTCCAAAGTAAGAAAGGGCGCTATGGCGTACCTTAAAAGACAGTACAAAACGGTCGGCGTATTCTTTATAGTAATGCTGATCATCATCTGCATCATGGCGGCCTGCGGCCTGCTGACATGGTTCGTGCCCTTCGCGTTCCTGTCCGGCGGATTTTTCTCCGGTCTTTCGGGATTCATCGGCATGAAGATAGCCACATACGCCAACTCGAGAACCGCCAACGGCGCGCAGCAGGGCCTCAACAAGGGTCTTAAGATTGCGTTCTCCAGCGGCACGGTTATGGGCCTTACGGTTGTGGGCCTGGGCCTTCTGGACATCAGCGTTTGGTTCCTGATCTTAAGAGCGCTGCTCGGCAATCCCGACGAGATCATGGCGGCGATGCTCACATTCGGTATGGGCGCCAGCTCGATGGCGCTGTTCGCGCGTGTGGGCGGCGGTATCTTCACCAAGGCGGCCGACGTGGGCGCCGACCTGGTAGGCAAGGTCGAGGCGGGCATTCCCGAGGACGACCCCCGCAACCCCGCTGTTATCGCCGATAACGTCGGCGACAACGTTGGCGACGTTGCCGGAATGGGCGCCGACCTCTATGAGTCTTATGTCGGCTCGATCATCTCGACCGGCGCGCTGGCTACCGCCGCGGGTCTGGGCTACGCGGGAATCATCGTTCCCATGCTCATCGCCGCTATCGGTATCATCGCTTCTATCATCGGAACATTCTTCGTGTCCACCAAAGAGGGCGCGACGCAGAAAAACCTGCTCGGCTCGCTGAGACGCGGCACGTATATCGCGGCCGTGCTCTCGGCTATTGCGGCGGCGGCTTTGATATTCACCCAGCTTCCCGACAACACGGGCGTTTTCTGGGCTGTTATCTCGGGCCTGATCGCGGGCGTTCTTATCGGATTCTTTACCGAGTACTACACCTCGGATTCGTATAAACCCACCCAGAAGCTCTCCGGCTCGTCCGAGACCGGAAGCGCCACGATCATCATCGACGGTATCGCGCTTGGCATGAACTCAACCGCGATTCCCGTTATAATCGTGGGCATCTCGATTTTGATCAGCTTCTTCGCGGCGGGCGGCGGCGGATTTATCGCGAGCGGCAACATGGACAGCTTTGCCATGGGCCTCTACGGCGTGGGCATCTCGGCTGTCGGCATGCTGGCGACTCTTGGTATCACTCTTGCTACCGACGCTTACGGCCCCGTTGCGGATAACGCGGGCGGAATCGCCGAGATGGCGGGCCTGGGCGAAGAGGTAAGGAACCGCACCGACGCTCTCGACTCGCTGGGCAACACCACAGCCGCGACCGGCAAGGGCTTCGCGATAGGCAGCGCCGCTCTGACGGCTCTGGCCCTGATCGTTTCCTACACCGACAAGATCGAGGCTCTGGGTGGAAACCTCCAGCTCTCGCTGACGAACCCGCCCGTTCTGATCGGACTGTTCGTGGGCGCTATGCTGCCGTTCCTGTTCAGCGCGTTCACCATGCAGGCCGTGGGCCGCGCGGCTCAGAAGATAGTTGTTGAGGTAAGGCGCCAGTTCAAAGAGATCAAGGGACTGATGGAAGGCAAGGCGGACGCGGACTACGCGACCTGCGTCGATATCTGCACGCGCTCGTCTCTGAAAGAGATGATCGTTCCCGCGGCTCTGGGAATCCTGGCTCCCATCGTTGTCGGTCTGGTTCTGGGCGTTAACGGCGTGGTAGGCATGCTGGCCGGCGCTCTGGTATCGGGCTTCGCCATCGCGATCATGATGGCAAACTCGGGCGGCGCCTGGGACAACGCCAAGAAGTACATAGAGGCCGGAAACTTCGGCGGCAAGGGCAGCGAGAACCACAAGGCGGCCGTTGTCGGCGACACGGTCGGCGATCCCTTCAAGGACACCTCGGGCCCCTCGGTAAACATCCTTATCAAGCTGCTTTCGATGGTTTCGATCGTGTTCGCGGGTCTTATCGTTAAGTTTAACCTTATCGACCTGATCTCGAAATAAGAATAATTTTTGCCCGGACGGTTCATTTCCGTCCGGGCTTTTTTAATCAATTGTGTGTTTCAACTAAAATATCACATTTTATCCGATTTGTTTTGACAAATCGGATAAAATTTATATATAAATCATTATGCCCTTGACTTTTTAGATGTTTTGTTGTATACTTTACGTTGATTAGACATTTTGAAAGATATGATTTTAGAACGATGAGAGTTGGCGGGAGGCAGTTGTTCATGAAAAAATCATTGAGTATCTTTACAAATTTAACAAGCAATATTGGTGGAAAATTAACATGTAACCTCGGCCGCAAACGTAAATTCGTAAGCGGGGGGGGGGGTATATTTTACCGTAATTCAACAGAAAACCTGATGCGAAGCGCACCTTATTTTGGTGCGCTTTTTTGTTGCGCTAAAAATTATTGCCGCAGCGGATAAGCGGCAAAGCGGGCGGATGATATCCGCCCCTACGGCATTTTGCGCACTATGGTCGTAGGGGACGGCGCCCTCGACGTCCCGTGGGCGGCAACCTGCCGCCCGTCAGGCTCGCCCCTTGGGGATAATCAGCAAGCTTGCTTGCGGGTTCAAAGCTATCTTTCAAAATTGCTTGCAATTTTGACTAAGAGCTTCATTAATGCTGTCGGGCAAAGCCCGGCTGAGGGGGCCCTAGTCCCTAGTGACTATTTCCCAGTCCCTACGTTCCCACCTCCTCCCGGGAGGAGGCAGATTATAGGGGGTTCCCCGACGCACAAAGTCAATTGTTAATGATGCGCGGTACCGTTTAAATTTCGTCAAATGAACACATATTTAAACGGATCCGCTTTACGGCTTCGGCCGAATTAGAAAAAATGTTAAACGGAGATGATGACAAAATGAGATCACATTTAAGGAAATCAAATCGTATTGCCGCGGCGCTTGTGAGCTTATGCGTTGTGATGTCGATGATGCCGGGGATTCCCGTAACGGCAGAGGAGCCCGCGGCGGAAACGCAGAGCACGAATCCGGCGGCGGTATTCGAGGGAATAACTCCGGGCGTTCACCGCGAGGCGGACGACATCACGATGAACGACTTTCAGGAGAATCTGATCAGCGAAGCGCAAGGCTCGCGTTTCGCGGGACGCGTTTGGGCGGATAAGACGGTCGTGGCGCATAGCGACGATTCGGACGGCTGGAATTATCTGAGCTCGAACGACACGAGTATGCAAGAGACCGGCCAGGTTCAGACGCAGGACGAGCCGGATTACGGCAAGGCAAACTGGACGGTCGGATTTAAAGACGACTTTTTGCATGTTTACAGCGCGCTCGGCTCGAGCCAGCTTACTGTCGGACTGCCGCCGACAAGGACTGTTATTGTTATAGACGATTCCGGCTCGATGTACTCGCCCGTAACAGGCGATAAGACGCAGTGGGGCCAAAATCGAATGTCAAAAATCGTCGCTTCGGTCAACAGCGCGGTGGATTCCCTTATGAGCGCGGGAAAATATAACGAGGTCTGCGTTGTAGCGTTCGGTAACGGAACCACGAATGATAGCAAAGCCGACGCCAACGATACGGCTACCGTAATTATGCCTATGCAGCATTATGAGGCAAAGGGCGACTCAAAGGAGCCGTATCAGTATTTAAACGCGGGCTGGAAAAAGAATGACGGCGTAATCCCCAACGACCCGGTGCAAATAAAAGTAGAAAATGACGATGTAAACAGCGGCAGCGGATACATATACGTAGATCAAAGTTACATTGACGAAGAAAACAGACATGCTGCTTCTTTCGGAATGGATGTAAATGGCGCGGATGGTAAGGAATATCTGGTATACGGCAACGGCACAACGAATATCAACGCCGGTATAAATAAGGGTTTCGAGGTACTTTTAGATTCTCCCAAACATATAAATATCGGTTTGCAGCAGTTCGATTTCATTCCGTCGCTTATCGTTATGACCGACGGCGCCGCGACAGACGCACTGCAAGGCTCGTATTCCAATCCGGTAAAGAGTAACCGCGGATATACAAACGATCCCGGAGACAAGAAGCGTTCTTTTACCGGCGACCCGACAGAATCAACAAATTTTTGGGATATGATGGTAAGACTTTATGAGACGGACGACGGCGGCAAGGAATATAGGCAAATCGGCTATGGAAACGGCCCGGGAGAAAAAACGTCAGACGGAAGTACTATAACCGGTGTAACGGCTCCGGATGCGGTTGGTTTGGCGGAGCTTAAAGATGCTTCGGAAGAGCATAAGGATACTCAGTCTTATATGCTGCTAACGACTCTTATGAATGCCGCGTATATGAAGGCGGCTACTCAAAAAGCTTACGGAAACCGGAATTGTAACGTATATACAATTTCTCTTGATATGCCGGATCCTGAAGACATTGACTTGTCGGGAATAACCAATCCGCAGGATTCTGCAATAAATAAGTCTGACCAAAAGGGTATCAGCAGCAACGCCGCAAGCATGAACCCGGCGGAATATTTCAATAACGAATGGCTTAAGCAAAAAGGCTATATAAAATCAACGGCTGATTTGAATAACCTCAAGGATGATGATACGATTTATAATTCGTACACAATAGGCTCAAATTTGGTTTTGAGTGTCGGTCAGGCGTTAGACGCTTGGAATGACTGGAAGGCGGGCAATCCGGTTACTCAAATAGAACACTATACTCCCTGGAATGAGGTAAAGGGAATAATAAAAGCAATGGCAGACGGGCAAATTAACGCAAGTGACAACCTTAACAACTCTAAAATAGTAGATGCGCCCGCTAAAAAAGTTATGGGTCCGAGCCATGATAACGGATATCTCATGGAAGAGCCGCAGGATTTAAGCGACTGCTTCCCTCTGCTTCCCACCAAAGATCAGGTAAAGGCCGGAACGGCGACAATAGATAAAACGACAAACCCCCACGGGATCACAAGAGACGAAGTAGAGGAAAATATTAACTACGTTTCTGCCGAGCACGCCTATTACGCAAGCAGTGCAGAGGAGGCCACCGGTTCATCCGACAGTGCGGTAGAGGATATATTCGCCGACATCGCGAAGGACATCAACCAGATGGCGTTTGAGCCGGTATCAGGCGAAAACGCGTCCGGTCTTTCGGACTCGATCACATATGAGGACCCGATAGGCAAGCATATGGAGGTCAAGGACCGCGCGCTTCAGATCAAGACAAAGGACGATTACATAGAAGATTACGGCGAGCCGAATCCTCCCGCTTCGGACGACGACATATACGATATGGGTATGTACCTTTTCGGAAACATGCTCGGCGTCGTGAAAATGGCGGTTTATTCGCATGATTTCGCGACGGCGCACAAAAATGAATTGGACCAAAATCCGGTGGATGATGTCTATGTTCCCGACGGCAGCGGAGGCGCGAAAAAGGCAGACGCTCACGGAGCGTGGTATAAGCCGGATACACAGGCGCCAAGCGACGCGCCGCCGGCGGAAAGATATATTCTTTGTACGGGTGAAGACACCAAGACCGACGGCAGGGACAACACGACGGAGGAGAACTGGAACGCGGGATATGTCTTCTTCTGCGACGAGGCTATGGCGATGAGCTTCCTGCCGGCGGAGTATCCGTCAAAGAATTATAACGACAGATTCGGCGACGATGAACTGCATATTAATCCGAATATACAATATAATCTTTACAGAATAGACGCGAACGACTATTCAGACCCGACGAGCGATAAGCAAAGAGACAATCCGAGCTACGGCTATAAAGAGGATGAGGACGGAAAGTCGGTGCCGAACCAGCAGTTTAAGCTCGGCGACGTTCGTATATGGACGGAGGACTCCGGCGATTATGACGACCCCGACGCGGGAATCACAAGCGATGTGGGCTATGACCAGAAGCTGTACGTGAATATTCCCGTCGCGGCGCTGCCGCTGCAAATCGCGACGGTACAGATCGAGCAGGACGGCTCCGCCTCAAGCTATACGACGAACACGAATCAGTATATAGAGAGTTCTCCGTTCAGAATGTTCTATTCGGTCGGTATGGCGGATGATACAATGAGCGCGGACGGATTGTCGATCGACCTCGCGAAGATCGACCTCGACTATCTTACGACACATAAGGACCCGCAAAACAACGTGTACTTCTATTCCAATTACTATTCGGAGCAGTCGTACAACGGCTATCTTGATTCAAATGATATTACGCACGGCGACCCGGGATTGTCGTTCTCGCCGTCGAGCGAAAATCGGTATTATGTTATGCAGCAGGCCGTTCCGCTGATGAAAATATTCAAAAAGAACGGCGGAACTGTCCCCGACCCGATCGAAGAGCCGCGTCCGGATCCTGTCGAACCCGATGTTATACAGGGCATATTGGACAAATACAACGCAGAGCATTCCGACGCGCAGCTTAAATCGTGGGATTACAGCGCGGACGGACTTAAGCTGGAAACAGCCGATTATACAACGGAATATATAACAACCATTTCGGGAATGGGCAGCGGAAACTACGATCCCCCCGCTTCCATCGAAGAACCCGAGGCGACTTCGACTCCCGTTCCGTTAGATGTGAAAAAGCAGCAGGAGTGGAGCTATCTTATACTGAACTCCTATATGCCCGCCGATGACGGAAAGGGCAAGGTCGTGCACAGAGCCGTGGCGCGCAACGCGAGCGACTTCGGCTCGGGTCTTAGCACGGATAGCCAGGAACTGTCGGAATTGCTGTGCTGGTACAATATTAAGACCGGCGATACCGCGGATATTGTCATGGGCACCGATGAGGGCGGAAAGCCGAATATCGACGCGCCCGCAGACGGACACCCGGCGGATGAGACGGAGTATTATGACCATAACAACTGGGTTCTCGCCACAAAGACCGGCTCGCTGAGAACCGGTAATATGTACGAGTTCGTTGTGCAAAAAGGCCCGGGCGCCAACAAGACCGAAAGCTCCGCCACGGTCCGCGTTCCTATGGTCAGAGAGGTGGCCGCGGACGGCAGCGTTGTTATAAACAGCTACCTCGGCAACGAGGGTCGTCTCGCAACGATGGATAAAATGCTCGCGATCACCAAGGAGGTTGAGGCGGACGATTACTATAAGCAGTATACCTCCGAGAAGATATTCAATTATAAGGTAAAGATAGGCAGCGGCGGAACCGGCAGCAAAGAGGGCGACGACAGCGCGATCGTAATAAAACGCCATGTCGTTAACGGCCAAACGCACTGGGATTATCAGCTTGACAGCGTTAAGGTAAACGTTGACGATCAGGGATTCCTGACCGCCGTTGACAGCAACGGCAAAACAGGCCGCGCGGTTCTGACGAGCAACCAGGGCGTAAGCGATCTCGGCGATGTGCCGACCTTTATGGTGCAGGTAAAGCCGGGCCGCTACGAAAACGGCGCCGCGGAGGCGACGGAAAGCAGACTCAACAGCGATGAGGGCGAAGGAGAGGGTGAACAGATGTTTACCCTTGAGGACGTTATAGTATACTCGGGCGATGAGGTCGCGGACCCCGACGGCGTACCCGACGGAGTTATCACGGATCTTGGCGGTGACGATAAATGGGCAGATCCCGCGTTGTGTCACCATGAGGACGGACCGTCGGGCGAGTGGCTGCCGTCTGAGGGCACGCCCGAAAATCCGGACGGAATCAGAGGCGACAAGGACGGCGAGCACATTAATATTCCCATATGGCAGACGGGAAAGAGCGATCCGGACGGTGATTTCGGCGACGCTAACGCCGACCACCTTCTCGACCGCTGCCAGATTACGCCCACATTCCGCACGTACACGCTGTTCTTCGGATACTCCGACGCGAATGACCCGGGTAAGACCGGCGCGCATTGGGCGGATAACTGGCCCATGGATAAGGTCGGAGAAAACGGCGAGACGACAGTCGGAGATTATAAGCGTGTAGATACCGAGGCGGGAACGGTTACGTATGACTTTGAGGCCGAGGAGTGGAAGAACGACCCGAATAAGCCTCACCCGGCGCAATTCGACCCGTATACCGCGGATGTGGAGCTTAAGGACGGCTACGGACTGCTGTTCAACGGTATTGACGACAGCGTGCCGTACACAATGACGGAGGTCCTGAGCGAGGATGATCTGAAGGCGGGATTCGCATTCTCAAGTCTTGAGCATATCCAGAGCGTAACGCGCGGCTCGGGCGAAGACCGCGCGGTAACGATGCATAAGAAGGACAGAGAAACCGGAGAAATAACCTCAAGCAACAGATCCAGCGTGATCACGGTTGACGAGAAGGGCAGCAATTACCGCTACGGCGTAAGCGGACAGACCGACGGCGACGCCGTTCAGGCCGAGGCCGCGCATTTTACCAATTATTACGGTCCGGTAAGCATGACGATAAATAAGGTCGTAAGAGTTACGGACGCCGAGGGCAGCGTTGAGGAAGTGAAATGGGAGCCGACCGGCGACCTTGATGAGTATAAGCGGGAGTTTAACGATAAATACGGCAAGGACTTTACGTTTACGGTCTCGCTCACTTCGCCCGAGGGCTCGATGCTGCCGTACGCGACAGAGCCTAATGAGCAGGGCGTTTTGGAGCAGGCGAAGGGCGAGCACGGCCGTCCGCTTATAAAGACATTCAAGTATTTCAACGACCCGAATATCGCGGACGCCTTCGGCGTTAAACCGGAGAATATAGTCGAGTACGGAACAACAGAGGTCGAGGACGGCTACACTAATTCGTCCGCGACGATCACGTTCACGCTGAAGCACGATCAGACCTTCGGCCTGCTCAGCCTGCCGCAGCACTCAACTTATTCTGTAGTCGAAACCGGTAATGAAGGCTATACCACCTCGTGGAGCGGCACGGCGACCACGAGCACGGTGCTTGGCGACGACGGCAAATATCACGACGTGGTGACGGAGCTTGACGGCAGCACGGCGTACGGCGATATGAATGAAAAGGCGGTCAGCACGGCTACCTTCTATAATACTATAGGCGCGCCCGAGAAGACGCCCGAGTCGGGTAAGCTGGCGATCACAAAGCGCGTTATCGGCACGGACCCGTCCGAAGACGGCTCGCCGGTAATGCCGGGCATGCAGCTGGGCGGCCCGTCGTTCGGCTTTGACGTGACGCTTACGCCGCCCGAAGACGGAGCGCTTAACAGCTCGTATTTGTACGTCGGCAGCGGCGGCGCGTCAACCGGCATTTTATCGCTTGCCGCGGTCGTGGACGACGGCGGAGAGCCGACGGGAGACATGAGCGGCACCGTTTATCTGAAGGACGGCGAGACGATAACCATTGAAGGTCTGCCGGTCGGCGCGCGGTATAGCGTAGCCGAGAAGGAATCGTCCGCGTATGAGCTTGTTGAAATGACCGGCGCGGACGGCGTTATACCGTCAGACGCCGATGTGGCGGCGGGAACCGCGAAGGCGGAGGCGGCGTTTACGAATAAGCCGACGGGAATCTCGATCATTGTTCCCAGACCGACGCCCACGCCCACGCCGGGACCCGATGAAACTCCCAATCCGGACAACACGCCGGAGCCCTCGGAAAGTCCCAATCCGGACAGCACGCCGGAACCCTCGGTAAGTCCCAATCCGGACAGCTCGCCGACCCCGTCGGCGACGACAACTCCGATACCAACGACAACTCCGACACCGACGACCACGCCGAAGCCGCGCAACTACGGACTTTCGATAGAAAAGGTCATCGAGGGCGCGGCAATGCCGAACACGGATGAGGAATTTGAATTTGAGATAACGATTATTCCGAAAAACGGAACGAACATGGGAAGCGGAACGACGCAGGACCCGATCGCGGAGTCGTATCACTGCTACGGCGAGACGGTCGAAGGAATAGAAGGCGCGGTTGCTCCCGAGGACTTTGAGCTCGCGATCACGCAGTCGACCGAGGACGGCAAGACTGTCGGCAAAGGCAGGTTCAAGCTTAAGCACGGTCAGCGTATCGTAATAGCGAATCTGCCGCTCGGCGCAGATTACAGAGTGGATGAGATCAACGGCGACGGAAGTTACGTTGTCGCTCCGTATGTCAACGGCAAGAGAATGCCCGGCGGCACATACACGGCGGAGGGCACGCTTGACGTGTACAACGGCGACGTCCGCATGGTCAACAGAGCGGTCGGCTGGCTCGGCGTGAGCAAGACGGTCGCGGGAGGCGGAGCGGATGTCAACAAGGAGTGGAGATTCGATATAGAAATCACTCCGCCGAACGGCACCGCGTTTGAAGATTATTTGGATTTCTTTGAAAACTGTACCTTTACCGAGCCCGAAACGGGCGGCGGAGGCGAAACCGAGCCTATCGCCCAAATAAGCGCGAGCGACGCCGGAAATAACGGAGGCAGGCTGAAAACGTTTACGGCTTACGCGACAAGCACGATCGCGAAGCCCGAAAACAACGATACCGAAACGCCGCTCGATCAGATGGCGAAGGAAAAATACGACAAGAGGGTAGAGTTTACCATAGACACTTCGGCCGAAACGGCTGTGGCGCACGCGACTGTCACGCTTAAGCACGGCGAGACGATCGTTATCATGCTGCCCGCCGGAACGACGTATACCCTGAAGGAATACGGCGCGAACGAGGACGGCTATAAGACAAACTCGAATGTTGACCTTACGCCGGAAATTTTTGACGGACAGATAAGCTGGGGCCATTTCACAAACACAAAGGGAAATCCCGAGGAAACGCCTAATCCCGATCCCACGCCCACGCCCGCGTCGACGCCTTCGCCGACGCCCGGAGGAGACGAGACGCCGCCTCCGGAAGGAGAGCCGACTCCCACGCCGGCTTCGACTCCTGTGCCGGGACCGGACTACAAGCTTTCGGTCAGCAAGACGGTAGGCGACGCCCAAAATGACGGCGGCAAAGACTGGACGTTCAGGATCACGCTCAGCGGTGAAAACGCCGCGGATACATACGATTACACGGGCGATGTGCTCAGTGACGCGTATAATGTTACAAAGCCGGACGACGGCACGCTTGTGTTCGAGCATCACGACGGCGACGCCGACGGAGAGAAGTCGGCGGAGATCACTTTAAAGCACGGTCAGATGATCACGCTGCAGGGTATAAAGGCGGGCGTTCATTATAAGGTGGTCGAGATAAATTCGGGCACGTATTATGTGAGCGACATCGGCTCGCCGAGCGAGGCGGTGATAACAAACGCCGACCGCAATGTGCAGTTCCTCAATCAGACAAAGCCGGACGAAGGCGAAGGCTCGCTTGTTATACACAAGCGAATGACGGGCCTGCCCGATAAGGCGGATTACAAGGACAGAGAGTTCACGTTTGAGATCCGCTTGTACAGCGTTGACCCCGATTCGGTGGAGGATCCCGAGGCTTATGAACTCACAGACTCGTTCAGCTGCAGCGGCAAGATCAACGGCACGTTTAAGAGCGGCGATATGGTAAAGCTCAAAAACAATGAAATGATCAACATTACCGGTATCCCCGCGGGAACAATATACACCGTTAAGGAGACAGACGGCGAAGGATACGTTACCGAGATAACCGACGACAAGGGCGCGATCTCAAACGGCAAGAGCACGATCGTTTCCAAGCAGGTCGTTACCGAGGAATTCGAAAACAAAACCGTCGGCTGGCTCGGCTTGAGCAAGACTGTTACGGGCGCCGCGGGAGAGACGGATAAATACTGGCTCTTCGATATTGAGATCACGCCGCCGAACGGCAAGTCGTTTGCCGATTACTTCGATTTGACCGATAATAAATTCACGGCGAGCGCGGTTACCGATGTGACGCAGCACGCGGGCGCGCCGGACGATCCGCTCAGGTACAACACCGCAGTTGAGTTTACAGTCGATCCGGTATCGGGAATAGCTCACGGAAGCTATAGATTGAAGACCGGAGAAACAATTGTGATCGAGCTGCCCGCGGGCACAACGTACACGTTTATGGAGTACGGCGGAAACGAGAACGGATATGTGACCGGTTCCACGGTCGACAAGGTGCCGAGAATAAAGAACGGCGAAATAAGCTGGGGCGACTTTACAAACGACAGAGAAGCAACTCCTCCGCCGAATGTAACGCCGCGTCCGACACCGGATCCCGACGCGACGCCGACGCCCGCGCCCACGACAGACCCGAACGCGACACCCACGCCCACGCCCGACCCGAACGCGACTCCCACGCCGCCTTCCGATGAGGATATAACGCATAAGCTGTCTGTAAGCAAGACGGTAGGCGACGCTGAAAATGACGGCGGCAAAGACTGGACGTTTGAGATAACGCTCAGGGGCGAATACGTAAAGGACAGCTACAGTTACACGGGAAGCGCGATCTACGACGGCGTTGAGCCGGCGGCGGACGGCGTGCTGAAGCTTGACCAAAACGGAACAGGCACAGTTAAGCTGAAGCACGGACAAATGATAACAATTGCCGGACTGTATGACGGCACCGAATATATCGTTAAGGAAACGGACGGAGAAGGAATCGAGAACTACTACAAGAGCGTGGTAGGCGATCCCGATAACGCGGTAATGCTGGGCGGAGACCGCTCGGTCGGCTTTGTCAACCGCAAGCATGACGATAAGACGACTTCGGAGACGGGCTCGCTGCTCATATACAAGTCGGTTAAGAATGACGAGGCGGAGAATGAGGCGGAATTCACGTTTGAAATACATTTCTACGCCAAGCCCGACGATAATACCAAGTGGGACAGACAATCAACCGAGAATCTGACCGAGCTTACGGATTTCGCCTATGACTATTCGATAGGCGGCAAAGCCGGCACGCTCACCCCGGCCGACAACACAATAACCATAAAGAATAATCAGTCCGCGTTCATCGACGGCATACCCGAAGGCACGATTTACACCGTTGCCGAGGTGAAGCTGCCCGAAGGCTTTAAGATGCTCGGAAGAACCGATGACAAGGGCGCTGTTTCCGATGAAACGGGCACAATCGTCCTTCGCCAGACGGTATCGGAGGAGTTTGTGAACGAAAAGGAGCCGCCCGAGCCGACGCCCACGCCGATAGTGACGCCCGAGCCGAGCGAAAGCCCGTCGCCCGAGCCTGCGCCTACGCCCGTTGTTGATGAACCGACGCCTACGCCCGAGCATATCGGCTGGCTCGGAGTGACCAAGGACGTTAAGACCGCGAAACCCGGCGACGAAAACAGAGCTTGGATGTTCGAGATAGAGATAGCGCCTCCCGTCGGAGGAAGAATCGAGGACTACGCGGCAGCGCTCGCGAACGTTCCGAGTAAGCGCGACATAGCGCCCGAGGACGGATGGGAGAACTGGATAAACGAAAGCGTTGAAACCTGGAAGACAAATGTGACCGACACGGTCGGCGAACGCTTTGAGGGCGAATCTACACCGTTCACGATCGACAAGACCTCGAACGTGGCGAAAGCCTATGTTGAGCTCAAGGCGGGAGAGTCGATAGTTTTTGAGCTTCCCGTAGGCGTAAGCTGCACGCTTAAAGAATTTGACGCCAACGAGGGCGGCTACAAGAGCTATTCCAACGTTGACCTCACTCCCGACATAAACGAGGGCAGGATCACATGGGGACACTTCAGAAACGATTATGAGCCTCGTGAGACGCCCGGACCCAATGAGACACCCGGACCCAACGAGACACCCGGACCCGATGAGACACCGAACCCGAACGCAACGCCCACGCCCGTGCCCACGCCGGCAGTGAATGATTTGTCGATAAGCAAGACGGTCGTCAGCGGCGATGCCGCAGACGCGGGCAGAGACTGGACATTTGACATCACGCTGAAAGCGCCCGACGGCGCGCCCCTCAGCGGAACATACAATGTCAAGTACAGCTCTGTCTACGGAGACGAGTTCGACTTCTCGACAATGCCCGAAAGCATAACCTTCACCGACGGCAAGGGCTCGATCAAGCTCAAGCACGGAATGATGGCCGATATAATCGGACTGCCCAACGGAACAAAGTACGAAGTGGTTGAAAGCAATCCCAACACAGACGATAATTTCTGGTACTCGAGCGACGTCGGCTCGCCCACGCAGGGAACGATAGACGGCGAGGACAGAGATATAGGGTTTGTGAACCGGACAGAGCCCAATGAACACGAAGGCTCGCTGATAATCTACAAGCACGTGACGGGCGACGCGATCGAGCAGGAGCCCGAAGAGGTATTGTTCAGCTTTGAGATACACTTCTATCAGAAACCCGATGACCTGACTTTGGGCGACTACAAATTAGAAGAGCTTAAGGAGCTGACCGACAGCTACGACTGCGTAATAGGCGGAAAGCTGACGAAGGTCAAGAGCGGCGACACGATAAAGATAGCCAACGATCAGTCGGCTGTTATCAGCGGACTGCCCGAGGGCACGATCTACAGTATAAAAGAGCCGAAAAACGATAAGGGCTACGAGTATAAGTACGCGACCGACGATAAGGGAACGCTCTCGAACGGAATAGGAACGGTAGTATCAAGAGAGGCGGTATCCGAGGAATTTGTAAACGCCAAGGATCTGCCCAAGCCGTCGCTCACGCCGGCAGCAACGCCCAATCCGACACCGCCGGTAACACCCAACCCGACGCCGCTGCCGACGCCGCCGACAACACCCAACCCGACACCGCTGCCGACGTATACGCCGGGCCCGACGAA
>CANQQJ010000013.1 GCA_947625905.1 uncultured Clostridia bacterium | reverse complement strand
ACAAACGACAGGATAATAACGCTTGTGACCTGCACCGGATACAACAGCGACAGATATGTCGTTCAGGGAAAGATAACCCCGATAAATTAAAGACAAAAGACTCCCGACACTTTGCCGGGAGTCTTTAAATTCATAAATCGGATTTTATTTGATATTAAAAATTCCGTCCGCGGGCGAGGATATGCTCGCGTTATAGAACGCCTTCATCGCTCCGTAAAGGTATTTCGCGTCATAAACGCCCGCCGTTTCGTATGCCGAGTGCATGGAAAGCTGCGCCGCGCCGATATCAACGGTGTTGATCGAGACCTGCTCGCTCGAAATATTGCCCAAGGTCGAGCCGCCGGGAATATCGCTGCGGTTGACATATCTCTGATACGGGATGCCCGCGTCCTCGCAAAGCTTCAGAAAAACGCCTTCGGAGACGCCGTCGGTGGTATATTTCTGCTGCGCGTTATATTTGATCAGCACGCCGCCGTTCAGGTATGGACGGTTTGTCGGACAGGATCTGTCGGCGTAATTCGGGTGCACCGCGTGGCCGTTGTCCGCCGAGAGCATAAAGCTTGAAGCCAGCATGCGCAGCATATCGCACTCGTCCCCGCCTAAAGCCGTGCATATTCTGAGCATAACGTCGCGCATAAACGTTGATTTCGCGCCCTGCTTTGTGCCGCTGCCGACTTCCTCGTTGTCGAACACGCAGCACATTTGAACCGACTCGCTCTCATCCGAGCCGATCAGTGCCTTTATAGCGGCGTACGCGCACTCCAGGTCGTCTATCCTTTGCGACGAGAAGAACTCGTTGTCTCGGCCCCATATTCTGCCTTTGATACGGGCGTATAAGAACAGGTCGGTCCCTATTATTTCATCGGTCCGCGCGCAGACGGCTTCGGCCACGGTTTCGATAAAGCTTTTTCCCTCGGCGCCGCCCGAAAACAGAGGAAGAAGCTCGTTTTGAACATTGAGCTTGGCGCTGTCGGTTGTCCCTCTGCTCATATGTACGGCAAGGCTCGGGATAACAAGCAGATCGCGGTCGATATTGACGAGCCTCGTTTCAATGCCATTCTCCGTCTTTAGCGCTACTCTTCCCGCCGCCGACAGCGGACGGTCAAACCATGACGAGATGTTCGGGCCGCCGTACTGTTCAACGTTAAGCTTCACATATTTATCCTCAACGAGTATCTCGGCGTTTGGCTTGATTTTAAAGCCCGGCGAGTCGCTGTGCGCCGCTATTATCTCAAACGCCTTCGGAGCTTCGGGAACCTTGAACGCGATAACGGCCGAGCCGTTGCGGGTCACAAAATATTTGCCGCCTGGTCTTAGGTCCCATTTTTGAGATTCGCAAAGCTCGGAAAAGCCGCTTGCTGTCAGCTTTTCCTTGATGTTATTTACCGCGATAAAGCTGACCGGACTTTTATCGAGAAAGTCGATCAATTCTTTCGTGAAATTCAAATTATCCATAATTATCCTCCTAAATTCATTATATCAATTATTCCGCGGCAAGTCAATAAACGCGGCGGAAAAACATTATTATATAAGTTTACTTTACAAAAAAGAAAAAATATGTTAGAATATCAAAAAAGGAGATGATAAATATGTATATAGGAATAGACTTGGGCGGCACAAACATAGCCGCGGGTTTGGTAGACGAGAACGGAAGAATACTGAACAAATTTCAAACCCCGACCCTGGCGGAGCGCTCGTTTAAAGAGATCGTTTCTGATATGGCAAAAGCCGCGGAGCGTGTTATAAGCGATTCGAAAATTTCAAGAGCCGATATCAAGGCGATAGGCGTCGGAAGTCCGGGCGCGATCGACAGCGACGCCGGGAAAATTCTTTTCGCGGGCAACCTGGGCTGGAAAAACGCGCCCCTTAAAGCAGAGCTTGAGCGCCTGACCGGTATTGAAGTCAACATTGAAAACGACGCCAACGCCGCGGCGTACGGCGAGTATTTTATGCACGGCGGAGGAATAAGCGATTTTATATTCATAACCCTCGGCACCGGGATCGGCGGAGGCATAATAATAGACGGAAAAATCTACCGCGGCTTTAACGGCGCGGGTGCAGAGCTGGGCCATAATACTTTGATTTACGGCGGCGAAATGTGTAGCTGCGGCAAGCGCGGCTGCTGGGAGGTATACGGCTCGGTGACCGGGCTTATCAACCAGACAAAAGCCGCTATAGAAAAACATCCCGACTCGCTTATGGCAAAACTCTTATCCGAGCGCGGGAAGGTTGACGGAAAAACCGCCTTTGACGCGGCCAAACAAAATGACGCAGCGGCCAAGGCGGTAGTTAAGCAATATCTTGAATACGTTGCGGACGGTATATGCAGCTTGGTAAACATATTTGAGCCCGAAGTCCTGCTGATCGGCGGAGGAATAAGCAAGGAGGGGGATTATCTCCTTGATCCTATCAAAGAATACTGCGAGAAAAATTATTTCTGCAAAACGGTACGCCAGACCAAACTCGGAATAGCGAAGCTCGGCAACGACGCCGGAATAATCGGAGCCGCGCTGTCGGCGAAACGCGGTTAAATTTTCAGCTCAAGACCGAGAGCGCAGCGGCGGATCAAATCGAGGGCGTGCAGCGATGCGCGCTCTCTTATGTTTTCTCTGCTGCCGTTTAGCTTAAGCTTAAACGCTCTGTGGATATTTTTTGAGCAGATCGATATATACACAAGGCCGACAGGTTTTTCCTCGGTCCCGCCGCCGGGCCCCGCGATTCCGGTCACCGACACGGCGATGTCCGCTCCCGAGCGGTTTTTGGCGCCTTTTGACATCTCAAGGGCGGTTTGCTCGGAGACCGCGCCGTATTTTTGGAGAGTGCCGCGGTCCACGCCTATCATGTCCGCCTTCTGCTCGTTTGAATATGTGACGTAACCGCAGTCGAAGCACTCCGACGAGCCGGGGATCCGCGTGATTTTCTCGGCTATAAGACCGCCGGTGCAGCTTTCGGCGCAGGTCGCCTTAAGCCCGCGCTCACGCAGGATATCAACAACCACGTTTTCCATTGAGTTGTCTATGCCCGTTCCGTACACTCGGTCGCCGAGTATTTTTTCGATTTTTTCCTGCATTGGCACGAGCATTGCCTTTGCTTCATCGACCGTTTCGGCTTTCGCGGTGATCCTCAGTTCGACCTGACCCGTTTTCGCGTAAGGAGCCACTGTGGGATTGGTCGAATTGTCCATCAGATCACGCAGCTTTTCGTCAACTGCCGACTCGCCAAGGCCAAACACGCGGATAGATTTTGAGCGTATTACCCCGTCGGAGAATTTTTCAAGATACGGAATAACCAGTTCGTCAAACATCGGTTTCATCTCAGACGGCGGCCCGGGAAGCATGATGAACTTGCATTTTTCGTTTTCCACGATGGCGCCCGGGGCCGTTCCGTTGTCGTTTTGAAGAATTATGCAGCCTTCGGGCATCTCGGCCTGCTTGAAGTTGCTCTCGGGCATATACATGCCGCCGCGCTTGAAGCGTTCGATTATCCGCTGTTTGCTCTCCTCGTCCATAACGCATTTTAATCCGCAGTATTCGGCGATCGTCTCTTTTGTCAGATCGTCTCCCGTCGGGCCGAGACCTCCCGTGGTTATGACCGCGTCGGCTCGCCCCGCCGCTATTTCAAGGGCGGCTTTGAGACGATCGGGATTGTCGCCGACGACCGTGGTGTAGTATACGTTAAAACCGAGCTCGCTCAATCTGCGGCTCAGGTACTGCGCGTTTGTGTTTACGATAGAACCGAGCAGCAGCTCTGTTCCGACGGAAAGTAATTCAAATGTCATGGTCATGTCTCCTTTGATAATTTAATTACGATATATATTTTAGCACATTGAACACTGTTTATCAAGAATTTTAAAAGGCGCGGCTAAAATTCCGCGCTCCTTTAAATTCCGATTTATTGTTAATAATTATTTTCGAGTATAAAGTTTTCGCACAGAGGCTTAATGCTGTCGCCGCCGTCCCAAATCATGATATTGAATGCCGCGGCGTTTTTAAGCGTGATAGGTATTGTGATATCGGCCGTGCCGTCTAAGGCGGGCAGGGTATCAAAAATGACGTCAAGCATTATGCCGCCGCTGTCATATGCGGCGCATATAATGCTGCGCGGAGCGTCGCTGCTTCCAAAAACTTTCACTTTTACGCGGTCTTGCTCGGCCTCCGCGCCGAGGATCGCGAGCGTTTCCGCCTCGGGCGTCGGAATTGCGGACGGCGCAGCAGAGTGTTCCGGGGAGGGTGACGGCGCGTCGGACGGCGCCGGTGACCCCTTGGGCGTATCGGATGTCTGAGGCGTTTCCGCGGGTGAAGGCGAAGGCGCATCTGTGGGATATGACGTTTCTGCGGGTGAAGGCGAAGGCTCATCTGACGGAAACGGCGATTCGCTCGGCGCCTGCGTCGCGGCCGCATCAATGCTCATAAGCGCCGCCTTATGCGCGTTTAACTGAGCGGAGTCTTTGACCTTTCCCTCAAGCAAAGGGTTGCGGTCCGCTGATTTTGTAAGTATCTCGATAACTTCCGCGGGCTTCAAATTCGGGTTCGCCGCCAAAACGACCGCCGCCGCGCTTGCGGCCATGGGAGCCGCCATCGACGTGCCGCTTTTTAGCCCGTATGCGGAATCGGATATATTTACAGTGCTCATAATATTGTCCCCGGGAGCCGCGATGTCTACGCTGTTCGGCCCGTAATTGGAGCTTGATGCGGGCGCGTCGCTTTTTGTGGTATTGGCGACGGCTAGCACGTTGGGAAAATCATATGAAGCCGGATATTCGGGATTTATATCAATATTTAGGCTCTTGTTGCCTGCGGCGCACACAAACAATGTGTCGGGGCAGGCCTCGATCGCCGAGCCCATACTTTTGAGAAATTCCTTGTCCGTGTTGGTGAAGCTGGCGTTTACCGTTTTAAATCCCATGGTATCCGCGTAATCTATTGCCTTAATTATCATGTCGATCGTGGTTTCGTTTGTGTCAAACGCTTTTATGACCGCTATTTTCGCGTTTCTCGCAACAGAGGCAACGCCTTTTGAATTATTTGTCGCTGCGCTTACTATTCCCGCAACATGCGTGCCGTGGCTGACATTGTCGGATAGGTCGTTGTTGTCTGATATGCAGTTCCAGCCGTGCACGTCGTCAATATATCCGTTCCCGTCGTCGTCAAGATCGTTGTCGGGAATTTCATTCGGATTTGTCCAGATATTATCTGCAAGGTCCTCATGGGTCACCCGGGCGCCCGAGTCGATGATGGCGACGCTTGTTTCGGAGCAGTCGATTTCAAGCCCCCAAAGCGCCGGGGCGCTTACGTTGTTAAGCGCGTATTGACTGCCGTCCGCGTAATACGGGTCGTTCGCGTCGCACAGTTTAAAATAATAATTCGGCTCGGCGTATTTGACCTCCGGCATTGACTCAAGCTTTTCTATGGTATTCATAACAGAATCGCCGCCCTTTTCGGCCAAAGAGAGTTTTAATATCTTAGGTTTGCGGTTCAGGCTCATTAGGGCTATCCTGCCGGAGGGTGGAGACATAAGCACATCAATATCGGTAACGCCGACGCTTCCGAAATCGGGCAAATCGCTTCCGAACGCGGCGATTTTTACGCCGCGATCCAACGTGTTAAGCGTGACAATAACAGAGCTGTCGTCAAACGCCGCGCCGCTTTCGGCGCACGCGCACGTGCCGCATAACAGAAACGTTATAAGCGCGGCAAAAAATACCGTGAATTTTTTCATGCTCGGTCTCTCCGATTATTTATTATTTTATATTGATTATCTCGCTTTCGTCGATCGCCTTTTGGATCATGCCTTCAATGTCCGTCAGACACTTTTCAGCCTCGATTATGTCATTAAGGCGGGGCTTTGTTTTGGGGTGTTTGGGCACAAATATGGTGCAGCAGTCCTCATACGGCTGAATTGAAGTCTCGTATGCGCCGATTTTTTTGGAAATTGAAGTTATCTCTTCTTTGTCCATGCCGATACAGGGGCGGTAAACGGGCATGTTCACAACGGAATTTGTGCAGTAGAGCGCCTCCATGGTCTGGCTTGCCACCTGGCCTATGCTCTCTCCGGTCACAAGACCCAGATCGCCGTTTGACACGGCAATTTTTTCGGCGATGCGCATCATTATTCTGCGCATTATAATCGTTAGAAAATTCTTCGGGCAGTTGTCTATAATATCAAGCTGGATATCGGTGAATGGGACCACATATAGGCGCATACCACGCGTGTAGGGCGACAGTATTTTCGCCAGATCGACGACCTTGTCCTTGGCGCGCTCGCTCGTGTAGGGCGGGCTGTGGAAATAGACGGCGTCAAGCTTAACGCCGCGCTTCGCTATCATCCATCCCGCCACAGGGCTGTCGATGCCTCCGCTTAAAAGCAGGGCCGCTCTGCCGCCCGAGCCGACGGGCATGCCGCCCGCTCCGCGTATCACGTCGGCTACGATGTATGCGTCGTCTCTTATCTCGACCTGAACGAGAATATCGGGGTCATGGACATCGACGCGGATATTTCCTCCGGCCTTGCTCACGGCGCGAAGAACAGCTCCACCCACCTCGCGGCTTATCTCCGGAGATTTGAGGGGGAACCGTTTATCCTCGCGCTTTGTCTCAACCTTAAAGCTCTTACCGTCATAGTCCATGCCAAGCACGCACTTTGCGGCCGTTTCCTTTATGCTGTCCATTCCTTTGACGCAGCGCGCCGCGGGGCAGATGTTAACGATACCGAACACCTTTTTCAGGCGCTCGATCGTTTCGGTCATATCAATATTTTCATCAAGCGCTTCAACATATATTGTCGATTGAGCCTTCTTAACGCTGAACTTGCCCAAAGGCGCGAGCGTTGAGTTTATATTGTCAATGAGCTTCTGCTCGAATTTTGGACGGTTAAGACCCTTTAAGGCGATCTCGCCGTATTTTAAAAGTATTAAATCTGTCTTTTGCATATCTGTCTCCTGATTTTCTTTTGTATATTTGGTTTATCTCATGTTCAATTTTCTCAGCCGAGGCACAATTTTGTTGAGCGCGTTTATCGCGGCGTCGACCTGTTCGGCTGTGGAAAATTCCGATAGGCTGAACCTTATGCTGCCGTCGATCATTTTCTGCGGAACGCCGATCTCGGTCAGCACATAGCTGGGCTCTTTCTTGTGACTGCTGCACGCACTGCCGCTTGACACAAAAATGTTCTGCATCTCAAGCGAATGCAGCAGGACCTCGGCCTTCACGCCGCCAAACGAGACGTTCAGAATATGCGGCGCGCAGCATTCGGGAGTGTTTACCCTCACGTTGTCAATCTGCATTGCTCCGTGCTCGAGCCTCTTGCGCAGCGCGGTCATTTTTTCGGCTTTGCGCTCAAGGTCGTGCGTGACTGTCTTGCATGCCAGACCGAAGCCGACGATCCCGGGCACGTTCTCGGTTCCCGAGCGCAGATTTCCCTGCTGGCCTCCGCCGTATAGGATGGACTTGATCTTCGTGCTTTTGCGCACGTAAAGAGCTCCCATGCCCTTTGGGCCGTGGATCTTGTGCGAGCTTATCGAAATAAGGTCTACGGGCATGGAGCGGACGTCTATGGGAACCTTTCCGAAACCCTGGACCGCGTCGGTGTGGAAAAGCGCCCTCGGGTTCTTTTTGTTTAATATAGCCGCCATTTCCGGGATCGGCTCTATCGTTCCTATCTCGTTGTTGACCAGCATTGCCGAAACCAAAAAGGTGTCGGGCCTTATCATTTTTTCAAACATGTCAAGCTTGACCCGCCCGTCGCTGTCCACGGGAACGTAGTCTACTCTGTAGCCGCGGTTCTTGAGCTCGCGCACGGTGTTCATGACCGCGGGATGCTCGAGAGGGGTCGTTATCATGTGTCTGCCACGGTTCGCCGCGGCAGCGCCCATGATCGCCATGTTGTCCGATTCGGTTCCTCCCGAGGTGAAAATTATCTCGTTCGGCTCGGCCTTGATCGCTTCCGCGCAGCGCTCTTTGGCGGTTTTGACCGCTCGCTCAGCCTCTATGCCGAGCTTGTGAAGAGATGACGGATTGCCGTAATTCGCGCTCATTGTGTCAAACACCGCCGCGCATACCTCGGCGTAAGGACGGGTGGTGGCGCTGTTGTCAAAATATACTTCCATAAAAAAATTCCTCCACAGCCGTCCGAAACAAATGCGGATCGGACGGCCTTTTTATTTTAACATATTTTACAAGAGTTTTCAACTAATTTTTTAAAAACTCCCGCGTTACATTATATTCGACATGTTTCGATATGTTAATATATGTTAAAATCGGAGGAATAATTTTATATTACCACGGATTAATGACTATATTGTCTCTGTCGGTCGCGGCAAGAAAGTCTGCGGTGTACTCGTTTTGGATTGTGGCGTTGTCCGCCGTATAACTTCCGGGCGATACGACTCTGGCGTAATACGAGGCTGACCAATGATTGTCTTTGTCCGGATAGGCATAGAATTGGACTGTCTGTCCGCCGCCGTAAAATATCGAGAACGAGTCCGTGTCGCGGCTGCCGTTCAGTATCGGAGTAAGACCGGAGGGCAGGTAATCGGTGATTATATATCTGCCGCCCAAAGCCGTGTCCGCGAAGTCAACGCTGAGCGTGACCTTGACTATATCGTTCTGGCCAAACTCTGTTTTGGCTTCATAGGTGTACGCGCTGCCGTAGCTGCGGCTGAGCGTCAGGTCGGGGCTCGTTATCTCGCCGATGTTCAGGCTTGTCCTGTAGACCGCGGTCATCTCGATCGAGTCGGCTGCCTCAATGACCTTAAATTCGGGCACGAACGTCGCGGGTACTATGACCGTGTGGCACCTTCCGTCCGTGAGCTCGGTCTCAAAGGTCTGACCGTACAGCTCGTAGGAAAGCTTGCCGCCGCCCGACGGCAGGGGTTCGGCCGCCGCCGAAACGAACATCAGCCGCTCTATGTTTATCAATATATCCTGCGTGCGGTTCGTGACGGTGTAGTCATAGAACAATCGCGCGTCGTCTCGTTCCAAGCGCTGAGCCGCGACCGCTGCCGCCGCGGTCGCCTCAAGTATCTCATCCTGCGTGCTTCCCGCGTTTATACGTTTCATATTTCCGTAGTACTGCACAAGACCCGAGATCCGCGCATCGTAAATCTCAGCCGCTTTGTCATGCTCGCCAAGCTCGCAGTACGCGAGGATCAGATAAAGATAATCTATAGCGGGCAGATTGTCGGCGGTCGACAGCGCGTCCATTTCGTTGAGCACGGGCTCGCGCAGCGCGGCTTCGGCATAGAGCGCTTTGGCGCTGTTTTCGATGCCCGAAAGATACTCGGCGAGCTTTTCGGCGTCGATATCATCCTTTATAAACGGCGTGAGCTTGGCCGTGGCGTCGGGGTCGCTGTCTCCGTAGGTGAACAGCTTTATTCCGCCGTCCTCGCTCTGATACGCGCTCAGGTCAATTTCGGGTATCTCATATTCATATTCGTAATATTTATTCAGCAGCTCCATAGCCGTTTTCATGGAAACCTTTTGGTCGAGGCGTTCGCCGCAAAGATACCTCATGTAATATATGTCGTTTAAGACAGACGCTCGGCTCTCGTCAGAGAATATCACGCGCACACTCTTGTCTGAGCCCGATGGATCGGGTCTGAGCGGTTCGTAAGGCGACGAGTACTCAACCGCCTGTTGGGTCGAGTTGAATGTGTCGACGATCTCGATAGGCATCCGGACGCTGTCAACTACAGTTCCGTTTACGGACGCCGATACGGTAAGAACTCTCTCGCCGAGGGCGCCGTTTGTGTCAAGCGGTATATTCACTCTCTCGTACGGCTTTCCTTCGGCGGTTTTATACTGAACTCCGTCATAAACCGTGAAGGTCACGTCCTCGTCTCCGACAAGGCCGCTGCCGTAGAGGTTAACGCCGAGTATCGGCGAGTCTCCCGCCAGAAACGTCTTATTTATATTGTATTTGATAAACGCCGGCATTGTCACTTTTATTGGGCAGGTGTCGTTCCCGGCCTTCATATCGTCGGTTATTGCCGAGACTGTGGCGCGCCAGGATGTGATATTGTCCGGGAGTTTGATCCGGGCCGAAGCGTAACCGTTTTCGTCGGTCTTTAAATTCACAAAAGCGGCCGTGCCTTTGAAGTCGGAACGGATGCGGCCCTCGGCAACCGAGGAGTCGGCCGCGGCATTTGGGGCAAAGCCGCCGCCTCCCGTGGCAAAGCTTACCGTCTCCTGAATGGTCTCGGCAGCATATTCGAGCATTTTGTGAGAGCGATAAACTTGGTCAACCGTGGAGTAAAAGTCACCGTAGAGCTGCTCGAGCGTATCCGCCTCGTAGTCCCTGAGCTTAAACAGCGCCTCGTCGACGAGGCTTATATTTACGTCGGCGGCGGCCGCCGCTCCGCTTTGGTCGGTCGCTCTGACTGTGATCTCGCAGTTATCGCCCGGTGCATATTCATCTTTATCGGTCGTTATCTCAAAGCTCAGGCGGCTTTTTTCGATGTCGTATTCTGCTTCGGATACGCCTATATATTTGTAGCCTGATTGAGGGTCAAACCGAACGGCGCTTACAAATATCGAGGGCGCCGCGTCAAATGTTGTTGCATAAACGCTGCTGTCCGTCACGGCGGCTTCTTTTATCCCGTTGTTGTCTTTCACGTAGAGGTACCTGCCGTCGACCGGCTCCGCGCCCTTTGTCACTGTAAACACGGCGTTTTCGCCTATGTCGTAAAGCTCCTTGTCGCAGTCTATTTTGTATTTTTCAACGCTGTAATTATCGGAGATATAGGTGTTGTATTTCTTTGTGTTAATATGGTTATTAAGGTTCTTGTATTCTCTTCCCGCAGTGTCCGCGCAGGTGACATCAATACTGTAGTAACCGTTTTTGTCGTCCGCGGGAGGCGTGAACGAGTATTCCGCGTCGCCGTTTTCGTTTGTCGTAACAGAAAACTCCGCGGCTTTTTCGGTCTTGTGTTCGTAATGATATATGGGATATGAGCGCTTGGTGATATAATTATACCCGGTGTCGTACTGCGTTGCCTCGTAGTAATTATAGTTGATGACAGCGCTTAGTGTCCTGCCTGCGTCAGGGCCGAGAATATAATCTTTGCTCCTTATACAGCTTTCGGTTTGAGAGTTGACTTTGTCGACCGTCAGCAGATCCGAGTGCAGCTTTATGTTGCTGCTGCCGTCTTTAAACTCACTGTCGATCTTAATTTTAACGTCGTTCATCAGCACGGTGGTCACCGCCGAGGCCGAGATGTCTCCGATCTCCGGAAGCTTGGCGAATATTCCGGGGCCAAACGGCGGATCGTATGAATATTTCCACTCGCCGTCCTCAAGAGTCGGCGTAACGCTGATCTGCGCCTCGCCGTTTGAATCGGTAAACAGCGTTTCTGAGACATCCTTAAAGGACACGCGGCCGCTTTTGAAATCTACCGAGAGGTCGGAAAGCGGAGTTCCGTCAAAGAATTCGGTCTTGATCTTGTAGTTGATCGTGTCGCCGTAAAAGATCGCGCGCTTGTCGGGCGTCAGACTGATATTATAGTCGGGCTTGACGTATTCCTCGACCGTGAAATATTTGCTAATTATGTTTTCCTCGCCGTTTTTGATGTCGAGCGCGTAGCTTCCCGCATCCAAACCGGGCAGCTTAACGGTGCCGCTGAACACGCCGTCCTCGCACTCAACGCGGGACACGGACACCGGAGTTGTGACGTTTCCGCCGTTTGTGTAATATCTTCGGCTTAGGTAAATCTCGGCGGTCAGATCGGTCGGCGGCGCGGAGTCGTCCGTCGGTTTTGCCGCTCCCCAGAAATTCAGCGTGTCGTCAGGCTTGTACAGTGTGCGGTCAAACTCCATTGCGGTAAAGTATTTGCGGCGGCCCGCGTCTCGGTCATAGAACCCGAAAACCGCGGTCTTCCCGTCTTTTTCCGCGGTGAACACGGCGTCTTCGTAAGCCTCGATCTCGGGCGCGTCGACGTATGCTATGCCGTTTGAGTCGGATATCCCGCTGCTGCCCCTTGTGCTGAACTTCACTCCTTCAAGAGGCTCGCCTGTGCTCATGTTGTTTGTCCAGATCAAAAATTTGTCATTGTCCTTCATGATATAGGCGCCTATGTCTGTAGACTGGATGATCACGTATTCCGTTTGGTCCTCGAGGGTGATCTCCGCCATATAAAATCCGTTTTCAAGCGCGTCGGGGAACTCGATATATTGAGTTTTAAAGCCGTTTTCCTCGGCGAGTTTCAGCGTGCGTCCGAAGCTCATGATCTCGCTTCCGCGTTTCTCGCCGAGCTGCTTGAGCGTTATGTCGCCGAGATAGTGATCCTCAACATCTGCGGCGTCAAGGCGGTATACGTTGATATCGGCCTCCGCTTCGGTTTTATCCTCCGCGTACGCGCTGACGGCGATCATCGGCGGAAACGAGGTCGAGGTCTCAACGAGGTCGTTTTGAACATAAAAATACGTTTTGGGTTCGGGTTCATCCGTTTTTTCTTTCACGGTCGTAAAAGAAAATCTGCAGCTTTCGCCCAAAGTTTCGCCGTTTGTGCGGGTCGCGCCGCCCGAGATAACGACGGTGTATTCGGTGTCATGATAAAAAGGCTTTTCGGGCACAAAGACCGCGGTCTTGTCATGAAGCTCCCATTTTCCGTCAACGCGCGGCTTGATAGAAAAGCTGTTTTTCACGCTTTCAAAATCAATGTCGCCGTGAGAAAAAGTGATCTCGATCCCGGAGTTGATCGGAACATCGGATGCGTAGTCTCCGGGGAGCGTTTTTTCAACGCGAAATTTTTCTGCCGTCTGAAACGTCCATGTGACAGGGTCGTCTCCCATCAGCTTAAACGTGTAAAGCTTGTTGTAACCGAGAGGCGCGTCGGGCGCCACCGTGAAGGTCCCGTCACCGTTTGGCGTTACCGTTGCGGAAATAGTGTCGTTGATCGTGATTCGAGGCGCCTCCGAAGCTCCCGACAGGATATAAAGACTGTCGGGCATAACGCCTGTTCCGTCGTATGAAACGGGAGTCAGGCTGTAACCGCCGCGGCTGTAGTCAGCGGCGGACGCGGGAGCGCATACGCTCAGCAGCACCATAAGAACAATGATGATCGAAGTAATTCGTGTTTTCATATAAACATCCTCCTTAAAAAATTAATGATGTAATTATTTTAACACATATTATTTTATTTGTCAATATAAATATTACAAAATTGTTTCAATTTTAAATTAGTGCTTGACATAAGAAAAAAACGTGCTATACTATATGTGTTGCGAATTTACAAATTTAACCACTACATCTTGTGGTTTAAAAATACAGGAGGTTTTAAAATGATCAAGACAATAGTTAAAAGAGACGGCAGAGAGGCGGATTTTGATATTACAAAAATATCAAACGCCATATTCAAAGCGGCCGAGGCTCTGGGCGGAAGCGACCGCGGCACGGCTCTTGAGCTTGCCGATCAGGTTGTTGATTATGTCGAAAACGGCTTGGGCCTTTCAAAACCCGGCGTTGAGGAGATACAGGACGCGGTCGAGAAAATTTTGGTTGAAAACGGCCACACCAGGACGGCTAAGGAATTTATTCTCTATCGCGCACAAAGAAGCAGAGTGCGCGAGATGAACACTCAGCTTATGCGCGTCTATGAGGATCTGACGTTCAAGGCGGCGAAAGACAATGACGTCAAGCGCGAAAACGCCAATATTGACGGCGACACCGCGATGGGCACAATGCTGCGCTACGGCAGTGAGGGCGCCAAGTGTTTCTATGACATGTTTATCCTTGATCCGCGCCACGCCAAGGCGCACAAGGACGGCGACATACATATCCACGACCTGGATTTTCTGACGCTGACCACCACCTGCTGCCAGATTGACCTTGTGAAGCTCTTTAAGGGCGGTTTTTCCACGGGTCACGGATTTCTGCGCGAGCCCAACGACATAGCCAGTTATTCGGCTCTCTGCTGCATAGCCATCCAGTCGAATCAAAACGATCAGCACGGCGGACAGAGCATACCTAATTTTGATTACGCGATGGCGCCCGGAGTTGCCAAGACATATAAGAAAAAGTTTACCAAGAATTTGTCGGCGGTGCTGACGCTGATGGGCGGCATAGACGAGCCCCGGGACACGGCCATGCAGATCATATCCGAGTTGCGCGACGAGACGGGCGAGGAGCCGAAGCTGTCCAATGCGCCCGAGTTTTTGGAGGCGCTCAAGACCAAGCTCACCCGCGTTATGAGTGATAAGGACGCTTCTCGCGCAGTGCGCTTTATAACCAAGAATTCCGAGAAGGAAACCGACCGCGCCACGTTCCAGGCTATGGAAGCGCTTATCCATAATCTGAACACCATGCACTCAAGAGCCGGCGCTCAGATCCCGTTCAGCTCGATAAACTACGGAACCGACACATCCGACGAGGGCAGAATGGTCATGCGCAATCTGCTGATTGCTGAAGAGCGCGGCCTCGGCAACGGCGAAACGCCCATCTTCCCGATACACATCTTCAAAGTCAAAGAGGGCGTGAACTATAACAAGGAGGATAGGAACTACGATTTGTTCAAGCTTGCGTGCAAAGTTTCGGCAAAGCGTCTGTTTCCCAATTTCAGTTTCCTCGACGCGCCGTTTAACAAGCAGTATTACGTTGAGGGACGCCCCGAGACCGAGGCGACATATATGGGATGCAGGACAAGAGTCGTCGCAAATTCATATGACAAATCCAGAGAGATAACATACGGCCGCGGTAATCTTAGCTTTACCTCGATCAATCTGCCCAGGATCGCGATCAAGGCAAAGGGCGACATTGATTGGTTCTTTGACGAGCTTGACCGCAAAATAGATCTGGTCATCGAGCAGCTTTTGGCGCGCTACAAGGTCCAGGCGGAAAAGACGGTCAAAAACTATCCCTTCCTTATGGGTCAAGGCATCTGGCTTGATTCCGACAAGCTTAAGGAAAACGACAAGGTCGGAGGGGTTTTAAAGCACGGCACGCTTACGGCGGGATTTATCGGCCTCGCCGAGTGCTTAAAGGCTCTTACGGGCGAGCATCACGGTGAGTCGCGGGTTTCTCAGAATCTCGGTCTTGAGATCGTCGGACATATGAGAAAGCGCATGGACGAGGCGACAGAGCAATACGGCATGAACTTCTCGCTTATAGCCACGCCCGCCGAGGGTCTTTCGGGCAGATTCGTGAAGATAGACAGAAAGATATTCGGCAGCATTCCCGGAGTGACCGACAGGGAGTATTACACCAACTCGTTCCACATTCCCGTCTACTATCCGATCAGCGCCTATGAGAAGATCGAGCTTGAGGCTCCCTATCACGCGCTGACAAACGGCGGACATATTTCGTATATCGAGCTTGACGGCGACCCGACAACCAACCTTGAGGCGTTTGAAAGCGTTATCAGATACATGAAGGAATGCGGCGTCGGCTACGGCAGCATCAACCATCCGGTCGACCGCGATCCGGTCTGCGGCTACACCGGTATCATAAACGACGAGTGCCCGGGCTGCGGCAGAAAAGCCGTGGAGACCGGAGAGGACGGCGAGGTTATCGGAATAGAGAGGATCCGCCGCGTAACCGGATATCTGGCAGGCACGCTCGACCGTTTCAACGACGCCAAGAAAGCTGAAGTCCGCGACCGCGTAAAGCATATGCACGTCGGAGGCTGCTGCTCTCACGAGGATTAGACATAAAAGTTATTATGCCGGGCCTTGCGGCCCGGTTTTTAATTTGACGTTATAGTTTTTTTGTGGTATAATATTTTTATATGATTACAAGGAGGATGAAAAGATATGATAAAATTTGTTTGTTATCCCAAATGCACCACATGCAAAAAGGCGCAAAAGTTTCTTGACGACAACGGGATCGACTATGAGATTCGGGATATAAAATCCGAGAATCCTTCATATGACGAGCTTAAAAAGTGGCATGAAGCAAGCGGGCTGCCGCTTAAAAAGTTTTTCAACACAAGCGGAATGCTCTACCGCTCGATGCAGCTTAAAGATAAGCTGCCCGACATGACGGAGGAGGAGCAGCTTAGGCTTTTGGCGGCCGACGGTATGCTGGTAAAGCGCCCGATAGCTGTTTCGGATGATAAGGTTTTGGTCGGATTCAAAGCCGACTCTTGGGAGGAGCTTAAATAATCTTAATTTTATTGAAAAGAGATGAATTTCGGTCTTGAAATTTTTTAATTACAAAAAAGAAACGATAGCGGAATCCCTTAAAATAGCGGTCCCGGCTATTGTTGAATCGTTTTTTGTGGCCTTCGCGGGACTTGTGGATTCTCTGATGGTCAGCTCTTTGGGAGCCGACGCGGTCGCGGCGGTCGGCCTCACCACGCAGCCCAAGTTTTTGGGTCTGGCTGTGTTTCTCGCGATGAATGTCGCGGTTTCGGCCCTTGTAGCCAGAAGATTCGGCGAAAAGCGCAGAGAGGACGCCAACTCTATCTTGTTCACCGCGATAGTTATGATACTGATCCTGGCGGCGATACTGAGCACGGGTCTTGTGATCTTCGCTCCGCAAATTATGGACCTGTGCGGCTCACTGCCCGAGACTCACGACAGCGCTGTTATATATTACCGGATCATTATGGGCGGCATGGTGTTTAATTGCGTGCAGATGGGTATCAACTCGGCCCAGCGCGGCGCCGGCAACACAAAGATAACCATGCGCACAAACATCACATCAAACACGATAAATATTATTTTTAATTATTTATTGATAAACGGACATTTCGGGTTCCCCGCGCTCGGCATCAAGGGCGCGGCGCTCGCTACGGTGCTCGGCACGGTCGTTGCGGCTATCATGAGCGTTTTGTCGATCAGCAGGCCCGGCAGTTTTCTTAATATTTTGTTTATAATCAAGAAAAAGATCCGCCCGACGATCAGAGCTTTCAAGAGCCTTGTGCGAGTCGGCTACAGCGTGTTCTTTGAACAGATGCTCATGCGCGTCGGATTTATGATGACCGCGATAATGGCGGCGGATCAGGGCACGGCCGCGATGGCCGCTCACCAGGTCGGCATGAACATAATGGGATTGTCGTTCTCGTTCGGAGACGGTCTGCAGGCCGCTGCGGTCGCGCTGATCGGCAGAAGTCTCGGCGAGAACAAGCCCGACAGGGCGAAGGAGTACGGCTCGGCCTGCCAGATGCTCGGCGGAGTGATCTCTGTTGTGCTGGCCGTGGTTTATTTCTTCGGCGGCGGACTTTTAATGCGCTTGTTCTTCAGCGAGCCCGAGATAGTTAAAATCGGCGTCAGCATAATGCGCATTATAATAATCGTGGTGCTGTTCCAGATACGCCAGGTTATTTATATGGGCTGTCTGCGCGGCGCGGGCGACACGCTCTACACCGCTGTAGCCTCAACGATAAGCGTAACTATCATAAGAACGGCGGTCTCATATTTGTTCGGCTATACCTTCGGTATGGGCATAGCAGGCATCTGGATGGGCGTCATAGGGGACCAAGTTGCGAGATACATATTCGCGGTCATCCGCTTCAAGGCGGGAAAGTGGGTCAATATAACAATTTAAAAAAATTCAAATTGGGTATTGACCCGAATACCGTTTTGTGATAAAATATGTAAGTCATGTTAAATTGGGGCGTTAGCGGTGCCTTGTAACCCTCAATCCGCTACAGAGGGGATGAAAACTTGCTTTTGAGGGATATCCTTGTTTGGTCTGCCTCGCATAAGTGGTGTTGACGGTTTGGTCTTACGCAATCGGAACCTGTGAACCTCGTCAGGGCGGGAACGCAGCAGCGATAAGCAGTTATTCCGATGTGCCGTGAGGGTGCTAAATCCGAGCTAACTGTGTGAGTAACGCTTGTAAGGCTGTTTCGAACGCAAGCGCATGACTTTTTTATTGAAATTTCCAAAAGAGGTGAAGGCTTATGGCGGCAAAATATCAAGCGCTTTACAGAAAGTGGCGCCCCATGACCTTTGACGACGTGGTTGGTCAGGAGCATATCACGACCACTCTCAGAAATGAGCTGTCATCGGGAAAGGTGGGACACGCCTATCTTTTCTGCGGCACTCGCGGAACAGGAAAAACATCTACGGCGAAAATATTCGCTCGAGCCGTCAACTGCGAGGAGCCGATAAACGGCGAGCCATGCAACGAGTGCGCCACCTGCCGCGCTATTCTTGACGGCAGAGTGATGGATGTCTACGAAATGGACGCCGCCAGCAATAACGGCGTTGACGCAATAAGAAACCTGCGCGAAGAGGTCATATACACTCCTGCGGGCTGCCGTTATAAGGTATATATTATCGATGAGGTGCACATGCTCACGATACCGGCGTTTAACGCGCTTCTCAAAACGCTTGAGGAGCCGCCCGAGCATGCCCTGTTTATACTTGCCACCACCGAGCCTCATAAAATACCTCAGACGATATTGTCACGCTGTCAGCGTTATGACTTTAAGAGAATAAGCGCGGACACGATCGCGGCGCGGCTTAAAAAAATAGCCGCGGCAGAGAATATAAGCGCGACAGAGGACGCGCTGGAGCTTATCGCCGAACTGGGAGACGGCTCCATGCGCGACGCTTTGAGCATACTTGACAGATGCTCGTCGTTTGAGGGTGAGCTCAGGCGCGCCGATGTCTCCGAAATAGTCGGAACAGCGCCCGAGCAGACGTTGTTTTCGATAGTCGAGAAAGCGGCCGGAGGCAATACGGCGGCCGCTGTTTCCGAGCTTGACGCTGTTATAGATTCGGGCAGCGACCCCTTGACATTTTTTGAGGACTTTATAGACCATCTTCGCTCGCTGCTGCTTTGCTCCGAGTGTGATGACACAAAGATCCTTGAGGGCATACTTGAAAAACCGCCTGAGCTTATAGAAAAATATAAAAATCAATCGCGGCTGTTTTCGCCCGAAAGACTGATATACGGCATTACTGTTATGAGCGAGTACCACGGCAGAGCGAAATCGATGTCCTCGCCCAAGATCGCTGCCGAGATCGCTTTGATCAAGCTGATCAAGCCCGAATACAGCAACGAGTTCGAGGCGCTTTCGGCCAGAATAGACAAGCTCGAGAACACCGTAAGGATCGGAGGCGCTGTGCCGCCGTCGAATCCGGTCGCGTTGAGCAATGCCGATAATACCGAAAAGCCCCGAGCCGCCAAAGCGCCGGCAGCTCGGTCCGAGGCGCCGCGTACCGCGGCCGCTGACGAATGGAGCCTATGGCCGGAGGTTATGGACGCGGTCAAAAAAAGCAGCAAAAAGCTGTTTATGTGTCTTCACAAATCCGTTGTTACAAAGCGCGATAATGTCATAACCGTCAAGGTGGCCACCGAGTACGCGTATAAAACTGTCGCGACTGTAAACGGTCTTGAGTATTTGTCCGAGTTGTTTTCGAACATTTCGGGAGAGCGGCTTATCGCGAAGGTCACGTACGGCGATGAGGAAAGCGCGGATAAGCCCGCTGCCTCAATAATGGATATAGTTAATAAAAGAGAGATCTACGGAGATATAATTAAAGTAAAAGGAGAGTAGAAAATGGCTAAAGGATTTCCCCGAGGAATGGGCGGCGGCATGGGCAACATGAACCAGATGATAAAGCAGGCCCAAAAAATGCAGGAGCAAATGATAAAGATGCAGGAGGAGATGGAGACCAAAACGTTTACCGCGGACGCGGGCGGCGGCGCGGTTTCCGCCACCGTGAACGGCAAAAAGGAGCTTCTTGACATTGTGATACAAGAAGAAGTTGTTGATCCCGACGATGTTGAGATGCTTCAGGATCTGATCGTGGCGGCCGTCAATGAGGCGATGAGAAAAGCCGAGAAAGACAGCGAGTCTCAAATGAGCAGTCTTACCGGCGGAATGAATATTCCCGGCCTGTTTTGATAAATTCGGCAATGAAGATCATTGCCGAAAAGCGCAAATTATTAGCAGATTAGCAGAAAGGTAGTTATATTTTATGCAAATTCTTGATTTGACCCGTTACACGGGCAAGTATGATATTGAAACCGTTATCGATGACTTCGAAAAAGGCGGGATCAAAAACGGTGACACCGTTGAGATCGAGGGTATGATCCATCGTATCCGCGCAATGAAGTCGTTCGCGTTTTTCGTTTTGAGAACGCGCAGAAATCTTGTTCAGTGCGTGTATGAGCCTCGCGAGGGTTATCTGCCGATCAATAAATTCCGCGAGGAGGACAGCGTGCGCCTAAAAGGCACGCTTGTTGAGGATAAGCGCAGCGCTCTCGGTTTTGAGATCCATATAACAGAAATCAAAATATTGTCAAGCGCGGCGGCGCCTCTGCCGGTTACCATAAACAAGGGCAAACTCAAATGCAACGTTGATATCAAGCTTGATTACAGACCCGCGTCTTTGAGAAATCCCAGAGAACGCGCCGCGATAAAGATCGTTGACGGTATTATAAATTCGTTCCGAACCTTCCTGCACAGCGAGGGATTTACAGAATTTGTGCCGCCGAAAATCGTTTCGGCCGGTGCCGAGGGCGGCGCGGATATGTTTGAGGTCGATTATTTCGGCGACAAGGCCCTGCTCAACCAGAGCCCCCAGATGTATAAGCAGATAATGGTCGGCGTGTTTAAAAAGGTTTTCACGGTCGCTCCCGTGTTCAGAGCCGAAAAGCACAGCACCAGCCGCCACATCAACGAGTTTGAGGGTCTTGACCTCGAGATGGGATTTATTGACTCGTTTGAGGATGTTATGGCCGTTGAGGCGAGATTCATGAAATATATGTATAAATATCTGCGCGTGGAATACGCGCATGAGCTTGATATTTTGGGCGTTGAGCTTCCCGATATCACTGATGTCGAGATCCCTGTGGTCAAGTTCATGGAGATCAAGGAGATAATCGCCAAAGAATATAACAGAGAATTCAGGAATCCCAATGATCTTGACCCCGAGGAGGAGCGTCTTATCGGTGAGTACTGCATGAAGAAATACGGCTCGCCTCTCGTTTTTGTGACCCATTATCCCTCAAAGAAGCGTCCGTTCTACGCGATGGACGACCCCGAGGATCCCAAGTACACATTGAGCTTTGACCTGCTTCTAAACGGCGCTGAGGTGACGACCGGTGGCCAGAGGATTCATGATTATCAAACGCAGCTTGACAAGATCAATGCTCGCGGCATGGATGCCGAGGAATTCAGCGATTTCCTGATGATGCACAAGTACGGCATGCCGCCCCACGGCGGTCTGGGTATAGGACTCGAGCGTCTCGCCATGAAACTGCTCGGCTGCGACAATATCAGAACAGTCACCGCCTTCCCGAGAGATATAGGCAGAATAAGACCGTAAAACAAAGCCCGCGGATATGAAACCGCGGGTTTTACTTTTTGTATTTTTGATTTTATTCGGTCGGCGCAGCGTCTTCACTGTTGCTTGTCAGACGGCTTCTGCGAGGAGTCGGCGTTGGCTCGGCGGCAGCGCTTCCGTCAGCGAGCGCTTGGCCCGCCACGGCGGGCAGCATACCCGTAGAGCCGCGGCGCAGTACCATTGAATATTTGTTGTTATTGTCTTTATCGACCATGCCGGTTATTTTGACCTTTATGCCGACGGGATCATTGTCCGCGACGTCAAGCTGCTGCGTCCAGAAGTTCTCAACATCCGGAATGCTTTTAAGCTCGATCATTTTATAGGTCTGGTTCTCGTCCTGCAGATAATATTTTGAGTCGATCCTTGTTATGATGCCGACGGTCGAGATAAGCGTTGACTGATTAATATCAATGCTGTCATAGAGGTTCGCAATGCTGACTTTGTTTTCGTTTGAGCCGTCGTAAGTGTCAACGATGTAAACGTTCATTGGTCTGTCGACTCTGCTCTCGTCGTTATCTGCGAACACGGCGTTTATCTCAGCTCCGAAAGCTTCGGTTATGGCGCGGATCGGAACAAATGTGCGGTAATCCCTGGTCTCGTCGCCCTGGAACGCGGGCGCGTCAAGATCTATCGTTTCGGTTTGCTTTTGATCCTCTTTGCCGAGCTCCTCGTCATAGGCTATCTTGAACACGTGCATTGTCGGAAGACCAATATCAAGCCTCAGCGTTGTGTCATATCTAACGATCTGTATCCTTTTTGTCGGCTGGTCGTTGTCGTTTTTATCTATCCAGTACACTGTAGCGCCAAGCGCCTCCGATACGGCGCGCAGCGGAACCATTGTTCTGCCGTTGTCGCCGTCGCCCATGATAAACGGGCGCTCGGCTTCGCTGAACTTGAGAGGTTTGCCGTTAACATATATATTCTCGATCGGCGACGCGGCTTCGGCCGTTAGGGTCAGTCCCGCAAGCAGACCGATCAAGAGAGTTAAGCTCAAAATTATGGCGGTTATTTTTTTCATAATCATCTTCCTATCTGTAAAAGTATTCACAAAAAACATTATACTATATTTTTTCTCAACATGCAACACCTATTTTATTTAGTTAGACGCGTAAAAACGTAAAAATGTTTCATACAAAGATAAAGATGTCAAATTATCTGTATAATCTGACATCTTTACGTTAATATTTGATGTTATGCCTTGTCGTTTTCTCTGATCTCAACGCGTCTGATCTTTCCGCTTATCGTCTTTGGCAGCTCGTCAACAAATTCCACTATTCTGGGATATTTGTATGGCGCGGTGTGCTTTTTGACGTAGTTCTGTATCTCCTTTTTAAGCTCGTCGCTGCCCTGCTTGCCCTTTATAAGCACTATAGTCGCCTTAACCACCTGACCGCGGATCGGGTCGGGAGCGGCCGTTATCGCACACTCCAGAACGTAAGGCAGTTCCATGATAACGCTTTCGATCTCAAAGGGGCCTATGCGGTAACCCGATGACTTGATGACGTCGTCTGTCCTTCCGACATACCAGAAGTAGCCGTCCTCATCCTTCCAGGCGGTATCGCCCGTGTGGTAGAATCCGTCGTGCCATGCCTCTTTTGTCAGTTCATCGTTATTGTAATAGCAGGTGAACAGACCGCAGGGCGCGCCGTTCTTGGTGTTTATGCAGATCTCGCCGACCTCGCCGACTCCCGCGGGCTTGCCGTCGGGCAGCAGTATCTCAACGTTATAAAGGGGACTGGGCTTGCCCATCGAGCCCGGCTTGGGCTCCATACCCACAAAGTTACCCAGAACCAGCGTTGTCTCGGTCTGGCCGAAGCCTTCCATTATTCTGAGTCCCGTGTGCTTAAAGAATTGGTTGTAAACCTCGGGGTTGAGCGCTTCGCCCGCTGTTGTGGCATATTCGATCGTTGACAGATCATATTTGCCGAGATCCTCTTTTATGAAGAATCTGAACATTGTAGGAGGCGCGCAGAACGTGGTGATCTTATACTTCGCGAACAGAGGAAGAATATCCTCGGCGCGGAACTTGTCAAAGTCGTATGTAAACGTTGCGCCCTCGCTCATCCACTGACCGTAGAGCTTGCCCCAGAGAGCCTTGCCCCAGCCCGTGTCGGATATTGTGAAGTGCAGACCCTTTTTTGTGGGGTTAACGTTGTGCCAGCATTTTGCGGTCAGGAAGTGGCCGAGCGGATATTTGTGGCTTTGCGCGGCGATCTTGGGATAGCCGGTCGTGCCCGATGTGAAGTACATAAGCATGATCTCGCTGCCGCAAGCCGTCTCGTTGGGATTTTCAGGCCGCTCGAACACGTCGCTGAACGGCTCAATACCCTCGTCAAAGTTCAGCCAGCCTTCGCGGTGTCCGTTAACGATGATCTTGAGAATGTCAAAATCGCAGTTGTTCGCGCCGAGCTCAGCCTGATGCGCCGTGTCGCCGTCCGCCGTGCAGACGATTGCCGAAACTCCCGCCGCTTTGAATCTGTAGTCAAAGTCGTGCTCAACAAGCAGGTTTGTGGCGGGAATAACTACCGCGCCGATTCTGTGGAGAGCCAGTATAGCGATCCAGAACTGATAGTGGCGCTTGAGCACAAGCATAACTCTGTCGCCTTTCTTGATTCCCAGAGATTTGAAGTAGTGAGCCGCCTTGGCCGACAGCTTACTCATATCCGAGAATGTGAACAGGCGTTCCTCTTTATTTTTCGAAAGCCAGAGCATGGCGGGTTTATCGGGGTCCCTCTCGGCAAGTCTGTCAACTATGTCAAACGTGAAGTTGAACTTTTCCTCGTCGATGAACTTGATCGAGTTAATAACGCCGTTCTCGTCAAAGCCCATTTTCACATAATCATCGTAAATTCTGTTTCCGGGCTCGTCTCTGACGGGCAGAGGCTTAACGGCGGGCATATCGATATCTTCGATATAATTTCCCTCTTTGCCGCCCGTGAATACCATGGCGTAGAACTTGCAGGGCTCGCCGCCGACCGCGATCATACCGTGGGGCGTCTTGCTGTCGTAGTATATGCTGTCACCCGCGTTCAGAGTCTCGATGTTTTTGCCAATCTGAATTTTAAGCGAGCCGCTGACAACGATGTCAAGCTCCTGGCCCTCGTGCTTCGCGAGCTTAATTTCCTTGTGCTGCTCCGCCTCGGAAAAGGGGGCTGTTACCAGGAAAGGCTCGGCGATCCTGTTTTTAAAGTAGGGAGCCAGGTTGTTGTACTCAAACTCCTTACGGCGAACGATCTTCATGCCCTCGCCTGCGCGGGTGAGCTCATAGCCGGAAAGCGTGGCGCTCTGGCCCTCGAGCAGGTCGGTAACGTCAACGCCGAGCACTCTCGCGCAGAGGCAGATAAACGAAAAGCTGAAGTCGCATTCGCCGTTTTCTATCTGCATGTACTTCTCAAGGCTGACCGAAGTTTTATCCGCCAGTTCCTGCTCGCTCATCCCCACAATTTCGCGCAGCGTTTTGATACGCTCCGCAACATCCTTGATTCTTGCGTCTAAATTGTTGTCCATCTCATTTCTCCTTATATAGCGTTTATTTTAATTTCAAAAAAGCTAAACTAAAGTATATCATTGACGAATTTATTTGTCAACAAACAAATCATTTATTTTTCTTATTTTTGTCTTTTTTTAGGTACTGCTTGAGGAATTGGCCTGTGTATGATGCCGCGCATTTCGCAACTTTCTCCGGCGTGCCGCAGGCAACGACGGTTCCGCCCTCGTCTCCGCCTTCGGGTCCTAAGTCGATTATATAGTCGGCGGTTTTTATAACGTCCAGATTGTGCTCTATCACAACCACGGTGTTGCCCGCGTCAACAAGCTTTTGAAGCACGCTGATCAGCATATGGACGTCCGCGGTATGGAGGCCGGTGGTCGGCTCGTCCAGAATATAGATCGTTTTACCGGTGCTCCTGCGGCTGAGCTCGGTCGCAAGCTTAACGCGCTGCGCTTCGCCGCCCGATAGCGTTGTTGAGGGCTGTCCGATCTTGATATAACCCAGACCAACGTCAAACATTGTTTGAAGCTTGCGCCTGATCTTGGGCACGTTTTCAAAGAATTCACAGCCTTCCTCGACGGTCATTTCGAGGACTTCATGTATGTTCTTGCCCTTATACCTGACCTCGAGGGTCTCGCGGTTGTATCGCTTGCCTCCGCATACCTCGCAGGGCACGTATACGTCGGGCAGAAAGTGCATTTCTATTTTGATTATGCCGTCGCCCGTGCAGGCCTCGCAGCGTCCGCCTCGGACGTTAAAGCTGAATCTTCCCGATTTGTAGCCCCTCGCTTTGGCTTCCTGCGTCGCGGCGAAGAGATCGCGTATATCCGAGAACAGGCCGGTGTATGTGGCGGGATTGCTCCTTGGGGTCCTGCCGATCGGAGATTGGTCAATGTCTATGACTTTGTCCAAAAACTCGGCGCCCTTCATGCTTTTGAATTTTCCGGGGTGCTTTTTTGCATGGTTCAAAACATTGGACAGATGCTTATAAAGTATCTCGTTTACGAACGAGCTTTTTCCGCTGCCCGACACGCCCGTCACGCAGGTAAATGTGCCGAGCGGTATTTTTATGTTTATGTTTTTCAGATTATTTTCGCGGCAGCCCTTTATTTCAAGCTTGTTTCCGTTTCCTTTTCTGCGCGTTTTAGGAACCGGGATAAATTTTTCGCCCGAGAGATATTGGCCCGTGATCGACTCTTTGCAGTCCATAATGTCCTGCGGGGTGCCCGCCGCCACTATCTCGCCGCCGTGGATGCCCGCGCCGGGACCGATGTCTATAACATGGTCGGCCGACAGGATGGTGTCCTCGTCGTGTTCCACAACAATCAGCGTGTTTCCCAGGTCGCGCAGCTCTTTGAGCGTGCCGATCAGTTTCGAATTGTCGCGCTGATGGAGGCCGATGCTGGGCTCATCGAGTATATACACGACGCCCATAAGGCTTGAGCCTATCTGCGTGGCCAGTCTGATGCGCTGCGCCTCGCCGCCGCTGAGCGTGCCCGCGCTTCTGGAAAGGCGCAGGTATTCAAGACCTACATTGCGCAGGAACCTAAGTCGGTCGCATATCTCCTTCATAACTTGTTTGGCTATGTGCTTCTCTCTGCCGGTGAGATCGTCGGTCAGGTTTTCGAAAAAGTCGCAGGCCTCGGTTATTGACATATCGGTTATTTGGTTTATATTAAGGTCTTTGACAGTCACGGCCAAAGACTCGGGCCTCAGCCTCGCTCCGTGGCACGCGTGGCAGGGCATATTAACCATGTAGCTCTCGATCTCGGCTTTCATCCATTCGGAGTTTGTCTCGTCGTGACGGCGGTTCAGGTTGTTGATAATACCCTCGAATCTGGCGTATTGGTAGCCCTTTGAATACTTGCGGTCGTATGTCAGCTTGATCTTTTCGCCCTTGGTGCCGTAGAGCAGTATATCGACGATCTCGTCGGGCAGGTCCTCGATCGGTGTGTCGAGACTGAAACCGTAATGCTCTGCAAGACCGGCGTAGTACATGCTTGCCACGGAATTTTTGTCCGAATTGCTCCATCCCGTTACCGAGATCGCGCCTTCATTTATTGAGAGGCTTTTGTCGGGGATCACCAGATCGGGGTCGATCTTCACAATATGTCCCAGTCCCGAGCATTCGGGGCACGCGCCGTAGGGAGTGTTGAACGAGAACATTCTCGGCGTCAGCTCCTCAATGTTTATGCCGCAGTCGTCGCAGGCGTAATTCTGTGAAAAATGCAGCTCATCGCCGTCGATGATATCAACGGTAACAAGACCGCGTCCCATGTTGAGCGCGGTCTCGAGCGAGTCCGCGAGACGCTTTTCCATACCCTCTTTTATAACAAGTCTGTCGACTATTATGTCTATATTGTGCTTTTTCTGCTTGTCAAGACGTATCTCCATGTCGGTTATCTCAACGATCGAGCCGTCGATCCGCGCGCGTACAAAGCCCTTTTTGCGCGCGTCGTCAAACGTCTTGGTGTATTCGCCCTTTCTGCCGCGGACGACCGGCGCCATGATCTGGATCCTGGTCCTCTCGGGCAGAGCTTTTACAGCGTCAACTATCTGGTCGATCGACTGAGGCTTGATTTCTTTTCCGCATTTTGGGCAGTGGGGTATGCCTATGCGCGCGTACAGAAGCCTGATATAGTCATACACCTCCGTCACGGTTCCCACGGTTGAACGCGGATTTCTGGATGTGGTTTTCTGGTCAATCGAGATAGCGGGAGACAGGCCGTCTATCGACTCAACGTCCGGCTTGTCCATCTGGCCGAGAAACATTCTGGCGTACGCCGAAAGTGACTCAACGTATCGTCTCTGGCCTTCGGCATATATGGTCTCAAACGCAAGGGACGACTTACCCGAGCCGCTGAGACCGGTCAAAACGACCAGTTTGTCTCTCGGTATCTCGACGTCGATTTTTTTCAGATTATTTTCATTTGCGCCCTTTACAACAATGTTTTTGTTCATTTGAATTCTCCTATTATTTATATGTCTCCTCCGAGCCGTCTTATCTCGTCGCGTATCTGCGCGGCAAGCTCAAACTGCAGCAGCTCGGCGGCCTTCTTCATGTCAATGGTAAGCTCGGCGATCGCGCGGTCTCTGTCAACGATACGCTTTTCGTTTTCTTTGGCTTTGCGGCCTCTTTCGGATCTGCTCAGCTCGGTGGTTGCCTCTATGACCTCATGGACCTTTTTGGTAATGGTCTTGGGCTCAATGCCGTGCTTTTTGTTAAATTCCATTTGGATAGCGCGGCGTCTGTTTGTCTCGTCGATCGCGTATCTCATGGAGGAGGTGATAACATCAGCGTACATGATGACTTTGCCGTCCGCGTTTCGGGCCGCTCTGCCTATTGTCTGTACCAGTGATGTCTCGCTTCTCAAAAAGCCCTCTTTGTCGGCGTCCAGGATAGCCACAAGAGAAACTTCGGGTATATCCAGGCCCTCGCGCAGCAGATTTATTCCCACAAGCACATCAAATTCGCCGAGCCTCAGGTCGCGGATTATCTCCATTCTCTCTATCGTCTTGACATCCGAGTGCAAGTATCTTACCTTTACACCAAGATCGTCGAAATATTCGGTGAGTCTTTCCGCCATTTTCTTTGTGAGTGTGGTAACAAGGACTCTTTCGTTTCTTTTTACTCTTTCATTAATTTCACTGTAAAGGTCATCAACTTGACCGTCTATCGGTCTTACCTCGACCGCGGGATCGACAAGCCCGGTGGGCCTTATCACCTGCTCGACTATCCTCGCGGAGCGTTCTTTTTCAAAATCGGCGGGGGTCGCCGAAACAAACACTGCCTGATTCAGTTTTCCCCAGAACTCGTCAAAATTAAGAGGTCTGTTGTCAAAAGCCGAGGGCAGTCTAAAACCGTATTTAACCAGATTTTCTTTTCTGGCGCGGTCACCGGCGTACATCGCCCTGACCTGAGGCAGCGTGACATGGCTCTCGTCAACGAACAGCAGAAAGTCTTTGGGCATGTAGTCAATAAGTGTGAAGGGAGCGCTGCCGGGCGCGCGGCCGCTTATGTGCCGCGAATAGTTTTCAATGCCGCTGCAGAAACCCGTCTCGCGCATCATCTCCATGTCGTATTTCGTGCGCTGCTCGAGGCGCTGCGCCTCAACCAGTTTGTCGCTGTCCCTCAGTTCCCGTAAGCGTTCTTCGAGCTCTTTTTCGATGCTCAGAAGGGCTCTTTCGCGTTTTTCGGGCGTTGTGACATAATGCGACGCGGGATAGATCGCCACATGTTTTCTTTCGCCGATAACCTCGCCCGTCACAACGTTTATTTCGGTTATGCGGTCAACCTCGTCGCCGAAAAACTCCACGCGTATCGCGGTGCTGTAGGCGTCCGACGGGAATATGTCAAGCACATCGCCGCGCACTCTGAACTTATTTCTTGAAAATTCGATATCGTTTCTTTCGTATTTTATCTCGATAAGTTTTGCGATAACCTCGTCTCTGTCTTTGATCATTCCCGGGCGCAGAGAAATTACCATATTATTGTAGTCGATCGGGTCGCCCAAACCGTATATGCAGGACACGCTGGCGACGATTATGACATCTTTGCGCTCAAAAAGCGCGGCCGTGGCGCTGTGGCGCAGTTTGTCGATCTCCTCGTTGGTGTCGGCGTCCTTTTCTATATATGTGTCCGTGTACGGTATGTAAGCTTCGGGCTGGTAATAGTCATAGTAGGACACAAAGTATTCCACGGCGTTTTTGGGGAAAATCTCCTTAAACTCACTGCAAAGCTGCGCCGCGAGCGTCTTGTTGTGCGCCAGCACGAGCGTGGGTTTCTGCACCTTTTCTATCACGTTTGCCATGGTGAACGTTTTGCCGCTGCCCGTAACGCCCAGCAGCGTCTGAAACTTGTCGCCGTTTAATATTCCGCGGGAAAGCTGATCAATCGCTTTTGGCTGATCGCCTGCCGGCTTGTATTTGGAAACAACTTCAAAATCCATAATATCCTCTCCGTCGGGATAAAATTTTTGATTCGCAACAAATATGCGCAAATTCTATTATAACACAAAGCGGTATATAAATTCAACAACTATTTTTAAAATAAAAAAGTTTTTCGTGAAACAATTAAATATGCCTCCCGCAAATGCGGGAGGCGGATGAGCTTGTTCAGCTTCCGAAATCTTCCTCAAACGACGCCAGCTCTTCGCGCGTCTTGAAGATAATTCCGCGGGTG
This sequence comes from uncultured Clostridia bacterium, assembly GCA_947625905.1. GTDB lineage: Bacteria > Bacillota > Clostridia > Monoglobales > Monoglobaceae > Monoglobus. The sequence continues at coordinate 41,521 of CANQQJ010000013.1, read as the reverse complement.
AGATCGGATATATCGCTTTCGGGAATCCCGTTTCTGTACACGTCGAATGAATAGAGATATTTTTCTTTCGGCGGTTCTCCCGGCGTCTCGTGAACAAGCGATATTTCTATATTGCTTCCGTTTAGCCGAGCGATATAATAGTCGATCGGAGAAGCCGATGAAACCGGAGCCGCGGTTTTAGGCGGCATATCTGCCATAACCGCCTCGGCCGTTTCCGTCGCCGCTGTTTTTCGCAGTATACCGGCGGCCGCGTAGTAGGCCGTGCAGCCGACGGCCGTCAGGAACAAAATGACCGATATACATAAAATAGTGTTTTTGATTAACTTGTTATTCATAATATACCCCCATATCTTGTATTTTAACGGTTGATGTAACACTAATTTAATAGATTATTAACAGATTTATTGTTTATTATACTTGAAGAAATGCTATAATTATGGTATATAATATGTATAAACAGAAATTTGTTGTAAAATAAGGGGACATATTATGAGAAAGTATATAGGCAAATTTATTCTGGTATTTTTGATAACTTTGATCGTGGGCGGCGCTATAGCAGGCGGCGCTGTTATCACTGCCGTTATGGGTATGTGGGGTAATATCGACGGCATGGATATAGAAACTTTAACGATGGACAAGAACTCGGATATTGTATATCTTGATCCGAATACGGGCGAGGAAAAGACTTTGCTCACTTTGACATCCGATGAGAACAGAGTGTGGGTCGAACTGGACGCCACACCCAAAAATCTTCAGAACGCGTTTATAGCGATCGAGGACGAGCGTTTTATGACCCATAAAGGCGTTGATATAATGCGTACCGTCAGAGCGACGATCACATATTTTTTTGACAAACTGACCGGAAAAGGCGGACAGGCGTCGCTTGGCGGAAGTACGATAACTCAGCAGCTGATAAAAAATATCACCGGCGACAAGGAGCAGACCGTTGCCAGAAAAATCGGAGAAATTTCCAAGGCAATTGACCTTGAGAAAAAAATGTCGAAGGACCAGATCCTTGAGCTTTATATGAACTGTATATTTTTGTCGGAAAACTGCCACGGCGTGCAGACGGCCGCGAATCTCTATTTTGACAAAGATGTGAGCCAGCTTAATCTTGCCGAGTGCGCGTCTATAGCGGCAATCACGCAGAACCCGAATTATTATGACCCGTTTGTCAATCCCGACAACAACAAAGAGCGTCAGGAACTGGTGCTTGCAAAAATGCTCTCGCTGGGATATATAACCCAGCAGGAGTATGACGAGGCGGTCAATTTCCCGCTCGTGTTCAGCAAGGAAACAGCGCTTGAGAAAAAGAGTGAGATCATCACTTCGTATTATGTCGACCAGGTTGTAAGAGACGCCATATCGCGGCTGCAGGATAAGGGATATTCCGAAACTTTAGCTCAGAAAATGGTATATTCCGGCGGACTGAAGATCTATTGTGCATACGACCCCGAGATCCAAAAGATCGTTGAGGATTACTATTATAACGCCAATAACTTCCCGGATCCGGAAGCGCAGTCCTCGATAGTTATAATGGACCCTCAGGACGGCAGAATTGTGGCGATGGCGGGAGGCATAGGCGAAAAGGAAAACAGCTTTACGCTCAACAGAGCGGCTCAGAGCCCCAGACAGCCGGGTTCATCCATCAAACCGCTTTCGGTATACGCGCCCGCGCTTGATTACGGCACGATAAACACGGGCTCGATGATAATGGACAAAAGAAAGTCTTATGACGGCTGGATACCCAGAAACTCAAGCTATACCTATACAAACTCGCAGGTCGGCCTTGATTACGCGATCCAGCAGTCGCTCAACACCGTTCCCGTGGAGATCATGTCCGAAATGGGCATCCAGACCTCATATGATTTTATGACGCAGCAGCTCGGCGTTACCACTTTGGTTGAGGCCGAGGATATAAACGGCGAGATATATACAGATCTGGGCTACGCGCAGCTGGCGCTCGGCGGTCTGACTCACGGAATGACGAATGTCGAGCTGACGGCCGCATACTGCATTTTCCCGAACCAAGGCATATATAATAAGCCGTATACATTCACGGAGATCAAAAACAGCGACGGCGAGACAATTTTGACTGGCAGAGATTCAGAAACGTCATGGCAGGCGATCAAACCGGAGACCGCCGCTATTATGAACAGGTACTTAAGCAGCGTTGTGACCAGCGGCACGGGACGCGGCGCGTCCCTTGCGGACGGAACGTTCACGGCCGGCAAGACCGGTACAACATCCGAGAATTTTGACAGATGGTTTGTGGGATATTCGCAGTATTACGTCGCTGCGGTATGGTACGGCTATGACACACCCCAATCCATATCAATGTCCTCAAATCCGTGTATACCCGTATGGAGAAACGTGATGAGCTCCGTTCATTCCACGATCAAGAACAAAGACAGAAAGATTGATGTTAATTACGGAGTGAGCGTGGGGTCGAGGGCGAGCTCCTCAAGCTCAAGCAATACAAGAAGCAGCGGTTCAAGCAGTCGTTCGTCAGGCTCGAGCTCATACGATGATGAGGATGAAGCTGAAGATGATGCTGAAGCCGAAGATGAAGCTGAAGACGAAAGTGAAGTTGAAGGTGAAGACGAAAGTGAAGTAGAAGAAGAGTAAGTTTGGCCGATTATTATTTTAACTTGTAAAATATCACAATAAAAACAGCAGGTTTTGCTTTGATATGCACCCCAAAAGTTAGACACTTTTGGAGGTGCATATCATTTTTATGCGTTTATAATTATATTTTTTTGATTTCCTCGACCGCGTTTTTGACCGGATTTATATTGAGACTCTCGATCGTTCCCTCGTCGCAGGCTTTCGCGATCTCGGGATCGATCGGGATCTTGTCAAGCACTTTAAGATCGTGGGTGTTTGCGATCTCGTCAATATGGCTCTCGCCGAATATATTGATTTTTTTGCCGCAGTCGGGGCATTTGACATAACTCATATTTTCAATAAGTCCGATGATCGGTATATTCATCAGCTCCGCCATTTTGACCGCCTTTGAGACTATCATTGAAACAAGCTCCTGAGGCGAGGTCACAATGATTATTCCGTCAACGGGCAGCGACTGGAACACCGTGAGCGGAACGTCGCCGGTGCCGGGAGGCATATCAACGAACATTATGTCCTCGTTTTCCCAAAAGACCTCGGTCCAGAACTGTTTAACGGTTCCCGCTATTACGGGCCCGCGCCAAACCACCGGTTCGCGGTCGTCCTCAAGCAGCAGGTTGATGGACATTATATCGATCCCGCTCGTCGATTGTTCGGGCAGTATTCCGAAATTGCTGCCCGCCGCCTTTTGTGTGATGCCGAATGCCTTGGGTATCGACGGTCCCGTGATATCGGCGTCGAGTATCGCTGTTTTAAGGCCTTGCTTTTGCGTGCTTGCAGCCAGCATTGCGGTCACGGATGATTTTCCCACGCCGCCTTTGCCGCTCATAATGCCTATGACTTTTTTTACCGAGCTGTACGGATTGAGAAAAGCCTCAAATGAATTTTGCTCCGCTCTGCGCGACGAGCAGTTCTCTCCGCAGGACGAGCAGTCGTTTGTGCAGTTTGTGTTATCGCTCATGATTATATCTCCTTACATATATTGATTATTGATTAATATATATCTAAATACGCCGATTGTCAAGCAAAATAATTTATTTATATAATTTGGTTGCATTGGCTGCCGAATTATGTTATAATATTACGGAATTTGCAATAGGATTTGGAGGTAGATTTTTTGAAAATCTCGGATATATTTAAAAAAAGAGGCTCAAAGCCGGTTGTTTCCCTTGAGATATTCCCGCCTAAAAAGGAAGAAGCTTTCAGAAATGTCGGAGATATGCTTAAAAAGCTCAGCGATATCAGCCCCGCGTATATCAGTGTGACTTGCGGCGCGGGCGGCAGCGGCGGGCACCGCAACAAAACCATCGAGCTTGCCTCGAGAATTAAAAACGAGTTCGGGATCGAGTCTATGGCGCATCTGACCTGTATTGCGTCAACTTCGCAATCTATTGAGGCGGAGCTCGGAGAAATCGAAAATTCCGGTATCGAAAACGTGCTTGCGCTGCGAGGTGATATTCCGAAAGACGGATTCGACGAGTCGAAAATCGAGTATCACTACGCGTATAGACTGATCGAGAAAATAAAGTCAAGCAGCGGGCTTTGCGTTGCGGCGGCGGCCTATCCCGAAGGTCATATTGAGTGCGAAAATTTAAGCGACAGCGTGGAATACGTTAAGGTCAAGCAGGATGCGGGAGCGGAGCTGTTTGTGAGCCAGCTGTTTTTCAGCAATGAGTATTTCTACAGATTTATTGATGAAGCTGCGAAACATAATATAACGGTTCCGATTACTCCCGGAATAATGCCGATGATGTCAAAGAGTCAGATATCAAATATGATATTCACTTGCGGCGCATCTCTGCCGTCGGCAATGATCAAGCTCCTCAATAAGTATGAGTCAAATCCCGAGGATCTGCTAAAGGCGGGCATAGAATACGCCGGCGAGCAGATCAGAGACCTTGCAAAAAACGGCGTTCCGGGTATACATATATACTCGATGAACAAGCCCGAGATCGCCGCGCGGCTGATTGAGTATGTTTAAGGCGGTTTGACAAATGAGCGATATTATTCTTGACAAGAGCGAGATCCTGCGCTATCTTGGGCACAAAGGTCGGACGGTAAGAGGCGATATAATGAATATGATCGACAGCTGCGTTGATGATATACTAAAAACCGCGCGTTATCGTTATATTTATAAAATATTTGATATAAAGATCGGATTTCAAAACGGCGAGTCTTGTATAGAGCTTTTGGGAACAAATATCAGGCTGACAGGAAACGATATATATGAGCATTTGAGAGACTGCAAAAAATGCGTATTAATGGCGGCTACACTCGGCATAGAGGCCGATAATATGATCAGAGTGGCACAGAATACCGATATGCTGAGAGCGGTCGTGCTTGACGCGTGTGCGGCGGATTTTATCGAGAAGGTATGCGATCTTGCACAAAACGAAATTAAACAGAAAGCGGAGGAAGAGGGATTCGGGACGAATTTCAGATTTTCTCCGGGGTACGGCGATTTTTCGCTTGCGAACCAAAGAAGCTTGCTGAATCTCCTTGACGCGGAAAGAAAAATCGGGCTTACCCTGACCGACACATCGCTGATGATACCCGGAAAATCGGTTACCGCGATAATAGGATTCGCAAAAAATTATTCCGCGCCCGTGAAAAAGTCGGGCTGCGACATATGCTCTATGAGAGACAGATGTAAATTCAGAAAGGCGGGCAGTACCTGTGGACGTAATTGATTATATAAAGAGTAACAGATTGATTTTTGACGGAGCGATGGGCACTATGCTGCAGCGCGCGGGTCTTGAGGCCGGCGGACTGCCCGAGGTTTATAATATCGAGCATCCCGAAACGGTACTCTCGATACATAGGCAATATATTGACGCGGGCGCCGACGTTATCACTTCGAACACTTTTCAGGCCAACGCTTTTAAGCTTAAGGGCTCGGGTTACTCCGTTGAGGAAATAATCGCATCGGGCGTGGCTCTTGCGAAAAAAAGCGGCGCCAAATACGCTGCGTTGGATATCGGGCCATTGGGTCAGCTGATGGAGCCGATGGGAACGCTCGGATTCGATGAGGCTTATAAGCTGTTCAAAGAACAGCTTATAGCCGGAGAAAAAGCGGGCGCCGATCTTGTGCTTTTTGAGACCATGTCTGATCTGCTCGAGGTGAAAGCCGCGGTGCTTGCCGCGAGAGAAAACACAAGCCTTCCTGTTTTTGTGACCATGACTTTTCAGGAGGACGGCCGTACTTTTGTAGGATGCGACCCGGTTTCCGCTGCCGTCACATTGTCGGGCCTCCGCGTTGACGCGCTGGGCGTTAACTGCTCATTGGGCCCGGATCGGCTTATGCCGGTTATTGATAAGCTTGCAGCGCACTCTCGTGTTCCGCTTATGGTGCAGCCCAACGCGGGTCTCCCGTCAATAAGAAACGGAGAGACATCGTATGACATAACCGCGGAAGAGTTCGCGGGATATATGAGAAAAATAGCGGAAAAAGGTGCCGCGGTCATAGGAGGCTGCTGCGGAACAACGCCGGAATATATAAGAAAAACGAAGGAGGCTATAGCCGATCTGCCTTATGTTAAGCTTGAATCGCCGCGGGAGACGGCGGTTTGCTCCGGTACAAAGACTGTGATATTTGACCAAGGTGTCACATTGATCGGCGAAAGGATCAATCCCACCGGAAAGAAAAAGCTTAAAGAAAAGCTGAGGGCACAGGATTTCGGTTATTTGGTCGGCGAGGCGATAAGCCAAAAGGACGCCGGAGCAGATGTTCTGGATGTGAACTGCGGTCTGCCCGAGATCGACGAGGCCGCGGCTCTCACGCGCGCCGTGCGCGAGATACAGGCTGCTGTAAATCTGCCGCTCCAGCTTGACAGCAGCGACGCGGCAGCTATAGAAAAAGCGATTAGAGTTTATAACGGCAAGCCGATAATCAACTCGGTAAACGGCAAGGCCGAGAGTTTGGAAGCGATACTTCCGATCGCCGCAAAGTACGGCGCGGTCGTTGTGGGACTGTGCCTTGACGAGAGCGGCATTCCCGAGGCCGCGGAGGGCAGACTTCGTATTGCCGAGAAAATAATAGCCGCAGCCGAATCTTTCGGGATCCCGAAAGAGGATATAATAATAGACTGTCTGGTTTTGACAGCTTCGGCGCAGCAGAGTCTTGTTATCGAGACGATCAAGGCTATACGCTTGGTCAAACGCCTCGGCGTCAAGACTGTCCTTGGTGTCAGCAACGTCTCATTCGGACTTCCGGCCAGGCCGATTTTAAACAGCGTTTTTCTCGCCGCGGGATTCGGAGCGGGCCTTGATTCCGCAATTGTTAATCCCATGAGCGCGGAGATAATGAAAGTTTTCCGCGCCTATAAAGTGCTTAATAATCAGGACAAGGATGCGGTCGATTATATCAATAATTACGCAGATTATAAAACCGAGAATACCCTTTCGGCAGGTCCTGCGGAAAAATCGGATATAAGTGTTTCGGACGGCGACCTTAAAACCGCTATAATTGACGGCAGACGCGAGCTCGCCCGTGATTTGACCGGAGAGCTGCTTAAAACGAGCGATCCGATAAGTATTATTAATCAATACTTTATACCCGCCCTTGACATTGTGGGCGACAGATACGAAAGCGGAACTGTGTTTCTGCCGCAGCTTATTCAGTCGGCCGAGGCGGTAAAAAGCGGATTCGGAGTCTTAAAGGAAAGCTCGGCGACAGAGGACGGAGGAAGAGGGAAGATTATTCTTGCCACCGTTCGCGGCGATATTCACGATATCGGAAAGAATATTGTAAAGATGCTGCTCGAGAATTACGGCTACGATGTGATCGACTTAGGCAAGGATGTGCCCGAAGAAGTTGTTGTAAAAGCCGCTATTAAGCATGACATAAAGCTTATCGGCCTCAGCGCGCTTATGACGACTACCGTCAAGAGCATGAAAGACACGATCGCCGCGCTCAAAAAAGCGGGCTGTAAAGCGAAAATTGTTGTCGGCGGAGCGGTTTTGAACGAGGAGTATGTCGAGTTCGTCGGCGCCGATTATTACGGTAAAGACGCCGGTGTGACCGTTAAGATAGCCAATGAGGTCTTCGGTCACGGCAATTAAAAATTTGGAGGAAATATAATGATTATAGATTTTCACACACATGTTTTTCCGGATAAAATTTCCGAAAGAGCCATGGCTAATCTTGAGCAAAATATAATTGATATGCAGGGCAGAAGCTATCCTCCGGACGGAGACGGCACTCTGCGCAGCCTTAAAGAGCATATGAAACGCGACGGTGTTGATATCTCGGTAGTCATGCCTATTGCGACAACCGTTACTCAGTCGACGTCAATTAACAGATTTGCCCGGGAAATAAACGGGAAAGACGGCATTTTTTCTTTCGGCAGTCTGCACCCGATGCAGGATGATTGGGAGAGAGTGCTTGAGGAGATAAAAGAGTCGGGTTTAAAAGGTATAAAGCTTCACCCCGAATATCAGAGAGTATACGTTTCGGCACCAGAAACAGTCAGGATCCTCAAAAAAGCCGAGGAGCTTAAGCTATACACGCTTTTTCACGCGGGGCGGGACATAGGTATGCCCGAACCGGTCCACTGTCTGCCGGAATGTTTAAGCCGCGTTCTCGACTATGTCAGCGGAGAGTACATAATCGCGGCGCATATGGGCGGATGGAGACTTTGGGACGATGTTGAAAAATACCTTGTCGGCACCCCGATCAAATTCGATGTCTCCTATACCAAGGGTTTTATTGATCCCGGACAGTTTAAAAGAATAATCAAAAATCACGGAAGCGAAAAAATACTTTTCGGCACCGATATGCCGTGGCAGTCGGCGAGAGTGTCGATGGGATTTCTTGAAAGCGCTGACCTTTCAGACGATGAGCTTCAAAATATATATTACAAAAATGCCGCGAAAATTTTGGGTTTATAATAAGTTGTTGCAGCAATATTAAAATATTGTAACAAGCTTGAAGTCAGGCTGATTATTTGGTATAATAAATACGGATTATTAATGAAATATTCGGAGATAAATCATGACAGACAAAAGTATTCCCGAAAAGAAAAATTCAAATAAAAAAAGAGGAATTATCGCTGTGCTGTGCATTGCGGTCATTCTTGCTGCCGCGGCAGTGTCGGGACTTTACTTTTTCCCGGGCCAAATTCAAAATACGGTTAAAGCGGCTTTTTCCGCCATGTTTAATGAAAACGACGTGCAAAACGAGACAGTGACGGACGAGCCGGCGCTGAAACTTTATTCGCCCCAGTCGCCCGCTGTTAAGCCCGATGCGATTACTCCCGCAAATTTAAAGACTTCTGACGGAAGCTATAACACTATAGGCGGAGCCGGCATGATCTACGACGGCGATCCGTCGACATCTACATCAAATGTTTCTGATTGGGTGACGCTGGACGCGGGTTCACTAAAGGCGCTGTCGCATATCAGATATATTCCCGACGCGTCATCTCAAGAATCCGCGGATTCATGTGTCGGCACAAAGTTTCTGGCTTCTAAAGACAATAAATTTTTCGTTGAACTGGGAACGATTGATCCCGATGCCAACGGAAATTTAACTCCGGATTGGCATACGGTTTTGTTCAGCGGCTACGGAATGTACAGATATTTTAAAGTGGAGTTTTCGCCTGATGCGCACCTTGGTGAAGTTGAGTGGATTTGTGAGGACGGGATCGTTAATACCGATACCGCAAGTCTCGAGACTATAAATGACACAAGCTTGAGGCTCACGGCGTTTGATGCCGCGGCCGAGTTTGACGGACGAATTATAATGGCAATTTATAACCGCGCAAATGTGATCAAGAGCTTTGACACGCGCGACTGTCATTTTGTGCCCGGCGAATACTATGATATAGGTTTTGAAAAACTCAATGTCGAGCTGGGCGACAGAATTATGATTATCGCCTATGACTCCGCCACTATGGACAGTGTTCTTACCTCGCCTCTCAACTACAAATATACAGAGGCGTCGCCGCCTTTGTCAATGGCGAACATATACAGCGACAATATGATGTTTCAGGCAGACACTGATCTTGTAATATCAGGAAAAGCACCCTGCGGCTCTGTCGTTGAGGCCGAGATCGAAAACGTTGACACCGGCGAGCTTTATGCCGCTTCGGGTATTGCCCGGGACATATCGGACTGGGAGATAAATTTCGGCGCGTTTCCGAACGGCGGAAACTACACCATGAAGGTTTATTGCGGCGATGAAGAACTGGAATTTGAAAATATAACATTCGGCGACGTATGGGTATTCGCGGGACAATCGAATATGGAATTTTATCTATGCGGCGAAAAAGAGGCGGATGAATATCTCAAAACAGCGCAGGGCAAAAAAGAATCCTCAAGCCGCGACATACGTATGATCAACTTGTATAATATCGGTCTTATGGGTGCACGCGGAGAGATCGACAATGTTCCGCTTAACGACTGGAACGATTACTGGTCCGAGCTTACCACCGACAGAGCGGCGTATTTGTCGGCTATCGCCTATTATTTCGCGCAGGGAATACACGAGCGTTACGGCAGGAATGTGGGAATTATAAGTGTAGCCGTGGGCGACACGGAAATAAACAAGTGGTTCCCGCGCGGAGAAAGCAGCGGCTCGTTTGTCGGCACTGATGGGAGTCTTTACAACAACAGGATATATCCGTTTACCAAACAGAAAATCAAAGGCGTCCTGTGGTACCAAGGCGAGGCTGACCAGTACCGCACAAACATGAACGCGGGTCAATACGCCGACGCTATGTCGGGACTTATCGACAGTTATCGCGAAAAATGGTCCGACCCTGAACTTCCGTTTTATTATGTCCAGCTTGCCAGATACGGCGTTAAGGACGAAAGCGAAATAAGAGAAGGTCAGCGCATGGCCCTGCAGAGAGTTGCCGAACGTAATAATCTGGGAATGTTCAGTCTGCTTGACATAATCGGCAGATACGACCAAGATACCGGCTGTGCGAGGACAGATATACATCCTTGGCAGAAAAAGATCGTCGCAGACAGATTTCTTGATTATGCGGGTCATGATATATACGGAGACGAGGATCGTGTTGTCTCGGGTCCCGTTTATAAGAGCATGCGTGTCTTTGACGATTATATCGAGCTGACGTTTGAACATACCGGCTCGCTCAGAATCATGGATAAGTCAGCGTATGCCGACTCGGTCTGTGATGAAAAAATAGCTGATTCGATGACCGACACAAACGTGCTGCATGAATTCTATATTTCCGACATCGAAGGCAAATTCTATCCGGCGACTGCCGAAATAGAAGATGACAAGGTGATTGTTTACAGCGAGGATGTTGTGAATCCGAAGAATGTTATGTACGCTTGGGGAGCGTATCCCGAAATGCCGAATCTCACCGACGACAGCGGTTTGCCCGCCTTTACGTTTAACACAATGAACGGCAGTGAACTCGAATAATTATATGTCGAACCGTCGTTAATTAAAAATTTGCGATAAAATAATTTTATTTATATTGACATACAATTTAAATAAAGTTATAATAGGTATTGTGCAGTATTGTGTAAAAAAACGGAATATATTGTGGTTTATATTCTCTGCACCAAATAAAAGCGATAAATAATTAATAATAAATACAGGAGGTAGTTATAATGTTGAAAACATTCCATGGCGGCGTTCATCCCAATGACATGAAGGCGCCTACTGCCGACAAACCGATCGTTGAGCTTTATCCTTCCAAGGAAATGGTTTATCCGATGACTCAGCATATCGGCGCACCGGCAAAGCCGATCGTCAACGTCGGGGACTACGTGTATGCCTGCCAGAAGATTGCCGAAGCGGGCGGATTTGTGTCCGCCTGCATTCACTCGTCCGTATCGGGACGCGTCAAGGCGATCGAAAAGCGCATGCATCCCAACGGACTTATGGTTCAGTCCATTGTAATTGAGGATGACGAGCAGGATAAGGTCTGTCCCGATCTAAAGGGCTGCAGCGATTATACCAAGCTTTCGCCCCAAGAGATTATTGAGATCATAAAGGAGGCGGGAATTGTCGGCCTCGGAGGAGCGACTTTCCCGACGCACGTAAAATTTTCTCCGCCGCCCGAAGCAAACATTGACTATGTTATTGTCAACGCTGCCGAATGCGAGCCTTATCTCACATCCGATTACCGCACAATGCTTGAGATCCCCGAGCAGGTTATAGGCGGTCTTAAGATCGTTATGCACATATTCGGGCTCAAGGACGGACATGTAGGAATCGAAAACAACAAAGAGCTTGCTATCGAGACAATGACGGCCATGGCGGCAAAAAACAAAGATGTGAATATTCACGTACATACTCTCAAAACCAAGTATCCGCAAGGCGGTGAGAAGCAGCTTATCAACGCGATCACGGGACGAAAGGTCGGCCCCGGTCAGCTTCCCTGGCAGGTGGGAGCAATAGTGTGCAACGTTGACACCTGCCGCGCTATCTATCAAGCCGTGACACGCGGAATTCCGGTTACTTCCAGAATCGTTACAACCGGCGGAAAATGCGCCAAAAATCCCGGCAATTTCAAGGTTCTTATAGGAACATCGCTTAAGTCTGTTTACGAGCAGACCGGAGGCTTCACCGAGGAGCCGGCCAAGGTTATCATGGGCGGCCCCATGATGGGTACTGCGCTGCCGAATCTGGATGTTCCCGCTATAAAGGGAACTTCCGGCTTGCTTGCTTTCAGCGAGGATGAGGCATACGGATATGAAGAAACCGCGTGCCTGAGATGCGGAAAGTGCGTATTCGCTTGTCCTATGAGACTTTTGCCGAACAAGCTTGACGCGGCTGCGAGAATTGATGATTTTAAGACGCTTGAAAAACTTAACATTGTTGACTGCATAGAATGCGGAAGCTGCGCTTTCAGCTGTCCCTCCAGAAGACGACAGGTACAGCAGATAAAGGTCGCGAAGGATAAACTCCGCGCGGCACAGCAGCGCAGCAAGAATAAATAAGGGAGGGATAACAGTGGATAATTTATTGGTTGTTTCGCACTCCCCGCACGTGTTGGGGAATAGTTCGGTAAGACGCACCATGCTTGATGTTATTATCGCCCTGATTCCCGCGTTTGTCGCCGGAATTCTCGTTTTCGGATACAGAGCCGCGGTTATCACGGTTATCAGCGTGTTGAGCTGTGTGCTGTTTGAATGGTTATGGAATAAGATTTTGAAAAAGCCGACCACTGTCGGAGATTTGAGCGCGATCGTCACGGGTATGCTTTTGGCGTTTAATGTTCCGGTCACGCTTCCGCTCTGGATGGTCGTCATCGGCGCGTTTTTTGCCATCGTTATCGTAAAGCAGTTTTTCGGCGGTATCGGCCACAACTTCATGAACCCCGCCTTGGCGGCCAGAGCTTTCCTGCTTGCATCGTGGGCTTTGGCTATGACAACATGGGTCGCTCCGCACACCGCGGTGCCTCTCTGGAACACGGCCGACGTTGTTACTTCCGCGACACCTCTTGCCGCGTACGCGGGAACTGAAGGCACGGTGACAGAGCTTCCGTCATATCTGAATTTGTTTATAGGAAATGTCGGCGGCTGTATTGGTGAGACATCGGCCTTAGCGATACTTATCGGCGGAATCTATCTGCTGGCGAGAAAGGTCATCAGGCTGAGAATACCTCTCGCGTATCTTGCCACGGTGGCTCTGGGAACATGGATGTTCGCGGGTCATAACGGTTTGTTTACGGGAGACGCGCTCTATCAGATACTGGCGGGCGGCGTTATGCTCGGCGCGTTCTTTATGGCGACCGACTACACAACGTCTCCGTACACCCCCGTAGGTCAGATCATATTCGGTATCGGCTGCGGCGTTATTACGGTGCTTATCAGAGTCTGGGGCGGTTATCCCGAAGGATGCTCGTACTCGATATTGCTTATGAACATAGTAACTCCGCTGATTGACAGAGTTACGGCTCCGAAGCGCTACGGCGCCTCTAAAAAAAGAAAGGAGGCAAAAGCGTAATGAAAGAGATACTTACACTTACTATTAAATTATTGCTTATCACCGCGATCGTGGCGGCGTTGCTCGGCGGCATCAACATGGTTACCGAACCTATCATCGCCAAGAACAATGAGGCCACGTTCCAGGCCAATCTGAAGGAAATGCTTCCGGGAGCCGACAATTTTGAGCTTGACGGAACAAAACTTCCCCAGCCCGAAACGGGAGTAACGGTGAACGGCGTGTACTGCGGCATGGACAGCGCGGGCTCGCCTGTCGGATATGTTGCCGAGGCTGTCTGCTCGGAAGGCTACGGCGGCGACGTTGTTGTTATGACCGGCGTTGACCTTGAGGGGAAGATCACAAAGGTTAAGGTTACAGAGATGGGCGAGACCCCCGGCCTCGGCGCTAAGTGCCAGACCGAGTGGATCGACCAATACGCGGGCCTAACAGAAAATATTGTTGTTAGCAAAAACGGAAGCGCGGGAAGCAATGCCAATAAGATCGACGCAATATCCGGCGCGACCATCACTTCAAAAGCTGTAACGAAGGCTGTTAACAATTCGGTATCCGCGGCGATGATCGTTATCGCAGATAATGCCGGCGGCGCTCCCGAGGCAGAGCCGAATACCGCAGCGTCGGCAGACGGTGAGGCGGTTGTTGACGAGGCTGCGGAGGATGAAGTCCTCGCGGAAGATGCGGCAGAAGCAGAAGCAATTGATGAAGGAGGTGCCGAGTAATGGATAACAAAAAAGGCTATTTATCAACGTTTTTAAACGGTATTATTACCGAGAACCCTACACTGGTCCTGTTCCTCGGCATGTGCCCCACATTGGCTGTCACGACCGGAGTTGTGAACGGTATCGGAATGGGTCTTTCGACCACCGCCGTTCTGGTTTGCTCCAACATAGTTATCTCGCTTTTGAGAAAGTTTATACCCGATAAGATCAGAATAGCGTCGTTTATTGTAATTATAGCGGGCTTTGTAACGATCGTTCAGATGCTGCTTAACGCGTATGTTCCGGCTCTTTCCAGCAGTCTGGGAATATACATACCGCTTATAGTTGTTAACTGCATAATTCTCGGCAGAGCCGAGGCGTTTGCCAGCAAGAACTCGGTCGGCAGATCCGCATTCGACGGCTTGGGTATGGGTCTCGGATTCACATGCGCGCTGGTTCTCATCGCGTCTGTCAGAGAGATCCTCGGCGCAGGAACATTCGCGGGCATACCCCTGTTCGGCGACAGCTTCCAGCCTGTTTCTATAATGATCCTGCCTCCCGGAGCATTTCTGACGCTGGGCGTTCTGCTGGCGGTCATAAATGTTATCGGCGGTAAGATTAAAAACAAGAAAAAAGACACTGAAACCGAAAAGGAGGGCATATAAATGGTAGCGGAATTATTGGTTATAGCTATCGGCGCGATACTTATCAACAACTTCGTGCTGGTGCAGTTCCTCGGAATATGCCCCTTCCTGGGCGTATCGAAAAAGGTAGACACATCCATCGGCATGGGCTTTGCCGTAATCTTCGTTATGGCGTGCGCCTCGATTATCACATGGTGTGTTCAGTATTATCTGCTTGTGCCGTTCCATCTGGAATATTTGCAGACAATAGCGTTTATTCTGGTTATCGCGGTGCTGGTCCAGTTTGTTGAGATGTTCCTTAAAAAGTCGATCCCGTCGCTCTACAGTGCGCTCGGCGTTTATCTGCCCCTGATCACCACAAACTGTGCGGTGCTCGGTGTTGCAATCCAGAACATCACAAAATTTACAGGTGTAGAGATGAGCTTTGTTAAGTCTTTGGTATACGGCGTTTCGGCCGGTATCGGATTCACCGTTGCGATCGTGCTGTTCGCGGGTGTTAGAGAGAGGCTTGAAAGCTCGGACGTTCCCGAGTTCCTGAAGGGTATGCCGATAACGCTCGTTACGGCGGCGCTCCTTTCGATCGCATTTCTCGGATTCTCGGGTCTCAGTTTTTAAAAGGAGGGGAAGTAGATGTTTAGCAGTATAGTTGTTCCCATCCTTATAATAGGAGGCATGGGTTTGATATTCGGCGTGCTTTTGGGCGTTGCTTCAAAAGTTTTCGCCGTTAAGGAAGATGAGCGTATTCCCAAGATCATGGAAGTTCTGCCCGGCGCAAATTGCGGCGGCTGCGGATTTGCCGGCTGCTCTGCATACGCTGCGGCTCTTTGTAAGGGCGGCGTCAAGACCAACGCCTGCCCGGTAGGCGGCGAAGCGGTAGCCGAGAAGATAGCGGAGATCATGGGCGTTACGGCCGAGAAAAAAGAAAAAATGGTTGCCAGAGTTTTGTGCAACGGAAGTCCCGACAGAGCTGTCCAGAAGTACTATTTCGACGGACCGCGCGACTGTTACAGCGCTCACAAGCTGGGCGGCGGCGAAAAAATGTGCGCCTATGGTTGTTTGGGATTCGGCTCCTGCGTGAAGGTTTGTAAATTTGACGCCATCAGTATTCAGAACGGCGTCGCGTATGTAAATATCGACAAATGCGTTGCCTGCGGTGCCTGCGCCGAGGAATGTCCCAAAAAGGTCATTAAGATCCTGCCCCTCAGAAGCAAATATACGATCAATTGTAAGAGCGTTGAGAAGGGCAAAGTCACCAGACACGATTGTCAGGTGGGTTGTATCGGCTGCGGTATCTGCGCCAAAACATGTCCTAAGGGTGCTATATCCATCAGCGACAACCTTGCAGTTATCGACCCTGCCAAGTGCGTGAATTGCGGTCTATGCGCTCAGAAGTGCCCGCAGAAGGCGATCAATAAGGTTACTCCCGAGGGTTTGGTTCGTCCCGAGCCCAAGCAGGCGAAGCCTAAGCTTACACCGGAGCAGATTGAGGCCCTCAAAGCCAAAAAGGCGGCTCAGATGAAGGACCAAAACCAGCCTGCGGGTCAGAAGGAGAAGAAGGTTAAGTCGGAGCAGGTCAAGGCTGACACTAAGTTTAATGATGTTGTTAAGGAAAACATCGCAAAAGAGGCCGAGGCTCGCGAGATAGCCGCCATTTCCAAAGAAATGGACAAAAAGACGGATGATATTGAATCAACTCAGGAGATGGAGGCTCAACAATAAGCTTTTCGGTTTTTAGGAGGATATGAAATGATAGACAAAAATTGCGCGTATTGCGTTGAGGGCGAGCTGGTAGCTAAGTTCGGAATCAAGATTTGCGAGCTTGACACCTGCAAGGTTTATCTCTTTAAAGAGCAGAGCCATAGAGGCAGAGTTATAGCCGCTCACAAAAAGCATGTCGGCGATATGACCGAGCTTACGAGTGAGGAAAGAGCCGCATATTTTGAGGATATAGCGAAAATCTCAAAAGCTTTGCAGGAAATTTTTAAGCCTCAGAAGGTCAACTACGGCGCATATGGTGACACGGGGCATCATCTGCATGTGCATCTGGTGCCCAAATATGCCGACGAGTTTGAGTGGGGCGGGACCTTTGCGATGAATCCCGACAGGGTTTATCTGAATGCGCCCGAATATTCCGAGCTTGTGAACATTATCGGCGAGGCGCTCAAATAATTACGGATCATACAGGACGGGTCGGCACAGTTCGACCCGTCTTGTATAAAAATTTTTAAAAAATTTTTAAAAAAAGTCTTGCAATTAGAAAAAATTTATGGTATTATAGCATAGTTGCAATACGGACGGGTATCGAAGTGGTCATAACGGGGCTGACTCGAAATCAGTTTGTCGGAAACGGCACGTGGGTTCGAATCCCACCCCGTCCGCCAATATCTTAAAACCGCCATCGGCGGTTTTTTATTAATGTATCATATCAGCTTTTTTGCCTCAGAAATCGAAATATTCAATTTATCGGCGATCTTGATAATATCATCGTGCTCGACCTTGGATTTTGAAACGCCGTAACCCGAGGAAATTTTTTTGCTTATGTTGCCGTATTTCGTGACCGCTGTTTCCTCGCGTCTGTCAAGAGTGTAACGTTCGCACGTGTATTCTCTGACTCCGATCGTTGATGTGTGCTTGAAGATCAGTTTAAGTATTTTTTCGCGATCTGACTGTTTGCAGAGGCAAGACAGCAATGTTCCGGGTCGATTCTTTTTCATTCCGATAGGGGTTGTGAAAACATCAAGGGCTCCGCCGTCAAAAAGCTTTTGAGCCGCATAGCCGATATCCTCGGGAGTCATATCGTCAAGATTGCAGCAAAGCTCGCTGATGTAATGGGGTACAGAGCCGCTTTCGCCTATAGTCGCGCACACGCAATTCGGAGCTTCGGCGAATTGCCTTGTGCCGATGCCACAGCCGATTTTTTGAATTTTGATAGGCGGCATACTGTCAAATCCATCTGCGAAGTATTTAAGCAGCGCGGCGCCGGTAGGTGTGCAAAGCTCGCCTTGGACCTCACCGCCGTATATCGGCACGCCTTTTAAGATCAAAGCAGTCGCGGGAGCCGGAACCGGAAGGATCCCGTGCGCGGCGTGAACGGTCCCGAATCCTACGCATATCGGAGATGAAATAATTTTATCGGGATTTATCTCTTCAATCAAAGAGCATACGCCGACAATATCGGCGATCGCGTCGAGGCGTCCCACCTCGTGAAAATGAATATCTACGACACTCTCGCCGTGAACCGAGCTTTCGGCTTCGGCTATTATCCTGTATACGCTTGAGGCGTCATTTTTAACTTTTTCAGATATTTTAAGCCTGCTTATGATTTTGTCGATATCGTCAAGGCTTCTGTGCTCGTGATGATTGTGACCATGCGCGTGGTTATGATGGTGTTCGTGATGGTGGCCGGCGGAAACAGAGGAGGCGTTATGATTGTGATGATGGTGCGTCTCAGCGACGTCTTCGGATATTCCGTTGATCAGGACCTTAACATGTGTGCCGGTGATGCCGCCGCTTTTTGCTTTTTCGCGGCTTATTGTCACACCGCTAAGACCCATGTTGTTCATTTTGTCGATAAACTCCTCCGGGTTCGGATGAAGATCAAGAAGCGCAGACATAAGCATATCTCCGGCAGCTCCCATCGGACAGTCAAAATACAATAATTTCATAATAATTCACTCCTTATTTTTTACTCTTGTTAAGAGGATTTTTTGCGACGGCGCTTCTGAGCTCCTTGTTGTCGATATGAGTGTATATCTCTGTTGTGCTCAGTTGTTTATGGCCGAGTATCTCCTGAAGGACTCTGACGTCAACGCCCGACTGGTGCATAAGCGTGGCCGCTGTGTGGCGGAGCTTATGAGTGGTATATTTGTGAGAATCGAGTCCTAATTTTTTTACATACTTTTCAACCGTGTGCTGCACAGTCCTGCGGCTGATCCTGGCATTTCTCTCGGATAAAAATAACGCGTTTCTGTCCTTATATTCCGGGTTCATTTTTTTGCGTATCGGCAAATAAGCTTCAAGGGCGCTGATGCAGGCATCGTTTAAATAAATCGTTCGTTCTTTGCCGCCCTTTCCCATGACAACAAGCGTATCGCCGTTTATATCCGTAATATTAATGCTGACCAATTCGGCAAGCCTCAAGCCGCAGTTCAAAAATAACGTTAATATGCAATAATCACGTTCGTAATTTCGTTTATCAACAGCACCGAGCAAATTTATGCTGTCCTCAAGAGTGAAATATTTCGGAAGCTGTTTTTCGATTTTAATTGTGTCAAGATCGGCTGCGGGATTTTCATCAATTAATTTGACTTTGCTGTGCAGGTATTTGAAATATGATTTCAGAGTCGAAATTTTACGCGCGCGCGTTCGGGCGCTGTTGCCGAGATCATGATTCAAAAAGTTGGCGTATTCGTATATAAAATTAATGTCGATTTTTTTAATGTCATCAATAGTTATATTGTCGATCTCGATCCTGTTGAAATCGCATTTAGCGTTTCCCGCGGAAAAATTTATAAATCTGTAAAAGCAGCGTAGATCATAAAAATATTCAAGCGCAGTCTTGCGTGACTTTCCCTGAATACTTTCGAGATAAATCAGAAAAGACCTCATAGGCTCTGGCGCGTTTTTAATATTGTCCATAGTGTTCGCTCCTTCTTCAACATTGCACAAAATTTTTATTTTGTGCAATAAACTATAGAATTATTTTATCCTCTTTCATGTTAAAATTCCAGAGCATTTATATTAAAAATAGGTTACAAATCCTAATATATGCTTTTTTTCTGTTGATATTCGCTGTTTGTTATTATATAATTATACTGTATGGAGGAACTTTTGAATGATAAAGATCAAGGGTACGATTGAATCAGTTATATTTTATAATCCGGAAAACGGCTACGCGGTATGCGATGTGGCCTGCATGGGCGAGCTTATTACCATGACCGGCTCAATGCCGAGCATCGCCGAGGGCGAAAATATAATCGCATCGGGCTCATGGGTTACTCACGATGAGTACGGAGATCAGTTCAAGGTTGAATATATCGAGCGTATTATGCCCACGACCGAAGAAGAAATCGAAAAATATCTTTCCTCCGGTATTCTGCCGTATGTAGGCAAGACGACCGCGCGGCGTATCGTTGAGGCCTTCGGCGCCGATTCCCTTGATGTTATCGAGAACGATCATAAGCGGCTTCTTGATATAAGAGGCCTTACGCCGTCTAAAGTCCAAATGATATATGAGACTTTTGTTGAACAGATCGGCGTTCGTCAGATCGTGATCTATTTTCAGAAATATAATCTTTCTCCCTCCTATGCCGTTAAAGCCTACAACGCTTTCGGAACGGGCGCCATTCAGATCATTGAAGCAAATCCATATATCCTTTCGGAATTTATCGATGGGATAACATTTGAAAAGTCGGACGAGATCGCGGTCAGTCTCGGTTTTTCACCCGAGTCGCACCTCAGGATCAAATCCGGAATAAAGACCGCGCTTAAAAATATTTCATTTTTCAGCGGTCATACTTTTGCGCCGAGGGCAATGCTTACTGCTTCCTCCTGCGCTCTTCTCGATGTTGAGCAGGGGCATGTCGAACGCGGCGTGTCTCAGCTTATTTCGGACGGTGAGCTTGTATCCGAAAATCACGGCGATTTTGACGCGGTATATCTTAAATCATATTATGATGCCGAGTGCAGCGTTGCCGATAAGCTTAAAGAGATGTCGGGAATATATTTTGATGTGGATGCGGATTACATAGATAAACTGATCGATGAGGCGGATAATGAGGACGAGATCGAGCTGGCTGATAATCAGAGAGACGCGGTTTTTCGAGCCTTTCAAAACGCTGCGCTTGTTATAACCGGAGGCCCCGGAACCGGAAAAACAACGATAATAAACACTATTATAAAAACCATGAAAAAAGACGGCTCGACCGTAATGCTTGCTGCTCCGACCGGCCGCGCTGCAAAAAGAATGAGCGAGGTCTGCAGCTTTGAGGCGAAAACCATTCATCGACTGCTTGAGATCAGAGTAGGCGATGATGTTTCGGACGGCGTATTCGCCAGAAACGCGGATAATCCGCTTGATTGTGATGTTCTTATTATTGATGAAATGTCAATGGTCGACATAATGCTTATGAGCAGTCTGCTCGACGCTCTCTCGCGCGGTACCCGCCTTATCATGGTTGGCGACAGCGACCAGCTCCCGTCGGTCGGAGCCGGGAATGTGCTGAAAGACATAATTGACAGCGGCACCGTTGAATGTATTAAGCTGAACGAGATCTTCAGACAGGCAAAAGAGAGCATGATCGTGGTAAACGCTCACAGGATAAACCGCGGACAGGAGCCTTTGCTTAATGACGCCGAAAGCGACTTTTTCTTTGTTCATCGCGACGATCCCGAGCAGCTGCCGAACACCATAGCCGATTTGTGTATGAGGCGTCTGCCGGATTATTACGGGTTTGACAGCATGAGTCAGATACAAGTCCTGACACCGACAAGAAAAACAACAATAGGTGTAGGACATCTCAACAACATATTACAGAGCTGTTTGAATCCTCCATCTCCCGATAAGGCGGAACATATGACGCGCAGATGCGTGTTCCGTGAAGGCGACAAGGTTATGCAGACTAAAAACAACTATCAGATACAATGGCGGCGCGGAGATGAAAAGGGCGCCGGCGTGTTTAACGGCGATTGCGGATTTATCACAAAAATTGACAGGATCGACAATAAGATCGAGGTTTTATTTGACGACGATAAGCTTGTGGATTATGATTTTATGGTTTTGGACGAAATTGAATTGGCCTACGCAATAACAGTGCACAAGAGCCAGGGCAGTGAGTTTGATGTTGTGGTTATGCCGATGTTTCCCGCGCATCGTCTGCTTATGACAAGAAATCTGCTTTACACCGCTGTGACCCGTGCCAAATCTCTGGTTGTGCTGGTTGGACTTGAGGATGTTATGAATTTTTATATCGGCAATAATAATGTTCGCAACAGGTTTTCGGGCCTTAAGGAAAAGCTGAGAATATACTGAATTATATTGTTAAAACAAAAGGAGCTGAGTTTATGGAACAATATGCCGCCCCCCTGAGGGACTTGATCGAGGAATTTAACAAACTGCCCGGAATAGGGATAAAAACCGCGCGAAGGCTTGCGTTTTACGTTGTGAATCTGCCGAAGGAAAAGTCGGAAAAGCTGGCCGGCGCGATCATTAACGCAAAAAATGAGATCAGGTACTGCAAGGTTTGTCAGAATCTTGCGGCTTCGGAATTGTGCAGTATTTGCGCATCGCCCGCTCGAGACCACAGCGTTATTTGCGTTATGGAAAGCCCGGGCGATGTTATGCAGATGGAGCGCACAAATGAGTTTAAAGGAGTTTATCATGTGCTGCATGGCGCTATTTCACCAATGGACAATGTGACGCCCGATGATATAAGGATCAAAGAGCTTGTGGAGCGCGTCTCCGAGGGCGGCGTCTCGGAGGTCATAATGGCGACAAATCCGAACCTTGAGGGCGAGGCCACAGCGATGTACATCTCAAAGCTGCTAAAGCCTTTCGGCGTTAAAATAACAAAAATAGCTCACGGGGTGCCGGTGGGCGGCGAGTTGGAATTTGCCGACGAGATCACTCTGGGCAGAGCGTTAAATTCAAGAATAGAAATGTGAGGAGATACTTATGAACGGAAAAATAAAAATCGCTTCAACAGATAATGATATAAAAGAAGTTGTAAAGTGCGCGCGCATAACATGGCATGACGCCTATGACGCGCTGCTTCCCGGCGGGCAGGTCGAATATATGCTTGAAAAATATCAGAGTTTTGATGTGATTAAAAACGATATAAAAAATAACGGATACATATATTATTTATACTTTACCGATGATGCATGCGCGGGATTCTGCGGGGTCAAGCCCGAAGAAAACAAACTTTTTGTAAGCAAAATTTATGTTTTGCCCGACTTTCAGAGGCGCGGCATCGCAACGGAGCTTTTTGAACGCGTTAAATCCGATTTTTCGGATAAATACAATGAGTTTTATCTGACCGTTAACAAACATAACGATAAAGCGATCTCCGCATATAAGAAGTTCGGTTTCGCCTCTTCTTCCACCGCTGTCACCGATATCGGCTGCGGTTATGTTATGGACGATTACATTATGACTTATAAAACACGCGGCTACAATTAAAAATATATTTATTCTCGCATAATAAAAGCACCTAATATGTCAATAATAGGTGCTTTATTATGATTCTATTAATACCGTCTGACAATTTTTTATTTTATTTCATACGGCGCCGCGAGGGGAGTCATGTCGTCGAGGCTTCTCCAGATGAAGATTTTTATTTTGTTTCCCCGAGGCGCGGGTTCGCCGAGGTCGGCGCTCGCACCGTTTATATCGAACTCTTTTGTTCCCGTCAAAGCTCCCTCCGCGTCGTATGACGCGACGATCAACACAGCCGCTTTCGGCTCCTTCAGCTGATACTCAAGGTCAATGTCAAGTTTGCCGTCGTCACCAAGCGCGGCGCCATTTATAATATAATCGAACTCGCCCTGTTTCGCTATCGTGACCATCAGTGATGACGGGTCGCTGTCATGATAGTGCTTTCCGTCTGCAAAGCCGCCTTCCGCCATATACCATACGGTGTATGTGCCCGCCTTGACAGCGGTCGGGATCTCGGCCGAATAGTCGCCTCCGTCAAGACTGTATCTCATTTCGCCGTTTTCGGCTTCTCCGGGCGTTATAAGCCGCTGCGGAGAGCCGCTGTAAACAAGGCCGTCAACAGCCGTCGGCGCCTTTGTGACATCAGCAAAGCCGTGAGCTATCTTGACATCTATGGACGCGGGCGGCAGATCGTTATAGTTGTTATTTCCGACAGCTTTATACCAAACCGTGTATTCACCCGCATCTTTTCCGGTCGGTATTGTCACCGAATATACGCCGTCTTCGGAATCGCTGAACAGCACCGTGACGCCGCTCGGAGCTTCATATGTCACAAGCTCCTGAACACTGTCGTCATACAGCGCCTTGGCCGATTTAACAACAACGTTCGGATCGGCTTTCGCGATATTCAAAGTCTCAAGCTCAACGCCGCTCTTTTCGCTCTCTACGCTGTAATATCCCGCGTCTGTGCCGCTTATTGTTATCTCGGTCAGATCGACCGTTTCATAGCTGCCCGCGTTCGCTGAGGGCGCAGCGCCTTTCGCTGTGAGCGCAACGTTGTCATCTCCGCTGTTGGTCGGTGTAAGCGTCACTTCGACGTCCGCCGTGCCGTCGTAGGTCTTGTTGCGCGCCGACACCTCATACTCGATCGGCTTTTGGGTCATCGTGATGGTGATCGAACTGTTCTCGCTGCTGTTCAGGTTCACGCTGCCGCCGTACATGGCTCTTATCGTGTTGGGTCCGATCGCGAATTTCTTGTCTGCCGTTACCGTGAGCGAGGCGGTGCCGCTGTCTTTAAGCTCCGCGCCGCCGTAATCCGCTTCTGCCGAGCCGAGGAACGTTCCTCCGATATAGAAGTCGACCTTATCCTCATCGGACGCGAGAGAGGCGCCCGCGTCAGTCTTTGAGACCTCGGCAGTGAGGGTGAACGCGTCTCCGTAGACAACGTCCGCGCCGTCCGACTCGACGGTCGAATCACCCTTTCCGATCGTGGCGGTCAAAGAAGCCGCCTCGCTGTCGTGGTAATGCTTTCCGTCGACAAATCCGCCGACCACCTTGTACCAAACCGTGTATTCGCCCGCGGCTGTGCCTTTCGGGATATCGGGCGAGTAATTTTCGCCGTCAAGGCTGTACTGCATTTCGCCGTTTGTGCCGCTTCCGGCGGTTATGAGCTCCTGCGGCTCGCCGCTGAACACAAGGTTACTTACCGCTCTCGGCTCTGCCGCCACATCCGCGAATCCGTGAGCTATCTTGACCTTTATTGATTTTGGCGCGGTGTCATTGTAGTTATTATCGCCGACCACTTTGTACCAAACGGTGTATTCGCCCGCCTGATGCGCTTTAGGTATATCCTCGGTATAATTCTTGCCGTCCGTGCTGTATTGCAGCGTGCCGCCGCTCGTGGTGCCTATTACCAGCTCGTCGGGCTCGGGGTCGTCGTCATACAGCGCGTTGGCCGATTTAACGACAACGACCGGATCGGCCTTCGCGATATTTACGTTTATTTTTAGCGTCACGGGGGCTGCGCCGAACGTCTCAACGCTCGCGAGTGAGTAGAGAGGCTCCATTTCCTCCGCCGTGACCGTGAGCGTGTAGCTTCCGGCGTTTGTGTTCTTCGGGATGGTGATCATGTCGCCGTTTATTGTAGCTTCGGTTTGGCCCTTGTCGCTTATTGTATAGCTGAATCTGCCCGAGACAGATCCGCTGTTTTTATACTCGATATATTGTGACAGATCCGCTGTTGTGTCCTCGCCGTAGGTGCCGCTGAGGCTGATCTCCTCGCTTTTGCCGCCGAAGAGCTCGCGTCCGACCGAATGAACGACAGTATCCTCGGTCACCAACGTGTCGGCCGTGAACTCTTCAAACGGCGGAGCGCTTGACGCGGACCACATTTCAAACTCGACGTCCTCGCCTGTTTCGGGATCGTCGGGCAGAGGCTGCAATAATTTACCGCCCGCGTTCGCGTATTGCACCTCATAGTTCGCGTTATCATTTGTCGAGAATGTTACTTTGACGATTTTTTTGTCCGCGTCGCTTGTCAGTATCGGATAGTTATCTTCTCCGATCTTCTGGCCCCAAACCCGTTTGCCCGAGCCGCTCTGCAGCAGCCACGCCACCTCGCCCGACTTAAACTCATCAGCGGTCTTTACTTCCGCGTTCAAGTCTGCGTGTGTGTTTTCGAGATAATAGCAATCGGTTACATTGCCGCTTTTACCCGCGCATATACCGCCGACATTGATCTTGCCTTCGATCTCTCCGACATTATAGCATTTTTCGATCGTGCCTCTGTTAAATCCCGCTATACCGCCGACATTGCTCTCTCCGCTTATCGTGCCCGAGTTGTAACAGTTTGTTATCTCTCCGGAATAATTGTCTCCCGTGATGCCGCCCGCGATCCCGCAGCCGCTCAAAGAGCAGAGGTTATAGCAGTTTTCTATTGTTCCGTAGCTGCAGAATCCCACGACGCCGCCGGCATAGCTGTTGCCGCTGCCGACGATCTCGCCGCTTACGCCCAGATTTTGCAGGGTCCCGCTCGAATTTCCGAACAGGCCGAGATAGCCGTCATCCGAATTGATATAAAGGCCGCTTATCAAATGTCCGCCGCCGTCAAATGTGCCGCCGAACGGGTCCGCAAGGTCGCCTATCGGGGTCCAGGGCGAGTTCTTTCCGCCGAGTTCGATGTTGTCTGTAAGCTTGAAATACTCGCTCTTGCTGTTACCCGAATTTATATAATTGCGGAACGCCTCAAGCGCCGCAAGGTTCGGTATCTCGTACGGCGAGTTTTTTGTGCCGCCGCCTCTGAAGCCTACCTCTATGTTTATGGTAAGCACGGCGTAGAATTCGGCGGGCTCGGGATCGAGCGCGGTAAGCGCTATATTACTGTACGGGTTTTTGTCTACAACATTGATAGTAATGCTGTGTTTGCCTATATCCAACGCGACGCAGTCTGATTTGAGCTTTCCGTCTTCTATGGTAAAGCAGCTCGGTAGAGTTTTTTCCTCATTCGGTTTAAATTCAAAGTCATCGGGCTTCGCGGAGCTTCCGTCATTTAGCATTAATAATTTTGACAGATCTTGTTCAAACGGAAATCCGCATTCGGCTTTGAGCGCGATATCCGCGTCGGAGCTTTGCTCAAACTCGCGCCCTTCCATCAAATAGAGCGTCAGATCGCGTGTTATCGGCGTGCTTAAGTCGAACTCAGCCTGATGCTCACCGCCCGGAGCTGTCTGCGACCACTTGATGTACGGATAGTCGTTTTGAACCGAGAGCTTATCTCCGTCGGGAAGATACAAAGTACCTATGTTCGGGCGTTCGCTCACAAATGTTACCTTGCGCAGTATTTTCATGCCGTCGTTCAGGGCGATCAGGTCCGGGAAATCGCCGTTTTGTCCCCAGGTCGGCGACGAAAGGCAGCCGCTCTGCAGCAGATACGCAACCTCGCCGGATATAAACTCCTCCTCGGTCTTTACCGTCGCATTTGGATCTTCGCGCGTTTTTTCGAGATAATAGCAATTGTGTATGAAGCCCTTTGGGGTTGGAATTGGGCCGTCGGGTTCACAACAGGCTATACCGCAGAGTAGATCTTTCTTGTACTCAGAATTGGAGTTGACCTCTCCGATATTATAGCAGTTCTCTATAGCGCCGTTATTATTGCCTGCAATGCCGCCTGCATATCCGTTGCCCGTGATTGCTCTGTTGTTAAAGATTGCTCCGGTGTTAAAGCAATTACTTACCGAGCTGTCTTCGATATGTCCCACAATACCGCCGGTATCATTCCCGCCGGTTACGGCGCAGTTGTTGCTGCAGTTTATGATTGTACTGCCGTCGCAAATATACCCTGCTATGCCGCCTGTGTAGTCATCGCCGGTAACCGTGCCGTTAACGCTGAGATTTTTGACTGTGGCGCTGGAATTGATTACTCCGAACAGACCTATATACGAGTATTTTGAATCGATATAAAGACCGGATATAGTGTGTCCGCCGCCGTCGAATATGCCTTGAAAGCCAACATTTTCACCCGGTAGTGCTTGACGATCTCCTTCAAAAAATGCTCCTATCGGTTCCCATGAGTCTTTTTTTGGACCGTATTTATCCGACATATTTATATCGGCGGTAAGTTTGAAATGCTTAGGCATACCGTAGCTGGTCAGTCCTCCATTTACGTATTCGCTGAAGGCCTCAAGTGACGAAAGATCCGAAATTATAAACGGGTCATCCGACGTGCCGCTGCCCTCAAGGCCGGCTGCAAACGCAGAAAACTCGAACGAAGATACAAGAGAGATCAGCATTGCCGCCGCTGCTGCACACGCGATAAACTTTTTAAATATTCTCATGTTTTTAACACTCCTTTTAAGAATTCTTAACATGCTTTCACTATGCCGCCCAAAATCGGGCAGCATAGTGAAATGATTATATTCGTTTCGCCTTATCTGAGGCCCGAGATCAGCTTGTCGAGCCTCTCTGCCACCGCGGCGGTCTCGGCGCGGGTCGCGTTGTTTTGCGGCGCGAAGGTACCGTCGTCGTTTCCGTTCAGGATTCCCTGCTCGACGCAGAGCGCTATCGGTTCGCGCGCCCAGTCGGAGATATCCGCCGCGTCGGTGAAGCTCAGCTCGGCTCCGCTCGCCGCCGCGCCCGTTTTGTATGTTATAAAGCTTGCCGTCATTTTGGCGATCTGCTCGCGGGTGATATTGTCCTCGGGTCCGAAGTTTCCGTCTCCGTAGCCGTCCACAATGCCGTTTTGCGCGGCCCACGCGATATAGGGAGCGTAATACTCATCGGGAGCCACATCCGCGAATCCGCTGTCTGAGGCCGCGGGTGCTACGCCCTCCATGCGGCCCAGAACGGTCGCGTACATTCCGCGCGTCACATTGAGATACGGCTCGAAAATTCCGTCTCCCGTTCCGTTCATGATGCCCTTTTCTGCCGCGTACTCCACGCTTTCAAAGAACCAGTCGGATGGCTGCACATCAGCGAATCTTGATGTTTCCGCGCCGGATGTGTCGGGTGTCTGGATCGGTTGGGCCGAAGCGTCGGGACCCTGCGCCTCGGTCGGCAGCGGAGTCGCCGCGGTATCGGCTGTCGTTCCGAAGGTGCCGCCTCCGAATCCGCCGCTTCCGCCGCTTGACGGGCGTCTTGTGGGAGTGGGTGATGTTCCGTCTCCCGTGACTGTCACCTTTATGCTTTTATATCCTCCGTGGGGCATTATCATGACCTCAAGTGTGGTCTCGCCCTCTCGGAGCCCTTTTAAGGTATTGCCGTTTATCTGCGCCACCGAGCAGTTGCTTACCGAGTAGTTCGCCTCGGCGCCTTCATAATAATCGCTCTGTGAGAATTCGGTATTAAGCTCAAGGCTTTCGCCCTCTTTGAGCGTTATTTCGGAAAGGTTCTTGTCGCCGTTGACCGTTATGCTGTATGGGAACTCGAGAGGCAGCTCGAACGCTTCGCCGCTGCCTATATCGTTGCCCTCGCTGTCCTTCACTCCGATGTACGCGTTTATAAATCCGTGTTCAAAATCATCGGCGGGGATATCGAGACGGCTCGAATAGCTCTTTGTCTCGCCCGGCTTCAGTTCCCCTATCTGTTCCTTGAGATACGGATCGGAGGTCTTTCCGCTGTGGTAGATGTCGTTGAAGAGCACGACCACTTCGTCGGTCGGGTTCGAATCGGCGTTTCCGTTGTTTGTAACTGTGTAGTCGATCATAATGCCGTCGGTGTCTTGATCCAGGTTATAGTCGGTGATCTCGTAATTCGGCTCTATGTCGATGCTGTCGCTTTGATACATAAGTATCTGGCCGGTGCCCGTCTCGTGAAGCTCAGCGTAGAGCGAAAGATCATTTATGCCTTCAAAGCTGTCGGGCATTGTCCATGTAAACTCCGCGTGTGAGCTTGACGACGGAGTGATGTGCTCATCGGACTCGGTCGTGAATAACTTGTCTTTTACCTCTCCGTTGATCACCTCGTATATATCGAGGGTGTAGCCCGACGCGGGCTTGAGGCCCGTGTTCTTGACCTTTAAAGTCACGTCCACCGTCTCGCCGGCCATCGGGTGCTCATCCGAAAGCTCGGTATCGACGGGCTCCAGCGAGCCGACAGTTTCATAACCGGTAGAAACCAGCTTAACATCCGTGACCGCGACATCGTCGCTGCTATTGTCGATTTTATACTGATTGTTAACGGTCATCAGATTTCCGTTTTGATCTGTCACGAGAGCGGGCTCATCGTTGAACACGCCGCTGTGGGTGAGGCGCAGAGCATCCGACCAGCTTGTGCCGTTTTCGTCGTTGATCATCGCCGCCGTATAGATCTCCTGGCAGTTTTCGCCCGCGTCATTCCTTTCGGGCTGTATCCACACGATGTATATGTTGCCGTCCGAGTCAACAAACGGTTCGAAGCTGCCGAATGTCGGATCAACGTTCGGATCGCCGGTATTGCAGTACACAAGGCCGATCTTATGCGTATAATCGGGATCTATGCTGCCGTCGTCGGTCAGTCCTTCATCAAGCAGTCCGGCAATGCTTATATAGCGTATATCGCTGTTGTTTTCGAGCCAGAATACAGCCGATCTTATACCTGCGCTCGCGATCTGGGGCCTCGAGTCGCAGTAATTGTCATTGGTTATTCTTATCGGGTCGTATGTCTTGTGCGTATCAAAATCGTATACCTGAACAAACAGTTCTCTGTCGGCGTCGGTGTCCATGTTGTTGTCCTCGTCGACCGTGTAGGTGTATATTCCCTTTCCGTTATAGCTTGCGGCGTCAAAGTCAATAATGACGGGGTCGTTCATTCCGAAGTCGCTGATGGGCGAGGACAAGAATCTCTGTCCGCCCCATTCGTCGGTGAGCGTCTGCTTAACGCCGTTGTCGGACACCTCGTTGTCATAATACATATCTCTAAGCCATCTGCCCTGCTCCGCGTCGTAGAGCATATACATGATCTCGCCCTCGTTGACTGTGGGCGATACCGACTGTTCAAAGTCGTCGGTCGGAGCGGATTTCAGATAAAATACCATCATGTCGCCGGTCACATCATCATACACTCCGACGGGCGTGCTGTTGAAGTAGTCGTCGTCGGTCAGCTTCTCGACTTCGCCAAGCTCAAGGGTGTTCTTGTCGAGCGTCACGGCGTGAACGTTGAGGCTCTTTAGATATTCCTTTTCGTTTGTGTATTCAGCGCCCTCGGCTCTTGACGTCCAAGAGATCAGGACCTTGTCGCCCGCGTCGCAAATATCGGGTTCAAAGTCGGCTGTGCCGTCGTCGTGTATCATTACGGGGTCGGACCAGGTGTTGTTCTCATAAATGCTGTACATTATTGCGGTCCTGTTTTCATCGTTTCTTTCGGGAATATCGGCAACAAACACGAGCAGTACTTTTCCGTTGCCCAAGTTCAAAAGCTGCGGGTCGGCTCTGTCGTATCCGTTCTCCAGCAGCACGCTTGTGCCGTCCTCCTCAAAGGAGCTCGCCGCCTCCACGAGATCGCTGTTTGGCAGCCACTCGGACGTGCCCTCGGCTCTGGGTCTCATGACAGCCCGGGCGGCGTCCGCGGTCTCCGCCTCGCCGTCCGACATTGTTTCATCACGCGATTCCTCAACATCCTTGAAGTATCCGTAGTTCTTCTCAAACAGCGTTACCGCGGGTATCGGGATCGAGAACAGGAGCACGTCAAGCTTTATCCTTATTGTCGCGTCAAGAGTCAGTCCGTTTGTGTGATATGACGGATACAGCTCCTGGACGTTTGGGAAATATATATAATCCGCGCCGAAGGTAAATCCACCTCTCACGCCCAAAATTCCGCACAAGCCGATGCCCGCGTATCCGAAAATGTCGCCGTAGGCCTGAATGACGATCTGGGGCGAGAGATGCGAATCGAATGAATTGTCCGTGTCTTTGATCGAGTTGATCGTCGTCCTCTTAGAATCTATATCATCAATACCTCCCTGCGCGACCACGGCAAGATCGCCGTCAACGCCGAGATAGAGCGGTATCGCGCCGACCAGAAAATACTGAACAATACTGAATTCGCCGCTTAATCCGAAGTATACTCCGCCTCCTATGAACAAAAGCTCTCCGCCGGTTAGGCCGAAGTCCAGATAAACACCGAATATAGGGCTCAGTCCCCATTCGTACATTCCTATCCTGTGTTTATTGCCCGCCAGCTTTCCGATGTCATCAATCAGATCGGCGCCTTTCTCGACCTCCTCTTTCGATAATCCCGGACTCATGAAATGCCCGTCTGACAGCGGAACATATCCGATGCCGAGACGCTCGCCGCCGTCGGGCAGACTGGTGAGCGACAGACTGATAAACTCGAGATTAAAGAAAGCGTTTAGCGAGCCGATAAGCGGAAGCTCCACAAAGTTCATGTAAGTATCAAAGCTTATGTTCTGCGTTACCGGCATCTGCGGGTTTTGCTCCGTGAATGTGTAGCCCGTGTTGATCGGATTGTAGGTCGTCTGTTTGAACGCGTCGTTGTCCATTTCATTTCCGTCGGCGTCGATCGACTTGCCGTTGCCCATGAGCCTGTCGGTCGTGAGTCTGACATACAGCTCGTCGCTGGCCTTGTAAAAATTGGAATAGCCCTTGTTGAAGGTGTGGCTCAAATTCCACACGGTTGTGGTCGTTCCGTCTTTATTGACCGTCTCACTCGCCTTTGTTATGACCGCGCTGTTGTTGATAGCGTCGGGATCCAAGGTCGGGCCAGCGGTAGCGTTCGGGTCGGGAGTTTCGGTCGGCTCCGGACTCTCGCTGGGCGCGGGTGTGGGTATCGTGCCCGTTATCGTGGCTTTGACCTCTTTGGAGTTAGGGTCGCAAATCAAGAGGTCGATCTCTTTGACGTTCTCGCGGTGCTCATTTCCGTCCGAATCGGTGTATACCGCATTGTCGTTGTTAACGGTGATCGTGAAGTTCGAAAATTCATTGTTGCTTATCTCGACTGTGTTGTTTTCGCTCTGAACGCCGTTTTCATCGGTCGCCACAAAGGCGCTGATATGCGGAACGGTCACGTCGGAGGTATCGACTTTGATGGCGTTGCCCACAGCCGAGTTATAAGCGGTGATCGCGCTCTCGTCCTGCCCGAATTCCGATATATTTGAATTATCCAAAACCACCGAGCCGTATGTCGTTTTCCCCGAGGCTGTTATTTTGTATATAACGCTGTAACCGCCAATGCCGTACATTGCCGTGGTGTTGAAATTGCCGTCATTGTCCGACAGTCCGTAGTTGTAGGGATCTATAACTATGTAGGCTCCACTCGCGGGCATATACGGCGTACCCTCGTACGAGCCGTTTAACGGCCGATCCGTATACTTGACGCTGCCGGTCAAAACATAGCGTATGTCGTCCGCTTTCTCGCAGGTCAGATATATTATATTTTTCTCTGAGCTGTCGGTCGCGTTGAAATAGAAGGTGTTCTGCGAGTACAGCGTCGTGTCATCCGTGCCGGTCTGTCTCCAAACCGAAACATATCCTTCCTGTGCGGGCGCAGCCGACATTTCGTAGTATTCACCCTTCACGGAACCGTCTGCCGCCAAGTATTCCATATAGTCTCCGGTATCAGCGCTTGTGTTCGTGAATATTCCTTGGCTTGTGTCGAATTTGCTGAGATCGCTTTTTGCCACTCTGACGGTTATCTGATTATCCCGTCGTGTGTAATAGGGCGTCACGTCCATTTTGCTGCAGTCGTCAAAATACGTACAGTAATTCGTGAGGCTCCCGTTCGGATTTTTGTCATATTGTCTCAGGTTGTTGCCCTGATTGATATTTCCTTCGGTCACGATCTGTATTCTGTCGGATGTGTACATATCGGGGTCGTTTATGGTTTGAGTAAATCTTATGTTGTCGCCCTTATGATATGTGTACGAGCCGTCGCTGTTCGGATTAACGTTTCCGCTCGCTTTGACCGAGGCAACACCAAGCGGGTCGGCGTGCACGTTTACGGTCGAGTCTATATAACCGAGCACGGGCTGTATGTTGAATGCGCCTTTTTGGCCTTTTGAATTGTTGTCCTTAAAAACAATATAGTCCAGATAATCTCTCACGAGATCCTCGGTGAGTTTGACCGAAGCCGAGTTTGTTCCGAGACCGTTTGTGTATTTTGCGTCTATGCGGGTCGATGCCTTTGTGTCGCTGTTCACAATATTAAAGCCCGTTATGCGTGAGTATTTGCCGGAGGTGGTGACGGTGATCGTGTCGTTTCCGTCCTTGGCAAATCTTACGATCTTTTTATCGGCGCCCGCGCCGCTGAGTGTGACATTTGTCGCGTCAACGATATCGCCGCTGAGCTCTGTGTTGTTCCTATAATTTCCGTCGGCGTCAAGGAACTGTAGCGGTTCGGGACCCTCGAGCATAATGTCAAAGGGCTTTAATATGGGGGACGCCGAGTATATTTTCAGATCTCTGGCGTCGCCGAATGAGCCTAAGTCGTAAACCGTATGTACCCTAAATGAAGAAAAATCGGCATTTTGAAACACATCTAATTTTTGTTGGCTCCATCCGCTGCCGGTGCTATAGACCTCCTGCTCTTTATTGTCATCGGCATTGCAAAAATAAATACCGGTCGCACCGTTGCCGCTGCTCGAGCAGTCAAACTCAATTCCGTTATAAGTATAGTGCCTCTCTATATCCCATGTCGCGTCCGAATATACATTGTGTATACGGTCGGTAATTTCGACCCACCAGTGATCGTCGGCAGATATTTCGTATTGAGTGTTTTTATCGCCAAAGGCTCCCACCGATCCTATGCTTGCATAGTTCTTCTCGGTTGATTTCGGTTTTGAAAGATCGAGCGCGTCAACCACAAAAACGCTGTCATCGGTGGCGTCTGCCGCCGCGGTGACTTCGCCGTCCGCCTCGCTTTCGGATTCGTTTTCGAACGAATAGCTCTCGCTGCCCGCGGGGATAATTCCGCGCGCGGTTGAGTTTCCGCCGATAACGCAGCCTTTCGGGTCGGAGAGCGTGATGTTAAAGTCGGAATCATTTTCGATATATTCGCTCCTTATGGGGATGTTGATAGTGCGCTGCGTCACGCCGTATGGAAAAGCCGCCTCGGTGTCGACCTGCGAATAGTCGCGGCCTGCCGCGGCCGTGCCGTCAGAGGTCGTGACCTTGACCTGCACCATCTGATTTATAGCCCCGCTCCTTTCAAGCGTTACCTTTATGTATCCGTCTTCGGGATAATACTCCGAGCTTCCGAACGAGATCACGGCGGGCTCCTGCTCCTCGTCGTCCTTGATCGTGACGGTGACGCCTTTCATGTCGCTTATCACGGCGCTCTCGGTTATGGGGAAAAGAGCCGCCATGAACATCCTGTCGCCGTCGCCGCTCATGTTGTCGTTCGGGATGATCTCTATGTACTTCTCACTTTCACCCTCGGCAAAATCAAGGGTGAGGTACGCGCTCTCCATCTCAAGCGAAAGCGCGGACAGCATATCGTCGGTGAACTGCTCTATGCTTCCTCCGCCGTCCATCGACTGCTTGTCGGATTCAAGGCCCGTCGCCAGGCTCTTGGCTGCCTTGAGGCTCACGGCAGCGGCCTCTGTTCCGTCGGCTTCCGCCTCGGCAGATCCGTCATCCGGATCATCGGCCGCTTCGGACTCTTCCGAGACCTCGGGCGCTTCGTCCTCGGCCACGGGCTCGGGTGATGCCTCGGCGTCCGTATCGCTCAAAGCCTCACCTAAATAATTCCCAAGCTTCTGAACGTCCTCGGTATAAAGCTCGTTCGCTGTTTCCTCGTCGAGATTCTCGCCGTCCACCAAAGTGTCGGTGTCGTTCCTCTCCTCGATCGAGTCGGAGTTTTCGACGATCTCCTCGAGCAGCGATCTGCTTTTCCGCGCGTTTTTAACGCCATCCGAAAAAGTACCTCCGTCGCGAAGTTTGATTTTGTAATCGGCCCCGTATCTCGCGGTTATGTCCGTCATGTTAAGGCGCAGCGAGGCTTCGGGCAGATCACTGCCGCCTCTGGCGACTTTAAAGATATAGGGCGCGTTCGCGTTCTCGTCGATCTCGGCGTTCGAGGTCGATACGTAAAAAGCTCCGCTTGAAATAATTTCATCCGGCGCATCGTCCTCGGGCAGATAGATCGGGTCGCCCGCGGCGAAAACCGGAATCTGCAGCGAGCACGCGAGCATAGCGAAAACAAGCGCCGCGCTTAACATACTTTTGACTTTCCGTTTGATGCTGGTCTTCATTTGTCATACCTCCTGATATATAATTTTATTTAAACTGCACAATAAAACCCCGAGCATATTTTGCTCGGTTTAAATTGACCTAACATATATTATAGCACAAATACCAACAAAATTCACCACCTTTGGCATGTAATTCACGCTCTGAAACATGACTTTTACGAACACCTCAGACACCCGTGCGCCGTAAAACGTGAATCTTTGTCAAATATTTTATTTATCCAAAACAAAAAACCGAAGCCTTAGCAAAACACCGACAAGATTTTTGCTAAAACCGCAGTAAATATGGCTTTCGCGAAACGCCGGCGCAGCGCATTATATTTATGGAAGCATTTAGTCAAAATCACAAGCGATTTTGAAAGATTGCTTTGAAGCCGCAAGCAAGCTTACTGCTCCGGGAAAAGCGGAAAAATGACCGCCCAAAAAAGAAAGTCATGCTTTGCATGACTTTCGCAAAAAGGCGGACACTCAGGGCTCCCGCGAAGCACCAACGAAGTGCGCTTTGTGGGAAAAGCGGAAAAATGACCGCCCAAAAAAGAAAGTCATGCTTTGCATGACTTTCGCAAAAAGGCGGTCATTTTTCCGCTGGTGCGGGCGACAGAATACGCACCGCAGTCTCAACGTCGGCAATCATCAGTTTAGTCTTAGCCATTTCTAACACCCTCCTACGTTATATCCAATATCTTGTTTTTTACCTATTGACAAATACTACATATTGTGGTATTATATCTACGGTGCATGGACTGTTTATACAATTTTTTGCATTCTCGTCAAATCCTCGATCTTTATTTCCGTGTTTGTCAGCACCGCCGCCAGCTCATCGGCTGTCATAACGCGGTTCTCATTAAGTGAGCGCCTAAGCAATTCATACTGTATTCCGGTAACCCTCGCCAGATACGATATTGTTATACCGTGCTCCTTAAGATATTTCGCGAGCAAATGTTGTATTTTCACTACATCACCACCTAAAATAATTTCGAAAAGAGGTGAGCCATTGTGAGAAAAAATCAATGGGTTTCGCCCCGCGATAACAAATGGGCTGTCCATGGTGAAGGCAATACCAGAGACACTAAATTGTTTGATACGCAAAGCGATGCTATAAGCTACGGCAGAGATATTGCACGTAATCAGCAAAGCGAATTAATTGTCCAAAGGCCAAATGGTCAGATTCGCTCAAAAGACAGTTACGGCAATGATCCTTGCCCACCAAGAGACACCGAACATTAAGTATAGTCCGGTGTAAATCTAACCCTGTATCCGTCTGCCAACTCAACCGCGTCCGCGGTTATTTCGGCAACGGTTACGGGGTTTTCCTCATCGGTTTCAACCACGATCCGCGTATAACCGTTTAAGGTTTTTTCCTTTTCCATGTCATCACACCTCCTCCTACGCCGTGTCTTTCTCGAACAACTCCCCGATCTCGCAGCCGAGGATCTTTGCAATCTCCGGCAGCATATCGGATCTCGGGCTCGTCTCACCGGTCTCCCACTTGGTAATGGTTGACCTATCCAGGCCAAGCCGCTCCGCTAAATCTTTTTGCATTAACCCTTTGGCTTCGCGAAATTTTTTTATACTATTCAAATTAACCACCTCCTTGTAAGTGACGTTTCTTCACTTTCAAGATTTATTATAAGGGATAAATCTTCACTCGTCAATACCTTTTTCGTAAAAAAGTGAAATTTTTGCACCTGCACAAAATAAGTGTTGAAATGTGAGTAATTTTCACTTATAATGTACAAAGAGGTGAAAAATATGAACATTTTAAAAAACCTAAGAGCTGAAAAAGGTGTTCTTCAGAAAGATGTTGCCAAATTTTTGGGAATCGACAGAACTACTTATGTTAAATATGAAAACGGCAACAGCGAACCCAATAGCGAAATGTTAATTGCCCTTGCAAATTATTTCAATGTATCAATAGATTATCTGCTTGGCCGTATCGATCATAATGTATCACCTGTTGAGCTGCCCTCAAATACCGTCAAAATACCCGTGCTCGGCCGTATTCCCGCCGGTGTGCCGTTTGAGGCGATCGAAGATATAACCGGCTACATAGAGATTCCCGAAGATTGGCTTGCCGGCGGCAGGGAATTTTTCGCGTTGAGAATACAAGGCGACAGCATGTTCCCCGAATACCTTTCGGGCGATATAATCGTGTTTGAAAGAGCCGATACCTGCGACACGGGCGACGACTGCGCCGTCATGGTAAACGGAGACGACGCCACCTTCAAACGCGTAGAGCGCAAAGAAAGCGGCGTTGTGTTAAAGCCTCTCAACCCCGAATATGAAATATTATTTTTCACCAACGAAGAAATCGAAAACAAGCCTGTAAGAATAATAGGCATAGCCCGCGAGCTCCGCCGCATGAAAAAATGAAAGATTTATTAAAAACAATTGCCTTTCAAAGCAATCTTTAACAGTCCAATAACAAGGAGAGTATTATGAAAAAATGTATTAGTTGTGGTTACGAAAATCCCGATACCGCAAAATTTTGTAACGAATGTGGCAATGAATTGAAAGACGTTATAAAATGTCCAAAATGCCATACCGACAATATATCAACAGCAAAATTTTGTAATGGCTGCGGCGCTTTATTAAATACAGAAATTGAATCAAAAGCAAAATATATTTACAAATGTCCGGAATGTGGACGTTATAGTGATATTTACGGTTATTGCAAAATCTGTGGATATTATTCACCAAGCAATAACACTCCGCCCCAAAATAATGATATACCACAAAACAAAAACAGCGCAAAAAAATGTCCTAATTGTGGTTACGCCATGGGTAACAGCAATGTATGTGAAAGTTGTGGTTATTAAAGAAAAAAATGAACTTGAAAAAATACTTGAAGAACATTCAGATACAGAAAAACAATCAGATATATCTGCTTCGCTCGACAGAATTAAAAACGACGAAAGAAGTTCAAAAATTAGATTGATATTTGTCGGATGTATTACTGCTGCGATAATTATTTTTGTAGTAATAGCTGCCACGATTACGTCAAATGCACCTACCAAAGATGAAAACTTACAAAGCAATGCAGCTAATTCAACTTCAACAAATAATCCTACACCAACGCAAAAGCCAAAAATATATTATCAAGGATCAAGCACAACATCATCATACTCATCAGCATATGACGGCAAAATCACAAAATCAACTAAGCTACCTGATGGGTATCCCGGTTTTATTGAAATTGTATCATATTGCGAAGTAGATATGCCCGATTTAATCGGGTATGACGCAAGCATTTCACTTGATGAAAGCTACACAAACGTTGTAAAAACCGATTTAAGATATAAACTTGATACAAGCAGATTAAAACTTAAGGCCGATGGATCATATCATTCAGCGGTATTGATACTTGAATTCACGGATAATACATATAAAAATTATCATTATGCCGCGGTAGAAATTGATGGCGTAAAATTGAAATAAAACAAAGTAAAAAATTTATATATAATTACTAAAGGAGTGAAAATAATGTCAGAAGAGTTGAATAAAACTGTTGAAAAATCCGATAACGTTCAAGATTTCCAAATGACCGATGTTGAAGAAACGGTTGATAAGACCGATATTGAAGAAACGGTTGATAAAACCGCTGCTGGCGAAACGACAGATATAGTAATCCCCGATATTCTTGGTGAATCAGAAAGTATCAAGCCCAAAAAACGTATATCAAAGAAAAAAATAATAGTGTTTTCATCCGTTGTGCTCGGATTAGTTCTTATCGCTGCGGTCTCTTTTGTTTTATTTAATTTTGTTTCAAACAGTAGACAAATTAAAGCAGTAGAGGAAAGTATTAACAGTATAGGACAGATTGAGCTCACAACCGAATGTCAAGGACGCATTGACACAGCGGTAACGGCATATAACGCTCTTTCGGAAAAGCAAAAGGAAAAGGTAAACAACGTCTCCACGCTTACGAGCGCACGCTCCTCTTATAATTCCATGTGGTATTACAACGAACTCATCAAGGCATCTAATTTTGTGAATAAAAAAGCGACAGCGGCCCTTGAAATACTTGGCGATATAAAAATAGCTTGGAATAATGTAATCTATAAGAAAACCGACGAATATAATAACGGCAATTATGATTTCGACACCGCATTAAAAGCATATTGGGGTTCTTTAGCTTATTTAGACAATAGTCTGCTTTTATACGATGATATAGATACTGACGACTATAAGAAAAAAATCACCGATTATCTGACCGAATTGAAAAATCCTCCCGAAAACTATAAAAACACCTATGAAGCTTTTACCGAATTGTATGCCAGCTATACATCTATGGTACCTCTTACAAAATCTATAAATCACAATTATAATTCGTTCTCAAGCGAGGTAAATAAACTTTCTTCGGATTATAAGACAAAATTCGGTCAATTAAAGGCTCTGATACCCGAAGTAAAATAAAACAATCAATAACGACAAGACTTGACCCAAAGACGAGAGGCGACGAACGCAACCGGACGGGCGAACAAATATGGAGGTGTTTTTATGCCGATTTATAAAATGAAAGGATCAAAGGACGGCAAGCAAAAATATCGCGTCCGCGTGAATTATCAAGACATGAACGGCATAAACAGACAAACCGATCGCGTCGTGTACGGCCGCAGCGAGGCAATCGAATTTGAACGTGAATTTGCCAACACAATAAAAAACGAGTCGCCGAGTAATCGTATGACCGTCAAAGATCTGTACAAAGAATATTATGCCAAGAAACAAGCCGAGCTGAGGGAACAAAGCCTGCGCAGCATTAAAACCTATATCGAAAATCATGTTATACCGCCGCTCGGCAGCGTCAAATTATCGAAGTTAAACAAGCCGCTGCTGCAAAAATGAAAAACCGAGATAAACGAAAAAACCGTCAAGGGCAGAGGCAAGAAAAAATTAAGCCTGCGTACAAAGCAACATATTTACCGAGAGTTTAAGGCGCTGCTAAACTATGCTGTCGCGATGGACTATTTAAGCAAAAACCCGTTAACGGCGATCGGCAACTTCAAAGAGACAATGACCTTCGAGTCAGAGCGCGGCATAGATTTCTATACGCCCGAAGAGTTTAAGGCGTATATAAAAGCCGCCCGCGAGAACGCTGAAAATTCATCATATTTAGAGGCTTGGGATTTTTATGTATTCTTTAATATAGCATTTTACACAGGTCTGAGGAAAGGCGAAATTCACGCTCTTAAGTGGTCTGATATCGACGGGAACTATCTCTCGGTTTCACGCAGCATCGCCCAAAAACTAAAAGGCGCGGACCGCGAGACGCCGCCCAAGAATAAAAGCTCGATCAGAACAATTCAAATGCCGAAACAACTCATCGACGTATTGGACGCACACCAAAAACGCTATTCGGCAATAAAGGGGTTTAACGACGATTTCAGAATTTGCGGCGGCACAAAGCCTTTGCGTGACACAACATTGGATAAGAAAAATAGGATGTTCGCCAAAGCCGCAGGATTAAAACATATAAGGATCCACGATTTCAGGCACAGCCACGCGAGCCTATTG
The DNA here is from genome assembly GCA_947625905.1 of uncultured Clostridia bacterium. Classification (GTDB taxonomy): domain Bacteria; phylum Bacillota; class Clostridia; order Monoglobales; family Monoglobaceae; genus Monoglobus. Next base: position 282 of record CANQQJ010000013.1, on the reverse strand, counting down.
GCAAACGAAGGCATAAACATTCAAGAAATTGCCCGCCGCCTCGGGCACGCAAAAATCGAAATGACATGGAATACCTATGCGCATCTATATCCCCGAGAAGAAGAACGTGCAGTTAAAATATTAGAAAAAATCGTGTAAAATTCGTGTAAGGCAAAACAAAACCCACGCTATAACGTGGGTTTTGCTGTGTTTGGTGCAGCTTGTCCGGCACTATCCCGAATTTTGTGTAAACTCCAAAACGGTAATATAATCTGTTTTACCGAGGCAGAAATTGACTTGCTC
>CANQQJ010000012.1 GCA_947625905.1 uncultured Clostridia bacterium | reverse complement strand
TCCCAAGTCAAGCAGAACAACGACAAATAGGTAAATGCTTTGATTGCTTAGACAACCTTATCACCCTTCATCAGCGTAAAAAAGAGCTTTTTCTAAAAATTTATTTTATGTTTTTGACAATATTTTTGTAAATAACTTTTGCTGAAAAAAATCATAAGTTTTTATCAATCAAAAAAGCCTAATACCATACATTAATGTCGCAGAGCATATATTAATCCTTAAAAATACGTATTATGAACTTTCTAATAATCTTAAAATATATGGTTATCAAAGATTTTACTTTTTTGAACATATTAATTTCGTGTTCATAGTCTGTAAACGCTGTTGTTTACTGTATAATCTCCGCAAAGCTGCGCTTGACAGCAAAAATTGAGAGATATGTCACGCAGTAGGGACGTATAACCAACGGTTTTATGTGGATTTTATTCGGCAAATTATATAAAGTAATGATATTGTATTAAAACCTTTGGAACGGCTGTTCTACTGCGTGACAGAGTGGAAAGTTAGGACTTTGTGAGGTACGGATTTGCGTGGGTTTCGGCTCTTGTTTCGGGCTCGGGTATATAATATGTCTCGATAGGCCGAAAATCAAGGTCTAATGTTCCACGGTTTTGGTTTTCTTCGGAGTGATAGACTTGTTTTGAGCTATTTGCTCGGCTTTTGCCAGTTTCTGTCGAATTGACTTGTCCGGCTGCAAATCATTCAGTTCGCGGTTTACTTCGGTTTCGGATCGCTTTAATAAGGTATAATCGTATTTCTTGCCGTAGATTTCCTTTAACCTATGTGCCGCTTCGGTCATGGCATTGTCTCTGATGTTTTGGCGCTCGTAATTTACTTCGGCTTCGTTATCTTGCGATATGGCGCTTTGGATTTCAAAATAACGTGCTTTTTCCGTATTGTATCGCTCGGATAAATCCGAATTTATGCAGTTCAGCTTTTCGAGAACTATAGCGTTATCCGAGATGTGTCTCTCCAGTTCCGATACTTCTGTATCATTTTGGCAATAAAGTTCGGAAAGTAAATATTTACGCTCGCTTTTCAGCTCCTCGATTTCCTCAACAACTTTGGCTATACGGCGCTCAAGCTGATTTTGCTTTACAAACCGCATAGAGCCTATGGACTTTTTCTCGGCTTGCAGCTTTCTACGTTCGGCGTTCTTTTGTTTAACCCCGGATTTGATTTTGTCATATCTTTTTAGTATCGGTACTATTTTCTTTTTATCCTGTTCTATACCTTTGATCCGAACAGAGTTAAACTTTATTCGATACCTAAATATAACCAAACTCGCGCGTATGTTTTCAAGCAGCGCCGCGATTGACGGTACAGTATTCTTTAGTGCGTCAGTCAGCTTTTTAACATGAACTTTTAATTCGCGCAAGAATTTGTTGTCCGCCTTGATCTGCCGATTTAGCTCACATCTTTCCGAAACACCGCCGCGCTGCTCGATAATGCGGGCAGTCACTCCCTCGTGAATTGTCGGCTGTTCGTCAATGCCTCTATCCTTAAAACTCCGGCAGTCGATACGGGCGTCAATGTTTTTCTGCTCCAAAGATTTATTAACCGCATTCTCCCAGGATTTGCGCCATTTTAGAATCTGCCCCTCGCTGTTCCACTCGGCGCATATCGGGTTTTGTCTGCCGTAGCGAGTGCTTTTCGGATTTTTGGAAATCCGCTCTAAATTCTGCGCTTCAGCCTCGGAGGGCGTCATATAGATTTTCTTCTTGCCGACCTTGTATTGATACTGCTTCTCCCAGCCGTCGGCTTGCGCCGTCTTAAACTCGGCTGCGGTAAATCCGCATTCCCCATCGCCGCGCTTGCAAAGATATTCTTTCTGCGTCTTAGCCTGCCATTTCCCTTTTTGGTCAAGCGGTCTTACTGTAAGCAAAATATGAGCATGAGGATTATGTCCGTCGGTGTCATGGATATTCACGTCGGCGCACATTCCTTTTGACACGCACTGCTCTTGAACAAAATCTTTAAGTATTGCTTTCCATTCGTCAAGTCCGACCTCGATAGGCAAAGCGACAATCAGCTCCCTTGCCAGTCTGCTGTCTTTGGATTTTTCGGCGGTTTCGACAGCATTCCATAATTCGGCACGGTCTTTCCATTCTTCGTGTGCGTTTGGAGGCAGGAATACTTTACTGTAAACACAGCCCTTTTTTCTTGTATAGTCGTGTTGAACACCGTCATAGTCATTATATATCCGCGAACATGACGCGTAGGCCGCGGCAGCCGCAACCGAGCGGCCGACGCCTCGGCTTATCATTTTTGCTTCAAAGTGATATATTGCTATAAATATTACTCCCTTCTGCCCGACGACAGGCAGTTTTGGTTCTTTTACCAAAAGAACATGGGCAATCTGCGCCCATATGCAAAAACTAAAGTAATTAGTTTTTGCAGTCAGTCGAACATGACGGAATTATTCCGTCATGCGTTGTGAAAACAACGCTCGGCTATTATGGAATAATAGCGCGTTCGGCTGAACGGATAATCCGCAGAGCGAATTATCCGCGCCCTCCGCAGGAGCGCACGGCTGCCGCCGCACGGCGGCAGTACCACCGCGCCTTAGGGCTCCCGCAAAGGCTTGCCTTTGTGGGAAAGAGGAGCAATCGCGTCTCGGGCGAAGTCTTTTCCGCTTGCGGAAAAGCGAGCCAAAGACGCGAATTGCGACGTGGTGAGTAAGTGCGCCCTTCGGGAATATTTAAGCGCTCCGAATACTCGGAACGCTTAAAAAGTTTCAGTTCTATCTCAAAATATCATAAAGATACTTTTCCAGTTCATCAAGTTCCATAGAAACGATTCTCGGGAAGACTTTTTCCAGTATCGCGCCTTCTTGAATTAGCCTGCGTGTCCGCAATTTTCTCAGCTTCACACGATCTCGTTTTTCTGCCTCTTCGAGTCTGTGTTTCGCCTGTGTCAGCTTTTTTTCAAGAGCATCATGGTCCATTCACATACCCCTTACTTTTCGGATTCTTTAAAATATCCTGTTTCTTCCCAAACTTTTCTGTCCGGGCAGTAATAGCTGTATTCTCTTGAACCGCCCATTTTCATAGCATAGCCAAAGTTTAGTATCCCCTGCTGCAGGCCGATACGGATATACTGCGCGTCTTTTCCGATTGCTTTTGCGATTTCGATAACAGGCACATTTCTTCCGGTAAACTTTGGCGTTTCCACATAAATCTTTTGTTCCAATAAATCACCGCCTTTGCGAATTATTTTTTCGTTCTATCAGTAAAATCGAATTGATTGTGTATTATCAATTCATAATTCTATTATACACGGTTTTCACAATTTGTCAAGCACTTTTAATCATAAATATGTTAAAATATTTTTAAATACGCACTTGCAATGCGTAATTATTTGTGATATAATATTTTCAAGAGGTGACAGACATGAAAAATTCCCCAAAAGAAATCGGACTGCGCATACGGAATATGCGCAAAATGAGAAAGCTCAGTCAGACGGATCTGGCAAATCTTTTAGGCAAATCTCTGCGTACCGTGCAAAAATATGAAAGCGGCGAAATCGAAGCGTCTATCTCGGTGATCAACGAGATTGCCGACAAGCTGGACACCACCGCCAACTATTTAATAGGATATGAGCAGGACGGCGTTAATCTTGACAGCATTGCCGACTTCTGCACGTTTCTGTTCAAGCTGGAACGCAAAGCAGGTGTAAAGTTCGATATCGACGTTAAAAAGCCGAAAACTGACGGTAAGTGGAACTGTTCCGTTATATTTGACGGGCAGGACAAAAACGCAGATATGAACTCCCAGCTGTGTTTGCTGCTCGAAGAATTTGCAAACGCGAGAGAAAACCTTGAACAGCAAATGCTGACATACCCGACATATGAGCAGTGGCAGGACAGAACTACCGCATATTACGCTCAATGTCCGCTGAATGATTTGTCTGATAATCAAAGTCTTAAAGGAGCGAACAAAATCATGAAAAAACTTGAATAGCAAGGAGGCAAATTATTATATGAAATTATCTAACGGTATGGGTTCAATATACAAATTGTCGGGAAAACGCCGTAAGCCGTGGCGCGCGGTTAAAACAACCGGCTGGGTGATCGATGCTGACGGCGAGCGTGTTAAACAAAACAGGGTCACTATCGGATATTATCACTCAAAGGAAGAAGCGTTTCAGGCGCTAATGAATTACAATGCCGATCCGTATGATATTAAGGCAAACACAATTACATTTTCGGAACTTTATAACAAGTGGAGCGAAAGATACTTTGAAACTCTTTCAAATCCGTCGAGTATACGCACGGTAAAAGCCGCGTATAAATACTGCGCTCCGCTTTATAATATGCGCTTTAAGGATATACGGGTTTCGCATTTAGAGGGGACGATCCATGACGCAGATGTCGGAGCCTCTACTAAAGGCAGAATGAAATCCTTGTTCAATATGCTGTATAAATACGCGTTGAAACATGAAATTGTTACTGTTGATTATGCGCGGTTATGTGACAGCGTAAAACAGACGGAACCGCTCAGAAAACCGCAACCGTTTTCCGATGAAGAAATTGAAATCCTATGGAAGAACGTAAATACTGTTCCGTTTGTTGATATGATCCTTATAGGGATATATTCCGGCTGGCGTCCGCAGGAGTTAGCGATTCTGAAAACCGCAGATATAGACCTTGAGGCTCAAACAATGCTCGGCGGCATGAAAACTGCGGCGGGAAAAAACAGAATCGTTCCGATACATCCGCTGATATTTCCGCTCGTATGCAAACGATATAATTCCGAAAACGAATTTCTGTTTAACGATGACAACTGCCCGCAGGGCTCGGGCAGAGCATTGACTTACGACAAATACCGCGGTCGCTTTGCTAAAGTTATGAACCGCTTGAAAATGGATCACCGTCCGCACGAAACAAGGCACACATTCATAACCTTAGGCAAAGAAGCCGATATGGACGAATACATTCTTAAAACGATCGTCGGTCACAGTATCAGCGATATAACCGAAAAGGTTTATACGCACAGAAAAATCGAGCAGCTTCATACGGAAATCCAAAAGATACATAATGATAAAATACCCAAAAATATGACGCTGCTCACGGCATAAAGTTTGTGCGCTACGTGTGTGCGCTACTTGTTAGCTACGTGTGTGCTACACGTAAAAATTCAGGACGTCTCACACATGGTGAAACGCCCTGTTTGTGGGATTTTAGATTTAATTTAGCCTTTCATAGCTTCCTCGACGGCTACGGCCACGGCTACGGTGGCGCCTACCATCGGGTTGTTGCCCATGCCTATGAGGCCCATCATCTCAACGTGGGCGGGAACCGAGGACGAGCCCGCGAACTGCGCGTCGCTGTGCATTCTGCCCATTGTGTCGGTCATTCCGTAGGAAGCGGGGCCCGCCGCCATGTTGTCGGGGTGGAGAGTCCTGCCCGTGCCGCCGCCGCTGGCAACCGAGAAGTACTTCTTGCCCTGCTCGATGCACTCCTTCTTATATGTGCCCGCAACCGGATGCTGGAACCTGGTGGGGTTGGTGGAGTTACCGGTGATCGAAACGTCAACGCCCTCGAGGTGCATGATCGCAACGCCCTCGCGAACGTCGTCGGCGCCGTAGCAGCGAACCTTCGAGCGCTCGCCGTTTGAGTACGCTGTCTCTTTTACAACTTTTACCTCTCCGGTATAGTAATCAAACTGAGTCTGAACATATGTAAAGCCGTTGATCCTGGAAATGATCTGAGCGGCGTCCTTGCCGAGGCCGTTCAAAATTACTCTCAGGTCTTCTTTTCTCGCCTTGTTGGCGCTTCTGGCAAGGCCGATAGCGCCTTCCGCCGCCGCGAACGACTCGTGTCCCGCCAGGAAGGCGAAGCACTTTGTCTCGTCGCGCAGAAGTCTTGCGCCCAAATTACCGTGGCCGATTCCGACTTTTCTGTCGTCGGCAACGCTGCCGGGGATGCAGAACGACTGGAGGCCCAGACCGATCTTTTCGGCCGCGTCGGCGGCTGTCTTTACGCCCTCTTTGATGGCGATGGCCGCGCCCACCGTGTATGCCCAGCACGCGTTCTCAAAGCAAATGGGCTGGATCCCTTTAACTATATTATAGGCGTCAACGCCCTTATCGTCGCAAATCTGCTTTGCTTCCTCAATAGAAGAAATCCCATGTTTTTTAAGCTCTGCATTGATTTGGTCAATTCTTCTTTCATAACTCTCAAATAAAGCCATATCTCAATTCCTCCTATCTTATTTCTTATTCGTGGCGCGGATCTATAAGTTTGTCCGCGTCGTCAACGCGGCCGTACTGGCCGCTTGCCTTTTCGAGCGCCTCGTTGGCGTCGGTGCCCTTGGCGATCATTTCCATCATTTTGCCGAGATGAACGAACTTGTAGCCGATTATCTCGCCCGCCTTGTCGACCGCGACTTTTGTGATATATCCCTCGGCCAGCTCCAGATATCTGGGGCCCTTCTTCAGGGTCGCATATGTAGTACCGATCTGGCTGCGGAGACCCTTGCCCAGATCCTCAAGGCCCGCGCCGATGGGCAGTCCGTCCTCGGAAAACGCGGTCTGGCTGCGGCCGTACACGATCTGCAGGAACAGCTCTCTCATAGCAGTGTTGATGGCGTCGCACACAAGGTCGGTATTGAGCGCCTCAAGGATCGTCTTGCCGATCAGGATCTCGGACGCCATAGCAGCCGAATGAGTCATGCCGCTGCAGCCGATCGTCTCGACCAGAGCCTCCTGGATTATGCCCTCTTTGACGTTCAGGGTAAGCTTGCATGTGCCCTGCTGGGGCGCGCACCAGCCGATACCGTGGGTCAGGCCCGAAACGTCGCTGACTTCCTTAACCTGCGTCCATTTGCCTTCCTGAGGGATCGGAGCAGGTCCGTGATATGCTCCTTTTGTCAAAGGACACATCGCTTCTACTTCACTTGAATACTTCATATGTTTACTCCTTTCATAGTACATTTTCGAATTCAATCACCGAAAATTCGATTGAAACCGCTTGCTGAATTAATTATATCAATAAATATTAAATTATGCAATACCAATTCAAAAATATTTTTAAAATTTATAGCCGTATGTCTATAAAATAAAATCCGACATTATCAGATTTGAAACGTAGGTGTATTCGGGGCGTATTTTTATATTATCCCCGTCTGTCTCAAGCGCTCGTGTCACATTCAAATGCTTTTCAAGGGGTTTTTTAAAAACCCCGCGCATATCTTTTCCGAAGCGCTTTTTAAATTCACGCTCGGATACGCCTCTGTCGAGCCTGAGCCCGAGGAACATAAACTCGCACATCAAATCGGTCTCGGACTCCCGCTCGGCGCCGTCCTCCGCGCGCCCGCCGCTACTTACAAATTCAATATAGTCCGAAACGCCCAATGGATTTGAAAAGCGTCTGCCGCCGGCAAACGAGTGCGCGCCCGCGCCGAAACCGATATACTCGCCGAGCGTCCAATAGATCAGATTGTGGAGCGACTCGAAACCCGCCTTTGAAAAGTTGGATATCTCATAACGGCAATATCCACGGTCATTCAAAAGCTCAACAGCTGTGTCGTACATTTCGCGGTTTGCGTCGTCGTCGGGAACGGAGAGCTTACCGCGGCTCTTCATTTCAAAAAACGGGGTCCCCTCCTCTATTTTCAGAGAATACGCCGATATGTGCTCCGGGCCGATTTCGGTAATTTTTCGCAAAGTGTCGCGCCAGATCCCGGACGTCTGCCCCGGCAGGCCGAACATCAGATCGACTGAAATATTCTCAAATCCCGCTCGGCGCGCGTCAAAAAAACAATTCGTGAAATCCTCAAAAGTGTGGATCCGCCCGATTTTTTTAAGCAGCATGTCGTCGGCCGACTGGCAGCCGATGCTGAGACGGTCGATCCCCGCGCGGCGCAGCGCGAGCAGCTTTTTAAAGTCCGCGGTGCCGGGATTGCACTCGACCGTGATCTCGGCGCTGTCGGCGACGTCAAAGCTTTCGCGGACCGCCGCGAGAATGTCGATCAGGATATTTTCGTCTATGCAGGTCGGTGTGCCGCCGCCAATGTACACCGTGTCGATTCTTTTGTTTTTATAAGGCGAGTTTTTGATCTCGGATATAACGGCTTTTCCAAACGAATAACTCATATCCCGAATATCGGGATATGAGTTAAAGTCGCAGTAAGCGCATTTTTTGATACAAAACGGAATGTGGATATATATTCCGGCCATAATGTCTCCTTTAGTAAAAAAACCGTTATTCGTCCAGCTTAAGCACCGACATAAACGCCTCCTGGGGAACCTCAACGCTGCCCACCTGGCGCATGCGCTTTTTGCCCTCCTTCTGCTTTTCAAGCAGCTTGCGCTTTCTTGAGATGTCTCCGCCGTAGCACTTGGCAAGCACGTCCTTGCGCATGGCCTTTACGGTCTCGCGGGCAATTATCTTGCCGCCCACAGCCGCTTGGATCGGAACCTCGAACAGCTGCCGCGGAATGACTTCCTTAAGCTTTTCCGCCATCTTTCTGCCTCTCGGGTAGGCGCGCTCCTTGTGAACGATAAACGAAAGCGCGTCCACCGGCTCGCCGTTAAGCAGCATATCAAGCTTCACGAGCTCCGATTTCTGATATTTCTCGAACTCATAGTCAAACGAGGCGTAGCCTCTGGTGCGCGACTTGAGGGCGTCGAAGAAATCATATATGATCTCGTTCAGGGGCATCATGTAGTTGAGCTGCACCCTGTTGGTGTCCAGGTACTCCATGTCGATATACGAGCCGCGCCTGCCCTGGCACAGCTCCATAATGCTGCCGACATACTCCTTCGGCGTGAGTATAGCGGCGCGCACTATCGGCTCTTCCATATAGTCTATCTCGGACGGCTCGGGCATATTGGTGGGATTGTCCACGCTCAGCACAGTACCGTCGGTCTTTATGACTTTGTACTCAACCGATGGCGCGGTCGTCACCAAATCAAGGTTAAACTCGCGCTCGAGACGTTCCTGTATTATTTCCATGTGCAGAAGCCCCAAAAATCCGCATCTGAATCCGAAGCCGAGCGCGATAGAGGTCTCAGCCTCAAAATTCAGCGCCGCGTCGTTGAGCTTTAATTTCTCCAGAGCGTCGCGCAGATCGTCATATCTGGCACCGTCGGCGGGATAAATGCCGCTGTACACCATAGACTTGACTTCCTTGTAGCCGGGCAGAGCTTCGGACGCGCCTTTTGAAGCGGTCGTCACCGTGTCGCCGACCTTTACGTCCTGCACGCTCTTTATGCTGGCTGTTATAAACGCCACCTCTCCCGCCGATATCTCGTCGGCGGACAGCATTCCGTTTGACAGAAGGTAGCCCACGTCGACCACATCGAACTCGCTGCCGGTCGCCATCATTTTTATGCGCTGTCCCGGTCTGAGGCTGCCATCCATGACCCTGACATACACGATAACGCCCTTGTACGCGTCGTAATACGAATCGAATATCAACGCTTTGAGGGGCGCGTCCTCGTCGCCCTCGGGCGGCGGGATCAGCTCGACTATCTTTTCGAGGACCTCCTCGATATTGATGCCGTTCTTGGCAGAGATAAGAGGCGCGTTCTCGCCGTCTATGCCGATTATGTCCTCGATCTCCTGCTTGACCTCGTCGGGCCTGGCGCCGGGCAGGTCAATTTTGTTTATGACCGGAACGATCTCAAGATCGTGCTCAAACGCCAGATAGGTGTTGGCCAAAGTCTGGGCCTCTATACCCTGCGCCGCGTCCACCACAAGCACCGCGCCCTCGCAGGCCGCCAGCGAGCGGGAGACCTCGTAGTTGAAGTCCACGTGTCCCGGGGTGTCGATCAGGTTCAAATAATACTCGCTGCCGTCCTTCGCCTTGTATATAAGGCGAACGGCGCGGGCCTTTATCGTGATGCCGCGCTCGCGCTCGAGCTCCATGTTGTCAAGTATCTGTTCCTGCATCTCGCGCTGCGTCAGCGCTCCTGTGAGCTCCAGCAGTCTGTCCGCCAGAGTGCTTTTGCCATGGTCCACATGGGCTATGATTGAAAAGTTGCGTATATTATCACGGCTGTGCATTTATCGTCCTCCAAACCGATCTCCGGGTTTGCAGCGGATCTCACTCTCCGCCGAGACCGGCGTTGTAATGTTATTATTCTATTTCAAACGGTGTGGCGAGAGGCTTTGAGTCTCCCGTTCCGCTCCACACGAACAGTCGCGTAACGCCGCTTTGCGGCTCAGCGAAATCGAGGTTTTTGATCTCTGTTCCGTTTATCTCAAACGTCTTCGCGTCCGTCAAAACGTCACCCTCGCTGTATGTTCCCACGATCAAAACGGCGGTCGGACTCTCGTCGGAGCCGTTATATTTCAGCTCCGCCGCGAGCTTGCCGTCTGCGTACGAAGCGCTTGCTATTTCATAATCGAACTCCGGCTTGGGCGTCGGCGCGCTTGTAGGCTTGGGCTCATCGGTCGGCTTAGGTGACGGAGCTGTTCCGCTTGTGGCGGGATACTCGGTCTCGGAGCCGACATAATTTTTGACTACGGACGATTGATATTTCTCAAGCATTGCTTTAAGCTCGGGAATTATAAAGTGATCCTCATCGGGATTATCGGCAGCTTTTTCGCCGTTGTACGGTGACGGAGTGTAATCGCTCAGATCAAAATCTATATCGTCGCCGCCGAATCTTCCGGCGTACTTTGTGACATCAGCCACAACCTTGTCCGGGTCGTCGGGAGTGTAATTATACATTGCCGAACTGTCGGTATCAAAGTTATTGTAGGTGTTTTTGAATTTTTCTTCACCCGTTTTTTCGGCAGTATCAACTTTGGTCTTAACATCCGCCGGGACTTTCTCGTCTCTTGAATTCGCCTTATAAGCATCAAAATCCGAACCTTCGCCATAATATGAAACCTCACCGCAATTGTCTTCAAATTTGTTGTTAAAGGCCTTTATTATGCCGCCTGCCTCGCCGCTCAAGGTGCTGCTTTCTCCGTCTTCGTTAAGGTCATGGCCTTGGTTTGCCGAGATCATGGGCATCCTTACAGCTCTGAAAACATTCGCTTCAACAAAAGCGGAAGCCCCCGATGTCACACCGACGCCGTAATTCGCGTTACCGTCGTAGTAGTTGTTGTACACGTGAACGGTCGAATATCTTATTCTGGGGTGGCGCGAATCGGAATGGTCAAACCAGTTGTGGTGATAGGTCAAAAAGTCGGTTCCGTCGCCATTCACTCCATCTATCGTGGGTTGAACAAGGGACGTCTTTCCGTTGTCGTGTAAGTGGTTGTATGAAACAGTGACATACTTTGTGTTGGCTTTGAGATCTATACCGCCGTCTCCCTTAACCTTATCAGCTTCCGTGCCGCTCGTGCCGTAATACAGGTCGTTATTGTGGATCCACAGGTTGGTGTTTGTGTTGGAGCTTGAATTTTCTGACGATATGCCGTCGTCAAGGAACAGCATAACTCCCAGGTTTCTGACCTCTATATTCTGGCTTCTCTTCATAAGAATGCCACATTTGTAGAGCGTGGCGTCGTTTCCCACGCCCTCTATGGTAACGTTGGCGTTACGCTGAACAGCAAAATTATTTCGCGGTTCATCCGGTTTGTTTACACTGTTTCCGTCAAATATGACATTATCGCCGTCGATCTTGCCGATTATTCTGATTATATAGTGTCCTCTCGGACCTTCCGGTCTTGAAAAACTTCCGATCCCGTCAAGTATCTTGCAAAGGCCGGTGTATTCTTTTTTATTTATCGTAGCCTTAACAGTGTTTACGTTCTCGTTGGTTACATACACGATAACAGCGTCATCCGGCACTGTTCCGTCCTCGTTATAGCCGCCCGAGGCCGTCTTTGCGGGAGAATTCTGCGAAAAGGCGAAACCCTCGCGCTTGTGGGCGAGAACCGTTATGTTTTTTCTCTCGGCGGACGCGGATTTATCCGCGGTCTCGACTTTTACGTCGTACTCGCCCGCGGCGAGACCCAAAGCGTCCGCGCGGTAATAGCTGCCGTAGTATCTGATGAGCTGTTTGTCGATCGGCTTTTCGGGGTACGCCGAATCCGTCGTCTTTTTAACATACACATTGTAGCCGCTCGCCGCAGCGGTGTTTGTCCATTCCACCCCGATAACTTCAAAGCCGCCGACGGCATCAATGATTTTCAGATCATCGCCCGCGGCCGAAATAACAACGGCGGGCACGATCATGCACAGAGCCAGCAGAACACATAAAATTCTTTTCATCTCAAAAACCTCTCCTTCTCTTCTCTTCAAACTCAAAATTATAAAACGCCGCATAAAAAACCGCCCTCCGGATAATGAGAGCGGCAAATAATTTACGCTTTCAACAAGCCACTTGCCGCGACAAAAATATTATAACTCAAGATCAAAAAAATGTCAACGGTATATGCAAATAGTTAATAATTTCTTAATTTTTCTCAAAGCCCATATCGTTTATAAAGTTCTCGATATTGCGCCAGTTTTCCTTGACCTTGACCCAAAGCTTGAGATAGACCTTCTCGTCCAGAAATTTTTCTATATCCTCGCGCGCGCGTCTGCCGATATCCTTCAGCTTTTCGCCGCCTTTTCCGATAATTATTCCCTTGTGGCTCTGCTTCTCGCAGTAGATCACCGCGGAAATGTCATAGGTGCCGTTTTCGCGCTGCTTCATTTTTTCGATCTCGACCGCTATGCCGTGGGGTATCTCTTTGTTCAAAAGGCGCAGCGCCTTCTCGCGGATAAGCTCGGCCACGATCTGACGCTCGGGCTGGTCGGTTATGACGTCGTCGGGGAAGAACTTCGGACCCTCCTCCATCAGCCCGTTCACGACCTCGAGCAGCTTGTCCACGTTCTCGCCCGACTTGGCCGAGATCGGAACGATGCCCTCAAAATCGTATATATGCTGTATCTTGTCAAGCAGCGGCAGCATGTTTATCCTGGGCATAGTGTCGATCTTGTTGACCGCCAGCACCACGGGCACGCCCGATGCCTTAAGGCCGCCGAGCGCCTCGCGCTCCGCCTCAAGTCCGCTTTCGGAGATACCCGCGTCCACCATGTATATCAGCGCGTCGATGTCGCGCGTGGCGGAATAAATGTACCGCTCCATGCGCTGCCCCAGCTTGTTGTGGGGCTTGTGGATCCCGGGCGTGTCGATAAGCACCAGCTGACAGTCGTCGGTGGTGTGAACGCCCAGTATTTTTGTTCTTGTGGTCTGAGGCTTGCGCGAGACGATAGCGACCTTTTCGCCAACCAGACGGTTGAGCAGTGTCGACTTGCCCGCGTTGGGCCTGCCGGTTATTGCGACAAATCCTGATTTCATATATTCCTCCTTTGCGTGCGTTATCCGATCAAACGGCAATTTAAACCCCTCTCAGTCTGCTTTGCAGACAGCATTAAGGAAGCTCTTGGTCAAAATTGCAAGCAATTTTGAAAGGTAGCTTTGAATCCGCAAGCAAAGCTTGCTTATTACTCCCCAAGGGGCGAGCCTGTCACTTTTTGTACTTCATTGCAAAAACAAACAATATCATTATCAAAATATATGGCGCGGCGATATACCAATGGCGCGCGATCGTCAAAACGGCGGGGAAGAACCGCGCCGCGTCGCCGAATATAAACACCGCGACAAACACCGCTCCGACCGCCGCGATAAGCACGGCGCCCGCCGCGGCGTCTTTTGCCAGCCTCGCGGTCTCGCTTATTTCCTTTGACGCAAGATCTACCGCCGCCTCTATCGCGGTGTTCACCGTCTCAAGCGACGCCACAAGCGCCATTGTCAAAGCGAGGACCGCCGCCTCGGTTTTTGTCACACCGTAGACCGCGGCGAATATCGTCACCGTCACGATCGCGGCGATATGTATTCTGAAATTCCGCTCCCGCGCGGCGCAGTCAAAAATACCGCGGCCGGCATAGACAAAGCTTTTGAGCAAGTCTTTAAATCCGCTCATCGCTCAAGCCCCATTTTGTCGAGTATCTCTTTCTGATAGCCGAACATCTCATCCTCGTCCTCGTGGGTCATATGGTCGTATCCCAAAAGATGGAGCATGGAATGAACGGTCAGAAAGCCGACCTCGCGCTCGAACGAATGGCCGTATTGTTCCGCCTGCTCCCGCGCACGCTCGAGGGAGATCACTATGTCGCCCAGCACGATCTCGCCCATTTCGTTAAACTCTGCGTAATCCTCGTGGATATCGCCCTTCTCGTCGTACTCGAACATCGGGAAGGACAGCACGTCGGTCGCTCTGTCGATCCCGCGGTGAAGATTGTTGAGGTTCCTGATGCCCTCGTTGTCGGTCAGCATGACGCTCACTTCCACATCGTCGCGCAGACCGAAATAGCCCAAGGACGCGCGCGCCGCCTTTTTGATAAGCTCGCGCAGCTTTCGGCTGACCGTTATCTTGTTTTGCTCGTTTAATATCGCGACTTTCATATCTTATTCCTCTGCTTATCTCTGCGCTGCTGAGCCACGCGCTCGCGCTCCAAAGTTTTCTTTTCATAAGCCTTGACTATCTTCTGGACCAGCGGATGGCGCACGACGTCTTTTTCGGAAAGATACATAAACTCTATGCCCTCGATATTTTTGAGCACTATCTCCGCGTCACGAAGGCCCGACTGCTTGTCCCTCGGCAGGTCTACCTGCGTCACATCGCCCGTCACCACGATTTTTGAGGCGAAGCCCATTCGGGTCAGGAACATCTTCATCTGCTCGCGGGTGGTATTCTGCGCCTCATCAAGGATTATGAACGCGTCGTCCAGCGTTCTGCCGCGCATGTACGCCAGAGGCGCCACCTCGATCTGTCCGCGCTCCAGGACCTTGTGGAACGTCTCAAAGCCCAGCATCTCGCCCAGCGCGTCATAGAGCGGTCTCAGGTACGGATCGACCTTTTCCTGCATATCGCCCGGCAGGAAACCCAGGCTCTCGCCCGCCTCGATAGCGGGACGGGTCAGGATAATGCGGTTGACCTCTTTATGCTTAAAAGCCGACACCGCCATCGCCACCGCCAGGTACGTCTTTCCGGTTCCCGCGGGGCCGATGCCGAACACTATCGGGTTCTGCTTGATTTTTTCAACGTATTTTTTCTGACCCAGGGTTTTGGCTTTAAGCGGCGTTCCGTTTGAGGTGACGCAGATCACATCCTTGCCCAGTTCCTTGAGTTCCTCCTCGTTGCCGTCGTCGATCTGGCTCATCACGTAGCGGACTTCCCGCTCGCCTATCTGCTCGCCCCTGGCCGCGACCGCCAAAAGCTGATTTATGGCGGACACAGCTTTGTCGACCTTTTCGGGCTCGCCGCCCACCTTGATCGCCGAGCCGCGGTTGATTATCGCCACGTCAAGCTCTTTTTCTATAATTTTCACATTCTCGTCAAAGCTGCCGAACAGGTTTATGACGAGCTCCATTTTTTCAACTTCAATAAATCTTTCCATTAAATACCCTCTGTTATCGGGACTCATCGCCCTTTGAATTATCACTTTCTATATCATAATCCAAATTTTCGGTTTTGTCAATCAGACTTTTGTCAATTTCACGCTCTTCGGCAATATTTTCAAGGCACTTAAAAGTCACGGTGACCTCGACGCGGTCTCCCGATAAAATATTATGCTCGTTTGTCCTGTTTGTTATTTCGGCGCCCTCGGGAACGGAGCGCTCAACGAGCGGCGTCAGCTCGGCTATGCCCGTATCGACCGCCTCGCGCACGGTGCGCCGCTTTTCGACCTCCTCAAATTTTCGATATTTTTTTAAAACGCCGCCGATGGGCGAGTTTACAAAAGGCAGCGTGACCGACGTCTCGCTCCGCTCCTCCTCAAAATCCGCTCCCGGAGCCGCGGATTTCGGGTACAGGTTAAATTCACGGCCGAAAAGCTCAAGGCCGTACAGATTTTTTTCCTCTCCGTTGTACTCCCTCTCGGTATAGACGAGCGGATATTCTCTCGTTTCGGAATATTCGGTCTCGGCGTACACCTCGCCGAAGGCGTGCACCAGCCTGAATCCGCCGTACACGCTGTCCACGACGCCGCTCACGAGCATATCGCCCGCGCGCACCCCGTCGCCGCGCCGCACCATCGTCTGCCCCTGCCTGACCTCAATGCGGCTGATCACTCCGTCCTTCGCCGCCACCAGATTGCACTCCTCGTCGGTGATATGCGGCACGCTCTCGGGATCGAGCCGCTCCACTATCTCGATAAAGACTCTGGAGCCGCGCACGTTCACGCCGACCCACGCCAGCGCGTCGTTTTTGAGTATCATCTCATTGCGCACCCTGTCGGGCTCTATGTCCTTGGCGGCGGCTCCGACTTTGACGCCGCACTCGGAAAGCAGCTTCCTGAGCTCGTCCTCGGAGACGCGGCTGTTGCCCGCTATATCGACGCTCATGACGCGGGTGGTAGTTATGTAAATTATTATCACAAACAGAATTATCCCGATCAAGGCCGGCAGACGGCTCCTGTAGCGCCTGAGCGTGAACACAAGGCCGCGCCGCTCGGTTATCCTCGGCCTCGCCCCGGTGACGCGGGCAATACCGCGGACATTTTTAAAATCGGCTGCCGCCATCTTGCAGCGGAACACGCCGCCCCGCGAGCGCACGTCCCATACTCTTATCCCTCGGCGGACGCAGATGTTTATGAACCGCTCCGGGAACCTGCCGCTTATACCGAGCAGCAGATAGCCGCGCAGATAATTCAGTATTCGAATGAAAAGCATTTGAACCTCCCGGTTATGTATAAAAATTCCTCGGTCATTGTCTTTAGCTCAAGGTCTTTTCCGCACAGCGCGACATTCACGGCCTTGCATTTTATTTTTATGCTCTCGTCGCCGTACTCGATTATCCCCACATAGTTCTCTATCGTCATCTCGCGGTCGCCGACCATGGTGACCAGCGGGAGCCCCAGCACAAGATTTTTTGAAATATCCACCGCGTCGGCGATCTTTTCCCTCAAAGCGGGTTTTTGCCTGTCCCCGTCCCGCCGCCGTCTCTCCGACATATGATCACACCTTTTTGATTTAATAATATATAATATGACGGGATCATAAAAAAATGACCCCCTAGGGGTCAGCGGCTTATTCTTTTTAGGTTTTTAAGAAGAAACTCATAGCGGCAGGCGGCGCTTTGAATATTGTATATCGAAACGTCGACCAGTTTTTCGTCGGAGATATAATCAAAATTATTGACGCAGCGGCGGTAATCCTCAAGGGCGCCGAGCGCCTCGACCCTAAGCACGCCGTATGCAGCCGCCTCCTGTTTCATTATTTTTTTGTCCGCGCGGCTCTCCGCCGCCAAGCTTCCCGCGACAGCCTCACTCATGTTACCACTCCTTTTTTTATAGTATGAGCACATCTTCAAAAAATATTTCAGAAAAATTCACAAAATATTTAGACATTTGAGGAATATTGTGTTATAATTGATTTTAAAGCAAAAAGAGAAAAAGAGAGGTGCGGTTTATGGACAGCAAAACTAAGATACTTATTGTCGATGATGAAGAAAACATATGCGAGCTGGTCCGGCTCTATATTGAGAAAGAGGGCTTTGAAGCGGTCATTGCCGGCGACGGACAGGAGGCCGTGGCGAAATTCACGACCGAGAAGCCCGATCTGATACTTCTGGACGTCATGCTGCCGATCAAGGACGGCTGGCAGGTGTGCCGCGAGATCAGAGCGCAGAGCAATGTGCCGATAATCATGCTGACCGCCAAGGGCGAAACGTTTGACAAAGTGCTCGGACTGGAGCTGGGGGCGGACGACTATGTGGTGAAGCCCTTTGAGCCAAAGGAGCTTATCGCCAGGATACGCGCGGTCCTGCGGCGCAGCGCGGGCAGCGACGAGGAAAAGGCCGATGACGACGAGCTGAAGTTCGATGGGCTGCGAATCAACCAGTCTACATACGAGGTGTATATTGACGACAAAAAAGTCGAGATGCCGCCCAAGGAGTTTGAGCTGCTTTATTTCCTCGCAAAAAACACCAACAAGGTCTTCACGCGCGACCAGCTGCTTGACGAGATATGGGGCTACGAGTTCTTCGGAGATTCAAGAACGGTCGACGTCCACATCAAGCGCATACGCGAAAAACTCGAGGGCAAAGACAGGAGTTGGGCCCTTAAAACCGTTTGGGGCGTAGGCTATAAATTCGAGGTGAGCTGATTGTTCGGAAAAAACATATTTTCCCGCGTGCTTTTCACCAATCTGGCGACGGTGCTTATCGGAATAATCATACTCGCGTCGCTGCAGATGGTGCTGGTGAACAACTTTATTTCCAAGCAGATAGAGAACAACATAAGCAAGAACGCCGACTCGATCGTGAGCCTTATCAACAACGGCATATCGCAGGAGAGTCTGTCGTCGGTTCTGACAGGCTTTTCGCGGAGCAGCAGCAGCCATATAATAATCACCGACTCGGACGGCACTATGCTCGTTAACACCGCCGACAGCGGCTACTGGTCGGGCAGGGAAAGATCCATACCGACCGACGAGCTGCACGAGGTACTCACCGGCAAGCGGACGACCTCGATCGGCACCATGAGCGGAGCCTTCAACGAGACAATGTTCACCCTTGAAGTACCGATCATGAGCAGCGACAAGAACAAGGTGTTCGGCTCGGTGCTGATAAGCACGCCGATGCCGCAGAGGCGCAGCACGATCAACGAGATGTTCAAAATACTGCTGTTCTCGGCGCTCGTGGTTATCATCGTGTCGTTTGTCCTGTCGTACATGCTGTCAAAGATCCTCGCGAACCCGATAAAGCGCGTAAGCACAAGCGTCAAGGAATTCGCGAGCGGCAACATGAAATCGAGGGTCGAGATCGACAGATTCGACGAGAGCGTTGAGGAGCTCACCGAGCTGGCGGACAGCTTTAACAACATGGCCGACGCGATAGAGCGCTCGGAGGACGTGCGCATGAGCTTTATATCCGACGTGTCGCACGAGCTCAGGACTCCCATGACGACCATAGGCGGCTTTGTAGACGGAATTCTGGACGGGACGATCCCGCCCGAAAAGCAGAGCTCATATCTAAAAATCGTCAAAGACGAGGTGACGCGCCTGACGCGGCTGGTCAATACCTTCCTTGACATAACCCGAATGCAGTCCGACAAGGTCAACCTCACCATGTCGAATTTTGACATCAACGAGACTATCAGACTTATCATCATCGGGCTCGGCAATAAAATTGACGCGAAGGACCTTGACATAAATCTGATATTCGACCGCGACGTTAGCTTTGTGCGAGCCGACGCGGACAAGATCAAAATGGTCCTCACCAACCTTATCGACAACGCGATAAAGTTCACCTATGACAAGGGCAAGATCACTATCGAGACCCATCCAAAGGGCGGCGAGATCTGGATCTCTGTCCACAACACCGGCGTGGGCATCCCCGCCGAGCAGCAGAAGATCATTTTCGAGCGTCTGTATAAGGTGGACAAGTCGCGCGCCATCAACAAAGAGGGCACCGGTATCGGGCTGTACATCGTGCAGAGTATGCTGGCGGCCCACGGAAAAGACATAAAGGTCGACAGCGTTGAGGGCGAGTACGCGAGGTTCACGTTCAGCCTCGACCGCGGCAAAGAGCCCAAAGCAAAAAACAAAGAAACAAAAGAATAAGACAAAACAGCCGCCCCTACGTTTGGGAAGGGGCGGCTTGTTCGCCTAATGTTACGCTACCACCTTGTAGCCTTTGGCCTCGACCGTCTGCCTGAGCACATCGTCGGAAACGTCGGAACTCAGGGTCACTACCGCCGTGCCCGCCGTGTGGCTGGCGACCGCGGACTCAACGCCCGGCAGCTCCTCAAGCGCGGTTTTTACCGTCGCCTCGCAGTGGGGGCACATCATGCCTTCGATTTTAATTGTTTTTTCCATAGTTTTTAACTCCTTTTTATTATTATTTTTATTTTTCAAATCCGAAGTTTGCGGGCTTATGATATTCGCCCCTACAGCATTTTGCATATTATGATTGTAGGGGACGGCGCCCTCGACGTCCCGCGGGCGGATGATATCCGCCCCTACGGCGTTTTGTGTATTATGATCGTAGGGGACGGCGCCCTCGACGTCCCTAGGGCGGATGATATCCGCCCCTACAACGTCCCGCGGGCTTTGCGCGCTCTTTTTTATCTTCACAAAATTCAGCCTGAGCGCGTTGCTGACGACGCAAAAGCTCGAAAGGCTCATGGCCGCCGCCGCAAACATCGGATTGAGCTTGAGCCCGAACAGCGGTATCAGCGCGCCCGCCGCCAACGGTATGCCGATTATGTTGTAGATAAACGCCCAGAACAGATTTTCGTGTATGTTTCTCAGCGTGGCGCGGCTCAGCTTGACGGCCGCCGGAACGTCTGAAAGTCTGCTGTTCATCAGCACGACGTCCGCCGCGTCTATGGCGACGTCGGTCCCCGCGCCGATGGCGATTCCCGTGTCTGCCGCGGTGAGCGCCGGAGCGTCGTTGATGCCGTCGCCTACCATTATCACCCTGCCCGATTTTTTAAGCTCGCGAATCGCCGCCTCCTTGCCGTCGGGCAGCACGCCCGCGATAACTCGGCTGACGCCGGCCTGCGCGCCTATGGCATTGGCCGTTTTCTCGTTGTCTCCGGTCAGCATCACGACCTCGATACCCATATCGCGGAGCTCGCGTATTGCCGACGGACTGTCCTCTTTTATGACATCCGCCACAGCGATGATACCCAGCAGCCTGTCGTCCTCCGCAAAAAACAGCGGCGTTTTGCCCCGCTCGGAAAGCTCCGCCGCGGCCTTTGCCGCGCTGTCGGGAACCGACGCATTTTTGCCTATATACTCAAGATTTCCGCCGCGCAGCACTTTGCCGCCGCGCTCCGCCGTAAGCCCGCGTCCCGGCAGCGCTCTGAAATTTTGAACGTCAAAAGGCTTTATGCCGATTTCTTTTCCGCGCGTGATCACGGCCTTTGACAGCGGGTGCTCGCTGCCCGACTCAAGGGAGCAGGCAAACGTCAGCAGCTCTTCCTCCGCCGCCCCTCCCGACGGTATTATGTCGGTGACGCGGGGCTCGCCTTTGGTTATGGTGCCCGTCTTGTCGAGCGCCGCGACCGCCGCCTTTCCGGCGTTTTCAAGCGACACGGCGGTTTTGAACAGTATGCCGCATCTCGCGCCGACTCCGTTTCCGACCATTATGGCAACGGGCGTGGCGAGGCCCAGCGCGCACGGACAGCTGATAACCAGTACCGATATCCCCCTTGCCAGCGCGAAGCCCGCGCCGTATCCCGCGATCAGCCATATCAAAGTCACAATAACCGCGATCGTGATAACCACGGGCACGAAAACGCCCGATACCTTGTCGGCCGCTTTTGCGATGGGCGCCTTGGTGGCCGCCGCGTCGCTCACCATTTTTATTATCTGCGAGAGAGTCGTGTCCTCGCCGACCCGGGTCGCTCGGCATTTTAAAAATCCCGAGCCGCTGATAGTCGCGGCCGAGATCGTGTCGCCCGCGTTTTTGTCGACCGGTATGCTCTCTCCGGTCAGCGCGGACTCGTCGACCGCTCCTCCGCCCTCGATCACCACACCGTCAACCGGAACGCTCGAGCCCGGACGCACAATAAATATGTCGCCGATATTTACGCTCTCGATCGCGACCTCGGTCTCGGTATCTCCGCGCAGCACTACCGCCGTCTTCGGCGCCAGCTTCATAAGCCCCTTTAGCGCGTCGGTCGTCTTGCCCTTGGAGCGCGCCTCAAGCATTTTGCCCACGGTTATAAGCGTCAGTATCATCGCCGCCGACTCAAAATAGAACTCGTGCATATAACTCATCACGGCGGCATGGTCCATGACATTCTGCGCCGCGGTCATGGCGAACAGCGCGTATGTGCTGTAAGCGAACGACGCGCCCGCGCCCAGCGCAACGAGGGTGTCCATATTCGGCGCGCCGCGGAGCAGGCCCCTGAATCCGCTTATGAAAAACTTTCCGTTTATTATCATGATTATCTCGGTCAAAAGCAGCTGGGTGAGTCCCATCGCCACATGGTTCTCGGCGAGAAACGCGGGCAAAGGCCAATTCCACATCATGTGCCCCATCGAGATATACATAAGCACGATCAAAAAACCCAGCGAGGATATGAGCCGCGCTCTGAGCGTCTTAAAATCCGCCGTCGACGCGTCCTCATCCGCACTTTGGGCGTCCGCTTTTGTCTCCGCGCCCTTGAGCGAGGCACCGTAGCCCGCGGCCTTGACCGCCGCGATTACGTCGCCCGGCCGCGCGGTCCCCTCGACGCCCATCGAGTTTGTAAGCAGGCTGACCGAGCACGAACTGACGCCTTCCACCTTCAGCACCGCCTTTTCGACCCGCGCGCTGCACGCCGCGCAGCTCATTCCGGTAACGTTATATTGCTCCAAATCATCTCACCTCTATTTCATAAGCTTTTGCAAAGTCGCGACAAGCTCGTCTATTATCTCATCCTTGCCGTCTCTGATATCGTCCGCCACGCAGGTCCTTATATGGCTTGAAAGCAGCTCCTTGTTAAACGCGTTAAGCGCCGCCGTGACGGCGGACACCTGTATAAGAATGTCAGGGCAGTAAGCGTCGCGCTCGACCATGCCCTTTATTCCGCGGATCTGACCCTCGATGCGGCTTAAGCGATTCGTCAGGCTCTTGTATTCTTCCTCGGTCCGCTTTTTTGTCTTGTGACAGCATTCGCACATAATATCACTCCTTTAACATACCCCTGATGGGTATATTTATATTATATACCCCCATCCGGTATATGTCAAGAATATTTTTTATATTATTCGCAATTTATTTTGAAAATATAAATTAGCCGTAGGGGAGGCCAAGGTCGCGGGCGCACGGCAGATGGATGAAAATGTCGCAGGGCCGGATGCGGGCATACCGCAGCCACCTCCTCCCGGGAGGAGGCAAGCGGGCGTGCCGCCCTACACCGAGATCCTAATTAATATTTGCTAATAGCTTATCACTGCGTTTCCACCTCATCCGACTTTTTGCCCGAATGGGCAAAAACCCACCTTCCCCTCAAAGGGAAAGCAAAAATAGGCTTCCCCTTGAGGGGAAGCTGTCAGACTAAGTCTGACTGATGAGGTGTCTAACCGCTATTCGTTAATTACTATGACGGCCCGGCGTCTCGTTCTATAATGACAAAATTTCTGTAAAATTCGGGATGTATTTTTCGGACTCGGCATAAACGAAAGAGCGTGACGAATTGACTCAAGTTTAACAAATTCTCCGAAACGGCGTGAAAACGTTAATTGTGGATAACTTTTTAAAAATCTGATTTTTGACAGTTTTTACACTTAAAAAACGGTGGAAAAAGTGTATAACTCTGTTGATAACTTATTTTACGGCGATTTCGGGCGGTGGAAAATAATATTCGCTTAACACAATTGTATTTGAATTTTAATAATTTTTAAATTACCCCTTGACATTTTTTAATTTTTGTGATTGGAATTTTTTTCTTATTTTAGACCGAATTTAGTATAAAATTACAGATATTTTGCAAACAAAAAGCCGAACGGTTACTAACTTTCGTCCAGCTTCTTTTTTATTCTTTGCAGCGCGTTGTCTATCGACTTGGCGGGCTTGTTGATTATTTCCGCGATCTCGCCGTATGACATGCCCTGAAGATGCAGGATCAGCACGCGCTTTTCAAGGTCGCTGAGCTTTTCTTCTATCTCCCGCTCGATATCCCTCAGATTTTCGTTCCTGATATACAAATTCTCGGGGTCGAGCAGCACGGGCCCCGGGATAGTGTCAGACAGCGTGATGTCGGACTTCTCGCCGTCTATGGGCTTGTTTAGCGACACGTAATTGTTGAGCGGGATATGCTTCTGCCGCCCCGCCGATTTGATGGCGGTGTATATCTGGCGCCGAACGCAGAGCTCGGCAAAGCTTGAGAATGACGCCTCTTTGCGCGGGTCGAAGTCGCCGATGGCGCGGAACAGGCCGATCATGCCCTCCTGTACCAGATCGTCGCTGTCGCCTCCTGCCAGGAAATACGCCTTCGCGCGGGCGCGGACCATGTTTTTGTATTTGTTTAAAAGGAAGTCGGCCGCAGCGCGGTCGGTTTTGGCGCGCGCCGCCAGTTCCTCGTCGGTATAGTTTTGGTAGTTCATGCGAATTAATTTCGCCTCCCTCTCCGCCCGCAAGCGGGCACCTCTCCCTCCCCGGAGGGCGAGGCAAGCGGGCGGTAGGTTGCCGCCCCTACGATATTATATTTAATTTAGTTGTAGGGGACGGCGCCCTCGACGTCCCACGGGCGGCCGATTCGGCCGCCCGTTGAAATTATCTTATTTTACAAGCGCCAATGTCTCTCTCGCTATGGCCAATTCCTCATTGGTGGGGATAACCATGACTTTTACCTTTGAGTCGGGAGTTGAGATATACATCTCCTCGCCGCGCTTTGAGTTGTTTTCGGGGTCTATGCTGACGCCCAAGTAACCCAGATACTCGCAGATCCTGCCGCGGGTCGCGCAGTCGTTCTCGCCGATTCCGCCCGTGAAGGCTATCGCGTCAACGCCGTTCATAGCAGCCACATATGAGCCGATGTACTTGGCTACTCTGTAGATAAACGCGTCAAGCGCGACCTGCGCTCTCTCATTGCCGCCCTCTGCGGCCGCGGTGAGATCGCGGAAATCGCTGGAAACGCCCGAAATGCCCAAAACGCCCGATTCCTTATTGAGTATGTTCAGCACCTCGTCGACGCTGATGTTCTCGTTGTTGGCAAGGAACTGCACAACGGCCGCGTCTATATCGCCGCTTCTGGTGCCCATGATAAGGCCCTCAAGAGGCGTGAGGCCCATGCTGGTGTCGACGCACTTGCCGCCGATCGAGGCCGAAATGCTGGCGCCGTTGCCCAGGTGGCACACAATGACCTTGCAGGAGCTCTTGTCAAGATCGGCAAACTCAATGGTCCTGCCCGAAACGAACTTGTGGCTGGTGCCGTGGAATCCGTACTTGCGAATACCGTACTTCTCGTAGAACTTATAGGGTATCGCGTACATATACGCCTTGGGGCTCATGCTCTGGCCGAAGGCGGTGTCGAACACGGCTGCCTGCGGCTTGCCGGGCATTGCTTCCTCGCACGCTTCGATACCGATAAGGTTCGCGGGATTGTGCAGAGGACCGAGCGGGAAGCACTCTTTTATAACTCTCTTAACGTCGTCGTTGACTATTACCGAGTCGCTGTAGACCTGGCCCGCGTGGAGAACTCTGTGGCCGACTGCCGAGATCTCGTCGATATGCTCGATAACGCCGTGATCGGGGTCGACAAGAGCCTCAAGAACCAGCTGAACGGCGGTCGTGTGAGTGGGCATGGCCTGCTCTTTGACATACTCGTCCTTGTTCTCGGGCGAGTGGGTAAGCTTTGAGCCGTCAAGGCCTATTCTCTCGCAGAGACCTTTTGCCAGAACTTCCTCGGTGTCGGTCTCGATAAGCTGATACTTAAGAGACGAGCTGCCCGCGTTTATAACTAATACTTTCATATGTAAACCCTCCGATAAATTTTAAATATTTTTGATAAATTACATGTTCTGCGCCTGAACGCTTGTGATAGCGACAACGCCCGCGATATCCTCGGCGCTGCAGCCTCTGGACAGATCGTTGACCGGTCTCGCCATACCCTGGGTCATGGGGCCGTATGCCTCGGCCTTCGCCAGTCTCTGGGTCAGCTTGTAGCCGATGTTGCCCGCGTCAAGGTTGGGGAATATGAGAACGTTGGCCTTGCCCGCGACTTTGCTCTCGGGGGCCTTGAGCGCCGCAACGCTCGGAACGATAGCCGCGTCCAGCTGGAGCTCGCCGTCGAGCTTCAAATCGGGAGCCGCCGCCTTCGCGATATCCGCCGCGTTTCTGACCAGATCTACCTGCTCGGACTTGGCGCTGCCGTAGGTCGAGTATGACAGCATGGCTACTCTGGGCTCGTCGCCGACCAGAGCCTTATAGGACTTGGCAGACGACATGGCGATCTCGGCAAGCTTCTCGGAATCGGGATACTCGTTGAGGCCGCAGTCGGAGAACACGAACGTGCCGTTGTTTCCGTACTCGCAGTCGGGAACCAGCATCAGGAAGAACGCGGACACGACCTTTGTGCCGGGCGCGGTCTTGATGGTCTGGAGCGCAGAGCGCATAACGTCCGCCGTGGCGTGTACCGCTCCGGCTACCATGCCGTCGGCCTTTCCGGTCTTCACCAGCATGCATCCGAAATACAGCACGTCCTTGATAAGCTCGGCCGCCTGCTCGGGGGTCATGCCTTTGTGCTTTCTCAGCTCGTACAGGCCGTTTGCCAGCTCGGGAGCCATGTCGCTTGCCTTGGGGTCGATTATCTCCGCGGCGGAGATGTCAACGTTTGCGGCCTTTGACTTGATGACCTCGGGATCGCCCAGCAGGATGACCTTCGCATAGCCCTCGCTCAGGACCTGAGCCGCGGCGTCGATCGTTCTCTGCTCCTCGCCTTCGGCCAGCACTATGGTCTTTAAATCGGCCTTAGCCTTAGCTTTGATTGTTTCCATGAATTTTGACATTTGCTTAACCTCGTTTCGTAATGTATTTTTTGTTTATTATTTTGCGGTTTTAAAAAACAACATAGAGTTATTCCTTTAAATATTATACATCAGGGACAGCGCCATTTCAAGAGAAATTTTGGCAAATTATACAAATATTTTAACCCGTGAAAAGCGGAGCGGCGGGCCGATGACCCGCCGCTTCCGAAAAGAAATCTTATTGTTTGTACAGCTTGTTAAACAATATCGGATTAATTACTTTTTTCAAACGGAGCCGCGAGCGGAGCCATATCGGTCAAGCTGTTCCAAATGAACACCTTTAACGTTTCGCCCGGGTCGAGCTTAAGTCCGTTTATGGTATACTTGCCGGGTCCGCTTACCGCGCCGCCTTCCGCGAAGTCTTTCAGCGCTCCTGCCGCGTCGCACTTCGCGGCAAGCATCACGCCCGCGGGAGGCGTATCGCTCTCGCCGTATGTCACAGTTACGTCAAGACTGTCGCCGTTTTGCTCGACGGACTCGATGTTATATCCGTTTGCCTTGTACAAAACAGCGTAGTATCCGGTCTCCTCGCTTCCCGCGATCTCAACTTTTTCTCCTGCCGCGACATCGACCGTGAAGGGCTCGTATGTGTCAAACTTTCCGGGCTTATAAACATGAGTTCCTATGTTCTCTCCGCCCTGCTTAACAGTGACGGTGTCGTCCGGCTTTGTACCGTCTGTGCTGCCGTGGCGCGCGTATATCGTCACCGTGCCCCTAAGCGCCGGAATAAAGCTGAATGCCGTTTTCGTCTTGATCTGCCAAGTGCCCTTAAAGCCGTCAGAGAAGGACGCGTCTGATTTTTGATACTTATTTTCAAGCACGCCCGAGGTCGTCAGCTTAAGTCCTCCGAATACCTCCGGAGTGATCGAATCGCTCTTTATGTTATACTGCATGGCGCCTGAGCTCGAAGTCTTTCCGGCTGTAAAATAATCGGTGTCGGGATGAACGTTTCCTTCTTCCGTCACAGTGAACGGAGCCTTGCCGAAGTCCCACATAACGGGGCCGGCCATTACGGGTGCCTTGGTCGGGGTCGGCGTGGGCGCGGGAGTCGGCTTCTCGCCGGGCTTCAGCGTGGGGCCGGGCGTCGGGATAGTCGGCGCCGTGGGGCCGGGTTCAACAGCCGAGCCGTCCGTTGCCGGATAAGACGCGGGTGATGTGTAGCTGTATCCGAGCGTTGTCTTATAAGACGCCAATTTGTCGCCAAGCTCGGGGCTGCGGTCATAGCTCGCGTCATCTGTTTCATCGTTAAAGTCATATTTGAAGTCGCCGCCCTGAACTCTGCCCGCGTACGCTTCCACCAGCGCGACAACCTGATTCACATCGTCGGGATCATAATCATACATATCGGCGGCAGTGTCGAAATTACTGTATTTGCTGCCGTCTGCCACCGCCGTAAATGTCTCCGGAACGATCTCATCTCTGCTGCTGGCCACATAGGCGTCAACATTATTGGAATCTCCGTCGGGTTCATTTTGAGTAAAGAAGGTCTGCGACTGACTGCCTCTTCTGATATCATTGTCAAACGCCTTTATCATTCCTCCGGTCTCGCCCGAAAACGTCGTCTGATTTTCGCCGTGAATATCGCTGCCCTGCAGGGCGATAAGCATGGGATATTTTACGTTTCTGAACACGTTCTTTTCGACAAAAGCGCTGCCGCCGGTGCAGACGCCCACGCCGTACTTGGAATTTCCGTCGTAGTAGTTGTTGTAAATATGCACCTGATCGCCTCTGATCCTCGGATGGCGCGAATCGGAATGGTCGAACCAGTTGTGATGATACGTCATGTGGTAACCCTGGAACGAGTCGCTCTTCATTCCGCAAAGCGATGATTTGCCGCTGTCCCAGAAATGGTTATACGAGAACGTGCAGTAGTCGGAGCCCGACTTAACGTCCAGAGAACCGTCGCCCTTCTTCTGGTCGCCGCCTCTGTATTGACCGTAGAATATATCGCAGTTGTGGATCCAGCAGTTGTAGTTTTTGGTATCCAGAGAAATACCGTCATCATAGAACTCCATAACGGCCAGATTTCTTACTTCAACGTTTTTCGCCTCTCTAAGCAGGAGAGACCAATGATAAGCGACCGCGTCGTCGCCCACGCCTTCAATAGTTATATTTCTGCATTTTTTGACATTGATATAACCCATACTGTCGGAGCCTGCCGGCTTTTCGATCTGACCGATCAGACGAATATCAAGAGGTGTGGGCTCTGCGCCGTTCTTTTCTCTGAGGGCCAAAATATTTCCCAAACCTACGCCCACGTTGTCTTTGCCGTCAACCTTGACGGTAAGCGTGACAGTGTCCTTGTTTTTGTCGTCAATATAGAGCACTTGCGCGCCGTCTTTAAGAGTTCCGTCGTTTTTATACGCTCCGATGCCTTCGGCGTCGTAAGCTCCGTATTTTGAAGACGCGGGGTCAAAGGCAAAGCCCTCCCTGACATGTTTCTGCACGGTGAATGTGTTTGATAAAACAAAATCATCATGATTTCCGGCGTTTTCGATCTTAAAATAATATTCGCCCGGCTTAACTCCTATCGCGTCGGCTCTGTAATAACCTCCGTAATAACGGATCAACTCGTTGTCAAGCTTTGTCTCCGCGCCGTCACTTGAAACCAGATACACGTTATATCCGTCAACCTCGGCGGGATTTGTCCAGATCACATTCGCGGATTCAAGCCAGCCGACAGCGGGATGATCCTCGGGTATTTTTATTTCGGACGGGGGCGGCTCAACCGGGGTCACTTTTATCTCGTTTGAATCGGTGGTGCCGTTGTCATTGACCGCCACGACTTTATACGTATACTCCGTGCCGTTTGTAAGACCTGCGTCGCGGTAACTGAGCGTCGCGGCGGAAAGACCGGTTGCGATCGTTTCGGTTCCCCTCATTACGTTATATGTTTTCGCGTAGCGCGCCGCTGTCCAGTACAGACCGACTTCCTTGTCTCTGGCGCTTCCGCTGAGCGTGAAGCTCTCGGGTTTGACTGTGGGAGCCGTCGGCGCCGCAGTGATAGTTTTATCGGTTTTTCCGGTTGTGTTCACGGCTTCGAGCTTAAATGTATACTGCGTGCCGTTCTGAAGGCCCGCTGCAACATATGACGTGTTAGTTGTTCCGCTCTCAACCTCGTCGTCGTTTACATACACATTATAAAATTCGGCGCCGGGAACCGGGTCCCACGAGAGAGTAACCATGCCGTCGCCCGGCTCGGCCGTAAACGCGCCGATCTCAGCCGGAGGTAAAGGTTCCGCCGAACCGGGATCGCGATATTCATACGGCGTAATAACTATCGCGTATATATCGGTACGATTCGTGGGTGAATCAGCCGCGTTGGCCACGGTATACTTACCGTCGGTATCAGCTTTGCACGAGATCGTATAGCAATCGGATGCCTTGTCGTTTTCGGCATTGGTTTCGGTTGCAACGACAGATCCCGACGGATTACTTATCGCCATGCTGATGAGTTTCGCGCTGCCCTTTGAGTCACAGCCTCTGTAATAAGCCACGATCGTTTCTCCCGCCTTGACATCAAAAGTCAAAATAGGTCTCTTAACGCGCAAAGATTGTGTGAAACTCAGTATTGATCCTCCCGGCGTCATAATCGAAATATCCGTTTCACCGGGTTTTGGCTCTTCATCAGCTTTAAAACCGACAGCGCCGCCAAATATCGTTGTGCCGTTTTTCGCCGCGTCCTTATCGGGCATCGTCTCCAACGCGGACATATTATAGATCGTCTCTCCGTCCGCCGCGGATACGCTTGTCATTGTCAGACCCGCAAGCATGGTCACTGTCATCGCGACGCTTATTAACATCGCGGCGGATTTTTTTAACGCTCTTGATCCAAACATAACAAAAAACCTCCTTGAGAATAAAAAAACTTTTCTAAAATAATAATAATATATCGCCCGTAATAATTCAAGCGTTTCTCAACACGGAGTAAAATTTCCTGTAATCTAAAGCAAAAATTTTTCAATCGGAATTTTTGAGCAATTTTTGTCTATATTTATTGTATCAAAATTTTCTTAAAGCCCAGCAGCAATCGTTTTTACGGGATAATTACTATATATCGCAATGACAATTTTTTACATGAATTTTGACAGATGGTTGGATTTTTTGTCTTTTCTTTGTTTTTTTGCCATATATCGAAATAAATATTAATCAAGCACGGAAACACGCGCCTTTGCGCGCGAAAAAATGCGGCCGGCGTTTGCCGACCGCATTATGTAAAATTATCCGAAATATCTCTTGAGCAGTCCTTCAAAGCCGCAGCCGTGTCTTGCTTCGTCCTTGGCCATCTCGTGAACGGTGTCGTGGATAGCGTCATAGTTCAGCTCTTTGGCCAGCTTCGCCAGCTCCAGCTTGCCCGCCGTCGCGCCGCACTCGGCCTCGGCTCTCAGCTGCAGATTCTTCTTGGTGTCGGGATATACGACCTCGCCCAGCAGCTCGGCGAACTTGGCCGCGTGCTCGGCTTCCTCATAGGCCGCTTGCTGATAGAACGCGCCTATCTCGGGATAACCCTCGCGGATCGCCTGTCTCGCCATTGCCAGATACATACCTACCTCGGTGCACTCGCCCGTGAAGTTTGCCTTGAGGCCCTCGATAACTCTGGGGTCAACGTCCTTGGCGATTCCGATAACGTGCTCGCATGCCCACGAAAGGCCGCCTTCCTGCGGCTTAAAAGCGCTCGCGGGAGCCTTGCACTGAGGACATTGCTCGGGAGCCGACTCGCCTTCATAAATATATCCGCATACACCGCATACCCATTTTTTCATAATAAATTACCTCCATATAAAATTTAGATTTTTTGCGCGGCACCGCCGCGTCTTGCCCGAACCGGCACAATTCACAGCGCCGAAGGGGCAATCATCATTGTTTATATTTTATTACACACAAATGTGAATGTCAAGGATTTTTTGGGAATTTATTTTATAATTCCCATCAGCCAACGCAGGGACTAGGGACTAGGCCACCCCTCTCAGTCAGCTGCGCTGACAGCTCTCCCCAAGGGGCGAGTCTGGCGGGCGGCCGAGGTCGTCCGCCCCTACAGTTTTTTGCGTATTATGGTCGTAGGGGACGACGACCTCGGCGTCCCGTTTTAAATTTGCCGGTTATCTTTTGTCGAACTCTATGTATTCGCGGCGGGCGGCGACGTTTTTGTAGGACGGCCTTATTATCTTGCCCGCGTTTATCAGCTCCTCCAGGCGGTGGGCGCTCCAGCCCGCTATCCTCGCCACGGCGAATATCGGAGTGAACAGTTCGTTCGGCAGATCGAGCATTTTGTAAACAAAGCCGCTGTAGAAATCCACATTGGCGCTGACGCCCTTGTATATCTTACGCTTCTCGGCGATCACCTCGGGCGCAAGCCGCTCTATCATCGCGTAGAGTTTGTATTCCTCGGCGCGTCCCTTTTCCTCGGAAAGCCGCTCGACAAACGAGCTGAACACCTTGGCTCTCGGGTCGGATACCGAGTATACCGCATGGCCCATGCCGTATATGAGGCCGCTCTTGTCGTTCACCTCGCCGTTTAACATTCGGCGCAGATACTCTCTTATCTCGTCCTCGTCGCTCCAGTCGGAAATATTCGCCTTGATATTCTCAAACATTTCAACGACTTTTATGTTGGCTCCGCCGTGCTTGGGACCCTTGAGGGAGCCCAGCGCCGCCGCGATGACCGAGTATGTATCGGTGCCCGAGCTGGTCACCACATGGTCGGTGAAGGTCGAATTGTTTCCTCCGCCGTGCTCCGCGTGCAGAATCAGCGCGATGTCGAGGATCGCGGCCTCGATCTTGGTGAATCTGCCGTCGGGTCTCAGGCAGTGCAGAATGTTCTCGGCCGTCGAATAGCTCGAAACGGGCTGATGTATAAACAGACTGTTGCCCGCGTAGTAATGGTTATAGGCCTGATAGCCGTACACCGAGAACAGCGGGAACAGCGCGATCAGCTGAAGGCACTGGCGCAGCACATTTGGGATAGACGTGTCGTTGGCTTTTTCGTCATAAGCAAACAGTGTCAGCACGCTGCGCTGGAGCGTGTTCATCATGTCGCTGCTGGGCGCCTTTAATATAATGTCGCGCACAAAGCTGGTGGGCAGCTTGCGGTATTCGGAAAGCAGCGCCAAAAACGCTTTAAGCTCGGTCTTGCTCGGAAGAGCGCCGAACAAAAGCAGGTAGACGGTCTCCTCAAAGCCGAACCTGCGCCCTTTTAAGTTCTTCACGATATCTATTATATTATAGCCCCTGTAGTACAGCTCGCCGTCGCACTGGACTTTTTTTCCGTCGATCGTTTTATTCGAAATTATCTCCGAGATCTCGGTAAGGCCCGTCAGAACGCCCTTTCCGTCAAGGTCCCTGAGCCCGCGCTTGACGTCGTACTTGGCGTAAAGCGACGGGTCGATCCTGCATATTTCCACGCACTTTTTTGAAAGCTCATACACTTCCGGAGAAATCACGGACAACCTTTTCATATAAATCCCCCTTTTTCGAAAAACTTGATAAACATACCTAAATTATAGCATTTTTTCCAATAACAGTCAATCGAAAAAGGAAATATTCATAAATTGTTAATATGGCAAAAAACGACAAAAAGCGGCCCGAAAGCCGCTTTTTGAATTGTTGTCAAATTTATTTGTCAAGGCTCTTAAGGTACTCGTCCATGGCGTCGGCCACCTGCTTGGAATACTTGACGGCCTCGACAACGGTCTTGGCGCCGCGGACTATGTCGCCCGAGGCGAAAATGCCGTCGCGGGTGGTCTCTCCGTATTTGTTTGTTATCAGGAGGCCCTTTTTGTTGGTGTCGATGCCCTGCGTCCTGGATAATATCTGGTCCTGGGCGCCCTGGCTTATCGAGATTATGACCGAATCGGACGGATAGAGCTTTTCGGTGCCCTCGATCTTTTCTATGCTGCCGTCCTCGTTTACCTTCGCGTCGGCGAATATTACGCCGTCGGTCTTGATCTCAACGGGTATCTTACGGTTCTGAAACATTACGCCGTCGATCTTGGCGTACTCGTATTCCTGATTGCTGGCCGCCACCTCGTCGGTACGGTTGAAAACCGTCACATAGCGCACGCCGTGTCTTATGGCCGTTCTGGCCACGTCCATGGCCGCGTTGCCCGCGCCGATTATATTCAGGCTGCTGCCCAGATCGTACTCGTCGGGATTTATCAGATAGGCTATGGCGTAGTGCACGTTGCCAAGGCTCTCGCCCTTGATCTTGAGGCTGTTGGGCTTCCACACTCCCGTGCCGATAAACAGCGCGTCGTATCCGTCTCTGAAAATATCCTCTATGCCGACCGCGCCGCCTATCGTGGCGTTGGGTCTGATCTTTATGCCCAGCTCCAGCAGCAGCTTTTTGTATTTGTCGAGAATGATCTTCGGCAGTCTGAACTCGGGTATGCCGTAGCGCAGCACGCCGCCGATCTTGTCCTTAGCCTCAAATATCGTGACCGCGTAGCCCCGCTTCGCAAGCTCTATCGCTATCGTTATGCCCGCGGGACCCGAGCCGACGATGCCGACCATCTTGCCGTTGGGCTTCGGTTTCTCGTACTCGAGGCGCTCAAGATACGCCGACGAGATGTAGTTCTCGATGCTGCTTATATGCACCGGATGGCTCTTTATTCCGAGCACGCAGTGGCCCTGGCACTGGTTCTCATGGTTGCACACGAGCGAGCAGACCACCGACAGCGGGTTGTTGTCAAACAGCATTTTGCCCGCGTCGTTCATCTTTCCGTCTAAAAACATTCGGATCATGTCGGGAATATTCGTATGTATAGGGCAGCCCTCTCTGCACATCGGCTTTTTGCAGTGCAGACAGCGCTTCGCCTCGCTTATAATATTAAATGCCATAAAAACACCTCCGATTTTTAAATACGCAAAAATATAATATCATAAATTATATAAATCGTCAATAATAAATTAAAATTTTATGCTTGGTTTATGTGTTTTGCACAATACCGCGCGCCGAATTTCACACAGTCGGGTTCTCGATATCCATATTGGCGTACGCGTTGAGGCTTAAATCTGCCCGTCTGCCCGCAAGGAACTCATAGTACGCGGCGCAGCCGATCATGGCCGCGTTGTCGGTGCAGAGCAGGGGACGCGGATAATACAGCTCAAAGCCGCGCGATAACGCCTTTTTTTGTATCAGTTCGCGAAGAGACAGGTTTGACGCCACGCCTCCGGCCAAAGCGAGAGTCTTGACGTTCCGCTCCTCTGCCGCGGTTATGAGATGATCGGACAGCACGTCGATCACGGCCTGCTGGAACGAGGCAGCGATGTCGTTTTTGTTGATCTCCTCGCCGCGCTGCTCTAAATTGTGTATATGGTTGAGCACCGCGGTCTTTACTCCGCTGAAACTGAAATCGAGACCGCCCTCGCCCATGTTGACCCTTGGGAAGCGCACCGCCTCGCTGTTTCCGCTCTCAGCCGCCTTCTGTATGGCGGGACCGCCGGGGTAGCCGAGACCCAGCACGCGGGAGACCTTGTCGAAGGCCTCGCCAGCAGCGTCGTCGTTGGTCGACGCTATGACCTCATAATCCGTTCGGGACTTCACATGCACGATATTGCTGTGGCCGCCCGACGCCACAAGGCACACGAACGGAGGCTTAAGGCTCGGGGTCTCTATGTAATTGGCGCAGATATGGCCGCGTATATGGTGCACGGGTATCAGCGGCTTGCCCGCGGCGAAGCTCAGGCCTTTGGCGTACGAGACGCCCACAAGCAGCGCGCCGATAAGACCCGGAGCGTATGTCACAGCCACCGCGTCGATCTCGTCTAATGTAACGCCCGCGTCGCCGAGCGCCTTGTCTACCACCGCGCTTATGTTCTCGATATGCTTCCGCGACGCGATCTCGGGCACCACGCCGCCGTAGAGCTTGTGCAGCTCTATCTGGGTGTTTATCACGTTTGAGAGGACGTTTGTCCCGTCCTCCACCACCGCCGCCGCGGTCTCGTCGCAGGAGCTCTCTATCGCAAGAATTTTCAAATTACCACCTCTGTAAATTTTTTGTCATAAGTATCGCGTCGAATTTATTGTCGTAATATTTCGCGCGCCTGCCCACGGGCTCGAATCCGAATTTTTTATAAAGCCCCATAGCGGCCTCGTTGCCGTCGCGGACCTCAAGGTTGATCCGAGAAACGCCCCTCTCGCGGCAGATGCCGCATAGCAGGCTCAGCGTCTTTTCGCCTATCCCCAGCCGCCGATGATTGGGGTCGACCGCGATGTTGGTGATCTCGGCCATATCCGCGATCAGCCACATTCCGCCGAAGCACACGACCGCTCCGACGTCTTCATCGACGCCTACCAAAAACGCAGAGATCATGTTTTCAAGCTCGCTCTCGAACATGCCCCGCGTCCACGGCTCGTCGGGGAAGCACTTTTTCTCGATCTCAAGCACGCCGTCGATATGGCTCTCGTCCATAAGCTCAAACTTAATTCTCATGACCGTCAAGCCTCGCGATAACCTTTTCAACGCATTTTTTTATCTCAAGCATGCACTTTTTGTATATCTCAATGCCGCCGCCGAACGGGTCGGATATCTCGCCGACGGCGCCGGCGTATTCCTTGAGAGTGAAGATCTTATCTTCCGCCTCGGGCGCCGCGGAGCAAATCGCGCTCTTGTGGCTGCCCGACATGGTGAGTATCAGGTCGGCGCCGCCGATCAGGTCAAGGTCAAGCTGCGTCGGCTCGTGGCCGCTTATGTCGATACCAAGCTCAGCGAGCGCCCTGACCGAGTTTTCGGACACCTTGGAGCCCGGGAACACAAACAGCCCCGCCGATTTGGCGGAGACGCTCATGCCGCGCTCCTTCGCGTAATAATTGAACAGCCCCTCGGCCATCGGGCTGCGGCAGGTGTTGCCGCTGCATACAAAAAGAACGTTTTTTATCGGAATTTCAGCGGCCGATTTCTCGCTTTCGGCAAACTCGGACGCATCAAAAATCTCATTACCGGCGGCGCGGTAGAGGCGGTTGCGGACGCCCGCCCACTTGTCGGTGTCGGGTATCTCGGGAGCGAAAACTGTCTCGGCGCCCAGCTCGTCCGCTTTTCGCAGCGCGGCGAACAGAGCCGCGGCCGCCTCGTCGGGCTTGTTTATGCCGCCCAAAGACAGACAGCTGACGCCTTGTTTGAGCTTCGGCTTTATTTCTTTCAGGATCTCGTCAAACAGAATTACCGCGCACGGCTTTGTCTGCGAGTTGACGCAGCCCGCCGCCTCGTCTATGGTGCCTTTTATGATCACCACTTTCGCCTTTGGGGAATAGTGCTTGTATTTCAGCCCCGGCGACTTGGGTTTTTCGCCGTCCTTAAGAGAGGCGGCAAGGCTCACCTTTTTGCCCAGGACCTGCTCGATCCGGCCGCGGCTCACGCGGCCCGGCCGGTAGATTATCGGCTCGCCGCTCATGTCGATCACGGTCGATTCGATGCCCACATCGCAGGGCCCGCCGTCGATTATCGCAGCGGTCCTGCCGTCCATATCCTCGACACAGTGCTCGAACCGCGTGGGGCTGGGCTTTCCCGACAGATTGGCGCTGGGCGCCGCGACAGGTCTGCCGCAGAGACGCAGGAATTCCGACGCGGTTCTGTTTGACGGCATGCGTATTCCCACGGTTTCAAGCCCCGCCGTCACCTCGCTCGGGATGTCGGGGCGTTTTTTTAATATGACCGTTATCGGGCCGGGCATGAAGGCGTCGATAAGCTTTTTAGCGTCATCGGGGATCTCGGCGGCTATATCGGAAATTTGGGATCTGTCCGAGACATGCACGATCAAAGGGTTGTCCGACGGACGGCCCTTTGCCTCGAATATTTTTTTAACGGCCTCGGGATTTTTGGCGTCGGCGCCTATGCCGTAAACCGTTTCGGTCGGGAAAACCACGGTTTGTCCCGACCGAATAAGATCCGCAGCCGTTTGCAGATCGGATGTTCTGTTTGTTAATAAAAGTGTTTTCATTATGACCCCTCTCCGTCTTTCCGCCGCAGGCGGAAATCCACCTCTCCCCAAGGGGCGAGGCGCGGGCGGCAGATTGCCGCCCCTACAATGATTTGCGCACAACATTCGTAGGGGACGGCGCCCTCGACGTCCCGTTCCATACGACGGCAATACGCAAAATACCGTAGGGACGGATATTATCCGCCCGCCCTATTTGCTATGTTCCCACCTCCGTCAGGCTTACGCCTGACACCTCCTCCCGGGAGGAGGCGGCATTATTCCGTGCGTTTCAGTTTCTCGCTTTGGTCGGTGGTTATAAGGGCGTCGATGATCTCGTCGAGGTCGCCGTTTAGTATCTGCTCCAGCTTGTACAGCGTGAGGCCGATCCTGTGGTCGGTCATTCTGCCCTGGGGATAGTTGTATGTCCTGATGCGCTCGCTGCGGTCGCCGGTTCCCACCTGGCTCTTTCTGTCGGCCGCTATCGCCGCGTTACGCTCCTGCTCCATCTTGTCATACAGCCTTGAGCGCAGCATTTTCATGGCCGCCTCGCGGTTCTTGTGCTGGCTCCGCTCGTCCTGGCAGGTCACCACGATCCCCGTGGGCTTGTGGGTTATCCTGATCGCCGACTCGGTCTTGTTGATATGCTGGCCGCCCGCTCCGCTTGAGCGGTAGGTGTCGATCTCCAGATCGTCGGGGTTGATCTCGACCTCCACGTCGTCAACTTCGGGCAGCACCGCCACGGTCACGGTCGAGGTGTGTATCCTGCCGCTCGACTCGGTCTCGGGCACGCGCTGAACGCGGTGGACGCCGCTCTCGAATTTCAGGCGGCTGTAGGCTCCCTCGCCGTTTATCATAAACGTTATCTCTTTTATGCCGCCGATGCCGATCTCATTAAGGCTCAGCACCTCGGTTTTCCAGCGCTTTGAATCGGCGTACATGGAATACATTCTGTAGAGGTCGCCCGCGAACAGCGCGGCTTCGTCGCCGCCCGCTCCGCCGCGGATCTCGACCATAACGTTTTTGTCGTCGTTGGGGTCCTTGGGCAGAAGCAGGATCTTGAGCTCTTCCTCTATTTTCTCGATATTGGCCTTGGCCTCTTTGGTCTCCTCCGTGAGCATCTCGCGGAACTCCTTGTCGGTCTCGGGATCGTCCATCATGGCGGCCGCGTCGTCTATCGTCTCTTTGTTCTTTTTGTACTCTCTGTATTTTTCAACTATCGGAGTCAGGTCGGAGTGCTCCTTGCACAGCTTGCGCCACGTCTCCTGATCGGCTATGACCTCGGGGTCGCTGATCTTGCGCGCCAGCTCCTCGAACTGCTCCTCTAAGAATGAAAGCTTTTCAAACATATATTAACTCCTTTAAATCTCGCCTTTGGATTTCGCCTTTAAGTAGGCATTGATGAATCCGTTGATGTCGCCGTTCATGACCGCGTTCACGTTGCCGACCTCGTAGCCCGTTCTGTGGTCCTTTACCATCGTGTACGGGTGGAACACGTATGAGCGTATCTGGCTTCCCCACGCGATCTCGGTCTGAACGCCCTTTAAATCGTCTATCTTATCCTTCTGCTCGCGCTCGGCTATCTCCACCAGCTTGGACTTTAAGACCTTCATGGCGGTCTCCTTGTTTTTGTGCTGGCTGCGCTCGTTCTGGCAAGTCACCACAATGCCGGTGGGCAGATGGGTTATCCTGATCGCCGACTCGGTCTTGTTGATGTGCTGGCCTCCCGCTCCGCTTGAGCGGTATGTGTCGATCCTCAGATCATCAGGGTTTATCTCAACGTCCAGTTCCTCGTCGAGCTCGGGCACGACCTCGCAGGACGCGAATGACGTGTGCCGCCTCGCCGCCGAATCGAACGGGGAGATGCGCACCAAACGGTGGACGCCCTTTTCGGACTGCATATATCCGTAGGCGTTGAGACCGCTCACCGAAAACGTGACGCTTTTGATGCCCGCCTCCTCGCCGTCCAGATAGTCTATGACCTCGGTTTTAAAGCCGCGGCGGTCGGCCCACATGTTGTACATGCGGTAAAGCATCTCGCACCAGTCCTGAGCCTCGGTGCCGCCCGCGCCCGAATGAAGGGTCACAATGGCGTTTAATCTGTCGTACTTGCCGGAGAGCAGCGTGTCCAGCTTCATGGCGTCGATCGCCTGCTTTAGCTCTTTATATCCGGGCTTTACCTCATCGAGCAGGCTCTCGTCCTCCTCCTCGTTGCCGAGCTCCACAAGGGCGGTGAGGTCCTCCCACTTTGAGTAGAGCTCGTCAAAGGCCGCGACTTTGTCCTTAAGGCCCTTTATTTTTTGAAGGGTACGCCCCGCCTTTTCCATGTCGGAATAGAAATCGGGCTCAAAGCTCTCTTTCTCAAGCGCGGCTATCTCGTCGCTCAGCGCGGCCAAGTTAAAGTGAATCCCTCAGTTCCGTAATATCTTTTTGCATGTTTTCAAGCCCGAGCTTGTATTCGTCGAATGCTATCACTTGATCACCTCTTAATTTTTTATTATATCCGCGCTTAAGCGCGTCCCGCCGCTCTGTCCTTGTCGAGACAGCAGTTTTTGTATTTTTTGCCCGAGCCGCAGGGGCATGGGTCGTTTCTGCCGATCTTGTTCACGCGGCGCTCCGGCTTTTTCTTGACGGTGCCGTCTCCGCCCGCGTTCTCGGCGGTGGGCTTCGCCACCTGCTGACGCTCGATCTTGGTCTGGGGCACCACGTGGAACAAGTGCTTGACCGTGTCCTCTTTGATCGACTCGGTCATTTCCTCGAACATGTCCATGGCCTCGAACTTATACTCAACGACCGGGTCGTGCTGAGCGTAGGCTCTGAGATATATGCCCTGGCGCAGCTGTTCCATGTTGTCGATGTGGTCCATCCACTTCTGGTCAACTACCCGAAGCATGATGACGCGCTCCACCTCGCGCATGGCGTCGCCGAACTCGGCTTCTTTCTGCTTGTATTTCTTCTCGGCGTCCTCGAAAATATAATCGGTCAGACGCTCGAGCGTCATTTTGTCTATCTCAACATCGGTGAACTTCATAAAGTTCTCGGGCATCTCGCCGAAGATCGACTCGAAATGCTCGCGCATTCCCTGCCAGTCCCATTCCTCCGGAACGTTGCCCTTGTCGCCGATATACAGCGCCGCGGTATTTGAGATCACGTCGCGCATCATCTTCATAATGTTGTCGCGCAGATCTCCGCCGTCCAGCACCTGGTCGCGCTGCTTGTATATTATCTCTCTCTGCTGGTTGTTGACGTCGTCGAACTGCAGCACATTGCGTCTGATGTCGAAGTTCTTGCCCTCGACGCGCTCCTGCGCCGTCTCGATAGTGCCGCTGAGCATCTTGCTCTCGATCGCCTCATTATCGTCCATGCCCAGCGTGTTCATAACACGCTCGATCCTCTCGGGGGCGAACAGACGCATCAGGTCGTCCTGAAGCGAGATGTAGAACTTGGACCTGCCAACGTCGCCCTGACGTCCCGAACGGCCGCGGAGCTGGTTGTCTATACGTCTGCTTTCGTGGCGCTCGGTGCCCAATATATTAAGGCCGCCCGCCGCCAATACCTCTTTCTGCTCGGGCTCGATCTCGGCCTTGAATTTGTCGTTCAATTCTCTGAACTTGGCGCGTGCCGCCAGGATCTCCTCGTCGTCGGTCTCGGCAAAGCCCGTCGCCTGAACGATCAGCTCATCGGAATAACCCTGCTTTTCCATCTCGCTGCGCGCCATGAACTCGGCGTTGCCGCCCAGCACGATATCGGTTCCGCGGCCCGCCATGTTGGTCGCGATCGTGACCGCGCCCTTCTTGCCCGCCTGGGCGACTATCTCGGCCTCTTTGTCATGGAACTTGGCGTTTAAGACGTTGTGCTTTATTCCTCTGCGGCGCAGCATGCGGCTCAGCTTTTCGGACTTCTCGATCGAGACCGTGCCGATAAGCACCGGCTGGCCCTTTTCGTGGGCTTTTACCGCGTCGTCTATTACCGCGTTGAATTTCGCGTCCTCGGTCTTGTATATGCTGTCAGGCTCGTCGACGCGCACCAGCGGCTTGTTGGTCGGGATAACTATAACGTCCAGGCTGTATATCTCCTGGAACTCCTCTTCCTCGGTCTGGGCCGTGCCCGTCATGCCCGAAAGCTTGCCGTAGAGCCTGAAGTAGTTCTGGAACGTTATGGTCGCCAGAGTCTTTGACTCGCGCTCGACCTTAACGCCCTCTTTCGCCTCTATCGCCTGGTGCAGACCGTCGTTGTACCTTCTGCCGAACATCATGCGGCCCGTGAACTCGTCGACTATGATGACCTCGCCGTCTTTTACCACGTAGTCCTTGTCGCGGCGCATAACGCCGATCGCCTTTATCGCCTGATTGATATGGTGCGATATCGTCATGTTGGCGGGATCGGTCAGGTTGT
This sequence comes from uncultured Clostridia bacterium, assembly GCA_947625905.1. Taxonomy (GTDB): domain Bacteria; phylum Bacillota; class Clostridia; order Monoglobales; family Monoglobaceae; genus Monoglobus. The sequence goes on along the minus strand of CANQQJ010000012.1, from coordinate 31,256 downwards.
CAAGATGAAAAGCCTCCTCCGCCTTTTTGATACCCTGGGGCGTCAGCGTGGCGGTTTTCGCCTTCTCGTCTACTATATAATCATATTTGTTCAGCTCGTCCTCGTCCTCGATCTCGACCTTGGTGTCGGTCTCGACGATCTTTTTGAACGTGAGCGTTTTGGCGAATCTGTCGGCCTGCTCGTAGAGGTCTGTCGACTTGTCGCCCATACCCGAAATGATGAGAGGCGTTCTGGCCTCGTCCACCAGAATACTGTCCACCTCGTCGACTATGGCGTAGTTGTGGCCGCGCTGGACCTTGTTTTCTTTATATATGACCATGTTGTCGCGCAGGTAGTCAAAGCCCATCTCGTTGTTTGTGCCGTAGGTTATGTCGGCGTTGTACGCTTCCTGGCGCTGGGCGTTGGTCTTGTCGTGAATGACCAGTCCCACGCTGAGCCCCAAGAAATTATAGAGCTTGCCCATCCACTCGCTGTCGCGCTTTGCCAGATAGTCGTTGACCGTGACGATGTGGACGCCCTTTCCCGAAAGACCGTTTAGGTAAGCCGGAAGCGTCGCCACAAGCGTCTTTCCTTCACCGGTCTTCATCTCGGCGATCCTGCCCTGGTGCAGAACTATACCGCCGATTACCTGAACGCGGAAGTGCTTCATACCCAGCACGCGCCACGCCGCCTCGCGGCATACCGCGAAAGCCTCGGGCAGAATATCATCGAGAGTCTCGCCGCTTTTTATCCGCTCTTTGAACTTGGGTGTCATGGCCTTGAGCTCGGCGTCGCTGAGCTTTTCCATGTCGCCCTCGAGAGCCATTACCTTGTCGGCGATGGGATAGATCTTTTTAAGCTCTCTGTCGCTGTATGTTCCGATGACCTTTTCAATCATCTTTTTTATACCCATTAAAGTTGACCTCCAAATCTTATTCTATGCTTAACTGTTCTATTATACATCAAGAAGAATATTATTGCAAGCGTTTTATTGCTTTATCTGTTCGATCGCGCTTAAGGTGTTGCCGATAAGCTTGTCGGGCAGGCTGCTGTCGCTGAGCTTCCACACGCCGTCCTCATTTTTCATTTCTATTGTCTCGTCGCTCGTGACCGTGCCTATCTCGCCGCTTGACAATATCTTTTCAAGCTGCTCGTTCATCAGCGCGTCGTATTCCTCTTTGGTCATGGTGTCTATCTTGCTGCGGTAGTCGGGGCTTGAGACCAGCGCCGCCACGCCCTCGATATACTTCTGCATTATCTGCGACGTGTCAAGCGAGGTCACTGATGCCTCGACGGTCGCCTTGTTCCCGTTGACTTCCACCGACTTGACCTCATAAGCAATATTGCCGAGCGACGCCGCCAGAGCCGCGCTGAGCTGCGGATCGACGCTCACGTCCACATATTCCTCTATCGCCGCCGTGTCGCCGCTTTTGAAATCGTCAATAACGGCTCCGAAAGCCTGCTGCGCCTCCTGCGCCTTTTGTCCGCTGTTTCCGCCGCAGGACGCGAGGGCAAGCATCGAAGCGGCCGCAGCAACGGCCGCCAAAATTTTTAATGTTTTTCTCATGATCAAACACTCCTGTACATTATTTATTTCTCGTGCCTTATAAATTTTAGCAGCACTATTTTTATCAATCTCTTGTCGGGGCCCGCAGCCCCGGAAAGATCGCTCACGCTAACGGAAACGCGGTTTTTGATCTCGCCGGGATCGGGCATGACAAGCGTGAAGATCGCGCCTCCTCCCGCTACGTTTCCAACCATAATATTTCCGCCGAGCGCTTCCGCCATGCGCTGGCACGCGATCAGGCCGCAGCCGCGGTATTTTCTGAGCTTCATAGACCCGTTTTCCGCGCGGACCGTGTTTCGCTCCATCATGCCGCGCAGCTTTTTTATGTCAACGCCTATGCCGTAATCTATAACCGACAGCGCAGCGCGGTTATATTTGCCGAGCCTGCTGACCGCTATGTCAATGCGGCCGTCTTCCGAGCGGCTGTGCTTTAAAGCGTTATGCACAAAGTTAATGAGTATCAATGTCAGCATCGTGCTCTCCGCCGCGCACATCAAACTTTTTCGGGCTCCGCGCACAAGCCTTATGCCTTTTCCGACCTCGGCCGAAACCACCGAGCGCAGATACTCGGCAAACTGCGCCGCGTACTCCGTCAGGTCTATCGGCACAAGCTCCGTATCGTCAATGCTTCCGCCGCGCGAGATCTCGGTCAGGTTCCTTGCCCTGAGGTACGCTCCGCCAAGCGCCGACATGGCTCCCTCTATAACGCTCCGTCCTTTCGGCGACAGATCCTCATTTTCGAGAATATACTCATATGTATCGTAAGTATCGAAAAAGCTGTCCTCAAAGTCTTTCATGACAAAATCGCCCGCGTCCGCGAAACTCCGCTTCGGACACACGCCGTCCAAGTCAAACATATTCCGCTCAAGGGCGCTTTGAATATAGTTCCGAAGCGCTACGGACGAAATTTTGCCGTCGCTTGTCAAACAATCAACGATTTTTGTCGCTTCTGTCTCGTTCATTCTTATGCCTCGCTTAAAATGTGTCTATATTATAGTATATTTTTTGATTACAGTCAAGATTTTTCATCGCGGCCGCGCGCCGCCGAAGATCATCTAAGCCTTGAGAACACGAATTTCCCCGACTCGCTCAAATCGGTATCGCTCCACGTTCCGTCGGGGCTCGTTCCGGGTCTGAGCGCCGCCGAGGTCTCACCCTTGTCGCACAGAGACCAATTCGCCCAGCTGATGCCGCGCTGCGCCAGAAAGTCGAGCCACTCGGCCGACTCGGAGAGAAACACTCCGCCGCTGCCGTCCGCCGCACTTGTGCCCCACTCGCTTATAAATATCGGGGCGCCCTTTGAGCGGGCGCAGTCTATGCGGTCGCGCAGCCACGCGCCGTGGGTGCCCGCGTAGAAATGGCAGGTGTACATTATGTTCGAAAAACTCAGCGGATCGTCGGCCGCCTTGTCTATGTCCTGGCTCCATGTGGGAGAACCTACCAGTATCACCGCATCGCTGTTTTGTCTGATTATAGGAATTATCGTCTCCGCGTAGGGCTTGACATTTCCGCTCCAGCTTATGTTTCCGTTAGGCTCGTTGCATATCTCGAATATCACGTTGGGCACATCCGCGTATTTCCGCGACGCCTCTGCAAAAAATTCCGCCGCCTCGCTCACGTGAGACATCGGGTCGCCGTCGCTCAGTATGTGCCAGTCAAGTATCACGTACATATCATTTGAAACTGCGTTGTCGACCGCCGCGTACGCCGCGTTTTTCACGCTCTCCCTTTGGTCGAGATACCCGCCTTCTCCCGTGTACATCGCGACGCGGAACAGATTGGCGCCAAAGTCCGCGGTATTCTTTATCGCGTTACGGGACGTGAAGTTCCCGTACCACTGCACGCCGTGGCTGCTCATGCCGCGGAGCACGATCGGCTCGCCGTTTTGGTTCACAAGATCGACGCCCGAAACCGACAGCTTTCCGTTTTGCGAAACGCCGCCGCTTATCGCCGCTGCCTTCGGCGGCTGAGTATATGCCGGCGCTCCTTGCGCGGCGGGAACCGGACTCTTTCCTCTCGCGCGCATGATAACGGCGCACGCCTCGGCCCGGGTCAGATTCGAGAGCGGATTGAAATTCCCGTTCTCGTCTCCGGTCAGAATTCCGTTGTTATAGGCGCGAACGACCAAATATCCGTACCGCCCGGGTATATCGTTAAAATCCTTGATCGACGTCATGTATTTGTAATAGGCGTTGTTCTCCTGCTCGTTCTGCGGAATATCAAACGCCAGATCGACTATCTTGACCGCCATTTGGCGGGTTATGGGCTTGTCGAAGTCCGCCTCATAAATTTCGTCGTAGTCGTACCATCCGCTTTCATAGGCGCGCTTCATGTAACCCGACGCCCAGTGTGAACCGCTTTGCGCGGGAGCTGCGCCGACGCACCTTGCCGCCACGCTCACAAACTCGGCGTAAGTTATCGTGCCGCCCGGTCTGAACGTGCCGTCCTCGTAGCCGTTGAGCAGTCCCTCGGCGGCCATCGCCTCTATGTTTTCGGTGTACCACTCGCCGGGGCGCACGTCGGGGAACGTAAACGCCGCGCCGAGCAGCGCCATGCAGACCGCCAGAACAACCGCGGTGATCCTTGCGCTTTTTTTCATTGGGGGTCTCCTTTATAAATACTTCAAAATAATTTTCCACTCTCCGACAAGCCGCTCAAGCGAAAACGCCGCGTTGGCGGGGCTGGTGGACGGGAGCTTTGTTATCTCTTTATCGGGGAAAAATTTTCGGTAAAGTCCGTGCGCCGTTCCGCCGTTGGCGAACACCGCGCCTATATCCGCTGCGGCGAATATCTCCGAAAAATCATTGGGCTCCGCGTTTTTGATCGAGCTGTCGGCCGAGCCGCTGATCTCGCAGGCGCGTATCACGTCCCACAGCGCTATATTGCTTTTCAGCAAAAAGCGCTTCTTTTCCGAAACGGTCCCGGGCGTGTCAGCGCCAAGCACCGCGGCCAGAGTTTTCCAAAATCGGTTTTGGGGATGGCCGTAGAAAAACCGCGCCTCCCGCGATTTGACCGACGGAAAGCTGCCGAGTATCAGTATTTTTGAGTTTTTGTCAAATACCGGCGGTATCGGATGGACCACGCCGCTCATTGTCGCTCACCTCGCATTATATAATACCACTCTTTTTTAGCCTTTGCAACAAAAAATCAGCCTAAATTATATTGATTTTACAAAAAAATTATGCTATGCTTAAATAAATCAAAAATATTACGAGGTAACAGATGAGAGACTACAGAACCGATTATGAGGACTGCCTGCGGCGGGTGCAGAAACCCGCGCGCTATATAGGAAACGAGTTCGGCAGCGTGCACAAGGACAAGACCGACGACATGATGTCGTTCGCGTTTTGCTTCCCCGACGTATACGAGGTGGGAATGTCGCACCTGGGCATGAAAATACTGTACCACATGCTGAACGAAAGGGAGGACACGGTGTGCGAGCGCGTGTTCGCGCCCTGGGACGACATGGAAAAACTTATGCGGGAACGGGATATCCCTCTGCTCTCGATGGAAAGCTGCGCGCCGGTCAGAGAATTTGACATTGTGGGCTTTACTCTGCAATACGAGATGAGCTACTCGAACGTGGTCAATATGCTCGATCTGGCGGGGATCCCGCTCAGGACCCGCGAGCGCGGCGCAGGCGACCCGTTTGTTTGCTGCGGCGGCCCCTGCGCCTATCACGCCGAGCCTCTGGCCGAACTGGTCGATTTCTTTATCCTCGGCGAGGGCGAGGAAGTCAACGGCGAGATCATGGACGAATACAAAAAGTGGTGCGGCAGCGGAAAGAGCCGCGACGACTTTTTGATGTCGCTGGTCGCCCTCGGCGGCATATACGTGCCGAAATTCTATGATGTGGAATTCAGTGACGACAACACGATAAAGCGCTTTGAACCCAACCGCCCGGGCGTGCCGAAACAGGTCAGAAAGAGGATAATACTCGATTTTGACAAATGCTACGCGCCCGAAAAGCTGATCGTTCCGTTTATGGAAACGGTCCACGACCGCATCATGCTTGAGCTGTTCCGCGGCTGTATCCGCGGCTGCCGATTCTGCCAGGCGGGGTATATCTACCGCCCGGTGCGCGAGCGCTCGGTGGATCGGCTGTGCGGCATAGCCGACGGCTGCATCAAAAATACGGGCTACGAGGAGATGTCGCTGTCGTCGCTCTCGACCAGCGACTACCGGGAGCTTCAGGAGCTGATCGACAGGCTGCTCGGCATGACGGTAGACAAGCGCATCAATCTGTCGCTGCCCTCGCTGAGGGTGGACAATTTTTCAATGGAGCTTATGGAAAAGGTGCAGAAGGTAAAAAAGAGCGGTCTGACCTTCGCTCCCGAGGCGGGCACCCAGCGCCTCCGCGACGTTATAAACAAAAACGTCATAGAAAGCGACCTCATCAGAACGTCAAGGATCGCCTTCGGCGGCGGGTATAACCGCATAAAGCTCTACTTTATGCTGGGCCTGCCCACCGAGACATATGACGACGTCAAGGGCATAGCCGATCTTGCCAAAAAGGTGATCGACGAGGGATTTTTCTCGATACCGCCCGAGGAGCGCAAGGGCAGGAGCGTCAGCATAACCGTAAGCACTTCGTTTTTTGTGCCGAAGCCGTTCACGCCGTTTCAGTGGGAACCTCAGAACCTTATCTCCGAGATGGAGGACAAAGCGAGATTCCTGAAAGAGAATATCCGCTCGAAAAAGATCGTGTACAACTGGCACAACAGCGACATCAGCCTGCTTGAGGCGGTGTTCGCCAAGGGCGACAGACGGCTGTCGGAGGTGCTTATCACCGCCCACGAGCTGGGCTGCAAGTTCGACGGCTGGACCGACTTTTTCGATTATGAAAAGTGGCTCGAGGCGTTTAGGATAAACAATATCGACCCGGCGTTTTACGCGAATCGCAGGATACCCTATGACGAGATACTGCCCTGGGACTACGCCGATATTGGCGTGCCGAAATCGTATCTTATAAAAGAGCACAAGAGGGCGTATGAGGAAAAGACCACCCCGGACTGCCGCGAAAAATGCGGCGGCTGCGGTGCGGCGTCGTTCGGAGGAGGTGTCTGCTTTGAGTAAAAGACGGCTTGTGTTTTCCAAAACGGGCATGGCGAAATATATATCCCACCTCGATCTGCTGCGCTGCTTCACGCGGTCGATCATGCGCGCCGAGCTGCCCGCGGTCTACAGCCAAGGCTTTAACCCGCACATGAAAATGACGTTCTCGCTCCCGCTTTCGGTGGGCGTCACAAGCTCGTGCGAGTGTGTGGACATCGAGTTTGAACGCGGCGTCTCGGACGGCGAGATCATGAAACGGCTGAACAGCGCGCTGCCTCCCGACATCAGGATAATATCGGTCAGAGACCCGAACATCTCGGCCAACGATATTTTCGGCGCAGAGTACCGTCTGACGCTGCTGTGCGGCGGCGCGGGCGAAAACGCGCCCAAAGCGGCCGGAGAATTTTTCGCGCTGCCCGAGGTCAAAATAATCAAGCGCACCAAAAAGAAGGGCGAGAGGGAAGTTAACCTTATGGACTTTGTGCTCGGAGCCGAGGCTCCGAAGGTCACCGACGAGGGGATCGAGCTTTATATCACGCTGTCGGCGGGCGGGCAAAAAAACCTGAAGCCCGAGATAGCCGCAGAGGCGCTGATAAAATATCTGACCGAAAACGCGGATATACGCGTCACGGGCTACAACATACACAGGACAAAAATACTCTGCGACATAAACGATCCGAAAATATTTAAATAATTATATAAAACAGGAGGTTTTCACATGAAAAGAATAGGTATTCTCACCAGCGGCGGCGACTGCCAGGGTCTCAACTCGGCGATAAGAGGCGTGGCAAAGGCGCTGTATGAGCACTTCGGCGCGGACCTTGAGATCTACGGTATCAAGAACGGCTATTACGGCCTCATAAACGGGGTTTACCGCAAAATGGAGCCGATAGATTTTTCGGGCCTGCTGATACGCGGCGGCACGATATTGGGTACCTCGCGCCAACCGTTTAAGAACATGCTTGACAAGGACAAGGACGGCCTGACAAAAGTCGATAAAATGAAAAAGAACTATAAAAAGATGAAGCTGGACTGTCTGGTAGTGCTGGGCGGAAACGGAACGCACAAGACCGCCAACCTGCTCAGCGAGGAGGGTCTCAACATCATCGGCCTGCCAAAGACGATAGACAACGACCTCTGGGGCACCGACATGACCTTCGGTTTCTACAGCGCGCTGAACGTGGCGACCGACGTTATTGACCGCATCCACACCACGGCCACGTCCCACAGCCGCGTGTTCATCGTTGAGATAATGGGCCACAAGGTGGGCTGGCTCACGCTGTACGCGGGAATCGCGGGCGGCGCGGACGTTATTCTCCTGCCCGAGATACCCTATGATATCGACAGCGTGAACCGCGAGCTCGCCAAGCGCGCCAGCATCGGCAAGAGCTTTTCGATACTCGCGGTGGCCGAGGGCGCGATCTCCAAAGAGGAGGCCGCCATGAGCAAAAAGGAATTCAAAAAGCACAGAGCGGCGATGAAGCAGCCCTCGATCGCTTACCGCATTGCCGACGAGCTGCGCGACAAGCACCCCAACGAAATCAGAGTCTGCGTTCCCGGACACTTCCAGCGCGGCGGCAGCCCCTGCCCCTACGACAGAGTTCTGACGACAAGGATCGGAACCAGCGCCGCGCAGCTGATAGCCAAAAAGAAGTACGGCTACATGATCGCGCTCAAGGACAACGAGATCGTTCCCGTGCCTCTCAAGGACGTGGCGGGAAAGCTCAAGGTCGTAACGCCCGACTGCAACGAGGTGGTTACCGCGCGTCAGATGGGCATCTGCTTCGGCGACTGACGCATTTAAAAATTTGCTTTAAAAAAGCGGCGCGCAATTTTGCGCGCCGCTGTGTTATGCTTTGATTATTTGATCATTGAGGCGACTTCTGCCGCGAAATCGTCCTGCTTCTTCTCGATGCCCTCGCCGGTCTCAAAGCGTACAAACTTTGTGATCTTGACGTCGGCTCCGATCTCTTTGCCGACCTGCTTAACGTAATCGGCAACGGTCTCTTTGTTTACAGCCTTAACATAGGGCTGCTCAAGCAGGCAGACCTCTTTGAGCTCCTTGGCGAGACGGCCCGTGATCATCTTCTCGATGATGTTCTCGGGCTTGTTCGCGTTCTTGGGGTCGTTCTTGGCCTGAGCGATAAGGATCTCCTTCTCGTGCTCCTTGTAGTCCTCGGGAACGTCGGCGCTTGACAGATACTTGGGGCTGAGCGCCGCTATCTGCATAGCCACGTTCTTGAGACATTCGGTGACCTGCTCGCAGGCGGGAGCCTGAGCCTCTACCATAACGCCGATCTTTCCGCCCGCGTGGATATAGTCAACGACAACGCCGTCGGTCGAGATCCTCTCAAAGCGTCTGATGTTCATGTTCTCGCCTATCTTAGCGATCTTCTCGGTCAGAGCGTCGCCCACGTTCTGGCTGCCGCCCGCGATCGTCTTGGTCTTGAGGTCCTCAACATCCGCGGGATCCTCGGCCGCGATCGTCTTCGCAACGTCCAAAACAAAGCTTCTGAAATCATCGTTCTTGGCAACGAAATCGGTCTCGGAGTTGACTTCAACAACAACGCCCACTCCGCCGTCGATATGCGACAGAACGATACCCTCGGCGGCTATTCTGCCCGCCTTCTTAGCGGCCTTCGAGAGGCCCTTCTCTCTCAGATACTCAACCGCCGCGTCCTTGTCGCCGTCGGTCTCGACCAGCGCCTTTTTGCAGTCCATCATGCCGCAGCCGGTCATCTCTCTGAGCTCTTTTACATCTTTTGCAGTAAATGCCATTTTATATTTCTTCCTTTCGTGTTTTTAATATTCGGGCTCCCCACGGGGGGAGCTGTCGCCTAAAGGCGACTGAGGGGGGGACAAATTGCTTTTAGAAATCACAGCCCCACTCCGTCCGCTCCGCGGACACCTCTCCCCGGGGAGAGGCTTTTACTCGTCGAGCATGTCGAGATTTACTTCATCCTCTTTTTTCTCGGTATTGTCCTCAAGCTGCTCGCCCTGCTTGCCCTCTAAAATGGCGTTTCCGATCGTGGTGACAATGAGCTTCACCGCGCGGATAGCGTCGTCGTTTCCGGGGATGGGATAATCTGCTTCCTCGGGGTCGCAGTTTGTATCAACGATCGCGATAACGGGGATACCCAGCTTGTGGGCCTCGGCTATTGCGTTCTTCTCTTTCCTGGGGTCAACAACGAACAGCGCCGACGGAAGAGCCTTCATCTCCTTGATGCCGCCCATGAACTTTTCAAGTCTCTCCTTCTCGAGGTTGAGCTTGATGACCTCTTTCTTGGGCAGAAGATCCATTGTGCCGTCCTCTGTCATCTTCTCCAGCTGATACAGTCTGCCGATACGCTGCTTGATGGTCTTAAAGTTTGTGAGCATTCCGCCCAGCCATCTCGCGTTAACATAGAACATACCCGTTCTCTCGGCTTCTTCCTTTATCGCTTCCTGGGCCTGCTTCTTGGTTCCCACAAACAGGACCGTGCCGCCCTCGGCCGCGACGTCGCGCGTAAAGTAATACGCTTCCTCGATTTTCTTTACAGTTTTCTGAAGGTCAATGATATAGATGCCGTTTCTCTCCGTGAAAATGTACTCAGCCATTTTGGGGTTCCAGCGGCGGGTCTGGTGTCCGAAGTGAACGCCTGCCTCCAGTAACTGTTTCATCTGAACTACTCCCATGATTTTACACCTCCGTAAAGTTATACCTCCGCCCCGATCAGCTTTTTTCGGAACCGACATGGGAACGCGGCACAACCGAAAAAATCACGGGACGTGCGTATTGATTTTATTTGTGCGGTTTCGCACAGAGATAAATTATAACACATCAATTTCCCGATTGCAAGAGAAATTTTGAAATTTTTTGAAAAATTTTTAAAACTTATATAAGCCGTGAGGCGCTGCAGCGGTTAAACCCCGCAAGGCTCGGCGGGAGCCACATTCGGACATACCAGTTCTTCGACCCTATCCTCCGGGGCCGCCCAGCGCACAGCGTTTCTGATCACGGTCCGTACCTCCGGGATATAATACGTCGGGCACGTCTCATGACCGGGCTGGAAGTAGAACACCTTTCCTCTGCCGCGGTTATAGCAGCAGCCGGAGCGGAATACCTCTCCGCTAGCGAACCAGCTGATAAAAACCAGACGGTCGGGTTCCGGGATATCAAACGGCTCCGAGTATGTCTCCTCCTGCGGCAGCTCGAAATATCTTCCCAACCCCTTCGCGATCGGACTGGAAGGTGCGCACACCCAAACTCGTTCCTTGTCTCCGTCCACGTGCCATCCCAGCGTTCCGCTTGTGCCCATCAGCAGATGAAACGGTTTTGACATATGCGCGGAATGGAGAAAGATTATTCCCATTCCCTTCAAGACCGCTTCCTGCACCCGCTTGGCTATTTCATCGGGCACCTTGTCATGCGCGCAGTGTCCCCACCATATCATCACATCGGTGCTGTCCACGACCTCCCGCGTCAGACCGCACTCGGGCTCATCCAAGGCAGCGCATCGAACGGAAATATCATCACAGCGGAGGAAATCCGCGATCACTTCATGAATACCGTTAGGATAAACCTGTTTCACTTCTTCACGCTTTTTTTCATGTATAAATTCATTCCACACCGTTACGCGAATCATAATATCAATCCTTTCATATATTCAACATTTCGCTTTAACATGTTCCAAATATCGCTTTCGCCTTCCGCGCTGTTCGGCTCCTGCTCGACCGTAAATTCCTTGGAATATACCGCGGTCTTGACGATCTGTGCCATGTCAAGCCGGCCGTCGGGCAGACACACGTTTTTCTTTTCGGCGCCGATCTGCTTCAAATGGATCAACTCAATTTTTGAGCCGAACTTTTTGATATACTCGATCGGGTCGACGCCGGCATAGCTCGCCCAATACACATCCAGCTGCAGCGCCACATTGTCGACGGTGCCCTTCGCGATATGATCCAGTATGTACTCGCCGTCGATCTTCTCAAACTCAAGCGCGTGGTTGTGGTATCCGATCTTCAAACCGTAAGCCTCGGCTTTTTCCGCGGCGTGATTTAAGAGAGAAACCATCTCATCAACATCCGATTTTGTTTGCAGTTTTCTTCCGCAGGGGCTTGGAAGGATCATATACTTTGCGCCGATATCTCTGTTGTACGCCAAAGTCTCGTCCAAAGCGGTCTCAAAAAGGTTCCTGTCGCAGTGCGAGCTTTTCGCGTACAGTCCGCAGCTGTCAAGCCATGCCTTCTGCTCGGCCGCGTTCAGTCCGCCGAAACCCGCGAATTCCACGCCGTCATAACCGATTTCCGCCACTCGCTTTATCGTGCCCTTGAAATCTTTTCCCGCGTCAACCTTTACCGAATAGAGCTGTAACGAAATATTCATTAATATCACTTCATCTGTTTAAAATATTTTAAATCAACGTATACAAAACCGAGAGCGATTTAAATATCTGTTTTTATCGCTTCGTCCTTTTCCGCCGAAAGGAACGCGGCTTCCATGACATACATGACGCGCAGCGCCTGTTCGGGCTTGATCTTCAGTTCCGCTCTGCCTTCAACGGCGTCGAGCATTCCGTCATAGACGACAGTTATATCGTCCGTGACGTCCGTCGGCATCGAGAGCAAAATGGTCTCGGTGGAATTCTTATTTCTCGGCGCCATGGTCTTTGTGGGGCCCGCGCTTGTGTAAATGATCTCCTCTTCCCAGACGTCCTCTTTGTCGGTGCGGCGGACGATCCTGCCGCTGCAGTCCCAATCGTCCACGACCAAAGTTCCGTTCCGTCCCAGCACGTACCAGCGCGGATGGGTGATGTAGTTGTTCGTGGAGACCTCTATGTGGGCAACCAATCCGTTATCGAACGTCATGGTAAGGCGGAAATTATCGTCCACCTCCGGATACTCGATAGAAAACATCTTGCAGTAAACGCTGACGACCTTGCGGTCGATCATATACATGATCTGGTCGATAAGATGCACGCCCCAGTCAAGCATCATGCCGCCGCCCAGCGCCTTGATCGTGCGCCAGCCCGAAGGCATGCCGCGAGAACCCTCAACGCGGGACTCAATGACATAAGGTTCTCCGATGATCCCGCTTTCCACATTGCGGCGCATCAGGACAAAATCACGGTTGGTCCTGCGGTTCTGGTCTATGGTAAACACCCTCTGATATTTCTTCGCCGCGTCCATGATCTCCAGCAGCTCGGCCGACGAGACCGTAACGGGCTTTTCGCAGATCACGTGTTTGCCCGCGGCCAGAGCGTCAATGCAAAGCTCTTTGTGGACCTCGTTGGTCGCCGCGACGAGAACGATGTCGATCTCTTGATCCGACAGCAGCGCCTCCTTGGAGGGATATGATCTCAGTCCGATACTCTCTGCGGTTTTCATTCTTGACTCATTGATGTCATACACGCCCTTCACTCTCAGGCGGCTGTACGCGGTGCTTTTAAGCACTCTGACATGATGAGATCCCATGCCTCCGAAACCGATGATGCCCAAAACATGCTTTTTTTCTGTCAGGCCCACCACATTTCACCCGCCTGTTCGTAGATCAGCACATCATTTAAGAAAGCGACCGCCTTTTCAAGGCCTTCTTTGGGAGACATAAGTCCGTCTTCGTGCTCTATGCACACGGGACCGTCGTAGCCTACCGTCTTCAGCGCGCTGATTATGTCGTTCCATACCTCTTTGCCGTGGCCGTAGCCCACGGTGCGGAAGACCCATGAACGGTTCATAATATCGGCGTAGCTTTTGCAGTCAAGAACGCCGTTGACCTTTGTGTTGCTCTCATCAATACGCGTGTCCTTCGCGTGGAAATGATATATGGCGCCTTTGAGCGCTTTTATCGCGGCCACGGCGTCAATGCCCTGCCAGAACAAATGGCTGGGGTCAAAGTTCGCGCCGATAATATCGCCGACAGCCGCGCGCAGCCTGAGAAGCGTTTCGGGATTGTAAACCACAAAGCCGGGATGCATCTCAAACGCGATATGCTCTATGCCGTGGCTCTCGGCAAACTCTGCCATTTCCTTCCAGTAAGGAATGACCTTTTCGTTCCATTGCCAATCCAGAATTTTTCCAAAATAATCGGGCCACGCGCAGGTTACCCAGTTGGGGTACATAGAATTTTCGCAGTCGCCCGGGCAGCCCGAAAATCCGATGATCGTCTTGACTCCGAGCGCTTCCGCGGCAAGGATCGCGTTTTTGAATTCGTTGTGATATTTCTCGGCAGCCTCCTTTTGCGGATGCAGCGGATTGCCGTGACAGCTGATCGCGGCGATCTCCAAACCGTACTTGGCGACAAGCTCCTTGTACTCCCGAACTTTTTCCGGCGCGCTCAACAGCTCGGCGGGCTTGAGATGCGCATCGCCGGGAAAGCCTCCCGCGCCGATCTCGATACATTGCACCCCGAGTGAATTAAGATATTTCAGCGCATCCTCAAACGAAAACTCATTGAGGACCGGATTCATAACTCCGAGTTTCATAAATAACAACCTCCTTAAAATATACTTAAAATATATAAATGCCTATGTTTTGACCGTGTATCAGAATTTGATCGTTTCTCCGGTTTTGGCACTCGTGTAAACAGCCTCCAATATCCGCGTGACCATAAAGGCCTGTTCCGGTTTGACCACGGGCTCGGTGTCGTTGAGGACCGCGTCTATCCAGCAGCGAGCCTCAAGATACCCCGGAGGAGTGCTGTCGCCTTCGTAAAAATCAACGCCTTCAGCGTCCAGACACGGTTTGAGGATCGTCAGCTTTCCAAAATCAACGCTGTTTATGCGCAGGCCGTCGTTCATATCCGCGCCGGCTTTGGTTCCCGCCAGAGTAGTTGACGCTTCGCGGGTGTCAAGCATATTGATCGCCCAGCTGCTTTCCAAAATGATCGTGGCTCCGTTCTTCATCGTAATAAAAGCGAAAGCGGAATCCTCAACGGTGTATTTTTGGGGATCCCAATCACCCCAGGCGTTTCCTGTCTCTGTCTGATCGCCAAGTTTTTTGTACACGGCGCCTTTCACGGATTCCACTTCGTAGTTATCCATGCACCAGAGCGTCAGATCAAGTGAGTGCGTGCCGATGTCTATGAGAGGGCCGCCGCCCTGCTTTTCCTCGTCAAGAAAAACGCCCCAGGTGGGAACCGCTCTCCGCCTGAGCGCGTGGGCCTTCGCAAAATAAATTTCACCCAGATCTCCGCGGTCACAGGCGCGCTTCAAATAAATGCTGTCCGGACGGAAACGATTCTGATAACCGATCGTCAGCTTCTTTCCGGTCCGCTTTTGCGCGTCCAGCATGGTTTTGGCCTGTTCCACGGTTTTTGCCATCGGCTTTTCGCACATTACATGGCATCCCGCCTCCATTGCCGCCACGGATATGGGGGCGTGGGAGCTGTTCGGCGTGCACACATGCACAACGTCCGGCTTCTCTTTGCGAAGCATCTCGGTATAATCCTCATATACCGCGGCGGAGGGTATGCCGTATTCCTTTGCCGCCTTTTCGGCGCGTTCGGGAATAATGTCGCAAAACGCGACCATCTCCGCTTCCGGAATTTGCTTAAGGGCGGGCAGATGTTTGCCGTTGGCGATCCCGCCGCATCCTATGATACCGATCCTGAGTTTCTTATCCACAATTAACAACCTCCGAAATAGTAAATATTTTTTTAAAAAAGTATAGCATATTTAACAATAATATGATATAATAAAACAACTTAAAAATATAAAAATTTTGTCATTTGGGAGCGCAAATCAAATTGGAGGACGCGTATGGAATTTTTGCATGAAAACCCCGTCAAGAATCAGGACGGAACAAATCAATCGATCGTTATGCACTATCAATCGAGCGAAGCGAAAACCCTTTTTGTTCGGGCGCACGTGCATCAATACATCGAGCTTATATACTGCGACCGCGGATATCATGACATTTTGCTCGGCGCAAATCATTACGAATTCGGGCCGGGCGATATGGTGCTGATAAACTCGGGAGAGATCCACCTAATAAGAGGCAAAAGCGGCGCGGATAATATCAGCGCCTATTTGGTAATGCGTTTTGAGCCCGAGGTCCTTTGCAGTTCTCTGCCCAGCGCTTTTGAAATGAAATATATTCTTCCGTTCACTCTGAACGACGCTGATCATCAGCGCGTGTTCCGCGCGGAAGAGATCTCCGAAACGCTCCTGCCCTCTCTGTTCAGGGAAAATCTTCGTGAATACACGGAAAAAAAGTACGGGTACGAGCTGGCGCTGCGCACAAATATAGGACGGATATTTTTATGGATCCTGCGCTATTGGAACGATCGCGGGATAAATCTGAATCTGAGCAGCGGAGTGAATGAAAATCTGATCAAACGCTGCCAAAAGGTTATTGACTATGTTGCGGTCAATTATCGCTATGACATAACGGCGCACGAAATGGCTGAGCTGTGCAATCTGAGCTACAGTTATTTTTCGCGGCTTTTTAAAACGATCATGAAGCAAAGTTTTACCGATTACCTCAACTACGTGAGGTTATCGGCCGCCGAAACGCTGCTTACGACCTCGGATCTGAGCATAACCGAGATCTCTATGATGGTCGGATTCTCCAACACAAGTTATTTTATACGCCGGTTCCGGGAGGCGAAACATATCTCTCCCAAACAGTTCCGCAAGAGCTTTCTTGAATAAACCGCCGAGACAAGTGTCCGCACGGTTCCGCTTTGGCGGACCAAACACCCGCAAATTCAAAACTTAAACGCTTTCCGAAACCTGTTTAAGACAGAACGAATATAGATCACGTTCTTGACATGTCAAAAAATCAATGTTATATTAGATTTAGGCGAAATAGTCAAAAATTGACCTTTCGGTCTATATTATGAAATTTATTATAGAAGATCTATTTTTTTACACTACCCATTTAAGGAGAGATTGCCATGAAATCGAATTTTAAGTTTTTGAATAGCCATTTTCCGGTGCTGGCCAATTTTGGTGAGTTGGCAGAAAAATATTGCTATTCCGACGCTAATTCCTGCCTTATGAAATTGGGTATGATCGGTGAAACAATCGTAAATCTGATTTTTACATATGACCGTCTGGAACTGCCCTGTGATAATACTGCCGCAGCACGGATTGACACGCTTTTACGGGAAGGATTGATCACAAGGGACTTATCGGATATTCTCCATGCACTCCGAAAAATACGCAACAAGGCAGTACATGAAAACTATGCTTCTGTTGAAGAAAGTAAAACATTGCTCCAAATGGCATACGGCCTGTGCGAGTGGTTTATGCAAACTTATGGGGATTGGAATTACCAAAACAAGCCTTTTGTGATGCCCCGGAACGATTCTGCGCCTGTTGCCGCCGACAAACAAGCCGAACAAGAGCAGGAAGAAAAGCTGGTACATGAGGCAGAGGCCGCAGCTGCTGCTTCCCCCGAAGTAGCGAAAGAAACCCGAAAGCAACAGGCGGGCAAGGCGGCAAGCCAAAGGATTCGCACGGAGGCGGAAACCCGATATCTTATTGATGAACAGCTCCGCAAAGTCGGCTGGGAGGCCGATACACAAAATCTGCGTTATTCTAAGGGAACCCGGCCCGAAAAAGGGCGTAATATTGCAATCGCCGAATGGCCTACCGATTCCACGGTCGGCAACAAAGGCTATGCGGATTATGCTTTGTTTGTTGATAACCGGATGGTTGCAACCATGGAGGCCAAGGCGATTCATAAAGATATTCCGTCTGTCATTGACTACCAGTGCAAGGAGTACTCCGAAAATATTCGTGAGAAAGATGCCCAATATCAGATCGGTACATGGGGCAATTATAAAGTTCCGTTCACCTTTGCCACCAACGGAAGGCCATATTTGAAACAATATGACACAAAAAGCGGCATTTGGTTCTTGGATCTGAGACTGCCCGATAATGCGCCAAAGGCATTAAAAGGCTGGATAAGCCCCACGGGTATTATGGAACTGCTGGAAAAAGATATTGAGACTGCAAATCGGGCTTTACAAAAAATGCCGTATGACCTTCTGAGAGATAAAGACGGCCTGAATCTGCGTGAATATCAGATGAAGGCTATTCAGGCTACCGAAAATGCGATCATCAACGGACAGCAGAATATCCTTCTGGCAATGGCTACAGGCACGGGCAAAACAAGAACGATCTTGGGCCTGATTTATCGTTTCCTGAAAACCGAACGCTTCCGCCGCATTCTGTTTCTTGTAGACCGTAACGCATTGGGAGAACAGGCGGAAGATGTTTTTAAGGAAGTCAAACTGGAAGATTTGATGACCCTTGATGATATTTATAATGTCAAAGGGCTTGATGACAAAACGATTGACCGCGAAACCCGTATTCAGGTGGCAACGGTTCAAAGTATGGTAAAACGTATTCTTTACAATGCCGAGGATACGATGCCCGCTGTTTCCGACTATGACCTTGTGATTATTGACGAGGCGCACAGAGGTTACATATTGGACAAGGAGATGGGCGAGGACGAGCTTTTATATCGAGATCAAACCGATTACCAAAGCAAATATCGCAGCGTCGTTGAATACTTCGAAGCTGTTAAGATTGCGCTCACCGCAACACCCGCGCTGCAAACCACGGAATTTTTCGGCCAACCGGTGTTCAAATATACCTATAGAGAAGCTGTCATAGAAGGATATTTGGTGGACCATGATGCACCGCATGAATTAACCACAAAATTAGGAAAAGACGGTATTCATTATAAAGCGGGCGATACCGTTACCGTCTATGACCCGGTTACAGGAGAGATCACCAACAGCGAGCTTCTCTCGGATGAGCTGGATTTTGATATTGACACTTTCAATCGCCAAGTTATCACGGAAAACTTTAATAAGACGGTTCTTACCGAAATTGCCCGTGATATTGATCCCGAATGTCCGGAAGAACAAGGGAAGACGCTTATCTATGCGGTGGATGATCAGCATGCCGATATGATTGTCAAAATACTGAAAGATATTTATTCTCAAACGGGTGTTGACAACGATGCGATTATGAAAATCACCGGAAGCGTCGGCGGCGGAAATAAGAAAAAGGTACAGGAAGCGATAAAACGTTTTAAAAATGAGCGTTTTCCAAGCATTGCGGTCACGGTTGACCTGCTGACTACGGGAATTGATGTTCCCGAAATCACAACGCTTGTGTTCATGCGCCGTGTGAAATCACGTATTCTGTTTGAACAGATGATGGGACGAGCCACCAGATTATGCCCTGAAATCCACAAAACCCACTTTGAAATTTATGATCCTGTCGGTGTGTATGATTCACTTGAGGCTGTCAATACAATGAAACCGGTTGTGGCAAACCCATCGGCGACGTTTACGCAGCTATTAGACGGATTGGAAGTGCTTGAGGATGAAAAACATGTACAGTACCAGATAAACCAGATCATTGCCAAACTGCAGCGGAAAAAGCGCAGCATGGACAGCACGGCCATGGAGCACTTCGTCAGCATGACCGGAGGGCAAGACCCCACACAATTTATCGCTGACATTAGAAAGCGCAAACCGGATGATGCCCGAAACTGCATCCTGGCTTATACGGACGTGTTCAAAATGCTTCAAGAAACGAAGGCAAACGGCAATAATCCTGTGGTAATATCCGACGCGGAAGATGAGCTGTTAGAACACAATAGAGGCTATGGCACAGGAAGCAGGCCCGAAGATTATCTGGATGACTTCGCGGCATATATCAAAAGAAACCTCAACGAAATTGCCGCTTTAAATATTATTTGCACCCGCCCGAAGGAACTGACCAGAGAAAGCCTGAAATCCTTGCGGCTGGCGCTGGACCGGGAAGGTTTTACGACTCGGCAGCTTAATACGGCGATTTCACAGATGACAAATGAAGATATTGCCGCGGATATTATCAGTCTGATTCGACGTTACGCTATCGGCTCCGCGCTCGTTTCCCACGAAGCGCGGATAAGACAAGCCGTGGATAAACTTAAAAAGGCTCATAGATTTTCCAAGCAGGAATTGAATTGGGTCAAAAGAATGGAAAAGTATTTATTGGAAGAATCCGTCTTGAATATCTCCGTTTTTGATGAGGACGGGCGTTTTAAAGCGCAGGGCGGATTTAAGAAAATCAATAAGGTTTTTGGAAATAAATTAGAAAGCATCGTGCTGGAACTCAACGAGTATCTGTACGACGACGGAGGAAAAACAGCATGACCACACAAGAAATCGTATCAAAGCTCTGGAACCTGTGTAACGTCCTGTGGGATGACGGTATTACATATCTCGAATATGTGACCGAGCTTACCTATATACTGTTCTTGAAAATGGCGAAGGAAACAGGAGCGGAGAGCCGGATCCCCAAAGCCTACCGCTGGGACGCTTTGGCTTCCAAAAGCGGTATCGAACTGAAAAAGTTTTATATAGAGCTGTTGGAGCATTTGGGTGAAAACTGCACAGGCAGAGTGCGGGAAATTTACCTAGGGGCCAAGACCTACATTAACGAACCAAAAAATCTGGAAAAAATCATCACGACCATTGACGGGCTGGATTGGTATTCCGCCCGCGAAGAAGGGCTCGGAAACCTGTATGAAGGGTTATTGGAGAAAACCGCCAATGAGAAGAAATCCGGCGCAGGCCAATATTTTACGCCCCGTGTGCTGATCAATGTTATGACGAGACTTGTGAAGCCTCAGGTCGGCGAACGCTGCAACGACCCCGCCTGCGGAACATTCGGTTTTATGATCGCCGCCCATCAATATGTGTCAGACCGGACGGATTCTTTCTTTGATTTGGACGCTGATACGGCGGCTTTTGAACGTAAAAAGGCGTTTACAGGCTGTGAGCTTGTCCCTGATACCCACCGTTTGGCGCTGATGAACGCCATGCTCCATGATATAGATGGAGAGATCATTTTAGGCGATACCTTGTCCAATTTGGGGAAATCCATGAAGGGCTATGATGTCGTCTTGGCAAATCCTCCGTTTGGCAACAAAAAAGGCGGCGAACGCGCCACCCGTGATGACTTTACATTCACCACCGTCAATAAGCAGCTGAACTTCCTGCAGCACATTTACCGCAGCTTGAAAGCGGACGGAAAAGCCCGCGCCGCCGTGGTGTTTCCCGATAACGTCCTGTTTGCGGAGGGTGAGGGTGAGCGGATTCGAGTTGACTTGATGGATAAATGTAACCTGCACACGGTTCTGCGTCTGCCTACCGGAATTTTCTACGCTCAGGGGGTAAAGACCAATGTGCTGTTCTTTACCAGAGGAAAGACCGACAAAGACAACACTCGGGAAGTGTGGTTCTATGACATGCGCACCAATATGCCGTCCTTTGGCAAGACCAACCCGCTGAAGAATGAGCATTTCGCGGAGTTTGAAGCTGCCTATGAAGCAAAAGACCGCCACGCCGTACAGGACGAGCGGTGGAACGTATTTACCAGAGAGCAGATCGCCGAGAAGGGCAACAGATTGGACCTGGGCCTGATCCGTGATGATTCCATAGTTGACTATGAAGATCTGCCCGACCCGATCGAAAGCGGTGAAGAAGCCATCGCGCAGTTGGAAGAAGCTGTAGATCTTCTGATGAGCGTTGTGAAAGAATTGAAGTCGCTGGAAAGCGCAGAGGTGTGATATGGCGCGGGGAAAGAAAAAAAAAGAACTGACGATAGAGGAACGGCTGAAACAGGCCCTTGTTCCGATAGAAGAACAGCCGTATTCTGTGCCTGAGAATTGGTGCTGGGTATATTCGCCTTGTATTTTCGATATTGAATATGGCAAGGGCCTTTCTACTAAAGAACTAAAAGAAGATGGTTACCCGGTTTTTGGTGCAAATGGACAAATTGGTTTTTACAGCTCTTATATGTTTGAAAAACCGCAGGCAATTATGAGCTGCCGCGGTGCTTATAGCGGAACAATGAACCGTTCACTTCCATATTCATATGTTACAAGTAATTCTCTAATTATGAAAAGCAAGATTCAAAATGTGAATATGGAATATATATATTATCTATTTTCTGCGCTTAATATTACATCGTTGATTTCGGGAACAGCTCAACCTCAAGTTACAGTACAGGCATTTGAGAAATATCCTGTTCCTTTGATACCCTTAACGGAGCAACAGCGTATTGTTGACCGCATAGAAAGCCTGTTTGCCAAACTGGACGAGGCGAAAGAAAAGGCGCAGGCCGTGATAGACGGTTTTGAAACCCGTAAAGCAGCGATTCTGCATAAGGCGTTTATGGGAGAACTTACAGCGCAGTGGCGAGAAATACACCATATTGATTTAAATAACTGGAAAAATGTGACATTGTCAGACGTCTGCAAAGTCAATCCATCGAAGTTAAATACTAAAAATTTCCCGGATGATTTAGAGGTATCTTTTTTCCCGATGTCCTCATTATCTGAAATATACGGAGCAATAACAGACCCTCAAACCAGATTATTGAAGGAAGTGCGCAGAGGATTTACTAGCTTTTTGGAAGGTGACGTAGTATTTGCTAAAATCACCCCCTGCATGGAAAACGGAAAGTCCGCAATTATTGAGAAACTCGTAAATGACATTGGCTTTGGAACAACAGAGTTCTTTGTGTTACGCTGTGGAGATAAATTATTCAACCGCTATTTATATCATATGATTCGCAGTCAATCATTTCGAGATCAGGCAAAAGCAGTAATGGCCGGAGCCGTAGGCCAACAACGTGTTCCGAAAAGTTTTCTGGAGCAATATCAAATTAATCTACCTTCAACATTAGAGCAGAAAGAAATTGTGAGGATTTTAGATAATATTCTAAAAACGACACAGCAAGCAAAAGAAGCTGCCGAAACTGTTTTAGATCAAATCGAAACCATGAAAAAATCCATCCTCGCCCGTGCCTTCCGCGGAGAGCTGGGAACCAATGACCCCTCGGAAGAAAGCGCGGCAGAGTTGTTGAAACAGGTATTATAACAAGAAATATTGTCAAGCGGCAATAATATTACGATTCATGAGTTTACCGAACTCTGACTCTGCTATAAGACGTAAGAAAAGAGAACCCCGATAATCAAAACGATTATCGGAGTTCGTCTATGTGTGTTAATGGTGGACCTTCAGGGACTCGAACCCCGGACCGACCGGTTATGAGCCGGTTGCTCTAACCAACTGAGCTAAAGGTCCTTATGATGTTTGCTCCGCGCAGGAACTTTTACATTATAGTATATTATCGGGAGTTTGTCAAGAGTAAATTTTAAAAAACTAAATAAAATTTTTTAGGTTCTTATTATTAATTTTTGCTTTATTATTGGGTAAAATTATTTGACTTATGGTTTTAAATGGTGTACAATAAAATATAATACTGAAATTTTTCCTGTGAAATGAGGGTTTTTATATGAAGAAAATTATATTGGGACTTATGATTTTTTGCGCGGCGTTTATGATGCCCGCGCTCTCGGCTTACGCGGAGGATAACAACAAGGTGACGGTATACGTAAATGACCAAAAGCTCGCTTTTGATTCCGAACCTATTATACTCGGGGGCAGGACTATGGTTCCGATGCGCGCCATTTTCGAGGCGCTGGGCGCGAATGTCAGCTGGGATTCGGGCACAAGGACCGCGATAGGCGTTAAGGACGGCGTTTCGGTCAGTCTGACCATCGGCAGCGGCACCATGTACGTTAATGACAAAAGCGTCGCTTTGGACGCGGCACCCGTGCTCAGCGCAAGCGGTGACAGAACGCTGATCCCGCTGCGCGCCGTATCCGAGGCATACGACTATGATGTCGAGTGGGACAATCCCACAAAATCGGCGTATATCGGCACGCACGCGCGGCTTGACGCTCTCAGAAACAGAATTTCCGCCATGACCCTGGACGAAAAAATATATCAGATGATGATCGTGACTCCCGAAAGCATAACCGGAGTCGAGCGGGTAACTTCCGCCGGCGAGACCACCCAAAGCGCGCTCGAGACTTATCCGGTCGGCGGCCTGATCTATTTTGCGCAAAACATCGAGAGCGCGGAGCAGGTCAAGCAGATGATCGCCAACACTCAAAGCTTCTCAAAAATTCCGCTGTTTATCGGCGTTGACGAGGAGGGCGGAACCGTTTCGCGTCTGGGGAAGGCCGATATCGGATTCCCCGCGATATCCTCGATGCGCGATATAGGAAACACCGGCGACCCGGCCGCGGCGGCGGAAACGGGAACCACTCTCGGCGCGAACCTTAAAGAGTTCGGATTTAATCTGGACTTTGCCCCAGTCGCCGACGTGAACATAGTCAGCGGCTCGGCGCTCGGCAGCCGCTCGTTCGGCTCCGACCCGGATCTTGTGGCGTCGATGGTCGCGAGCGAGATAACCGCCATGCAGAACGCGGGAACAAGTGCCTGCGTGAAGCACTTCCCCGGAATGGGCTCATCAAGCGGCGACACCCATGACGGATTTGTAAAGACAAACAGGACGCTTGAGCAGTTTAAATCCGCCGAGTTTGTTCCCTTCACCGCCGCGGCGCAGGCAGACGCTGACTTTGCCATGGTGGGACACATCTCGGTTCCCCGGATAACCGGCAACGATATTCCCGCGTCTCTCTCGTCGATGATAATATCAATGCTGAGAAACGATATAGGATTCAGCGGAGTTGTTACGACCGACGCGCTGAACATGGGCGCGATAAGCAACATATACACCACCACCGACGCCTGCGTATCGGCGGTTGAGGCGGGAGTTGACATTCTGCTCATGCCCTCCGACATAAACGAGGCGCACTACGCTATCGGCACCGCGGTGCAAAACGGCGCGATCTCGGTCGAGAGGATCGACGAGAGCATTATGAGAATACTTGACGCGAAGATGACAAGAGGATTGATTCCGGAGAATTAAAAGGGCTTCGTAGATTGGAGGCGCTTGTTTGAAGCTGTACGCGTGCTATTTCGGAAAGTATAAATGGGGCTTTTTCGCCGCGGTCATATGCGTGGCGTTTGAGGCTCTTTGCGACCTTATGGGCCCGACGCTGATGTCGCACATTATAAATGAGGGCATAGGCGGCGGCTCCGTTTCGGCGGTGTATTTCTGGGGTTTGCGCATGATCCTGGTAACGGCGCTGGGCGCGGTCTTCGCCGCTTCCAGAAATATTTTGGCAAGCCGCACGTCTCAGAGCTTCGGCGCCGAACTGCGCTATGACCTTTTTAAAAAAATATTGAATTTAAGACAGGAGAGCTGTGACCGTTTGGAGAGCGGCTCTCTTATTATCCGCATGACGGGCGACGTGACGCAGCTGACTCAGTTTGCCAACGGCACCATGCGGATATTTTTCAAAGCGCCCTTGACCTGCCTGGGCAGCATAGTCCTCGCCTCGATGCTGAATCTCCGCATGAGCGTGATCGTCTATTCGCTGGTGGCTGTCGTGGGCGTTTTGCTGTTTATAAGCATGAGGCTGTCGCATCCCGCTTTCCGCAAGCTCCAAAAATCAATGGACGCGCTGAACACCGCGGCCGAGGAATACCTGATGGGCGTTCGGCTGGTCAAGGCCTTCGGCACATACGATGAGGAGACCCGGCGTTTTGAACTCAAAAATACCGACCTTTACAAAAAAGGCGTGCGCGCCCAGATCGTGATAACGCTTATATCGCCTATCCTGACTCTGGCTGTGGGCTTTGCCACGGGCGCGGCGCTGCTGCTGGGAAGCAAACTGTTCGGTCTCGGACTAACGCAGCCCGGACAGATCTCGGCGTTTATCGTGTATATGACCCAGATCCTGTCGTCTCTTATGATGATAACAAACATATTCAACACATTTGTCAGGACGCGCGCCTCGGTCGAGAGGGTCAGCGAGGTTTTAAGCAGCGCCGATGATTTTGAGGATGTCGGCGCGTCGCCCAAGATCAAAGGCGGAGTCGAGTTTAAAAACGTGACGTTTTCATATCCCGGCTCCAGCGGTCTGCCGTCGCTGAAAAATTTGTCGTTTAAGGTCGAGCCGGGCGAGAGGATCGCGATAATCGGCCCGACGGGCTCGGGCAAATCAACGGTCGCGTGGCTTTTGCTTAGGCTGTATGACGTGTCGGACGGCGAAATTCTGGTTGACGGCATAGACATCAGGGACATAAAAATTTCCGATCTGCGGGGCGCGATCGCGCCTGTGCCGCAAAAGGCGACACTGTTCTCGGGCACAGTGCGCGACAACGTGAACTGGGCCGACCCGAGCGCGCCCGACGAGCGCACAACAGCCGCTCTGAAAGCCGCGGAGGCGAACTTTGTTTTCAACATGAAAAAAGGCGCCGACAGTCTTTTGGGCAGCGGCGGCGTCAACGTCTCGGGCGGGCAGAAGCAGCGTATCTCGATCGCCCGCGCGCTGATGAAAAACGCGCCGATACTCATACTGGACGACGCCACAAGCGCGCTCGACCCCATAACCGAAAAAAAAGTCAAGCAAAACATATCGGGCGGCGCGCGCACCGTTATACTTATCACCCAGCGCTGCTCGGCCGCCATGGACGCCGATAAGATACTGGTGCTCAACGAGGGCGCCCTCGCGGGGCTGGGCAGGCACGAGGAACTGCTTGAAAACTGCCCGATATATCGGGACATTTACGATTCTCAGACGGTGGAGGTGGTGTAGCATGGCCGACGCGAATCAACGCAAACGGGCTGAAATGCCGCGCATGGGCGGTCCGAAGGTCGGCGGCGTGGCGCGGTTCTCGAACAACGAGCGCGCCAAGAACCAAAAGGGAACGCTGATACGCCTGATGTCCGTTTATATGAAATTCAAAAAGCCGGTTATCGCAGCGGTGGTCCTGACACTGATGTCGTCGGGCATATCGGTGCTGATACCGCTTTATGTGGGCAAAGCGTTCAACGCGTTTGTGCCCGAGCTTATGCGCGTGGATCTAGGAATGCTCTACACCATGACGGCGATAATCGTCGGGCTTTACATAACAAACTGGGTCATAAACACGATCAGCTCGGCAACGATCCTCAAGGTGTCTCAGAAGCTGGTCTCGGCGCTGCGCTCCGAGCTGTTCGCCAAGCTGCAGAGGCTGCCTCTCGGTTTTTTTGACACGACCCAAAGGGGCGACACCATGAGCCGCCTCACCAACGACACCGACACGATAAGCGGCACCATCGCCCAGTCCGCCACACAGCTGGCGTCCGCGGCTCTGACGCTCATAGGCTCGCTTGTCGTTATGCTGTCGCTCAGCGTCACGCTGACTCTGACGGTGCTCGTGTGCGTGCCGATGGTATTTCTGCTGACCAAAATCATAGCGTCAAGGAGCCGCGGCAATTTTTACAGGCAGCAGCGCGCCTTGGGCGAGCTGGGAGGGGTTATCGAAGAGAGCATATACGGCCTTAAAATGATAAAAACCTTCTCAAAAGAGGACGCCAAGCTTGAGGAATTCAAAGAAATAAACGAGGAGCTCCGAGCGAGCGGCACGGCGGCGCAGACTTGGGCGGGATACATGATGCCGCTGATGAACATAATAAACAATCTTACATTCGCGATCACCGCCACCGTGGGCGGCATCCTGTGCGCCAAGCACGGGCTGCTTATCGGCACCGCGGTCAGCTTTATGACATACTCAAAGCAGTTCGCCACGCCGCTCAATTCGATAGCGGGCCTGTTTAACAACATCCAGTCGGCTCTGGCGGGCGCGGAGCGCGTTTTTGAGATACTTGATGAGAACGAGGAAACGCCCGACAGCGAGAATGCCGTCAGCATGGACGGCATGAGGGGCGAGATCGAGTTCAAAAACGTCTGCTTTTCGTACATCCCGGGAAGGCCGGTGCTGAAAAACATCTCGTTCAAGGTCCGTCCCGGAGAGAACGCGGCGCTTGTGGGCGAGACGGGCTCGGGCAAGACCACGATCATAAATCTGCTGACGCGGTTTTACGACGCGGACAGCGGGGAGATCCTGCTCGACGGCGTGAATATCCGCGACATCAAGCGCGAGAGCCTTGAAAAATGCTTTTCGGTCGTGCTGCAGGACACCTGCCTGTTCACCGGGACGATACTCGACAACATCAGATATTCCCGCCCCGACGCCACCCGCGAGCAGGTAATAGAGGCGGCGCGGCTGGCGAGAGCCGACGGATTCATCCGCCGCCTGCCCAACGGTTATGACACCATGGTCTCGGGCAGCCGCGACAGCCTGAGCATGGGTCAGCGGCAGCTTATCGCGATCGCCCGCGCTCTGCTCCACAGCAGTCCGGTTCTGGTCCTCGACGAGGCGACGGGCTCTGTCGACACCAAGACCGAGAAGGACATCCAGCGGGCGCTGCTCAATCTGATGGAAAACCGCACGGGCATCACAATAGCCCACCGCCTGTCCACGATACGCGACGCGGACAACATAATCGTCATACACAACGGCGAGATCTGCGAAAGCGGCACCCACGCCGAGCTGATGGCGCTAAAAGGCAGATACTACGCGGCCAACGCAGCGATTAGCGAACGTAGTGATTAGTGATTAGGGAATAGTAATTAGAGCCTCCCCCCTCAGTCGCCTTCGGCGACAGCTCCCCCGAGGGGGCGCCTATTTATTGCCTCTAAAAAATCCCTCCCGGGCGGGAGGGATTTATTTATGGCATTTTGTAGGGCTCGGCGGTTTCGGGAGTGCGGTACTCGTGCTTTTCGTAGTACCCGATAAGCTCTCCCGACTCGTCTCGCAGGGCGACCATGTAAACGTCCTTGTTTTCTTTTATGTTGCGGAACGTGAAAACCGCATTGTTGTCTTTGCTCTTTTTGAACCACGCGACGACCTTTTCGATCGACTCCCGCGATCTTGGACTGTGGCAGTCCATCAGGCTCCGCCCGACGAGCACAGCTCCTCCGCGCTTTGAATACCGCTCGCAGGCGGCGGGATTCATATAAATTATTGTGTGGCTCAAATCGCAGATCACCACCGCGCATTTGTCGGCGTCGATCACGCTCTTGAAGTATTGCGGTAAATTTATATCCATAATGATCTCCCTTCTAAAATATTATTATTTTCTCACTCTATCGCCACCGTGCCGCCGGCTTCGTCCCACGATACCGCTCGGTCGAGAGCCTCGGAAACGGCGCGCAGGGGCACGAACGTCACATCGTCGATCAATCTTGCCGGGGCGTCAAGGGTTATTGTCTCGCCGTTTTTTGTCATGGTATCACTGTCGATCTCAAGGGTGATCGAATCGCCTCCGTTTAACGCCGTGACCTTTTTATCGTCGCCGTTCCACAGCACATCGCAGCCCAGCGCCTCAAATATGGCGCGCATCGGAACCAGCGTTCGGTCGTTTTCGATTATCGGCGGTTTTTCAAACTCCATTTTTTCGCCGCTTAGGAGCACTTCTATCGTTTCGTCGTAGGCCAGGTCAAACTCCTTGCTGTCAAGCACAGCGTCGCCCGACAGCTTTTGCACCGTCAGCTTGTGCCTTCCGCGCCTTAAATCCTCGCCGCTCAGCGTGAATGAGTATGGCGGGTAGCTGCTCTCAAAAACGTTTTCGCCGTCGATCAAATAACGCGTCGTCAAATACAGCGCCTTCGGCTCATACGCGTACGCCGAAAGCTCCAGCGACTCTCCTTCCTCCATGTCGATTTCGCGCTCGCCGCTTATATCGACATACTCTATCGGAGATTCGGAAGGATACTCAAGCAGGTAAGGCGGCTTAGTCACAGCCTGCTGCACGGCATGCGACAGCTCGGGCACGTTTATCAAACGGTACTGATAGTAGTCGCTTTTCACATTGCGGTTGAAGTTAATATATATCTTTATTTCGGGGAACACCCGCGGCAGCTCGTAATAATATCTTCTGAGCTGCTGCTGCGCCCAGTCGACGAACTCTCTGCCGCTCTTGTAGGCGGGCCTGCCCGGAGTCTCGCCGAAACCCACGCTGCCCTCGGTTATGATATACGGTTTTTTCACGCCGTACCCGTCCATATAATCGATCAGGGCCTTTGCGCCGATCACCGCGTTGCTGTAGTCGCCCGCCACGAAAGCCACGCTGTTCGAATAGTTAGTCTGCAGCGGGTCGCCCTGGAAATACGGCATGACATAGAGGCTCATTCCTATCCAGTCAACATACTCGTCGCCCGGGTAGTAGTCTATCAGTCTGATGTTGACCGAGCCCACGTTGTTTGGCGGCCACACGACCGCGATATTGTCCTTGGTGTGGGCGTAGTCCGCCACGTAGCGGAACAGCTCTTTGAAATTTTCGGGATGCGTGAAGTTGTCGTTGATATTAAATTCCTTGGCGAACACGAGCAGAATGTCGTCGCCCGTGGCGGACATGTTGTCGATCGTGTTCATTATATAGTTTGAGTAATCCTCGGGATCGATCTCTTTGTCTTTAAAAGCGCAGTTCCAGTTGTAAAGATACGGCGCTCCGGTGCGCTCGCTGTATGGCGCGATATCCGCGCGCTCGCAGCCGGAGGCGTTCGTAAGGCTTTGGTCGAACCAAATATACTCGGTATTAAGAGCGTTGTCAAAGCCGTCATACGGCACGTCGATCGGCGTGCCGTGATAGATACCGCTGCCCGGCTCGAACCTGCCGCCTCTGAAATAACGGTTTTCGGCGGGCGCCTCGCGGTACAGCCTGAAATCCGAAGCGCCGCATATTTGCTCCATTCGGCTTATATTTTCTACCATCAGAGCGATCGACTCATCTTCCGCCGGGTCCGCAGACGGTCCCGGCGACGCGTCGGGCACCGCTTCAGCCGACGGCCGCGGCGACGCTTCCGCCGTTACGTCAGCCGACGGCTCGGGCGGCGCATCCGCCGACACCGGGGCAAAATTCAGCGCGGCCGCGGCGCAAACGGCGGCAGCGCTGATAATTTTTAAAAACGTTGATAATCTCGTTTTCATAATAATTCGCGTTTAAAATGTTTGAGGCGCGCCCGCGTACGCGGCGCCCGCCGAGCGGATACCGCGCAGATACTCGTAAAAATTCGCCTGGGCGGTGTTTATGTAGGGGCTCAGGAAAATAAATCCGATACCGCAGGTGATACAGCACAGGATAATCCAGCCGATAAAGCTCAGATGCAGCTTAAAGAGCTCCCACTTATGTCCGCGCATCATTTCCTTGCTGGCTTTCAGCGCGTCATGAGCCGAAATATTGTCGTTATCGGCCAGGATATAAAACGCCATTGAATATCTGTAGCCCGCGATTATTCCCGGGATAACAAAGAGCAGCGACCACAGGGCCGTGAACACAGCGATAAGCAGCCGCAGCAGCACAGTTCTGCCAAAGGTCTCGGCGCCGCGCGTAAAGCCGCCGAAGATCTCGCCTATCACTGGCTGTCCGCCGCGAACGAACTTAAGCAGATAACGGGAAATTCCGTAAAGCAGAGCCGCGGATAACACAAAGACCGCTATCTCGCCCAAAAACGCGGGGACAGAGAGCAAGGTTTCGCGCATTGCGGCCGCGGGAACATAGCTTGCGCCGGCATCTCCGAAATAATAAGGCCCCGCCGCGAACATATTATAAATCTGAAGCGGAAGACTGGTGAGAAGCGACAGCGCCGCCAGTGCCAGCGACGGCACGATCAGCGCCGCGATCACCGCGCCCCAGCGCCCTCTGAGCTGATTTAAAGCCAATATCTTAAAATTTTTGCTTTTCATTTTAAAACTCCTTTCATACGGATAATCAAAAAGATTATACCACAGAAGGTCCCGATTGTCAAATACCCGCAAAGAATTTATTCGGGCATAATGTACAATTGTCAATGATGGGTGACACTTTTTTTAAAAAATAAAAAGTTTCGCCTCAAGCTGTCCTTGTCAAGGTGG